>CAJAIJ010000046.1 GCA_903939845.1 uncultured Solirubrobacterales bacterium
GATCAGAACCCCGGTGCCCCGATCGCCCTGGCGATGCTGATGCGCGAGCAGGGCGTTCTGGCCAGGCCACTCGGCAGGGGGGTCGCGGTGTCTCCGCCCCTCACCGCCACCGAAGAACACATCGAGATGATCGGCGACGCGATCGAGAAGTCCGTCGCCGCGATGGCCTGAGCCTCAGAGCATCTCGTCTTTGATCGAGCGAACCTCGGCGCGGACCTCGTCGAGGGTTCCGTCGATGTCGGCGACGGCTGCCATTTCGAGCTGGTCTTCGAGCGTGTCGATCCGGGTCTCGATTCCCTCGAGCCGGGCGATCATGATCTCGAGCAGGCCGGTGATCCGGGCGAGCTGGATGTCGGCGTCCTCGGCCACGGCCTAGAACATCTCCTTGCGGATCGCCTCGACGGTCCGGTTGATCTGGTCGAGCCTCTGCTCGATCGCACCGCCAGATGATCCGCTGCCTCGACCGGCCGAGCCCTCGAGGGAAGAGAGCCTCATCTCGAGGCTCTCGATCGCCGACCTGAGCTGGTCGATCGCGTCCACTATCTCCTGTGAGTCGAACGAGTCCATGCCGTAACTGTCGCTACGGCCCGCTCGAATGTGACGCGTGGCTACTCCCAGTAACAGTCGCGCGTGGCGAAACCGCTCTCGACCGAGAGCTTCCTCGCGCTCAGGTAAGAAGAGGTGACCAGCCATTCGCAGGTGTAGATGGAGCCGTAGTCGTCGCTGCTGTAGTCGGTCTCTTCGTAGTAGACGTAGACCGCGCAGGAGACCGAGTTACGGGCGAGCCTGCGGCAGTCGCCGCTGGTGCCGAAGTCGTCCCAGACGTAGCCGCCGATGTCCTCTTCCCAGATCCGCTCGGCATCGGCTTCGGCGAGTGCGTTGGCCTTTGCGATCGGCATCAGTCTCGGCTTGACCGACTTTTTCCTGATCTTCTTGAAGCACTTCTGCCGGGCAGGTCCGGTCTTCTTCCGGCACTTGCGCTTGAGCTTGGCGATCTCTTTATTCGAGCCCTTGCGGGCGACCCTGTCGCTGGTCGAGGCAAGGCCGCTCCTGAGGGCGGGGGAGGTGGCGCTCTCGAAGGCGCGCTCGCCTGTGGGAGGCGTGTAGGGGCGCTCTGCAGCGACGACCATGCCGACGCCGGCGCCACCGACCAGGACTGCGACCGGGATCGCGAGGGTAAGGAGAAGTTTGCGTGCAGGTGCCATGTCTTTGTCCCCCAGGGTTTCGGGAACCGGCTGTCCGGTTCCTTCTTCTGAACACCCTAGGTCACCGGTTCGTTGCGGTGCAAGTCTCGATTTCGGTTGAACGGTCGTCGAGCTCCCAGACGGCGAGCCTGTTGCTGCTCAGAACGAGGTCGGCCGAATCCATTCCGATCCAGCCGTCTTCGACCGCGGTGGTGACCGAGAGCGGGTCGCGATCCGGCACGGGAGGGCTAGTCACGACCAGGTCGTAGCGGCCTTCTCGAAGGGCCTCGATCCATTGCCGGCAGGAGCGGGGGGCGTCGAGGTCCCGGGTTTCGGTCTCGAGCCCGATCGCCTCGACCTTGTTCGAGGCGCGGGGGCCCCAGACCCCGTATTGGTAGTACTGGGCGAGGGAGCCCGAGAGCCCGATCCTCTGGCCGACAAGATCCCTCGTGAAGTCATTGAGCGGACCGATGCCGAGGGCGAGTTCGGCTGCGGGGTAGGTCCGGTCCGGGTATCTCGGCGAAGCCGACGAGTAGCGAAAGTCGGTGTATCTGTCGAACTGGAAGGACCCGAGCGCGATCAGGCCGACGAGCCAGATCACGGCCGCCGCCGCGGTCGGGCCACGGAAGCCGAGGGACCAGAGGACGATGGCGGCACCGGGCAGGACCGCGAGGACCAGCAAGGCGGCGAGGACGCCGAAGAAGGGATACCCCTCGAGGTCGAGCCCGCCGACGGCGACGAAGGACAGCCCGAGCGCCAGCAGGAAGAACCAGGAGATCCCGATCAACCAGGTCCGGGCGTCCGTCCATCTGACCGGCAACGCCAGGGACACGAAGCCGAGTGCGAGCGCAGGGGTGATGTAGCGGACGTTGACCGAGAAGGCCGTCGGGCTTCCTTCGGGACCGGCGGCACCCAAGGGAATGAACAGGTAGGCGGCCAGTGCAGCGACACCGGCCGCCGCGATCACGATCCGGAGCCGGTCCTTCGAGGCCAGCCCCAGGACGATTCCGACCAGAGCGGCCAGCAGGAGGACCAGCCAGAATGGCCCCAGCCGATCCGAGAGTCCGGGGGCCAGCCACTCGCCCCAGACCGAGGGGTCGGTCAGGTAGTCGATCACGGGTTTCGGCTCGCGGCCGGTCAATTCGCCGGCCTTCTCGAACGGTCCTGCCGACAGCCACGGAAACGGGTTGCCGGTGGCGATCAGGTTCCGGAGGAACCAGAAGCCTCCGGTCAGGGCGGCGGCGGCCGTCATCAGTGATCCGATCCGGAGTCTTCTGCCCGGTTCGATCAGGAAGATGAATCCGGCCAGCAGGACCAGGGCCGGGGCCAGCGCGGTCAGTTTGGTCCCGGTCGCGAGGCCGAGGGCGAGGCCCGAGATAGCGAGGGCCGCTCCGGAGCCCGGTCGGAATCCGAACCGTCGGTTGCCGTCCCCGGTCCGGTCTCCGGACTCCCGGGCCGTGGCAGCGATCGCGATCGCTGCCAGCAGGAGGGCGATCACCATCGCGTCGTTGTTGGCGTTTCCGGGCTGGCGGGCAGAGATCGTCTCCATCGCCATCAGCAGGGAGACCGAGAGCGAGGCCGGCAGCGCCATCCCGAATGGCCTGCCGATGCACCAGCCTGCCAGGACGGCAAGGGCGAGCCAGAAGTAGTTGATGACTGGCGAGAGGAAGTCGGAGCCGAGCAGGACCATGAAGGCCGCGTGGATCAGCTCTGAGTTCTGGGGGTAGAACCAGTTCAGATACTGGGTGTCGACGAAAGCGAACCCGGTGATCGAGCCGGTCTGGGCGAAGTGGGCCGAGAACGGCATGTGGTACCAGAGGGTGTCGCCCCCGTACATCCCTGCCTCGAGCGAGTTCAGGGTGGGGACGACCCACTCGAGGCAGACCAGGAGCAGGGCCCCGACGGCGATCGCGACCGGGGCCGTGACCCGTCGCCCCGGAGTCCCCGAGCGGTCGCCTCCCCAGAGGTCTTTCTTCTGCTTGTGGGAGATCAGGACACAGATGGCCAGGACCATGAGGGCCGTGACGAGGAGGGCGGGCCGGGTCAGGAGGCCGATCACGCCGAGAGCTCCGGAGACCACGACCATCAACGAGATCGCGATCGTGAGTGTCGCCAGCAGTGCAGGCGGTCCGGCCCAGGACTCCATCAGCAGGCGCCGGAGCAGGGAACCCGAGAACAGGAACGAGGTGGTCGTCGCCAGAACGGCGGCCATGCCCGGGAGCCAGTCGGTGGGGTTCATCCGGCCCCAACCTACCCCCTGCCGATCCCGCCGCAGGCCTCTCGGTGCGGGAGCCAGCTCCGGTTCGGTCCGGTCGGCCGTGCGGAACCGACCGGTTCGGCTTACTCTTGCCGCTGTGAGCTTGCTGACCGCCCTGCCCGCGCTTGCGCTCGCCCTGGTGTTGACCGGGAGCTGCGTCCTGTTCGCGTGGCTCTTCAACCGGTGGATCCACGCCCGGTATCCGAACGGGAAGGGAGCCTCCTATGGCAACACGGCCTCTTCCTACATGACGGCCCTCGGCAGCCTTTTCGCGATCCTGACCGGCTTCCTGATCAATACGGCCTATGTGGGGGTCCGGTCGGCCGAAGACATCGTCGCCAGGGAGGCCGCCGCCGCCAACCGTCTTGCCTGGGGTGCCCGTGGCCTTCCGAGCGCCGACGTATCCCTGATCCAGGAGGACCTGGCCGCCTACCTCGCCGCGCTGGAGAGGACGGAATGGCCCGAGCTCGGAGGCTCGGACCCGGTCGAGGGTGCTGCGGTCGAGTTGAACGAGCTCCAGAGGCAGATCTTCACGGTCGGGGTTCGTGACTACGCGCCACAGATCTCGGTCGACTCGATGCAGGCTGCGGTCGAGGAGCTCGGCAGTGAGCGAAGGTCGCGGATCACTGCGGCATCGGCGGAGATCCCGTTCGAGCTGTTCGCCCTGTCCGTGATTGCCGGTCTGGCGTTGATCGCCAACGCGATCGTCGTGACCCTGAGGAACGGCCCCAAGGATGGCATCGTGACCGTGGGGATCGTCGTCGTGGTCGGCCTCGATCTGGCCCTGATCCTTGCCCTCTCGGGACCATTCGACGGACCGTTCGAAGTGGACCCCGAACCCCTGACCGCACTCCTGGACGAGGTCCGGACCGGCAGGTTCCTGCCATGGAGCGGCTCGTGAAGCCGGACCGGAAGTGGCTGATCGTGACCGGCGTCGTTCTGGCGGCCCTCGTCTTGCTCGGGATCGGTCTGAAGGCGTGCGATGACGCACCCGCAAGCGTGGTCTCGGCCGAAGAGGTCGAAGAGGTCTGCGAGGAGGACTTCTATGGCTGCGTCGAGTATCTGCCGGATGGGCCGATAGGGATCGGTGCGCTCCTCTGGCTCAGTGCCAGCGCCGACCCGGTCGGGATCGACTCCCGCCGTGGTGTCGAGCTGGCGATCGACTACCTCGACGGGGAGTTCGACGGAGTGGCGGGGACCGTCCTCGGTCACGAGGCGAGGATCGAGGCGGTCGATGACGGCTGCGACCAGGAGCAGGGCAGGAGGGGTGCCGAAGTGCTGGTCGAAACCGAGGGGCTTCTGGCTGCGGTCGGCACCACCTGTTCTTCTTCCGCCCAGAACGCGGCGGCCGAGGTCTTCTCGGAGAAGGGGATCATGCTGATCTCCCCGACCAACACGGCACCGGAGCTGACCGACCCGGTGCTCAGGGAGGAGTTCTACGCAAGGACCGCTCCGAACGACCTGATCCAGGGGACCGTCGTGGGCACGTTCGGCAGGCGGCTGGCCGGGGGCGGTCGGGCGATCGTGATCACCGACGGGACGACCTATACCGACTCCCTGGTCGAATCCTTCTCGGCCGGCCTTCAGTCCCGGAAGACCCAGCGCGTCGTGGTTCGACCCGATGACGGCCCCGACGGGATTCGGACCGCGTTCGAACGGGCAGTTTCCCGTGGCGGGGATCCCGAGGTCGTCTATTTCCCATTTACCGGAGAGCTCTGCTCGGCGACGGTCGAGGCCCTGGCCGGTCTGACCGATGCGAAGCTGCTGACATCGGATGGCTGCCTGAATGCGGAGGTCCTGGACCTGGCCAGGGCCGGTGGGACCGAGGTCTATGTCTCCGGTCCGGACGTCCGGGACCTGGAAACCAACCCCTTCTACGGGAGCGAGTTCCTGCCGGCCTACCGCGAGCAGTACGGAGAGAAGCCGACCGCGATCTTCCACGCCCACGCCTTCGACGCCGCGAACCTCATCTTCGATGCCTTCCGCCGGACCGCACTCATTCAGGAGGACGGTTCGATCGCGGTGCCGAGGACGGCCTTCAGGGAGGCCGTGTTCTCGGTCACCGCATATGACGGTTTCTCGGGTCGGCTGACCTGCACGGTCAACGGTGACTGTCAGGAGGGCTCGCTGATCTCGATCTACCGGTCACCGGCCTGGCCGATCGAGGGTGGAACTGCGAACCCGAAGCCGGTCTATTCCCAGGCCGAGACCCTCGCCGGACTGACGGAAGGTCAGGACTGAGGGACCGAAACGGAGGACCCCTGGTCCTCTTCTAGGAGGGAGAGCCCGGGTCCCGGCTCTCGGCGAGGTCCTCCCTCTCGCGGCGCTCGGTGATGATCCCGTAGACGATCAGGGCACAGGCCGTGGCGACTATCGCTGTGATGAAGAGGCCGAAGATGAAGATCCCGACCGCGTTCATCAATCGCTCCCGGCCGGGACCAACAGGGCTCCGAGCGCGAGGATGGACGGGACCCAGAGGCCGATGAAGATTCCCTCGTTCTCGTTTCCGGCGAAGTAGAGGACTACCGAGGCGATCAATGAGAGGCCGGCCGCCACCAGGATGAGCATCCGGGCTTGGGCTTTCGCCTTCTTGAGGGCCTGACCGGGCTTCTGTGGCTGCTTTTCGGTTTCCATAGGGCGAGTCTAGAGGGAGGTCCGGGTTTCGGCTATGCAGGGAACCGGTAAAGCCCTAGGATCACTGGCCATGGACCTGACCTTCTCCGATCAGGAGATCGAATTCCGCGATGAGCTCAGGGGGTGGCTGGATGCCAATCGGCCCGGTGAGGAGCCGCGGGGCGATCAGGATGCCGCCTTCGAGTTCAGGAAGCAGTGGCAGAGGAGCCTCTTCGAAGGCGGATGGGCCGCAGTCCACTGGCCACAGGAATACGGAGGCCGTGATGCCAGCCTGATGCAGTCGGCCATCTTCTTCGAGGAGATGGGAAAGGCCGATGCCCCGCTTCCGGCCAACGCGCTCGGCCTGATCCTGGCCGGACCGACGATCATGGCCTGGGGCACGGAGGAGCAGAAGGAGCGGTTCCTGCTCCCGATCCTCTCGGCCGAGGAGATCTGGTGCCAGGGCTTCAGCGAGCCGGAGGCCGGGTCGGACCTGGCGGCGGTCAAGACCAAGGCCGTCCGTGACGGGGACGACTGGGTCGTGACCGGACAGAAGGTCTGGACCAGCGCGGCCCAGTATTCGAAGTGGTGCATGCTCGTGGTCCGGACCGATCCCGACGCCGCAAAGCACAAGGGTCTCTCCTACTTCCTGATGGACATGGAGCAGGACGCGGTCCAGGTCCGGCCGTTGGTCCAGATAACCGGCGAAGCCGAGTTCAACGAGCTCTTCATCGAGGAGGCCCGGGTCCCGAAGGAGAACGTCCTCGGCGGCGAGGGCGATGGCTGGAACGTGGCGCTGACGACCCTGATGAACGAGCGCTCCGGCCTCGGCTTCTTCCTCCAGACCCGTTTGAGGCTTCTGCTCGACCGCCTGGTCGAAGACGCAAAGGCGAACGGCCGGATAGAAGACCCGGTGGTGGCCGAGGCCCTCGGTGAGATGCACGTCCGGACCGAGACGCTCCGGTTCCTGGCCTACCGGGGACTCAGCATCATCGAACAGCACGGCCAGCCCGGACCGGAGGGATCGCTGACCAAGTGGCTCTGGTCCGAGACGAACCAGATGTTGACTCAGCTCGCGGTCTCGGTCTGCGGTCCTGCGGCGCTGACCGAGGGCGAGGCCTGGGCTCACGATCTGCTGAGGTCGCGCGGCAACACGATCGAAGGCGGGACGACCGAGATCCTCAAGAACATCGTCGCCGAGCGGGTGCTCGGGCTGCCGAGGAAGTGAGCGAGCGATGAGATTCGACTTCACCGAAGACCAGCACGAGATCAAGCGGACGGCGAAGGACCTGCTGGCATCCCGCTCGACCCTCGAGAAGGTCCGCGAGGCGGCCGAGGCCGGTGAGTACGACGCGGCACTCTGGAAGGAGCTGGGCGAGCTGGGTTGGCCCGGGGTCGCGATAGATGAGGCTCATGGCGGGGGCGGACTCGGCTATGTCGAGCTGGCGGGACTGCTCGAGGAGTCCGGGTATGCGCTGTTGAACGGGCCGTTCCTTGCCACCGCGCTCTGTGCGGCCGCGATCTCGGAGGCCGGAAGCGACGGCCAGAAGGACGAGTGGCTCGGCCGGTTGGCCTCGGGCGAGGCGACCGGGGCGTTCGGGCTGGTCGGCCAGGTAGTTCCCGACGGGGCCAGCGCCGATGTAGTCGTCGTCGCAGATCGCGAGTCCGGGGAGGCTCGCCTTCTGACCGGGCAGGGTTCCCTGGAGGGGCTCGACTCGATCGACCCGACCCGGCGCTACGGGATCGTCGAAGGCGGACTCCCGGACGGGGAACCAATGCCCGGAGATGTCGCTGCCGCGATCGATCTCGGGTGCGTTCTCACCTCGGCCGAGCTGGTCGGGGTCTGCGGCCGTGCACTGGACATGACGGTCGAATACGTGAAGGACCGCAAGCAGTTCGGCCGGCCGGTCGGCTCCTTCCAGGCCGTCCAGCACCGCTGCGCTCAGATGCTGCTCTCGACCGAGGGCGCCCGTGCCTCCACATACTTTGCCGCCTGGGCGGCCGATGCCGATCGCGATCGTCTACCCGAGGCCGCGTCGCTCGCCAAGTCGGCTGCCTCGAAGGCAGGGATCGAGGTCACGGCCTCGGCGATCCAGGCCCACGGAGGGATCGGTTTCACCTGGGAGGCCGACGTCCACTGGTTCTACAAGCGGGCCCAGCTCGACGCCGCCTTCCTCGGCTCCAGCGCCGAGCACAACCGTAGGCTCACCGCGCTCGTCTCCCCGTAGGGCCGGCCGATCCGGTCGACGGCCCAGGGCCGGAGTAGGGTGTCCGAATGGTCTTCCAGATAACCCGAGACGACGCGATTCCCGGTGACCTGCCCGACTGATTCGTTGATCCTTCCGCCTGTGCATGGGTGGATCGTCCCGTGGCATCCTCTACTGCCGAATGCCTAGGAACCGCACAAAGGCGGGCTGCATCTCCCTCTTCGTGGCCCTCGCCGCGGTCCCGCTCCTGATCGGCTGTGGCTCTGGCGATGACCAGAGTCTGACCGCGGGGTGCCCTGACGCGATCCCCACGGGCATCGCCCCGTTGAGCAGCGGGGCCGATGCCTACACGATGCTCCTCAGGGTCAATACGAAGGAGCAGGTCTCCGAGTTCGACTCTGAGCCCCTGAAGGGGAGGATCCTCGACCGCGACGTCTTCGTGATCAACACCCAATACAAGGGGACGAATACCGGTGAGGCACAGGACATCTTCACCGAGATCGGGAAGCGCTTTCCCTGCAACAGGGTGATCGCCCTCAACGGGCTGTCCCAGATCTCGGGCAAGGCGGGCTACATGTTTGCGCTGGCAGGCGAACCCGGCCTCGATGCCGTTTTGCTCGATTGGGAGGTCGGCACCTGGGCTTCTCGCGGAACTCCCTGGAGCGAGGAGCAGGCAGTGAACCTGAAGCGAATGGGGGTCGAACTGCAGTCGGTCGCCAACCGGATTGCGGAGGTTCCGGGAGCGGCCACGACCAGGGTCGGCCTGGCGACCCAGTTTCGGTCCGGTTGGGACTACGCGGCGTTCGCTCGCCGGCTGGCCGTGATCAACTGGAGGCTCAACGAGGACTTCCTCGGCTACCAGCTGGTCCAGAGCCAGGACCGTTGCCGGGGAACGGATGACGCCGCGCCGTTGGAGCAGTTGACCAGACAGCTGTTGGCCCAGTACGGGCAGCTGGTTGATGGGAAGCCAGGGCCGAATGGCTGGGAGAAGACGACTAAACCGCAGCGGAAAATCATTGCCCATCTCGGGTTCGAGATCTCCTTCTCCGCCAAGCCGAAACCGGGTGAGTCGCTCCCGGTCGATTCCGATTCCTCGAGCGATGCAGCCGCCTGCACAGAGGACGTCCTCGAGGAGGGCGGCAGGGCCTTCATCTACTGGGCTACCCCGAAGGCGATCGAGGAGATGCTCTCGACCGAGGAGGGCGAGAGGTTCCGACCCGCCAGCTAGGGGTCGGGTTCGGGCCGCTGGCACTGCTAACGGAGGGGGAGGGATTCGAACCCTCCGATAAAGACACCCTCTCGGGGTCGGGCCGCTGGCACTACTAACGGAGGGGGAGGGATTCGAACCCTCTAATCACGGACCCCTGGGCGAGGTTCGCACCAACGGATAGGCTTCAGTTCATGAGAGTGGGAGAGGCTTGGGACGCTCCCCCGTAATGCCCGGTCAGGGCACGAGAAAGAAAGCGATGGGAGAGTGATGAAGGCTTCGATCAAGATGCCGTCTCCGGCGATGCTGGTGGCGCTGGTGGCGCTATTCGTTTCACTCGGTGGGTCGGCTTATGCGGTCACCAAGATCGGCACCAACCAGATCAAGAACGACGCGGTGACCACGCCGAAGATCAATAACGGCGCGATAACCAGCGCGAAGCTGAAGAGCGGCGCAGTTCAAGGCGATCGACTCTCGGTGATTCAGGTCGAGGGCGAGACGGTGCAGATATCTCCCAGACAGAGTGAAATCGTCGACGCAACTTGCCCCAGGGGCCGACAGGCGGTCGGATATACCTGGGACAGCACGATTGGTGTTAGCTACTACAGCTCCATCCTCGACGAAGACAGAGTGCTTCTCTACGCACTTGCGCCCTCGAGCGGAGAGGTGCCCTACGAGGCAACCGCGACCGCGATCTGCGTCTAGGCAAGACGGGACCCCAGGCCGGCTCTCCAGTTCGAAGCGGAGAAGCCAGGGCCGGTCTGGGGCTTCGCGCCCGAACAAATAAAGGAAAGGCACCCTCTCGGGTTCGGGCCGCTGGCACTACTAACGGAGGGGGAGGGATTCGAACCCTCGAGACGCCTTTAGACGCCTGCCGGTTTTCAAGACCGGTGCATTCAACCGCTCTGCCACCCCTCCGGGGGTTGCCGGACCGAATCTAGCGGGAGGGGCCGATTCGGGGTGCCAGATCGCCGGTCAGGCAGGCCGTCGGTCCTGCTCGGAGTCGAGCTTCTCGAGGAAGGCCCTTCCTTCGATCCCGACCCGGGGCAGGATCCGGTCCAGCCAGGAGGGCAGCCACCAGTTCGCCTTCCCGAAGATCACCATGATCGCCGGAACCAGGACGCATCTGATCAGCGTGGCGTCGATCGCGATCGCGAAGGCCAGCCCGAGCCCGAACTGTTTGGTGGTCGGGTCGTCGGCCAGGATGAAGCTGCCGAACACGGCGACCATGATCAGGGCGGCCGCCGTGATCACCCGGGCACTTCTCGACAGCCCGCGGACGACGGCATCGGTCGTCCCGGCACCACTTTCACGCTCCTCGTCGATGTGGCTCACGAGGAAGACCTCGTAGTCCATCGAGAGGCCGAAGAGGATCGCGAACATGAAGAGCGGCACGAAGGAGACGATCGGGACGTCCCCGGAGAGGCCGATCAGCGACGCCCCCCAGCCCCACTGGAAGACCGCCACCAGCAGTCCGTAGGAGGCTGCCACCCCGAGCAGGTTCATCAGGGCGGCCTGTGCCGGGATCGCGATCGAGCGGAAGGCGAGAAGGAGCAGGATGAAGGAGAGGGCGATGACCACCGCGATCACGAGTGGCAGCTTCTCGGCGATCTCGTCCGCGAGGTCTATGTAGCCGGCGGTCACCCCCCCGACATAGGCCGTGAGCCCCGACCCCTTGAGGGCCTTCGGGATCGTGTCCGATCTCAGGCGGTCGACGAGGTCCTGGGTCTGCTGCACCTGTGGGGCCGACTTCGGGGTCACGGTTAGGGTCGCCGCGGTCCCGTCGCGGCTGATCTCGGGAGGAGAGACCGAAGCCACGTTCGACTCTGCCTTCAGGTCCTTCTCGAGGCGGGTGAGGGCGGCCTTGTCGTCGGGTTTGCCGTCGAGGCCTACCGCGACCAGTATCGGACCGTTCGAGCCCGGCCCGAAGCCCGAACTCAGCAGCTTGTATGCCTTGGTCGCCTGGTCGTCCTTCGGTCCTTCGGCGGTATCGATCTGCCCGAACTCGAGCTTCAGAGTCGGGAAGGCGAGGATCAACAGGACTGCGAGCGAGGCGAGCGCGGCCGTCCACTTCAGCCGGGCGACGCCCCGCGCCCACCGGGCCCAGCCGGTCTGGTCGTGGTCGGGATCGGCGGACTTCCTCCTCAGGAAGGGCAACTTGAGTGAGTCGTAGCGATGTCCGAGCAGGCCGAGGATCGCGGGAAGCAGGGTGATCGCGGCCAGCATTGCTGCGACGACCGCGATCGCGGCCGTGTAGCCCATCGCGGTGATGATCGGAATCCTCGCCACTGCCAGCGAAAGCAGCGCGATGATCACCGTGCTTCCGGCGAAGGTGACCGCCGCACCGGAGGTCGCGACGGAGCGCGCGATCGATTCCTTGAGGTCCATGCCGGCTTCGGCCTGTTCCCGGTGGCGGGAGAGGACGAACAGCGAGTAGTCGATGCCGACTCCGAGTCCGATCATGATGCCGAGCGTCGGGCCGACCGAGGGGACCGAGATCACGTGGGACAGCAGGTTGATCAGGTTGATCGAGATCGCCAGCCCGAGAAGGGCGGTGACGATCGGCAAGAGCATCGAGACGGCCGAGCCGAAAGCGAGCAGGAGGATCACGATCGCGACCGCGATGCCGATCGCCTCGCTGGTGTCGGTCGCCGGCTGTGCGGCTGCCGCCCCGATCGATCCGCCGACAGCGCTCTGCAGCCCGGCCTCCGAAAGGGGCCTGTTGATCCGGTTAGCGAGGTCGGCCATCTCCTCGTTCGTGTATTCGGTGACCTGCTCCTTCAGGGTCACCGAGTAGAAGGCTGCCTTCCGGTCCAGGCTGATCGCCCCGCCGCCCTTCGGTTTGGCGCCCTTCTCCTCCGCGACCAGGACCTCGAACGGGCTTTCGACCTCGAGGACGAAGGGGGAATTCCGGGCGGCCTCGACCGAACGGTCGATCGCCTTCCGGTTGGCCGGTGAGGTGAGGTCACCCTGGCCGACGGACCGGATGACGACCGGACTTGAACCCTGGGCCTGGCCGGGGAACCTCTCCTCGAGCAGGTCGGTTGCGTTCTGGCTGCCAGTCCCGGGCAGGGAAATCGAATCAGAGGCCTTCGAGCCGGCCTGGACCCCGGCGATGACCACTCCGACCACCAGCAGTAACCAGAGGACCAGAACAGGGCCCGGTCGCCGGGCGCAGAAGCCTCCTACCCGATAGAGGAGCGCAGACACGCCCCGAACTTAACTGGATCAGGCGGTCGCCTGGGGATCCGGTCGGCTCAGATGAAGTCGTCCGAAGGCTTCTCGGACGAGTGCTCTTCGTCGGCCTCGCCGTAGACGGAGCCGGCATCCTCTTCGGGCTCGAAGCCGTCGTCCAGCGGGTCGTGGCCGTCCACTTCACCTTCGGCTACCTGACGAAGCTCCTCTTCGGCGAGCTCGAAGCCCTCCGATACGCCTTCTCCGGACTCCTCCAGTGGCCGCTCGGCTTCCCGGCGGCGCTCTTCAGTGTCGTGAGGTTCGATCATCAAGAGGAGGATAGCGACGGCCGACCGGGACCCTGCGATCCCGGTCGGCGCAGTCTCTCGTCGTCCTTAGTTGCCGCCGCCCTGCACGCTGTCGATGGCACCCTTGGCGTCGTTGACGGCCTTGTTGGCCTGATCGACTGCCTCCTTGCCCTGCTGGGTCGCGCTGTCGACTGCGTCCTGGGCCTGCTGGGCCTGTTCGGAGACGCTTCCCGAGTTCGAGCCCGAGTCGCTCGAGCTGCATGCGGTCACTCCGAGTCCTCCGGCGGCGATCATGGCGACCAGAAACATTCCGGCGAGCTTGTTCTTCACTTTTCTTCCCTTCGGTTTGGACGAGAGACGTCACTGTCCAGATTCGTTTGCGGAGCGGAGGCTATCGGTCCCTGAACCCGTGAATTCCGTTTCGAGATGGACGATGGTGCGATCGAGTGGGATCGCCGGTGGCACGGGTATAGGGTCTCTTCAGGTGCAACGCGACCGGAAAGGAGCCCGAGAGTGAGTGAATCGAGCGGCGGTGGAGGTTCGGTCAAGCGGGTCGAGCTTTCGATGGAGCGGCCGATCTGGTCGAACTTCTTCACGGTGGCGCCACTGACTCTGGTCGGGACCATCGAGGAGGACGGAAGCCCCGATATCGCTCCGAAGCACATGGCGATGCCCCTGGGCTGGAACAACTTCTTCTGCTTCGCCTGCAGCCCGAACCACGCGACCCAGAGGAATGCCCAGCGCACGGGCGAGTTCACGGTGAGCTTCCCCCGCCCCGGCCAGGTGGTCGAGGCGAGCCTGGCCGCCGGTCCGCGCAGCGAGGAAGGCGACAAGCCGTCGCTCGCCGCGATCGAGACCTTCCCGGCCTCGGAAGTCGAGGGGATCCTGGTCGAGGACGCCTACCTCTGGCTGGAGTGCAGGCTCGACAAGGTGATCGAGGGCTACGGGGATAACTCCCTGATCATCGGGGAGATCGTCGCTGCCAGAGTGGCCGAGGCCTGTCTCAGGAAGTCCGACGGCGATGACGCCGATCTCCTGGCGTCTGAACCGCTTCTCGCCTACCTGAGCCCCGGGCGGTTCGCCCGGGTGTCGGACACCTACTCCTTCCCGTTCCACGTCGACTTCAAGCGGTAGGCCGCGTTGTCCGACCTGACCGAGAGCTCCCCGGTGCCGGGGCTCGACCCTTCCGGCCTGAACGAGTGGATGGCCGATCGGGTCGACGAAATGGTCGAGAAGACGATCTCGCTGGCCTCGATCGAGTCGCCTTCGGGCGAGGCCGGAGCCCAGGAGCCGGCCCGGGAGTGGCTCGTCGCGGAGCTCGGCGAACTCGGCTTCGAGGTCTCGCGGCTCCCCGGTGAAGGGGGGTGCGATCACCTGGTCGCGACCCAGCCGGGAGGCACCGAAGGCCCCTGTCAGCTCCTGCTCGGCCACTTCGACACGGTCTGGCCGGTCGGGACCCTCTCCTCGATGCCGCTAGAGGTTCGCGACGGAAGACTCCACGGACCGGGCGTGTTCGACATGAAGGGCGGAATCGTCCAGATGCTCTTCGCCCTCAGGGCCGTCCGGGAGATGGGGCTCGACCTGCCGGTCCCGCCGGTGGTCCAGCTGGTGGCCGACGAGGAGGTGGGAAGCCCTTCCTCCCGGACCTACACCGAGGCGAGAGCGGCCGGGGCGGCCAGGGTCTTCGTGATGGAGCCTTCCTACGGGCCGTCCGGCGACCTGAAGACGGGCCGGAAGGGAGTCGGTCACTTCCGGCTCGTGGTCAAGGGGGTCGCAAGCCACGCCGGCCTCGACCCCGAAGGCGGGGTGAGTGCGATCCTCGAGGCCTCGCGGCAGATCGAGCGGCTGTTCGAGCTGAACGATCCCGGCAGGGGGATCACGGTCAACGTCGGCACGATCGACGGCGGCCTGAGGGCGAACGTGATCGCACCGGAGGCGACGGCCGAGATCGAGACCAGGGTCGCGACGGCCGGAGATGCCGAGGCGGTCGAGCGGGCGATCCTGGGCCTCGAGCCGACCCGCGACCGGATCGAGATCGAAGTGACCGGCGGGTTCGGCAGGCCCCCGATGGAGAAGACCCCGGGCAACGAGGCACTCTGGGAGAAGGCCCGGGCCACGGCCATGGTGCTCGGGATAGAGATCGACGAGGCCCAGGTGGGCGGGGCCTCGGATGGCAACCTGACCAGCCTCCTGGCCCCGACTCTGGACGGCCTCGGAGCGGTCGGTGACGGAGCCCATGCCGACCACGAACACCTCGTGGTGGAGAAGATGCCGGAGCGGGCCGCCCTGCTGGCAGCCCTGCTGGCGAGCCCGGTCGTCTGAAGAGGGCGACCCGAAGGAAGGAGGCAGGAATGCAGGCAGGAGTTCAGGAGGCGCAGACGGTCCTCGGCAGCCTCACCCGGATAACCGACTTCGACGAGGCGATTCCGGAGTTCGAGCCGAGGCCCCGTGACGGTTGGGCCCGGGGCGATTACGTGGCCGTCGAGATGGTCCCCGGCGAGCACGAGAGCTACACGGTCGAGACGCCGGACGGCTCGCCTGTGGATATCTGGCCCGGCGACATCCTGGTCGGAGCCTTTGGAACCCGGGCGGCGACGCTGGAGGCGACCGGCAGCTGGGAGGCCGTCGGCGAGGATATGAAGATGCATTCGCTGACCAGCGCCGGAGTGATCGGCCGGATGACCTCGAAGGCGATCGACAGTGGACCGGTGATCGAGGTCCGCTACGTCGGCCATGCCATAAGAGAAGGCCGGGACGGAGAGAAGCTGAACATGGCCGACTTCGTCACCCCGGTCGAGCCGAGGGGGCTCGAGGTCCCGGTGATCCTGATCATCGGGACGTCCATGGACTCAGGCAAGACGGTCGCCGCGGTGGCGATAGTCAGGGAACTCGTCGCGATGGGTCTGAAGGTGGCCGGTGCCAAGGTGACCGGGGTCGGCAGATTGCGGGACACCCTGGCGATGAAGCACGCAGGTGCCTCCGACATCTTCGACTTCGTCGATGTCGGGTTCCCTTCGTCGGTGGTTCCGACCGGGGAATACCGGGAGGGCCTGGGCCTGCTGACCTCGAAGATCGCGGCCGTCGAGCCCGATGTCGTGGTGATCGAGGCGGGCGCCTCACCGCTCGAGCCCTACCGGGGCGAGATCGCGATGGAGGTCCTGGCCGACTCGGTCACCTGCACGGTCCTCTGCGCCTCAGATCCCTACGCCGTGATGGGAGTGATGAACGCCTTCGAGATGAAGCCGGACCTCGTGACCGGACGGTGCACCGGCACCCTCGCCGGGATCGAACTGGTCGATCGGCTGGTCGGGGTCCCGGCGATCAACATGATCGACGAGTCGAGCGCCCCGGCGATCAGGGAGTTCCTGAGAAAAGAGCTATCGCTCGGGTGAGGCCCTGCCTGCGGTCTCAGCTCGCCCCGCAGGCCATCTGCCTGCCGGAGAGTGCGCAGGTGGCAAACCTCTTGCCGGTGTAGTCCTTGTGGGTCATCGTCCACTGCCTCGCCTTCTGGTTCGGGGTGGCGATGACGTAGCCGTACTTGACCGCGGTCCAGTCGTAGTTCGCCGTCGGGTAAGGCGTGTAGTTCGGGCTGAGCGGGGTTCCGTCTGCCTTGGCCAACGGGCCGTACTGTGGCCTGGTGTAAGAGGACTGGCTGGCCACATCCGGCTTCGAGCCACCGTTTCCGACCACCATCTGGGGAGGCTGGCCCGGAATCTTGACCACCTGGGCGACATGGACATGGGATGCGACCATCAGGTCGTAGTTGGAGATCAGGCCGTAGGCGGCGGCAGTCTGATCGACGGAAGTCCACTGGAGGAGTCCCGCATTTGCCTCCTCTACCGGCTCGATACCGAACATGGGCCGGTGGGTGACGAGCCAGCTCTCGCGTCCCTTCACCGGGCGGCTGAGCTCGGCCGCGCTCTCGTAGGCCAGCCGCTGGGTCGTGACCCAGCTGGTGATGTCGAAGTTCCTTCCGTAGGCGCTGTCGACGGCGACCATCCTGAGCGTCCTGCCCTTTCGGATCGGGGCGTCGAAAGACCAGGTGGGAGCGATGTCCGGAGTGGTCGGCCCGCCGATCACGGCCGGCGCGCAGGCTGCCGGTGAGCTCGAGGCCGAGATCTCGAAGAACAGGTACCAGCCGTTGCCTCCCCGGTCGCACTGCTCGTGATTTCCGCGGACGGCCAGGACCGGAGCGGTCTGGAACACGGGTGCCATCGGGATGAAGACGTCGGCCATCCAGCCGTAGTCGGAGTCGTCGAATTCGTATTCCTGGACCGGTGGCGGGCTGCCTCCACACATGAGCTGATAATCGATCTCAAGAGTGTTGGCCGGGCAGGGGTCCTCCCGGTAGAAGAAGTCACCGGTGAAGACCGTCATGTCGGGTTTCTCCCGGGCGATGGACCGGGAGTTGATGGCGAGCGGCCAGTAGTCGGCCGGATCGGTTCCGGTCGTCTTCGAGCAGTTCTGGACATCGATCTCGGGCGGATTCTCGTCATCGTCGATCCGGCATCCGGTGTCACCAAGCATGGCGATCTTGGAGAAGGTCTCGGGCAGGCTCGAAGGCACCGTGACTCCGCCTACCCTGGCCGAGCGAACCCCTTCCGTCGGGGCCGGGATGTTGGCCTGGCAGGCTCTGAGCGAGGCGAAGGCGGCTCCGGTAGTAGCCCCGGGCACTCGCATGGTCATCTTCTTGTTGATCTTCCGACCAGTCCCGGTGGTGGCGACCAACTGGGGACAGCCGATCCCGGTCGGCACTACGGCTCGAGCCTGGAGGTTGGAAACCGACACCGTGTCCGGCGCGACCAGGGTGTAGGCGGCAAGGACACCCGATCCGGTGGCGCCGGCGGTCGACGCGGTCAGGAAGGGGATAGAGAGCGCCGCGAGTGCTGCCAGGAGGGCGATGATGATCCGGTCGTTGGTGCCTGTCTTCACGTCTTCATTCCTCCGATGGTCGCGCAGTGCATTCATTGGTATTCGGTCGGTTGTCCGGGCAGGATCATGGCCATGTCCTCGGGACGCAATCCTGTTCTCCGATGCAGGTTATTCGGCCATCCAGCGGACCGACGGGCAACGTTCTGTCGATTTCGAGCTCGGCCTCGAGGAACTCGATCAGGGCATCTTCGAAGGGCTCGCGGATCTGGGCTTTGGCGGGGTTGAAGAACCCGACGTAATCGTCACCCCCGTAGACCAGGTATTCGTTCGTGGTGACCGTGTAGACCGTTTGGTCCCTCGGGATCGGAGTCCCGTCATTCATGGTTACTTCGGTGACCTCAGGGACTCCCTCACCGGTCGTGTCGAAGGTGAACCTGAAGCCGGAGATCTGGGGGAACCGGCCGGAGGGGTAGTTGGCGACGCCATGCTCGAGTGCGGCCCAGAGCTGGGCACCGGTCATCTCGGAGACGGCCGCCTCGTTGCCGAACGGGAAGATCGTCTTGATGTCGCCGAGGGTGACGTCATACGGGCCGGAGCTCCCGAGTCCGGGGCGCCTGAGGGAGGGGTCGTTCGGCACATAGCCGTTGGCCGGGAGGGTGTCTCTGATCCCGCCGCCGTTGATGAAGACGATGTCGGTTGCGTACTTCAATCGGAGGGAGTCGGCGGTCAGGTTTCCGAGCTGGGTCTCGCCCGATCTCTCGACCGATGCGATCGGGGGTGGCGCCGAGCCGCCCCTCGGTCCCCGCGGGAATACTCCGTCGACCACTCCGACCTTGCGGTCGAAGACCGGTGCGACCTCACGCTGGTAGTCGGCGACCATCTTCGCCGTCACCGGATCGGGGGTGAGGCCGGCGATCTCGCCCTTGTCGACGAACCGGAGGCTGGACCCGACGACCTTGCCGCTGGCCGCGTTCAGGCAGAGCTGGGTCTTGATGTATTGCTGACCGGAATTCCTGGGTTCGGCCGTGACCTTGCCACCGACGATCGAGGCGAATGTCTGGTGAGTGTGGCCGCCGAAGGCAGCGTCCACGCCTTCGAGCTGCCTCGATACGTCGACGAGCCGTCCCTTGGCCTTGCCGTTGTCATTCAGGCTCCAGCCCTGGTGGAGAAGTGCGATCACGACCTGGGCGCCGGCCTTTCGAAGGGCCTTGACCTCCCGGTTGACGCCCCAGACGCTGGCCGAGATGGCCAGCTCACGGGCCGGAAAGTCGTAGCTGAGGTTGCCCGGTGGGGTCAGTCCCTTCGTGTCCTCGGTGTTCATCCCGACGAATCCGACCTTTACCCCGCCCCGCTCGACCATCACCGACTCGGTCACGTCGCTGAAGGATGTGATCAGGGGCTCGAGGGTGTCGTAGTTGGCGACCGTCCACTTGAACCTGGAGAGGCCGATCATCTGGGTGAGATGGGAGAGCGGGCGGTCGTGTTCGTGGTTTCCGAAAGTCGAGACGTCGAGGCCCATCTTGTTGAGGGCCCGGATCGTCGGCACCTCGTCGAAGTAGCTCGAGATGATCGGGCCGCCGCCGATGTTGTCGCCCGAGGAGACGGTGAAGGTGGCCTTCGACTTCAGGCGGTCGGCCTTGAAGGCCGTCGCCAGCTTGGCCGCGCCCGAGTTGTCATCGGACTCCTCCAGGGCTCCGTGGAAGTCACTGAACTGGAGGATCTGGACGTTTCGATAATCGGACCGCCTGACCGGGTTCTTGAGCACGACGGTCCTCGAAAGTGGGGCATCGGGTGAGAAGCCATAGGCATTCACGGCCTGGACGGATGGGCGGTAGCTCTTCCGGCCGGAGGTATAGGGCAGAAGGGCAGAGGTGCGATCGGCCGAGACCCTGACCGGGCAGGAGCCCGGTCCGGCATGGACGACGTACTGGGTGACGGGCGGGTTCGCGGTCGGCGTCGCGGTCCAGCTGACCCTGACACCGGTCTTCTCGGCCGTGGCCTTTACCCCCGTCGGGGCAGCCGGGATTGCGTAAGTCTCCGAGGATTGCGCCGTCTGGGCGCTGCCGAGGAGCAGTCCGACCAGCACCGACAGGAGGGTCACGGCCGCGGCAGCCACGAGGCCGCTTGCTTTCGATCGAATCAGGGGCAAGGTCCTAAGCCTAAACCGGGAACAGTTGGTCGAGTTGCGGGCGGGCGAGATCCTGATCCGGACAACGACTCCACGCCCCGACCGGACGGCAGTGGGACAATCGGGGAGTGCGTCGACTTCTCATCCTCTGCTGCTTCGTGGTCTTCATGGAGACCACCTTCTTCGCGGTTCTCACGCCGCTCCTGCCCTCCTACCGGGACGATCTCGGCCTGAGTGACGCCGAGGTCGGGGTGCTCTCGGGAAGCTTTGCGGCAGGGACCCTGCTCACGGCCCTGCCCGGTGGCTGGTTCGCGGCCCGCTACGGACCTCGCCGGGCGATGATCGTCGGAGTGATCGGGGTCGGGATCTTCAGCACGGCCTTCGGTTTCGCCGACCGGATCGAAGTGCTGGACCTCACCCGTTTTCTTCAGGGAGCGTTCGGGGCCCTGATGTGGGCCGGCGCGATCAGCTGGGCGATCGCGGTGGCGCCGCGTGCCCGTCGCGGCCAGGTGATGGGGACGATCATCGCCGCCGCAGTGGTGGGCGAGATGCTCGGCTCCCCGATCGGTGCCCTGGCCCATGAGGTCGGGACCGAGATCGTGTTCAGCTCGGTCCTGATCCTGGCGATCGGGATCACGGCCGTCGCGATGACGATCCCGCCAGCTTCCGAGGTCGAGGGCCAGCCCGTCGACGAGGCAGTCGCGGCGGCCAGGAGGGCGCGGCTTGCGAGGACGGCCCTGGTTCTGGCCGGCCCATCTGCGGCCTTCGGAATGGTGGTCGTGGTCGGCCCACTCAGACTGGACGACCTCGGCGCCACCCCCTGGATGATCGCCGGAGCCTTCGCCGGCGGCTCGCTGGTCGAGGCCCTGATCGGCCCCTGGGTCGGCAAGTTCAGTGATCGGGTCGGCCGGAGACTTCCCTATGTGGCAGGACTGATCGTGATGTCGGTCGCGATCGCGGTGGTCGGGATGTTCAGCATCCTCCCGATGCTTCTGATCGGGGTGCTGCTCGTCGCTTTCGGCGCCGGCCTCGCCTTCACGCCGGCCTCGACCCTGATTACCGACGCCGCGACCAACGCCGGACTGAACCAGGGTTATGCGGCCGGTGCCGCGAACGTCGCCTGGGGAGGGGGACAGATGGTCGGGGCGGTCGGCGCCGGCTATCTGGCCGGAGTTGCCGGCTACGCGCTGCCGACGGTCGTGATGATCGCCGTCCTTGGAGTCGTCTGGCTGATCGTCAGACCGATCACCGCCCAACCTCTGCCGGACCGCTCCGCAGGTATCGTCGAGTCGTGACTTCCGTGATTTCGGCCGGCAAGACCGAGACCTGGACCAACTGGGCGGGCGACAGGACCTGCCATCCCCAGGCGATCGAGCGCCCGACCAGCAGAGGACAGCTGGTGGATCTGATCGGAAGGTCGGCTGCCTCCGATCGCCAGGTGACGGTGAGGGGCTCCGGCCACTCGTTCACGGGCGCGCCCCTGACCGATGACGTGATGGTCGACCTCTCGGGGCTCTCGGGGGTGATCGATGCCGATCTCGATTCCGGACTGGTCAAGGTGATGGGAGGAACGGTCCTGGCCGATGCGAACCGGGAGCTCGACAGGCTCGGTCGCGCCCTGATCAACCTCGGTGACATCGACCGCCAGACGGTCGCGGGGGCGATCTCGACCGGGACCCACGGGACCGGCGAGACGATGCCGAACCTCCCGGCCCAGGTCGCGGCCCTGGACATCGTGACCGCAGATGGCGAGGTCCGGACCTTCACCGAGGACGACGGCGACGAGATGATCCGGGCGGCCCGGGTCGCGGTCGGATCCCTCGGGGTGATCTCGGCGGTGACGCTCAGGACCGCTCCGGCCTTCAACCTCCATCGCGAGGACGTTCCGATACCCCTCGATCAGGTGCTCTCCGACTTCGACGAGCTGGCCGCCGCCAACCGGCACTTCGAGTTCTTCGTCTTCCCCTACACCGAGACCGCCTTGACCCTCAGGCGCAACCCGACCGATCGGCCGCCGGCACCGAGGAGCGGGGTCGAGCGGTTCATCTCTGACCGGGTGATCGAGAACGGGATCGGGGACCTCGCCCTGAGGGGGCTGAAGCGGGTCCCGGACCTGATCCCCAGGGTCGCCCGGTTTTCGTCCAGGTTCATGACCCAGTCCGAACAGATCGATACGGCCCACCGGCTGTTCGTCAACTACCGGACGATCAGGTTCACGGAGATGGAGTACTGCCTGCCCCGCGAGCACGGACTCGAGGCCCTGACGAGGGTGCTCGATCTGGTCCGGGAGGAGAAGATGCCGATGGGGATGCCGATCGAGTGCCGGGTCCTCGCCCCTGACGACGCGATGCTCAGCATGAGCTACGAGCGCTCCTCTATATATGTGGCGGTCCACCAGCACGCGACGGCAGAGTGGCGGCCATGGTTCGAGCAGATCGAGCAGATCTTCACCGAGTACCAGGGCAGGCCCCACTGGGGCAAGCGCCACACCCGGACCGCCGCTGAACTTGCTGAGCTCTATCCGGAGTGGGACTCCTTCCAGAAGGTCAGGGATGAACTCGACCCCGACAGGGTCTTCACCAACGAGTATCTGAGGGAAGTCCTCGGCGAGTAGCCCGGACCTGGTCCCCGGGGCCGGGAGCGGCTACAGGAAGGTCTTGCCTTCGCCCCTGTAGGTGGGGATCTCGTCGACGATCTCGTCGCCCTCGAGCAGGTAGAGCGAGTCGAACCTCTCGCAGAGCTCGCCGGCCTTCGCGTGTCGCATGAAGACCGGGTCGCCGAGGGCGAGTCGGTCGGCGGCCGCCCCGGACAGCGGGGTCTGGACCTCGCCCGCACCCTCCTCGCGGTCGAGCTTCAGCTCCGCCGGAAGCCACGGCACCGGGAGGCGACTCCGCCCGCCGCCGCCCGAGGCCAGATAGCCACCACCGAGTGCGGTCACGATTCCCGGCCCTGGACGCCTGACCACCGGGATCGCGAAGGCGGCAGCCGGAGTAAGCGACAGAGCCGAGTAGTGGTCAAAGAGGGCGGGGGCGAAGAACCCCGAGCCGGCCGTGACCTCGGTGATCGCCTTTTCCCTGGAGGTCGTGTCCAGGGAGCCGGTCCCGCCACCGTTCACGATCTCTACCTCTGCGACCTCGCGCACCGCCTCGACAACGGCGGACCGTCTTGCCGCCAGCTCCCCGATCGAGTTCCTCTGCATCCACCGGACCAGCTCACCCCGGACGGGATTGCCCGGGGGCCTGTCTCCGACACCTGCGATCTGGCTCTCGTAGGCGAGCAGGGCCACGAGTTCGAACTTGTCGCGGCGCGAGATCTCCCGGGCCAGGGCGACGGCGTCTGCCGGGTCGTGGACGGGGGAGCGCTTGGCCCCGACCTTGAGTCGGTCTCCGAGGGTCCACCACCCGGCATCGATGTCGATGCAGACCCTCACCGGCCCGGCCTGGCTGCCGAGAACGGACTCGATCAGGTCGAGCTGCTCGGTCGAGTCCACGGTGAGGATCGGGGCGGTCTCGGGTCGGGCCGCCGTCCTGACCGCCAGCTGGGCTAGAGCCTCGCGGTCGACGGTCGGGTAGGCCAGAAGCAGGTCTTCGAGCCCCGTTTCCGCCAGCCAGAGGGTCTCGGGGAGGGTGAAGGTCATGATGCCCCGATAGCGATCGTCCCGATCGAGGATCCGGTGGATCAGGGGGCGGGACCTGATCGACTTGGAGGCGATCCGGATCGGCTTCTTGCCGGCCAGCTCGAGCATCGAGTCGGAGTTCGACCACATCGCATCGAGGTCCACGAAGGCGAAGGGAGCCTCGATCCCCTCGAACGCTTTGCGATACCAGGCGTAATTTCGCCGTTGGGGTGCCATCGGAGTGAGAGTAGCCAGATCAGAGGTCGAATCCGTAGAATCCGCGGCCCGGAGAGGTGGCCGAGTGGCTGAAGGCACTCGCCTGCTAAGCGAGTAGGGGGCGCAAGCTCTCTCGAGGGTTCGAATCCCTCCCTCTCCGTTCGTCGTTCCGCTGGCCCGAACCCGAGAGAACCAGTCATCGAAGGGTTCGAATCCCTCCCTCTCCGTTCATAGTGCGCAGGCCCGAACCCGAGAGAACCAGTAATCGAAGGGTTCGAATCCCCCTTCCCGTTCATAGTGCGCAGGCCCGAACCCGAGAGAACCAGTCATCGAAGGGTTCGACTTCCTCCCTCTCCGTTCGTACCGAGGAACCCCTAGTCTGAGAGGAGGGTATGCCGGAGGGCTAGAGTCCCTCTCACTGCGTAGCCGGAAACGACAAGGAGGTAACGGGGATGAGCGGGCAGATGGATGAAGGCGAACGAGGCGGTCTCGCGTCCGCGGTAAGGCGGGCCCTCGGTCCCGCAGTGGGAGGATTCGCGGTCCTGGTGGTCCTCGCCCTGCTGATGGGCCTGATCAGGGGCGATTCGGACGACTCCGATCCCGTGGCGGTGGCGATCCTCTTCATCGCTCTGGGCCTGTTCGCCTTCGGCCTGATGATTGCCGGAGGCTTCCTGGCTGCAAAGGGGCTTCGGTCGGAGTCGATGAAATCCGGGTCAGGAGTCTTCGCGGTCCGAATGGCCGTAGTACTCGCGATCGTCCTTCCGGTCATGACCCTCGTCCTCGGCCTGCTCGCCGCGACCGACACCTGGGAGCGGGATTCGGAACCGTTCATTGGTGTCTGGCTGGTCCTCGCACTGGTGGCCTCGGTGATCGGTGGCTTCGCACCGGAACCGGGGAGGCGGGGGCTGCTCGTTATTCCCTTCCTGATCGGGGTGGCCGCCCTCGTGTTGGTCCTCTCCGAGGCCACGGGCATCACCTGATCTCTGCCTGACCGGAGCAAAGGTGGCGGGGCGGTGCTCCCTGTCTCCGGGATAGGGTGCCGCGATGGCCGACGCCTTCTTCATCCCTGCCGGGCCCGGCCGGTTCGAGCCAACGGACAACCTGCCGGGTCCCTGGCACCCCGGGATGATGCACGGCGGACCTCCGAGCGCCCTGATGGCCCATTCGATCTGCGAGTTCGCCGAGCAGGAGGTCGTCCCGCCCGACCCCCTCTTGACCAGGCTCGCGGTCGATTTCATCCGGCCGGTTCCGGTCGAACCGGTCGAGGTCACCTGCGAGATGGTCAGGACCGGAAAGA
>CAJAIJ010000047.1 GCA_903939845.1 uncultured Solirubrobacterales bacterium
AAGGGGGCGACCCGGCTCCGGTCACAACCTGGGCAGGAAAGAAGAAGGTGGTCGCCCTCGATTACGGCATGAAGTGGAACATCGCCCGCCATCTCACCAGCGTGGGCTGCGATGTGACCGTGCTGCCCGGCCGCGCGACCGCCGCCGAGGTGCTCGCCCACAAGCCCGACGGCGTGTTTCTCTCCAACGGCCCCGGCGATCCCGAGGTGCTCGGCTACTGCGTCGACACCGTCAAAGGACTCGTCGGGAAGGTGCCGATGTTTGGCATCTGCCTCGGCCACCAACTGCTCGCCCTCGCCTGCGGGGCCAAGACCTTCAAGCTCGCGTTTGGCCACCGCGGCGCCAACCAGCCGGTGATGGATCTCACCACGGGCAAGGTGGAGATCACCTCACAGAACCACGGCTTCGCCGTGGCCGGTCCGGGTGGTGAGGAGCGTTTCGAGCAAGACGACCCAGTGGTCTGGGCGACCGACTTCGGTGATGCGGAACTGACCCACTTGAACCTCTACGACCGCACCGTCGAGGGCTTGCGGCTCCGCGACGCGTCGGCGATGGCCGTTCAGTACCACCCCGAGGCCGGGCCGGGGCCTCACGATGCACGCCACCTGTTCGACCGCTTTCTCGAAATGGCGTCCTGAGCGATGCCACGGAGAGATGACATCGAGAAGATCCTCCTGATCGGCTCGGGACCGATCGTGATCGGTCAGGCGGCCGAATTCGACTACTCGGGAGCCCAGGCTTGCAAGGTCCTGCGCGAGGAGGGTTTCGAGGTGGTGTTGGTCAATTCGAACCCCGCCACGATCATGACCGACCCAGAGCTCTCCGACCGGACCTATCTCGAGCCCTTGCTGCCGGGACCACTCGAGCAGATAATCGAGCGTGAGCGTCCGGACGCTCTACTCCCGACGTTGGGTGGCCAAACCGCATTGAACCTCGCGAAGAGCCTGCACGACGAGGGTGTGCTCCAGCGGCATGGAGTTGAACTGATCGGAGCCGATTACGACGCCATCCACAGGGCGGAGGACCGCGAGGCCTTCCGCGAGACCATGGACGGTGCCGGTCTCCGTATGCCGTGGTCCAAGATCATCACCTCCGTCGGCGAAGCCGAGGCAGGGCTGGCGCAAGGAGAGATCAAGCTGCCGGCGATCATCCGGCCCGCCTTCACGCTCGGAGGTCAGGGCGGGGGAGTCGCCTATTCAGAGACCGAACTCGCGCAGATCGTTTCGGAAGGGCTTGCAGCCAGTCCGATTACCCAAGTCCTGGTCGAGGAGTCGGTAATCGGCTGGGGTGAATACGAGCTCGAGGTGATGCGCGACTGTAACGACAACGTGGTGATCATCTGTTCGATCGAGAACATCGACCCGATGGGAGTCCACACGGGCGATTCGGTCACGGTCGCCCCGGCCCAGACGCTTCCGGATCCGGTCTATCAGGACCTGCGCGATCAGGCGATCAAGGTGATTCGTGCCGTTGGAGTAGAGACGGGTGGATCCAACGTCCAGTTCGCTGTCAACCCCGACAGCGGTGAGATCGTGGTCATCGAGATGAATCCGAGGGTGTCCCGGTCTTCAGCCCTGGCCTCGAAGGCGACCGGTTTCCCCATCGCGAAGATTGCCGCCAAGCTTGCGGTCGGCTACACGCTCGACGAGATCCCGAACGACATCACGCGTGCGACGCCGGCTTCGTTCGAACCGACGATCGACTACGTGGTGACGAAGATGCCCCGGTTCGCATTCGAGAAGTTTCCGGGAGCTGACAGCACGCTCACCACGCACATGAAGTCGGTCGGAGAGGTCATGGCGATCGGACGGACCTTCCGAGAGTCGTACGCGAAGGCGATGCGGTCACGAGAGCTCGATTCCCCTGCCGATACCGATTGCACC
>CAJAIJ010000048.1 GCA_903939845.1 uncultured Solirubrobacterales bacterium
CGGGGTATCGATCGGACTCGGTACCGATGGCCCGGCATCGAACGACTCGCTCGACCCGCTCTCCGACCTCAAGGTCCTTGCTCTCGCCCAGCGAAACGCGGCCAACGACGCGGCCGTTCTGGGATCGGGCGAGGCCTGGCGGATCGCCACCGGGCAGGCCTCGACCCTGCTTCGCCCCTACCGGCCGCTCGAACCGGGCTCGCCGGCCGACTTCATCCTCCTGAACGGGAAGGCACCTGAGCTCGCCACCGGGGAGCTCACGTCCAATCTGGTCTTCGCAGCTTCAGGTGCTGCCGTCGACACGCTGGTCGTGGATGGACGGCCGGTGAGCCGCCATCGCGAGGTGGCGGGGTCGGACGAGGTGCTCGAGCGGGTGTCGGTCATCGACTCCCGCCTCGTCGACGGTTCGGGTCGGGACTAGAGGTAGCCCATCGGGTCCTGGGCGGCCCCGTTTATCCGAACTTCGAAGTGGAGGTGGGGCCCTGTGCTGCTGCCCGTATTTCCCGAGTATCCGATCACCTGTCCCTGGCTCACCCTCTGCCCTACCGAAGCCGCAAACCCCGACTGGTGGGCGTAACACGTAGAGAGGCCGCCCCCGTGGTCGACGCAGGTGTAGTTGCCGTAGCCGCCGTTGTAGGAGGCCATGATCACGGTGCCTGCCTTGGCCGACCGGATCGGAGTCCCCTCGGGGACGGCGACGTCTATTCCTTCATGCATTCGGCCCCATCGATAACCGAAGCCCGAAGTCACCGTTCCGCTCAGCGGCCAGACCAGCCCGGCCGCGCTCGGTGCGCTCATCGGACCGGCCGGCAATGTCGACACGCCAGAAGCCTCGGCGATCTGCTGTTGGATCTCGGCCTGGAGGTCGGCCCTGATGTTCTCGAGTCGGCCGACCCTGCTGTTGATTCTGGAAAGTGCTGCATTTCGTGTTCCCCTGGCCCTGACGAGCTTGCTCTGCTGGCTTTCGACCGCGGACCTCGCCGTCTCCAGTTGCTTCTCCTCGGCGGCGATTCCGTTACGGACCTTCTCGATCCTCTCCTTGACCGTCTTCAGCTCGACGACCAGCTCTCGCTGGCGATCCCTCAGGGACCTGACCCTCGTGACGAGATCCTCATCACTGCTCTGGATCTGCCTGAGGTATTCGGACTGCTCGATCAGATCTCCATAGTCGTTGGAGGCGAAGACGATGTCGGAGATGTCGGTCGAGCCGGCCTCGTAGATAGCGACGAGACGTTCACGAAGTGTGTCCAGAGAGGCCTTGAGCCGGCGGGCGATCGCCTTCAGTTCCTTGTATGCGGCCTTCAGTTCGCCCTCGGCCCGATCGAGCTCTGCCTGCTTCTCGGCCAGCCGGACTTCGGCCTCCCTCTCCTCGGCCCTCAGGGCTGCAACCTGGGTCTCGTAGGCCCGGATCCTCTTGTTCAGGCCTGCGATCTCGCCGCTCAGGACTCCCTTGGCCTGATTTGCCTTTGCGATCTTCGACTCGGTCTCCGAAAGACGACCTTCCACCGATGCCTCGGCAGGCCGCATCGCCCATGCGAAGCCGGCCAGGCAGGCGACGGCCACTGCGATGGCGGCCGGGACCCTGCGGCTTGCGAGGGCCCTCCAGAGGGGGGATCCGAGAGAAAGCACTTCAGTGCATTGTAAGCATCTCTAAACATTTCGCTCCCGCCTTCCCTCCCCTGCACGGCACCTTGCCGAAAGCCCTGTTGCTCGTGGACGGGCCGACTAGGATTCCGGCGGTTGACCGACACGGGTGACAGCGAGCCCCTTCAGGCCGATCCCGGACGCGAAGACGACCGGGGTCGGTCCGGGAATGAGCGGCGAGCCTCGACCGTCACCTACAGCGAGGCGACCAAGCGTTACCCGGGCTCCGACACCGATGCCGTCCACGAGCTCGACCTGAAGATTCCGGCCGGCGAGATCTGCGTCCTGGTAGGGCCCTCTGGCTGCGGCAAGACGACCGCGATGAGGATGGTCAATCGCACGGTCGAGATCACCTCGGGGGATATCGAGATCGACGGTGCCTCGGTCCTCGACCGGGACCCGGCAGAGCTGCGGCGGGAGATCGGCTATGTGATCCAGCAGATCGGCCTGTTCCCCCACCGAACCGTGGCCGAGAACATCGCCACCGTTCCCGGTCTGCTCGGATGGGAGAAGGATCGGACCTATGCCCGCGTTCGGGAGCTGCTCCGACTCACGGGGCTCGGAGAAGATCTCGGTGACCGGTACCCGGGACAGCTCTCCGGCGGACAGCAGCAGAGGGTCGGTGTCGCCAGGGCGCTGGCGGTCGATCCGCCTCTGATGTTGATGGACGAGCCGTTCGGTGCCATCGATCCGATCAACCGAACGCGCCTTCAGAACGAGTTCCTGAGGCTGCAGGCAACGATCGGCAAGACCGTCCTCTTCGTCACGCACGACATCGACGAGGCCATCAAGATGGGTGACCGGATCGCCGTCCTCAGGGAGGGTGGCCGACTGGCCCAGTATTCGACCCCGCTCGAGCTCCTGGCCAAACCTGCCGACGACTTCGTGCGGGACTTCGTCGGGTCCGACCGGCCGCTCAAGAGGCTCTCCCTGATCCCGATGGCCGGGATATCGCTTTGGCAGGCACCCGTGGTTCGGGCCGGCGAGACGGCCGATTCCTACCGCTCGAGGCTCGAATCCGCTGACCTCCCCTATCCCCTCCTCGTAGACGGAGAGGACCGCGTCCTCGGCTGGCTCGAGCCCGACGCCCTCGACGGAGCTCCGGTGCCCTCGGTCCCGGCTTCGCCAGCAGATCCTGTGATCGAGATCGACTCGACCCTTCGGGACGGCCTCTCCCAGTTGCTCGAGAGCGGAGTCCAGTTCGCTCCCGTGATCGAGAGCGATGGCCGTCTGGCGGGAGTGCTTTCGATCGAGATCATCTCCGAATTCCTGTCGACGGGAGACGGATCTCCGCTTCAGGACACGGTGAGCCCTTGACCGGGATCGTTGTGGCGACCGGACAGGTTTCAGAGGACTTCTTCCGGGACCGCTCGGGCGGCGGATGCATCGAGGAGAACCGTCTCTTCTGTCCAGGCTGGGTGATCGAGAACGCCGACCGATATCTGGGACCGACCCTCGAGCACCTGTTGCTGGTGGGGAGCGCCGTGATCGTCGGCTTCGGCCTGGCCTTCTGGCTGGCGGTCCTTGCCCACCGGCACCGTTGGCTCTCCTCACCCTTCCTTGCCGCGACCGGGATCCTCTACACGATCCCCTCGATCTCGTTCTTCTTCCTCCTGCTCCCGCTCACGGGGAGGGGCATGTTGACGGCGATCATCGCCCTCACGGCCTTCTCGCTCCAGATCATCTTTCGAAACGTGGCGACCGGGCTGAGGAACGTGCCGGACTCGGTCAGGACGGCGGCCGTAGGAATGGGCCTGACCGGCCGCCAGATCCTGTGGCGGATCGAGATCCCTCTCGCCCTGCCCGAGATCATCGCCGGTCTGCGGATCGCCACCGTCAGCACGGTCGCACTGGCCACGCTGGCCGTATTCGCCAACGGCGGGGGACTCGGCGGCGAGATAATCGTCGGCTCGAACATCACCTTCAAGACCGGCATCATCGTCGCCGGCTCGATCGCGATCGTGATGGCCATAGCGTTCGACGGACTGCTCCTCGTCGCCGGAAAGATCCTCTCGCCCTGGAAGAGGGCAACCCCGTGAGCATCCTCGAGTCACTTCCCCAAACCCTTGCCCTGTTTGGTCCCTTCACCGATGCCTTCGATTTCGTCGTGTCGGGAAGAGAGGCCCAAACCGGTGGGGTTCAGGTCGGTGGACCCGGGCAGGTTCTGGATCTCGCGACGACCCAGCTCGAGGTCACGCTCCTCGCCCTCACGGTGGCAATCGTCCTGGCTCTGCCGCTAGGTCTGGCCCTCGGGCACTTCGGCCGGGGCGAGTTCCTTGCGGTCTCGATCGGCAACGGCGGCAGGGCCATCCCGGAGTTGGCCCTTATCGCCCTGATGGCGGCGGCGATCGGGGTCGGGATGGTCAACCTCGTCGTTGCCCTGGCGATCCTCGGGATACCCCCGATCCTGACCAACGCATATGTCGGAATCCGACAGGTCGACCGATCGGTGGTCGAGGCGGCAAGAGGGATGGGTATGGGCAACCTGGCCACGATCCTCCGGGTCGAGCTACCCCTTGCCGTGCCACTGGTCATGGGCGGAATCAGGACATCGGCGATCAACATCGTCGCCACGGCGACCATCGCCCCGCTGGCCGGGATCCTCACCCTCGGCGATTTCATAATCGCCCGCAACGTCTACGGTGACACCGGCGTCCTCGCCGGAGCCGTTCTGGTGGCCCTTATGGCCCTCACGATCGAGGCGACCCTGGCAGCCGTTCAGTGGGGATTGACACCGAGGGCCCTGAAGTCGGGGCGGGCCACATAGAAGGCATTCGGAAGCCGCCTCGAACGAGTGGCGCCTGTCGATGCGGAATGATGTCGGTCCAACTACGAGGGGAGCGATATGCCTGCCATGAAGAAGTGGCTCCTGGCCCTTGCCGGAGTGTTCGCATTGACGTTTGGACTTGCCGCCTGCAGCGGCGACAGCAGTGAGAGTGGATCGGGAGACGGTACGGCTGAAGCCGAACTGATCCAGAACAACGACGCCAATGGCGACGTGAAGCTGACCATCGGGTCGAAGAACTTCACCGAGCAGATCGTCCTGGGCGAGATCTACGCGCAGGCTCTGGAGGCCGCCGGCTACGAAGTGAAGACCGACCTGAACCTCGGCTCCGAAACGGTGGCGCTTCAGTCCCTCGAGGCAGACGAGATCTCGGGCTATCCCGAATACATCAGCACCGCGCTGACCTCTTTCTTCGGCAAGGATCCCGAGGCAGTGCCGGGCGACCCCGAAGAGGGTGCATCCCAGGTGAACGCGGAAGCCTCGAAGAAGGGATTGGTCGCACTCGCACCGACCCCGTTCTCGAGCGCCAACGCGGTCGGCCTGCTGAGCGAAAGGGCTGAGGAGCTCGGAGTCGAGAAGATCTCGGACCTCGAGGGAGTCAGCGAAGAGCTCGCGCTCTACGGTTCGCCCGAGTGCCGGCAGAGGATCGACTGCCTGTTGGGCCTCCAGGAGAACTACGGACTCGACTTCAAGTCCTTCACTCCGGTCGATATCGGCCTCAGGTACGAGGTCCTGGACAAGGGTCAGGCCGATGTCTCGATCCTGTTCACGACCGATGCGAACCTCGGTGCGTCCGACAAGTACACGACGCTCGAGGACGATCTCGGGGTCCTGCCCTCGGGGAACGTCGTCTTCATGACCAAGGAGACGACGATCGAGGAAGCGGGGCCCGACTACCCGGCGACGATCGAACTCGTCCAGGGAGGCCTGACCGAGGAAGTGATGCAGGAGCTGAGCGCCCGCGTCGACCTCGACAAGGAGAAGCCGGCCGACGTGGCTTCCGCCTACCTGCAGGATGCCGGCTACACCGAGTAGCCAGACGATCCCACCACCGGACCTTCCCGGTCCGGTCGTTTCCTCCAACGGCCGCGCAGAGATGCGCGGCCGTTGGTCTTTCGGGCTTCGGGGCCGCGCAGAGATGCGCGGCCGTTGGTCTTTCGGGCTTCGGGGCCGCGCAGAGATGCGCGGCCGTTGGTCTTTC
>CAJAIJ010000049.1 GCA_903939845.1 uncultured Solirubrobacterales bacterium
GGGCCAACTCCATCTCGAAGCTCCGCTCGTAGAGCTTGATCGCGGAGTCGAGGTCTTCGACGGCAACTCCGATGTGGTCGATACGAGTGAACATCAGGTCCCTCCTTGGGGCCGGAACTTCCGGGAAGGTTTCAGGGGCAGCCGAGACCTTAGCGAGGCGGGGTCGATTCGACCTGTTCGAGACCGAGCGCTCCGAGGACCGGGTCGAGCGAGTCCCACCTCGAGATCTCGCACCCGTTCACTCTCGAGAGCTCCGAATCGATCGCTCTCCCGTCCAGCCGACCGACCACCCGGGCCGTCTCGGGCCCTCCGTAGAGCTCCGTGCAGGCCGTGCCTGGTGGCACCGGTTCGAAGCTCTCACTGTCTACTCCCGCCAGGACCCGACAGGCTGGGCGAGAGGTCTCGTTGGTGGCGGGACAGACCAGCTCGGCCCGTTTCGGATCTGCCGAGGGGTCGGCCCTGTAGATGAAGACCAGATCGGCGACCACCGTCTTCGCTGCCGGCCGGGGTTCGGGCTCATCCTTCGAGTCGCCGCACCCCGACAGGGCGATCGCTGTCAGGACCAGGACCGGGATCGGGAGGTGCTTCACCGTTCGGCCGATCCCAACATCCGGGGCGGCAGCCAGGTGAAGAAGTCCTCCATCAGTTCGACGTCGGCGACCGCCACCCGTTCGTCGGCACTGTGGATCAGGGGCCGGGTCTCGACCAGGGGCATCGCGCTCTGCGGGCAGAACCCGAACACTGTCGCCCCGAAGGCGAGGCGGAACCAGTGGCTGTCGGAGAATCCGGGCATCACCTGAGGAAGGATCCCCGCGTCCCTTTCTCCGGCCGCCGCCCACTCCTCTATCGCCTCGGCCAGCGGTCCTTCGTAGTCGGATCTCGTCCCGACCACCGGGTCATTGAAGGTGATCTCCCAGTCCCCCTCGCCGATCACCCCTGCTATCCGTTCGAGTGCGTCGGCTGCGTCCATGCCGGGCAGGGTTCGGCAGTCGACCACCAGTTCGGCCTTCGACGGAATCACGTTCTCCCGGTTGGAGGCAGAGGCCATGGTCGGGGCCAGGGTCACTCCGAGCATCGGGTCGGCGACCAGTTTCGCGAGGTCGGGGTCGAGGGCCTCGACCCTCGCCAGGGCTTCGTCGAGATCGTCCGGTACCTCCCCGAGCAGGCGTTCGAGGAACCGGTCGGTGTCCGGCGTCGACTCGCGCGGCGGCTGGCGGTCGAGTTTCTCCAGGGCCGGGACGAGCTTCAGCAGCGCGTTCTCGCCGACCGCCGGGATCGAGCCGTGACCGGCCACTCCCTTCGCCCTGATCGTGAACCGAAAGGTTCCCTTCTCCCCGACCGCGAGCGTGAACAGGCGCCTTCCTTCCACCTCCACCATCTCGCCGGCTCCCTCGTTCACCACCCACTTGCACCGGACCTCGTCGGGGTGCTCTTCGCAGAGCCACTTCGCCCCGTAGTGGGCGCCGGTCTCCTCGTCGGCCGCCACCACCAGGATCAGATCACCGCGGGCCGGCCGCCAGCCGGACTCGGCGAGGGCAAGGCAGGCCGCCGTTTCCGATGCCACCTGATCCTTCATGTCCAGAGCCCCCCGGCCCCAGACATAGCCGTCGACCAGGTCACCGCCCCACGGGTCCCGGCTCCATTCATCCGGATCGGCCGGGACGGTGTCCACATGGCTGATCATCGCCAGGTTCGGCCCCGGCTCGGCACCTTTCAGCCTCGCCACCAGGTTCGGCCGGTCGGGTTCCTTCGCGAACACACGACACTCGAACCCGGCCTCTCCCAGCAGGCCCTCCAGGAAGGCGATCGCCTCGCCCTCGTTGCCGGGCGGGTTGACGGTGTTGAACCGGATCAGCCTCTGGAGCAGGTCAGGTGCCTTCACGGACCGATTATCCCAGCGGCCCGTCCCGACTCACTCGGAACCCGCGGTCTCGGTGTTCGGTCAGGCGTTGCGTGACATCTGACGGCGCCGAGGCCGGCGTCATCCTTGGAGAGTGATCGAAGATGGCTGAGGAAGGACAGGACTCGCTTTTCGAGAGCGAGATACCGGCTCCCGCGGCCCCGGTCGACCCGGGCCCGGATGCGCCGCTGGCGGCGAGGATGCGGCCGAGGACGCTGGACGAGGTGGTCGGCCAGGAGCACCTGGTCGGTCCCGACTCGGCCTTCCGGAAGGCGGTCGAGTCCGGAATGCCCCACAGCGCGATCCTCTACGGCCCTCCCGGCAGCGGCAAGACCACGATCGCCCGGGCCATCGCAACGACCCTCGACGGTGTCTTCGAGGAGGAGTCGGCGGTCAACGCCGGTCGGGCCGAGATCCGGGCCGTGATTGCGAGGGCGGAACAGCGACTGTCCCAGGGCGGCAGACGGACCGTCCTCTTCCTCGATGAGATCCACCGTTTCAACAAGGCCCAGCAGGACGCCCTGCTTCCGGCTGTCGAGGCCGGGACCCTGACCCTGATCGGAGCGACGACCGAGAACCCCTACTTCGAGGTCAACCGGGCGCTGATCTCCAGGTGTCAGGTCTATGAGCTCGAGCCGCTCGGCCCGGAGGACCTGAAGGTCGTGCTTCAGCGGGCCCTCGCCGACGCCGATCGCGGCGCGGGCGGCAGGGTCGAGCTCGCCCCGGAAGCCCTGGAGCTTCTCGCGGTCAAGTCGGGCGGTGATGCCCGAACGGCGCTGGCCGCGCTCGGCAGGCTGGCGGCCGAGGGCGGGGTGGCGGACGCCGAGCGGGCGGCCGAAGCGCTCCAGACCAGGGCGGTCGGCTTCGATCGCGACGGCGACCGCCACTACGACTTCGCCTCGGCCTGGATCAAGGCGACCCGTGGGTCCGACCCGGATGCTTCGCTGTATTACCTCGCCGTGATGATCGAGGGAGGCGAGGACCCCCGCTTCATCGCCAGGCGGATGGTGATTCTGGCTTCCGAGGACATCGGCAATGCCGACCCCCAGGCTCTGGTCGTCGCGACCTCCGCCGCCGCCGCGGTCGACCGGGTGGGGATGCCCGAGGCCGCCCTCAACCTCGCCCAGGCCGCCGTCTACCTCGCGCTTGCGCCGAAGTCGAACGCCTCCTACCGGGCACTCGAGAGGGCCCGGGCAGAAGTCCGCGAGAACGGGGCGAAGCTGCCACCGGATCACCTGAGAGACGCCCACTACAAGGGCGCTGCGGACCTCGGGCGAGGCGAGGGCTACATCTACCCCCACGACCTTCCCGGAGGCATATCGGACCAGTCCCTGATGCCGGAGGGAATGGAGGGCGTCAGGTTCTTCGAGCCGACCGACCGGGGCTTCGAAGCCGAACTTCGCGACCGGCTCGACCGCCTCGATCGGGACGGGCAAAATACCGAAGACGGGGCGGCCTGAGCGGGGCCGGACGCAAGCTCCGTCCCGGCGCCCCGCACCCGCAACTTCCCTCGATCGCAGGTGTTTTTCGCAGTAACCCGGCGGATTTGTCGCCGGGGAGGGTGCTGTACGGCCGGAGGCCCGGACTGGGGGCCTCCGGCCTTTTTTCGTGCCCTGGCCCGGAGCGGCATAGACTTGGCCCCATGACCTACGAAACGTCTTCTCCCGCCCCGGCGCCCTCGGCTTCGGGGACGCTCGAGTCCCTCAACCCGGCTACCGGCGAGGTCGTCGGATCGGTCCCGACGATCACCCCGGAACAGGTCCAGCCGATCGTCGATGAGGTCGCCCTGGTCCAGCCGGCCTGGGCCGAGCTCCCGGCCGCCGATCGCGCCGCCTTCATCTCCCGGGCAGCAGAGCTCATGCTCGACCGGATGGATGAGACTGCCTCGTTGCTCTCGGCCGAGCAGGGCAAGCCGATCTCGGAGTGCTACACGATGGAAGTCCTGCCGGCGATCGACGCTCTCCGGTGGTGCGCGAAGGAAGGCCCGAAGATCCTCAAGGACGAGAAGATCGCCTTCCCCCAGCCGATCTTCAAGACCAAGAAGTCCCGCTTCAGCTTCGAGCCGATCGGGGTCGTCGGAGTGATCGCCCCCTGGAACTACCCGTGGACGATTCCGATCCAGGAAGTTGCGATCGCGCTGATGGCAGGAAACGGTGTCGTCCTGAAGCCGGCCAGCCTTACGCCGCTCCTGGGAGAGGAGATCGTCCGGGTCTTCGAGGATGCCGGAATCCCCCAGGGCCTGATCAGGGCGGTCCACGGTGGAGGCCGGATCGGTGATGCGCTGACCAAGTCTTCCGCCGGCAAGATCTTCTTCACCGGTTCGGTCCCGGTCGGCTACAAGGTCGGCGAGGAATGCGCCAAGCTCATGAAGGGCTGTGTGCTCGAGCTCGGCGGCAAGGATCCGATGATCGTCCTCGAGGATGCGAACCTCGATTACGCCGTCTCCGGTGCCGTCTGGGGCGGTTTCGCCAACGCCGGCCAGACCTGCGCCGGGATCGAGCGTGCCTACGCGATGTCCGAGGTCTACGACCGGTTCGTGGAAGGTGTGGTCGAGGGGGCCAGCGCGCTGGCAGTCGGTGACCCCTCGGATCCGGCGACCTCGATCGGACCGATGGTCTCGAAGGACCAGTTCGATCTGGTCTGCGAGCTGGTCGACGACGCAGTCGCCAACGGTGCAGAGCTCAGATGCGGAGGCCCGGTCGAGGTAGATGGTTTCCCGGAGGGCAACTTCATCGCCCCGGTCGTCCTGACCGGCGTCACCCACGAGATGCGGATCATGAACGAGGAGATCTTCGGCCCGGTCCTTCCGATCATGTCGGTCGATTCCGACGAGGAGGCGCTGGCGCTGGCCAACGATTCGGAGTTCGGTCTCGGCGCTTCGGTCTGGACCGCTGACCGCCCCCGTGGCGAGCGCTACGCCTCGAAGCTCGAGGCCGGGATGGTCTGGATCAACGACCACATGTTCACCCACGGTGCCTGCCAGTGCACCTGGGGCGGGGTCAAGGATTCCGGCCTCGGCCACTCGCACTCGAAGTTCGGTTTCTACGAGTGCGTGAACATCAAGCTGGTCACCTCCGAGCTCGGACTGACCCGGAACTTCTGGTGGCACCCCTACGACGCCACCCTGGTCCAGGCGATCAGGACGTCGGCCAAGGTTCTCTACGGCAAGGGCTCCGAGAGGATGACGGCGCTCCGTTCGGGCTCCGGATCTCTGGTCGAGCTCGGCAAGAGGGTCACCCGGAAGAAGGACTGAACGCGGCGTTCGGGCTGCCGGCAGGGCGGTCCCGGACGGGTTCCGAACAGGACCCGCCTGAAGGCCAGGTGCGAGACTCCACCCGATGGAAGCCGGGTCCGAAAAGGCTGTGACGCTTCGTGGCCTCACCCGTGAGTACGGGGAGAGGCTTGCGCTCGATGGGGTGGATCTGGACCTAGGGTTCGGTCAGACACTCGCCGTGCTCGGGCCCAACGGGTCCGGTAAGAGCACCCTGCTCAGGATCCTCGCCTCACTGCTCAGGCCGACTTCTGGTGAGGTGACCGTCCTCGGCTGTCGGTTGCCGGACGAGTCATGGAAACTTCGCGGCAGGGTGGGCTTCGTCGGCCACACGCCGCTCCTCTACCGGGACCTGACCGGCCGCGAGAACCTGGCGCTGCAGGCGAGGCTCCACGGCCTCGAGCCCGAGCTGGCTCGGGACAGGATCGAGGCCGACCTCGCCGTGGTCGGCATGAGTCGTCGTGCCGATGAGCGGGTCGGGAGCTACTCGGCCGGGATGAGGCAGCGGATAGCGATCTGCAGGGCGACCGTCGCCCGGCCCGAGCTGCTGTTGCTCGACGAGCCCGACTCCAATCTCGACCCCGAGGGCCGGGAGGCCGTGAGGGGCCTGATCGGGCCGTCCGAGGGAGTCACCCGGGTCCTGGTCTCTCACGAGCCCGAACGGGCACGGGCCGAAGCCGACCGGGTCCTCGAGCTGACACCCGGTGGCAAGGTCGCCTCGGAGGCCGTGGCATGAGACGCACCCTCGACGCCTGGCAGGCGCTCCTCGGCAAAGAGCTTCGAACCGAGGCCCGAACGATGCGATCGCTCCCGGCGATGGTCCTGTTCGCCGTCACCACCTTCATCATCTTCCGCTACGGCCTCGATCGGACCCAGCTGTCCGGCTCTCTCGCCGGCGGCGTGCTCTGGACCACCCTCCTGTTCGCCTCGATCCTGGGGATCAACCGGATCTTCGTCTCCGAGCTGGAAGAGGGCGGTTTCGATTCCTTCCGGCTGGCTCCGGTCGCCTCGAACGTCTTCTTCGCGGCCAAGGCTGCCGCCCTGTTCATCTACCTGACCGTGCTCGAGCTGATCGTCGTCCCGGTCTTCGCCCTCTTCTTCCTCCCGGACTGGGCAGCCCTCCTGCCGCTGATCCCGGTTCTGTTGATCGCCAACCTCGGCATCTCCCTGCTCGGGACCCTGATCTCCTCGATGGCGGTGAACTCGACCTCCCGCGACCTGCTGGTTCCCCTGATCCTGCTCCCACTGATCGTGCCGCTGATGATCGCCGCCACCGGGGCGTCGGCTCCCCTCTTCGATGCCTCGGGTCCGGTCTTCGACGGATTCGGTGGCTGGCTCATGGTCATGGGTCTATACGATGGTGTCTTCCTGCTGGTCGGATACGCCGTGTTCGACTTCCTGCTCGAAGACTGATCAAACCCAAGGGAACACAGCTCGCACAAGACATGAGACCCAGTGCCCTGAGACTCCTCTCGATCGCGACGGTAATCACCCTGATCGCCGGGTTCGGTCTGGTCTTCTTCTGGACCCCGATGGATGCCGATCAGGGCTTCAAGCAGAAGATCTTCTATCTCCACGTCCCGCTCGCGATCATGGCTCTGGTCGGCTTCATCGCGGCCGGGGTCGAGGGGTATCGCCACATCCGGACCGGCAACTCGAGGCACGACCTCAACTCCTACGTCTTCATCCACATCTCGGTCGTGTTCGGGGTGGCCGTCCTGGTCACCGGCGCGATCTGGGCCCAGGCCTCATGGGGCAAGTGGTGGGTCTGGGAGGAGCCGACACTGGTCAGCTTCCTGATCGTCTTCCTCCTCTACTGCACCTACTACCCGTTCCGGTACGCGATCGAGGACCGCGAGAGGCAGGCCCGGTATGCCTCTGTCTTCGCGATCACCGCCGGGGCCTTCGTGCCGCTCAACTTCATCGCCGTCCGGATGGCAGAGAGCGTGATCCATCCCCGGGTCTTCGCTACTGCCGAGGGCGGTCTGCCGCCCTCGATGATGCTCACCTTCCTCGTCTGCATGGCCGGGATCGCGCTGCTCTGGGTCACTCTCGTCAAGCTGGAGCTGGTCGGCAAGAGGGTCAACGGACAGATCTCGAAGCTCCAACGGTTGGTCGGTGAAGAGCCGGCCGGATCGTCCACCGGTCGTCGGGTCTCACCCCAGGCGGAGGTCTGACCCTTGTTCGACGCCGTGCCCAATGACGCAACCGGCTATGTCGCGGCCGCCTACGTCTTCTTCTTCGCGATCGTCCTGATCTACATCGCGATCATCGGGGCCAAGCTCGAGCGGATCGGGCGTGAGCTGACCGATTTGACCGATCGGCTCGAGGCCACCGGCGAGACTGCGCCAAAGGGCGATAAGGCCACCGGGGGAGAGGGCGTTGGCTGAACTGCTCGCTCTCGGGTTCTCTGGTCTGAACGGCGCGAGCGATCTCGGGTCCGTCGCTTCGATCGGCGAGGAGGCGGTGACGGGATTGATCGGGGGGCTGGTCCACGAGGGTCCGGCGACCGAGGCGGCGCTCCTCATGACCGCCTACGGGACCGAGATCTACATGGTCTCCGACGATGCCACCACGGCCGAGGCGATGGCGCTGGCCGAGTTCTCGGATCTCGGTGGAGTCAGGCCCGACCGCCTGGTCGAAGGGCTGTACGCCTTCCACGAGGACGAAGTCCCGGGCCATCTGCTCCAGGTAGTCACTGGCCTCGGTGCGGATGCCGCGATCGAGCCGGTCGGTCCCGAGGGGATCGAACGTGCCCGCAGGCTGGCCGATCGCGCCGGCTCCTCGGGACCGATGCTCGAGCGCCTGTTCCTCGAGGCCTCGGCCGTAGCCGGCCAGATCAAGGGTCGGGTGGAACTCGACACCGAGGGCCTCAGCCAGGCGGACCTCGACACGGCCGCGCGGACAGCCGAGCGGATGCTGACCGACGAGGTCGAGAGGTTCATGACCCGGATCTCCGGGAGCGTGCCGCTCGATCCGACCGGCCTGGATCCATCGCCTCTGGCCGATCGACCCGGAGCCGAGATCATCGAGTTCCGTCGTCCCGGCAACGCCGGCTGAACGGACTCGGGTTCCGGGTTGTCCGGGAAGCCAATGAAACGGGTCCTCTTCCTCACCGACTATGGCTACACGGACGCCTTTGCCGGAATTTGCCGCGCGATCGTGACTGAGGCGGCACCCGGGGTCGAGGTGGTCGACCTCACCCACGGGATCCCGCTTGGCGACGTGAGGAGGGGCGCCTTCGTGCTCGAGTCCGCGGTCGACCACACTGGTCCCGCACTCTTCCTGGCCGTCGTCGACCCCGGCGTCGGTGGGGATCGCAGGGCGGTGGCCCTGCGGGCCGGCGAGAAGATCTTCGTCGGTCCCGACAACGGCCTCCTGCTCGAGGCGGCGGAGCGGGCGGGCGGAGTCGCCGAAGCTGTGGAGATCTCATCGGGACCCTTCGTCTCCGCTACCCGCAGCCACACCTTCCACGGCCGCGATGTCTTCGCTCCGGTGGCGGCGGCGCTGGCCAGGGGAGAGGCTCTCGAAGCGGTCGGTGAGCCCCTCGAACCCTCGGACCTCGTCAGGCTGGATCTACAGTCCTCCTCGATCGGAGAATCCGAGGTCGAAACCCACGTCCTGGTCGAGGACGGCTTCGGAAACCTCTCGCTCGGTGTCCGGGTCGGAGGGACCGCCAGGTTGCCGTTCGGCCCGGGCGACGTGGTCTCGGTCCGGCCGGAGGGCGGAGATTCGTTCGAGGCCCCTTTCGTCACGACCTTCGACTCCGCCCCGGCCGGCAGTCCCCTGCTCTTCGTGGACTCGACCGATCGGCTGGCGATCGCGGTCAACCTCGGTAGTGCCAGGGAGCAGCTCGGCCTCGAGCGCGACCGGCGTCTCTTGATCTCGCCGGCCGGGCGAGAGTCCGAATAGCCTGCCGGCGATGGTGATCGGCGAGCCACACCACCACTTCGAGACGATCGGTTCGACCAACGCCGAGGCCCGGCGACTGGCAATCGGAGATTCTCCTTCCGGCACCCTCGTAACCAGCGAGGAGCAGACCGATGGTCGCGGCAGGCAGGGGCGGGCATGGGCGACCCCAGCCGGCAAGGCCCTCGCCTACTCGGTCATCGTCCGACGCGAGATCGAGATCCCCGGGCTCTTCCCCCTGAGGGCCGGCCTTGCCGTATGCGAGGCGGTCGAGCGGGAGGGCGTCGAGAGGGCGGAGATCAAGTGGCCCAACGACGTGATGGTCGGAGGTCGCAAGTGCGCCGGGATCCTGGTCGAGGCCAGGCCCCAGGACGGGTGGGCCGTGATCGGGATCGGGGTCAACCTCTCGATCACGCCCGATGAGTTTCCACCCGAGTTCCGGGACCGGGCCACCTCTGTGGGTGGGTCGGCCACGATTTCCACCATGACCGCGGCACTGAATGACTCGCTCGCGACCTGGCTCGACGCCGAGCCCGACCGGGTCCTCGACGAGGTCGCCTCGCGCGACTTCCTCCGCGACCGGGCGATCGCGTGGGATGCCGGTTCAGGTGTCGCCCTCGGGGTTGCACCCGATGGGCGGCTTCGGGTCGAGACTCCCGGGGGCGAGGACCTGCTCGATGCCGGAGAGGTCCACCTCGATGTCGGGTGACCGAAGGGAATCGATGGACCTGACCAGGCCCGGGGTGGTCTGGCTCGATGCCCGTCCCGTTCCGGTGGCACTGGCTCCCTCCGATCGACCCGTCGCCAGGCTCGTCCCGGCCCGGGGGACCGGCTGGGGCCGAACGGCAGCCCTCGAGATCGGCGTTCCCAACCGGGTCGAGCCACGGCCGGGAGCCCTCTCGGTCGGAGGTCGGACCCGACAGGATCGCCTGGGGGCGATCGACCGTTGGTACCGCCGGGAGGCGCGGAGCCGGATCGAGGCCGCGGTCGAGAGGGAGTCCGAGCGCCTCGGCCTCTTCCCGGCCAGGGTGACGATCAGGGATCAGCGGACC
>CAJAIJ010000050.1 GCA_903939845.1 uncultured Solirubrobacterales bacterium
AAACCTCCTGATGGCAAGATTGGCAAGACGAAGTGCAGTAAGTAAAGCGGGAGCAGGGCCGAGGCCGTTGTCCGGAAGGCTAAGGTTATTCCGTGGCCTCTTGACATAGGGATAGCACCCCGCGACTCGGGTTCTCCGCCCCGGTGGCCGGATCCCCTCACGGCCGCCAGTGGCATGAGGCCGGCCGGGACTGAATGTTTGCATCCCCTTACACAAACATCGTCTCCGACTAATGCTATTCTGGCCACAGCCAAAGCCCAATCCATGGACGCAATCGTCGTCCCGGAGCGGGGGAACCAGATGGCCAGTCCCTTCGGACCGGCCGGGGGCGAATCGGATCAGATCCGTAGCGCAGCTCTTTCCAAGGCGCGAGCCCGTCAGCTAACCCCGCAGGCATTTCGAAAGAGCAGTGGTGAATTCAGAAATTCGTAAACACCGAACCCTCGACGGCCGCCCCGGGCTTCTCGTCCTGGCGATTGCCGGTCTCGCGATGGCTCTCGCGGCCGGACTGCCGTTGTCGGGAGTGGCAGAACGGACGACGGCAACCGCCGGCGCTTCGGTCGGGGGCGGACTCGGCGTACCCGGCAAGCCCCAGATCAAGGGGTTCACATGCCTGGAGCGGTGCGTCGCCCCGCTCAAGGCCACGCCCGGGTCGAAGCTCCGCATCACTGGCGTCTACCTGAACAGGGTCCTCAAGGTCGTTTTCCGGACAGAGGGCGGAACCGTCGGCACCAGGTTCGTCGATCGCGATGCAGCCTCGGTGGAGGTCGACGTTCCGGAAAAGGCGGTGACCGGAAAGATCTACGCGGTGACCGGGACCGGAACCAGGTCCAACAAGTCATCCGAACCCCTCGAAGTGCTTCCGGCCAGTCAGATCCCGAGAGAGGTCTTCCCGGTCCGGGGCCGGGTCAGCTATGGCAGTGGCGGCGCGCGCTTCGGTGCCCCTCGGGGCGGCTACAGCCACCAGGGCCAGGATCTGATGGCCCCCTGCGGAACCGGACTCGTATCCATCCGGAGGGCCAGGGTCCTCTTCAACACGTACCACTCGGCAGCCGGCTGGTACGTCGTGCTCCGGAACCTCGGCACCAACACGGAGTTCGCATACATGCACCTGATCGAGAAATCGAGGCTGAAGGTCGGCCAGAAGGTCGGAGCCGGCTCGGTCGTCGGACGGGTCGGCCAGACCGGTCGCGCCTATGGCTGTCACCTCCACTTCGAGTTCTGGCAGGGTCGTTGGCAGATGGGTGGGAGGCCGATCGATCCGTTGCCATACCTGCGCACCCTGAAGCGCTCCCGCTAGCTCCGGAACGGACCATCCGGAACCGGTGCGGCCGGGCCGTTCGTCCGGCCCTCTGAATCGGGCGCCCGGTCGGTCGATGGCTGCCCCGGAAGCGCCGCTACCTCGGTCCGGTTCGGGGGTTGGCTCAGGTAGAGTGGCCGCAGAGGAAGGAGGCTCTCCGAGCGGGGAGAACCAGCAGGTGGGAAAGCGTGACGTCAGCTAGCCAATCAGAGTCGGGCTCGGCATCTCTCCGCAGCCGATCATCACTCCTGCTCAGGGCCGGAATCCTGGGTTCGCTGATACTCGCGATCGTCCTGCTCGGGATCCTGATCTTCAGTGGCGGCGGCGGTCATCGCTACAAGCTCCTGTTCGAGAACGTGAGCCTGATCGTTCCCGGGAACCTGGTCATGGTCGGGGGCCATCCGGTCGGATCGGTGAACGACATAAAACTGACCGACGACAGCATGGCCGAGATGGAGGTCGAACTGGAGGAGCCGCTCAGGGAAGGGAGCTCCTTCATCGTCCGCAAGAGTTCGCTCTCGAGCGTCCACAACCACTACCTGTCGCTGACTCCCGGACCGGATAACTCCCCGGAGATCCCCGAGGACACGGTCCTGAGCGAAGCCGACACGACCTCCGCGGTCGAGATCGACCAGTTCTTCGACATGTTCGATCGCAAGACCCGCAAGGGGCTCTCGAACCTGATCCGGGGTGTCTCTTCCATCTACGCCGGAGACGGTGCCCAGGGCGCCAACGAGACCTTCAAGTACTCGGGAGCCTCATTCAGCAGCACCCAGCGACTGATGGCCCAGCTCTCGGATCAGGACTCCAAGCTCGACGTCTTCGTTCGGAACGTCGGCGGCCTGATGACCACGCTTGCCGAGGTCTCTCCGGAGATCACCGACCTGGTCGGGAATGCCAACACGGCGCTCGGCGCCATCGCCAGCGAGAACGAGTCGCTCTCGCTGGCCCTCCAGGAGCTGCCCCCGACCCTGAGGCAGGGGAGCACTACGTTCGTCAACCTCAGGGATTCGCTGGATGACGTCGAGGCCCTGATCCGGGCAAACGGGAGGGCGGCGGACGCAGGTTTTGCCGGCTTCCTGAAGAACGAACTGCGCCCCGTCCTCCAGCGGGCTCGTCCGGTCTTCAGTGACCTCGCGACGGTGGCCGGTCGACCGGGCCCGGACAACGACACCTCCGATCTGCTCAGCCGTCTGATCCCGCTCGAGGACAAATCCCGGACAGCTTTCGACGCCACCATCACGGCTCTCGACGACTCGCAGGAGGAGGTCGCCGAGACCCGTGCCTACATGCCCGACATCCTCAACGCATTCGGGAAGCTCGGGGCGGCTACGGCCAACTACGACGCGAACGGTCACTACAGCCGGGTCAGGCCGACGGCCACCGGCGTCTACCAGCTCGACGGCACCGTGATCAACCCGGCCACTACCGAGATCTTCGGCGGTCTCGACGTGATCAGCGGCATCAACAGGTGTCCCGGTGGTGCGACGCAGCCGATCGCCGGCTCCAACCCCTTCCTCGACGACGGCAACCTGGTCGGTAAGTGCGATCCCGGTCAGGTCCCGGGGGGTGGCCCGTGAGGCGGCTGGTGACGATCGGGGGGATCGGGCTGCTCGTAGTCCTGATGGTGCTCGTGCTGAGGGCCGTCAACGGGGACGACGATCCCTACAAGGTCAGGGCCGTGTTCGACAACGGAGCATTCGTCGTCCCGGATGTCGACGTCCGGGTTGCCGGAGCCAACGTCGGCAACGTCGATTCGATCGACGTCTCCCAGCCCGATGAGGTCGTAACCGATGACCCCGATGACCCCTACCGTCCGGGCAAGGCCATCGTCGTACTCAACATCACCGACCCGGCCTTCAGGGATTTCAGGGACGACGCCTCATGCATCATCCGTCCGCAGTCTCTGATCGGCGAGAAGTTCCTCGACTGTGACGTCACCCAGCCCCGTCCGTCCGGAAGCCCGCCGCCGCCCCAGCTCGAGGAGATACCGGAAGGTCAGCCCGGCGCCGGCCAGTACCTGCTCCCGCTCGAGAACAACGGCCGGTCCGTCGATCAGGACCTGATCAACAACATCTACCGGTTGCCGTACGCCCAGCGATTCCGGATCATCCTCAACGAGCTCGGGGTCGGTCTGGCCACCCGCGGGCCGGAGCTCAGGGAGACGATCACCCGGGCCAACCCGACCCTGCTCGAGGTCAACCGGGTCCTGAAGATCCTGTCCTCCCAGAATCGCAGGCTCGCCGAGCTCGCCAGGAACGGCGACAACAACCTCACCCTCCTGGCGGCCAAGCGCAGGAACATGGTCGGCTTCTTCCGCTCGGCCGGGTACACGGCCGGAGCCACCGCCGAGCGCAGCGACGACATGCGGGAGAACCTGAGGAACCTTCCGACCACGCTGAGGTCCCTGCGAGAGACCTTCGGTGCCCTGAAGACCTTCGCCAGCGACACCCGTCCGACCATCGAGGCCCTCCAGCCGAACGCGAAGCAGATCGCCGAGGTCACGAAGAAGCTCCAGCCCTTCGCGGAAGCCAGCCAGATCTCGTTCGAGAGCCTCGGTGCTGCAACCAGGACGGCCGGACCCGACCTGATCGCTTCGAGGCCGATCATCCAGAAGCTGGGCGACCAGGCCCGCTCGGGCAAGGAGCCCTTCACGGATCTCAACTTCTTCCTCGGCAGCACCCGTACGGCCGACGGCTTCCGGAACCTGATGCGGTTCTTCTACAACACCGGCAGCGCCCTTTCGGGCTATGACCAGTTCGGTCACTACCAGCGGACGAACGTGATCATCACCGGCTGCACCGAGTACAAGCTGGCCAGGTTCAGCAACTGTCCGACCCAGTGGGACTTCACCCGATCGGCCGTGACCTCGGCCGCCCGCGAGGTCATGCCCGACCTCGAGATCGGCCTGCCGGAAGCCGGCGACCTCGAAGCCCCGCAGGGTCCGACGGATGAGTCCGAAGGGGCCCTCGGTCCGACCGATGAAGCCGAAGATGAGTCCGGGGCGACCGGTGACTCTGACTCTCAGGGCACGCTCGAAGGAGTGAGCCCGTCCAGCCCCGAGCCGGCCTCGACACCGGACGGACAGACGGTCGCGGATCGAACCACGGGAGGTTCGGCCGGATCGGGTTCCGGGGTCCGGGGACCCCGGGCGGCCAGGGCGGCAACGAGGATGGCGATCATGGAGTACCTGCTGGGACGATGAGTACGGGATCGACAGCCAAGCCCGGCGGAAAGGCCCGGATCTCTTCCAGCCCCCTTCTGGTGGGGGCGGTCGCGACCGTGATCGCGTTGGTCGGGGTCTTCTTCTCCTACAACGCCAACACGGGACTCCCGTTCGTGCCGACCTACAAGATCACCGCAGAGCTCCCGTCTGGCGGCTTGCTGGTCAATGGCAACGAGGTCAGGATCGCCGGGGTGAGGGTCGGCACCGTCTCCAACATCAAGCCCGTGCAGCTCGATGACGGCGAGACGATCGTCGAGCTCGAGATGAACCTCGACCAGAGCGTCCGGCCGATCCCTGACGACTCCACGATCGTGATCCGACAGCGGTCCGCGCTCGGCCTCAAGTACCTGCTGCTCACTCCCGGCGACTCGAGCGACGGGATCCCCCAGGGAGGGACCCTGCCGATCAGCCAGGCCGTCCCCGAGCCGGTCGATCAGGATGAGTTCTTCAACATGTTCCAGCCCGATGTCCGTCGGGCGATACAGGAGAACTTCGCCGGCTACGGCGGTGCCCTGGCGGCGAGGGGTGATGCGATCAACCGGATCATCGGACAGCTTCCCGGTCTTCTGGAGGTGGCGAAGCCGGTCACCAGGAACCTGGCCTCGGAGGAGACCGACCTCGAAGGGTTCGTCAAGGGCCTCAGCCAGGCCGCAGCTGAAGTCGCACCTGTTGCCGACCTCCAGGCCGACAACTTCGTCCAGCTCGAGACCACCTTCGACGCGCTCGCGACCGTGGCACGGCCATACATGCAGGACTCGATCACCGAGAACGTCAAGACCCAGAAGGTGATCCAGCGGGAGGGCCCGAGGATCCGGCCGTTCCTCTACGCCTCGGCCCGGTTCGCGAGGGCGCTCAAGCCGGCCGCGGTGGCGCTCGGAGAGAGTGCCCCGGCCGTGAACCGGTCCCTGACCAAGGGCATTCCAGTGCTCAGGTCATCGCCCCGCCTGAACGACCAGCTCGGTCCGACGGCCCGGTCGCTCCGGCTGTTCGGCGAGAGCGCCGTTGTCAATACCGGGATCGACGACCTGATCGCCACCAATGAGAACCTGAGGCCATTCCTCCGGTTCTTCGCCCCGTCCCAGAACGTCTGCAACTACCTGGCGCTGTTGCTGAGGAATGCACAGGAGGTCGCTTCTACCGGCAACGAGCGCGGTCGCTGGATCCGGGCGATCAGCATCCTGCCCCCGGTGGGCACCGATGCCGAGGGGATGCCGGCTGCCGCTCCGGCCAATGGTGGAGCCCCGCTGCCCCAGTACGACACACCCGACCAGCGGGCGAGCAACTTCCTTCACTCGAACCCCTACCCGTGGACCGCCGCTCCCAGTCAGCCGAGGGTCTGCGCTGCCGGCAACGAGGGCTACACGGTAGGCCAGCAGGTGATCGGCAACGGTGACGCGGTCGACACGATCCTCACCAACGACCAGTCCGAGAAGCAGCTGAACTGGGGGCTGAACCCATGAGCTCGCCCAAGCCCAAGAAGCGGAACATGCGCTACAACCAGGAGTTCTTCCGCGAGTGGGGCGGACTCGGTCCATTCGCGGTTGGGGCCATCGCACTCGTCCTCCTCGCGATCTTCCTCTTCTACGCCTTCACCAAGTCGATCCCGTTCACCGATCCGGGCTACGAGGTCCGGGCGACCTTCGCCAATGCCGTCAACATCGCCGAGAAGTCCCCGGTCAGGATCGCCGGGATCAACGTCGGCAAGGTGACGAACCTCGAACCCAAGGGAGATGCCACGGTGGTGACCTTCACCGTCGAGGAAGAGGGTCGTCCGGTCAGGATGGATGCCGCTGCCCAGATAAGGCCGAGGCTCTTCCTCGAAGGCAACTGGTTCGTCGACCTCGACCCCGGAACCCCCGGGACCGAAGAGATGCCCGAGGGCGGTGACATCCCGATCTCCCGGACCGGCACGGCGGTCCAGACCGGAGACGTGCTCAGGAACGTCCTTCAGCTTCCCGAGCGGGCCTACCTCCAGAAGGTCCTTGCCGGCCTCGGCGAGGGCCTGAACGCGGAGCCGACCGCGGCCGATGACCTGACCTTCGAGCCGCTCGCCCAGGGCCTGTCCGGCGGTCAGTCTCTGAATCTGGCTTATCGGAACGGTGGGCGGGCCGCGAGGGGGACCGCGATCGTCAGCGAGGCCTACCTCGGTGAGGGCCCGAACGATCTCCGCAACCTGCTCCGTGGCCTCGGCCGGCTTACCGGCACGGTCAATGAGCGAGCCGACGACGTCCAGGGATTCGTTCGGAACTTCGCCACGTTCACGGGGGCGCTCGCGGCCGAGTCCGACAACCTGGCCGCGACGATCAGGGAGCTCGGCCCGACCCTGAGGACGGCTCGTGTCTCCTTCACGAGCCTGAACGAGGCGATACCGGCCGTCCGCGGTTTCGCAGTGGCCGCGGAACCCGGGATCGACCAGATACCCAGGACGATCCGGATCGTCACGCCCCTCACCCAGCAGCTGAAGCCCCTGCTCACCGACCGCGAGCTCGGCGGGCTTGCCCAGATTTCCCTCCAGGCGACCCCCGCAGCTGCACGGTCGGCAGCCGAGACTCTCAAGTTCCTGCCCCAGCTGACCGATTTCAGTCGGTGCATCTCGGGCAACATCGTGCCGACCGGTGACCAGGTAATCACCGACAACGGGCTCGGCAATGGTCAAAAGGCATCTCGCCAGCCCCTCTACGCGGCGGTCAATGTCGCCGGCTCAGCCTCGACCTTCGATGGCAACGGCCCCTTCACCCGGTTCCAGATCGGTGGCGGCGACTTCTCGGTGAAGATGGATGACCCGCTCGAATCCGGCATCTTCACGCCGCTCTACGGGCGCAGCCAGGTCGCACCGGTGGGGACCAGCCCCCTGAGCCCGGGGACACCGCCGATCGTGACATCGGCCCGCTGCTACACGCAGGACGTCCCTGACCTCAACGGCCCGGCCGCCGGACCCGGTCCCGCAAGCCCGGAGGTCTACACCCCGTGATCAAGGCGATCAGAGATCACCTCAAGGATTTCGTTGCGATCGCGGCGATGTTCCTGCTCGCCCTGGTCACCCTGCTGGTGATCCTCTCCAACCAGAAGGCCGCGCTTCCTTCATGGATTCCGGGCCTCGGGCAGGAGTTCTACTCGATCAACGCCGAGTTCGAGACCGCCCAGGCGATCACTCCGGGACAGGGTCAGGCGGCCGTGATCTCCGGAATCGCGGTCGGCAAGGTCGGAGCGGCCAGCCTCGAGGACGGTGTCGCCAAGGTCCGGCTCGACATCGAACCCAAATACAAGGACCTGCTCCACCAGGACGCCGAATTCCTGCTCAGGCCGAAGACCGGGCTGAGCGACATGGTGGTCGAGATCGACCCCGGCACCGATGGCCCCCCGCCCGAGGAGGGGTCCACGATCCCGCTGGCCCGGGGGCTTTCGAACGTTCAGCTCGATCAGTTCTGGGCCAGTCTCGACCGCGAGACCCAGGATTACCTGGTGCTGCTCCTCGACAACGCAGGGGTGGCCCTCGACGGCAAGGGCAGGGAGCTTTCTCAGGGACTGAGAAGGTTCGGGCCGTTCGCCACCTACACGGCCCGTCTGAATGGAGCCCTCGAGAAGCGTCGCGACAACATCAGCGGGGGCGTAAGGGCCCTCAGTCTTCTCGCGACCGAGCTCGGAAACAACGATGAGGTGGTGGCCGACTTCATCACCAACTCGAAGAACAACCTCCAGGCCTGGGCCGATGAGGAGGCCTACCTGAGGGAGGCCCTGACCGAGTTCCCCTCGACCCTGACGGCGGCTCGTGAAGGACTTGCGGCCTCCAACCAGCTCTCACTGGTGGTCAGGCCGACCCTGCTCGACCTGATTCCAGGTGTCAAGAGGCTCAAGCCCGGGCTCCTGGCCCTCCAGAGCCTCTCCCGGAACACGACCGACGACTTCCGGGACGACATCCGGCCATTCAGCCGGGACGTCCAACCCGTGTTCGAGGATCTGACCCAGACCAGCAGGGCCGCGGCGACGACGACTGCGCAGGTCAGGGGCTTCTACGTGAACCTGAACCGGCTGCTCGACATGCTGGCCTACAACCCCTCCGGAGCCACCGACGAAGGGTTCCTCTTCTGGGCCCCGTGGCTCGCACACAACTTCAACTCATCGATGAACCTCCAGGACGCAGGTGGTCCGGTCCGGCGCGGCATCAGCATGCTGACCTGCAACACGGCCCGCCTCGGTGAGCAGGTCTCCTGGAACCCGGCCGTCGGCGGCGGATCGCCGCAGCTCCTGACCATCTATCGACTGGCCCAGCTGCCACCTCCCTACAACCCGGCCCAGGGAGGCATCTGCCCGAACGCACCGATCCGGCCGGACAGCACCAGTTCATCGGCCTCGAGCGGGGGCGTCTCGCCGATGCTCATGCCCGAAAGTGACGATGTGGTCCCGCCGGTCGACCCGGCCGACGGAGCGACCGGGGTCGAAGGCCCGACCGGCACCACCGGCACCACCGATCCGGGGGTCGATGACGCCGAGACGGGGGGCGACAGGTGAACAAGCAGGCACCTTCGGTCGGCCAGCTCATCACCATCGCCGGGTTTGCGCTGGCCTGTTTCGGCCTGCTGCTCTTCGTCTGGACGGCATTCGGTGGCCCGACGCCACTCGCGGCCTCCGGCTACAAGCTGAAGATGCCGCTCGTCCAGATAAATGCCCTGGCCGAGCAGTCGCAGGTCAAGGTGTCCGGCATCGAGGTGGGTCGGGTCAGCGGTGTCGAACTCGGCAAGGGCGAAGAGAAGGACCGGGCGTTGGTCACCCTCGAGATAGAGCCGGAGTACGCACCGCTCCCGGTCGACACGAGAGCGATCCTGAGGGCGAAGTCGTTGATCGGCGAGGCGTATGTGGAGCTCGCCCCGGGCAACCGGGAGTCGGGGATGCTCGAGGATGGCGACTCGCTTCCGCCCGCCCAGGTGGCCCGTTCGGTCCAGCTCGACGAGATCTTCAGGACCTATGACAAGGAGACGAGGGCAGCGTTCCAGAGCGGGGCGGTCGGTGCCTCGGTCGCGATCAACGGCAGGAGCGCAACCCTGAACCAGACGATCGGCGTGATCCCCGGGACTCTGACCGAGCTCGACGACGTGCTCACCATCCTCAACCAGCAGGAATCAGACGTCACACGGCTGATCAAGAACACCGGCGTCGTCTTCGACGCACTCAGCCGGCGCCAGGGTGAGCTTTCGGGCCTGATTCGCAACACCAACACCGTGTTCACCACCACGGCGGAACGAAACGAAGACCTGGCCAACACATTCCGGGCACTGCCGACCTTCCTCCGTGAGTCCCGTGCAACCCAGGAGCGGCTCGGTCAACTGGCAGTCGTCGGGACCCCGATCATGAAGAAGATGGTCCCGGTGGCCAGGCAGCTCGGACCGACGGCGAGAGCTTCGGGACGGCTCGCTCCGGTCAGCGACCGGCTCTACACGAACCTGAAGCCGGTGATCAGGAAGGCTCCGGCAGGGTTCGGGTCGCTCAGGGGCTTCCTGGACACCGAGGCCCCGCGCATCCTGGCCCGCCTGCCGGACTACCTCGACGAGCTCAACCCGATCATCAAGTCGGCCGATTACTACAAGCGGGAGTTGGCGGCCTTCCTCGGCAACGCTGCCGCCGCCACAAACGCGAGTGCCACCTACCCGACCAATCCCGACGGCGTGCGCTACATCAGGGCCGGGGTGACGATGGGCCCAGAGACCTTCACGGCGTTCGACCAGCGGCTCACCACCAACCGGTCGAACCCATATCCGGCTGCCGGCTCCAGCCTCGACTTCAGCACCGGGGGCCTCTCGGTCTTCGATGACTCGAACTGCTCGGGCGGCCTGAACGCCACGATCCCGACCTGGGCCGGGCTCGGAGCCGTCGGCCAGGCCCAGTACGGAACGAACCTGCGCTATCCGATCCTCCCGATACCGCCCGACCCGTTCGATCCGGCCGCGATCGAGCAGCAGTACGACAACTCGATCGTGTTTGGACTCAACGGCACCCTCCAGACCGACTCGGTCCCGACGCCGGCCTGCATCCAGCAGGCACCGTTCACCCCGATCGGCGATCCCTCCAGGCCGGCGACCCAATATCAGCACGTCTATCGCCAGCCCTGAGGCCGGCCGAATCGCAACTCCCGGCCCTGAAAGGGTTTACACTTACGATCATCCGGTTACTTGGGGGCCGGACACCCGCAGGGGTGTCGGTCGGAGCCGGACAGACACAACAGGAGAGGATCGAATGAAACTGCTCAAGCTGACCGGCCTCATAGCCGTCGTATCCATCGGAATCCTTGCGCCTTCTCAGGCCAGCGCTGCAGCGCCGACGCAAGAAACCGCGCCCGTCGTAACCGGCACCGCGACCATCGGCCAGACTCTGACCACGACCGACGGCACCTGGACCGGCACTCCCACGTCCTTTACCTACAAGTGGTTCCGCTGCACCACTGGCGATCCTTTCCCTTCCGGTTGCACGGAGATCACCGGTGCCAACTCGACCAACAGCACCTATGCGCTGAAGACCAATCCGACGCCGGCCAACTCCGACCAGGGGAAGTTCATTCGGTCTCAGGTCACCGCAGTCAACGGCGACGGTTCGACCTCGGGATCCAGCAACTCGGTAGGTCCGATCAACTCCGGAACGATTCCGGCCTCGTCGCTCAGCCTGTCTCCGAAGAGCGGCTCGTTCTTCACCAATGCGTTCAAGGCGTCGAACATGACGGTCACGACCGGTGCCTCGGCTCCGAATCCGCCGATTACCGAACTGCTTCCGACCAGGTCCACCACCCTGAAGCTGCCGCCGGCATCCCAGTTGACCTTCAACCCGGGCAGCATGCCGGTATGCCCCGACGACCAGATCGGCCCGTCGACCAACAACAGCGTCGAGATCCCGGTCATCGTTGCGCGGTGCCCGAACTCGATCATCGGTAACGGCACGGCTACCTTCCTGCTGAACCGGGTCAACAACCCGAACGCGACTCCGCCGAGTCTGGATGGACAGATCGTCGTGTTCAACGGTGGCCTCAATGGCGGACAGCCGAGGCTCAAGTTCTGGGCCTACTCCTACGACACGGGCGTCGCGATCTACACCGAGGGTACGCTCTCGACTCAGGGTGTTCTCGAGATCCCGATCCCGCAGCTGACTCAGGATTCGGCGGTCAACTCGCTCAACTTCAACCTCCCGGGCGAGACGATCACCCAGTACCTGCCAGCGCAGGACATCACGATCACCATTCCGGGCGGCCAGAAGGCCGACTACGTCCAGTCCAAGTGCGACACGGGCACGTTCCCGTTCTCGGCAGACTTCCTGCTCGGCAGGCGTCTCACCGACGGCACCCCGATAGGTAATGGTGAGGTCTACACCGACATCGGTAGCGACATCTCCTGCACCGGAGTCCCGGCCGTGGCCAGGCTCGGCAAGGTGACCGTCACCGGCCCGAGCACCGCCAAGGTGGGCAAGGTCGCGACCTACTCGGTCAAGATCACGAACACGGGCGGTGCTGCCGCCAGTGGAGTCCGGCTCGCAGTCTCGGGCAGGGGCGTGAAGATCAACACCTCGGTCGGCTCGATTGCCGGTGGAGGCAGCAAGACGGTCAAGATCAAGGCCAAGTTCAAGAGCAAGGGCAAGATCAAGGCCACCTTCAAGGCCTCTTCGTCCAATGGCGGAAGCGCCTCGGCGACGAAGACGGTGACCGTCAAGTAGGCGGAGACCGGAAGCACTGAAGCAAGGGGGGGAGCGATCCGGCAAGGATCGCTCCCCTTCTTGTTTTCGGGACGGGAAGAGAAGCCAGGCATGGACGACAGGTACGGAACCGGAACTGGTTCGCGCCTGACCGGGGCTCGGCCGAGGCAGCCCTTCAGGAACTCGCGTGCTTCGGTGCTGCGTCTCCTGGCCGTCGTTGGCGTCGCTTCGTTGGTGGCCATCCTCCCCTCGATGCAGGCCCGGGCTTCGGATCCGGGTGAAGTCGCCTTCTCTACTCTCGAGATGTCGCCGATCGGTGGCAAGCTCTACAGGGAGGCGAGGGTCCCGGTCGAGTGGCGCGTTCAGGCCGAGATCTCGGCCCCTTTTCCCGAGGTACCCAAGGTGAGGCCGATCAAGACGATCACGGCCGCCTTCCCGCAGGAGATGGCCTTCGTTCCTGACCCCGACCTGCCCGTATGTCCGGATCGGATCCTGGGACCTGCCACCTCCAGTCTCGGAGTTCCGGCCGAAACGATGATCGGCAAATGTCCCCGATCCCTGATCGGCAACGGGCGGGCGAAGCTCTACCTGGCTGCCTTCAACTCGGCCGAGGGGACCCAGCTGAACGGCACCGAGCTCGTCATCTTCTTCGGTGGCTTTTCGAAAGACGGCATCCCGAGGCTCAAGGTCTACGGATATAACGCCGAGGTGAACTCCGGCGTCTACATGGAGGGCACCTGGAAGAACAACGTGCTGGAGGTGTCGATCCCGAAACTTCCGTTCGGAACCTCGACGGGCTTCTTCGAGCTGGCCATCCCGGGCAGTAACAACGGGTTTCCGGACCGAGTCGGAAGAGACCCCGGTTTCGTGCGGGCGAACTGCCCGAACGGCTTCTGGGCTGGGACATCCGAGTTCCTGCTGGGGGACCGACTCGATTCCGGCGAACCCTCCGGGGAGGAGGCCCTCGTTCGGGCGCCGGACTTCCGGTCCGACTGCGTCGGCCTGGACGGGAAGGCGTTGCTCAGGCTCACGACACCCGGTGGATCGAAGCCGGTCGGTCGCCGGGCATCGCTCTCGGTGCTGGTCACCAATCCCGGCACGGCAACCGCCAGGGACATAAGGCTCCGGGTGGCCGGAAAGGGAGTGCGACAGACCGCCCCGCTGCCGACCGTCTCGTCCCTGGCCCCAGGGGCCAGCCGCAGGGTGAAGGCAAGGGTCTCCTTCGTGAGGACCGGGCCGATCAGGATCGAGATCTCGGCCCTGGGAAGCGGCCTGAAGCCGGTCACTCTGGTCCGTTCGCTTCAGGTCCGATAGGTCAGACAACATCAGCCAATCGGCTGCCACCCGGTCTTCGCGATCGGGTTGGTCCTTGCCTTTCCACCCCTCGGTTGTATGGTTGAGGACATGGCTATGCCTTCACCACTTCCCCCCGATCTGGCCGAGATGATCGCGGCCCGCTTCAAGCTGCTCGGAGAGCCGATGAGGCTTCGGATCATCGATCGGGTGAGGGCGGGGGAGATGAGCGTCGGGACTCTTGCCGACGAGTTGGGGACTTCCCAGCAGAACGTCTCAAAGCATCTCCAGACCCTCCACGGAGCAGGAATCCTGGCGAGGAGGCGTGAGGGCAACTCCGTGCTCTATTCGCTGGCCGACTCCGGCATGGTCGAGATGTGCGATCAGGTCTGCGGGAGCATGGAGCAGCAGCTGACCAACGTCGCTCGAACGCTCGCCACCCTTCAGCAGGACTGAGCCGGCTACCCGAGGGCAGGCGGTGATCCGCCAGGCGTGCTATCTTTTTGGTCCCTTATACAACTCAACACTTGTGGAGTGGAATATTCGAGATGAAGAGCGAGCCCGAACAGACAGCCGAAAGAAGTGCCACTGAGAATGGGGGAGAGTGCTCCTCCCGATTCAGCGGTAAGTGGCCGTTGGAGAGGGTCCTCTTTGCGATGGCCGGGACGATGGCGATTCTCAGTGCGGCGCTTGCGGCCTTCGTATCACCGTGGTTCCTGTTGCTCACGGTGTTCGTCGGCCTGAACCAGTGGATGTTCGTCGCCACCGGCGCCTGTCCGGCATCCCTGATTCTTTCGAAGGCCTTCGGATTCCGGTCGGCCACTCCGGGAGAGGGACGATGACCAGCCTCTCGAATCCCGGTCCGTTCGGCCGTCTGGGCCGGTGGACCGCGACCCACTTCGGACTCGTCGCGGTGATCTGGCTGGTGGTAGCCGTCGGCCTCGGCTTCTTTGCCCCTCGCGTAGAGCACGCTCTTTCCGGCGCCGGATGGGAAGCGACCGGTTCCGAATCCCTGTCTGTAAGAGAGACGGTAGACGAGAACTTCGGAGGCATGTCCTCCTCGGCCCTGATGGTCGTAGTCAAGGGCGACGGTGTGACCGCAAAGGATCCCGAGTTCCGTCAGGCAGTTACCGAGGTCGAGGGAATTCTCGCCGCCAATGAGGACGTCTCTCAGGTAGTGGTCGATCCCATGTGGATCTCGAGAGACGGGGAGACGGTCGTCGTCCAGGCAGGTGCCGCAGCCGACTCGAACCAGATGGTCCGGGTCGCCGACGACATCAAGGACGAGATCTCTGAGGCCGGAACCCCTGCGGTGTCGGCATCTTTGACCGGTGCGTCGGGCATGTGGTCCGACTTCAACAAGGCCAACAAGGACGCGATGATCAAGTCCGAGTTGATCTCGTGGCCGGTGACCCTCGCGATCATGTTGCTTGCGTTTGGCTCTCTGGTTGCGGCCGGGTTGCCGCTGATGCTGACCATCATCGGACTCGTGGCGGCGGCCGGCTCCCTGTACCTCGGGGCCCAAATCGCCGATATCTCGATCTGGGCACTGAACTTCGCCTTGATGTTCGCCCTCGCATTGGGGATCGACTATGCGCTCTTCATCGTGTATCGGTTCAGGGGGGCACTAACCGACGCCGATTCCCCGCTCGATGCGATCGAGACCACGATGGATACTGCGGGAAAGGCCGTCTTCTTCTCGGGCCTGACCGTCCTCATCTCGCTATCTGCGGTGTTGCTGGTCCCCAGTCCGGCCTTCCGGTCGATGGCGATCGGGATCATGCTCTCGGTCATCTTCGTGCTGGCGGCATCGATGACGTTGCTACCGGCCGTGCTGGGCAAGATCGGACCGAAGGTCAACAGCATCTCGCTGCCCTGGGTTCATTCCGGCGAGCATCGCTCGCCTCTGTTTGCACGGTGGGCCGAGTTGCTCTGGCGCCGACCCCTCTGGTTCGGGATACCGGCGCTTATCGCGCTGGTGGCGATCGCCTTGCCGATCTTCTCGCTCGATACCGGCATGCCTTCGATCAAGGTCGTCCCTGAGGACAAGCAGTCCAGACAGGGTTACGAACAGCTGACCGCGGCGTTCGGACCGGGCGCGCCCGGCACCCTCCAGATCGTCACCCCGTCCGAGGGTGCCGACGATGTGGTCGAGGTCGCCGGTGCGGATGAGGGCGTGGCGGTGGTGTTTCCCCCCATGCAGGGCAAGGGGGGAAACTCCCTGATCCTTGCCGTCCCGGCCGATGACCCCTCTTCGCCGGTGGTAGGGGACACGCTCGATCGACTCCGTGAGGACCTGCCCGCGACCGCGCTGGTGGGCGGGGCCGCAGCCGAGAACTTCGACCTCGAAGACGCGCTCGCCGGGAAGACGGCCCTCGTGATCGGGGTCGTCCTGGCCCTCGGCTTCCTCCTCCTGTTGGTAGCCCTGAGGGCACCGGTGCTGGCGTTCCTCGCGGTAGTGACCAACCTGCTCGCGGTAGGTGCCGCGTTCGGGGTCGCGAAGCTCGTCTTCCAGGACGGCAACCTCTCGGGCCTGTTCGGGTTCGAGTCCCAGGGGTTCCTCGACGCCTGGGCCCCGGTGTTCTTCTTCGCGATGATCTTCGCGATATCGATGGACTACTCGGTGTTCCTGCTCAGTTCGGCTCGCGAACACTACGAGAGATCGGGCGACCCCAAGGACGCCATGATCAACGGCGTCGCCCATTCGGGGAAGGTGATCTTTGCCGCTGCGGCGGTGATGGTCGCGGTGTTCTTCACCTTCGCCCTCTCCGGTCCGCTCCCGCCGAAGGAGATGGGCATCATTCTCGGGGTCGCCGTCCTTCTGGATGCTCTTTTGGTTCGGCTGCTACTGCTGCCGGTCCTGATGAGACTCGTCGGGAAGTGGGCCTGGTGGTTGCCTTCCTGGGCCGACCGGATCCTGCCGAAAATCAGCTTCGCCCATTAGGAAGCCAGTCAGGAAACGAGCATGAGGTCGGCCGGTCGGGATGCGGAAGAGCCCCGACCGGCTTGCCTCTCCCGGTCGGGGCTCGATCTCGAGTGCGGCTGAGAGGAGTCGAACCTCCACGTCCTTGCGGACACAGGCACCTGAAGCCTGCGCGTCTACCAGTTCCGCCACAGCCGCTCGAGGAAGGACTCTAACGAGTGCTGACGGCAGTCGTTATGGCGACTCGCAGGTTGTTAGAATCGCGTCTCTCTGCCGCTATCGTCTAGGGGTTAGGACGCCGGATTCTCAGTCCGGAAACCGGGGTTCGATTCCCCGTAGCGGTACTCCGCGTCAGGCGGATGCCTCCCGATTCTCGGCCTCGCGTCCGACCGCGGCGAGCAGGCGGCGAGTGGCGATCACGTGTCCGCCCGAGCCGATGACCAAGGTCCGGTAGAGGGTTCCGATCGGACCGGGGAACTCGGCGCGGGTGATTACTGCGAGCTCGGTCCGACCCGATCCGAGATCCGTCAGTTCGAAGACCATCTCGTGACGGGCGAAGCGATGGCTTCCGTCCAGCGTCAGCCGTCGCTGGTCCTCGGCCGCCGCAACCCGGAATCCGGGCAAAGTCGAGCCCGCCGACAGCGGTCGCGGTCCCGAGGCCCGGAGCTCCGACGCCCCGAGGGCCCGAGCTGCCTTGCGCGACGTTCTCGACTCCAGGGACCGGGCCAGAACCTCGAGCAGTGCGTCCCAGGCGGTCTCCCGGTCTGCCCCGATCTCGATCCCGAGGCGATCGATGAAGGGCAGCGCCTGTGCTTCTCCGACCACGGGGCGCAGCTTAATGGTCGATCGCGCCCGTCACGACTGTCGGGGGCGGCGTCGACCGGCACTCCCTTCATGGGGCGCTCCTCTAGGGTTCCGGGTCCAACGGACTACCGAAAGGACCTCGAATCTCATGCATGTCGCCGAGTTCACCCTCCACGCAAAGCCGGGCCACTTCGATGAGCTGGCCGAGCTCTACTCAGCCTTTGCCCGTGACTTCCTCAGCATTCAGCCGGAGCTGGAAACGGTTCTGATCCTCGGGGACGAGGCGCAGGGCATCGTCCGGGGTATCGGGATCTTCGACGAGGAGGCTGCCGCCGATGCGGTCAACAGCAACCCCGAGTTCGCGGCCTTCAACGAAGCGGCATCCCCGCTCCTCGCAAGCCCGTCGGAGCGGGTCGAGCTGAAGCTTCTCCACAGCTACGTAAAGGTCTAGGGCCGGCACTCCGGGGAGCGGAGTTGTCGGCACCCGAAGGGAATTTCGGGTCCGAAGACGTAGCGGCTGAGGTGTCGTCCTCGATCCCGCTCTACTGTTCCCGGGTGGACCGCATCGAGATCGGATCGCCCCTTGGCTAAGAGGGTTCCCAGAGAGGAGGGGCTACGACGCATCCTTGGAGCGTCAGCCCTCTTTTCGGCCGCCTACGGCAACGTCGGCTCCTCGATCTACTACGCGCTCGGGGTTACGGCCGCTTTCGCACTCGGCCTGACCCCGGTCGCGTTCCTGATCGCGGGATTCATCTTCATCTGCACGGCCGCCACCTACGCGGAGGGGACCGTGATGTATCCCGAGGCGGGCGGTTCCTCGAGCTTCGCCCGTCACGCGTTCAACGAGGTGGTCAGCTTCATAGCCGCCTGGGGTCAGATGTTGAACTACGTCATCACTGCTGCGATCTCGGCGTACTTCGTTCCCCATTACCTCGCCGTCTTCTGGGAGCCGCTGGGCAGGGCCCCGGGCGACATCATCACCGGAGCCCTCGTGATTGCGGCCCTGGCCTGGCTCAACGTCAGGGGCACCCAGGAGTCGGCCAGGTTCAATCTGATTCTCACCGTCGTCGATATCGCGACCCAGGTCGTCCTGGTCGGCATCGGAGTCTTCCTGGTGCTCAGTCCGGAGGTGCTGGTCTCGAACGTGCAGCTCGGCGTGGCTCCGAGCTGGCCTGACTTCGCTCTCGGGATCGCGGTCGGGATGATCGCCTACACCGGGATCGAGACCATCTCCAACATGTCGGAGGAGGCCCGGGATGCGGCCAGAACCGTCCCGCAGGGCGTGATCCTGGTTGTGATCACGGTGCTCGCGCTCTACGCCTTCATCCCGATCGTCGCACTCTCGGCGATGCCGGTCGAACAGATGGCCGACGGCTCCTTCGTAACTGAACTCGGCACGACCTACGCAGACGATCCGATCCTGGGGATCGTCGACAACCTTGGGGTCTCCGGTGGGCTCGCAGATGCGCTGAGGATCTACGTCGGAGTCCTTGCTGCCGTGATCCTCCTGATTGCGACCAACGCCGGCATGATCGGGGTGTCACGCCTCAGCTACTCGATGGGCCAGTACAGGCAGCTGCCCGAGGTGATCCGGAGGGTTCATCCGCGGTACAGGACTCCATACGTCGCCATCATCTTCTTCGCCGTGGCAGCGATCGTGACCCTCCTGCCCGGCAAGGCCGAATTCCTGGCGACCCTCTACTCGTTCGGAGCGATGCTTTCGTTCACGATTGCCCACGCTGCGGTCATCAGGCTCCGCCAAACCGAGCCGGACGCCGAGCGAGAGTGGATGCCGCCCCTGAACTTCCGGTTTAGGGGTCGAGTACTGCCCCTCACTGCCCTGATCGGTGGGCTCGGGACCTTCTCGGCATGGCTGGTGGTGATGGCACTGAACCCGGTCACTCTGGCTGTCGGACTCAGCTGGATGGCTGCGGGGATCATCGTCTACCTCCTCTATCGCCGCTATCAGCACCTCCCCCTGCGGGAGTCGGTTCGGATCGTGATGCCCGAGCCTCTCGGGGTCGAAGAGATCGAGTACAGGAGTGTGGTGGTGGGTCTGAGATCCGGGGAGGGTCTCTCGGATGAGCTGGTCGCAACGGCCCTGGCCCTGACATCCCAGACCAGAAGGGCCATTCACGTGGTGGCCCTGGTAACGGTGGCGGCCGACCTGCCCCTCGATGCAGACCTTCCGGAAGCCGAGGGTCACGCCCAGGGCGAGATCGAGCGAGGCCGAATCGAGGCCGGTCTCAGGGTCACGGGACAGGTCGAAAGGGTTCGCCCGGGCGAGGAGGGGTACTCGCTCGACCGGTTGGCACGTTCCCTCCAGGCGGAGGCCGTGATCATCTCGTTGCCTTCCAATCAGGGGCGCCCGGTCTACGACAAGGTGCTTAGGACTCTGCTCGCCAGGCGACCTTGCCGGGTGATCGTGGTCTCCGGGCAGGCGGCGGTGGCCTCTTGAGCAAGGGCCACGACAGGGTGACCAGGCTGCTCTCGGTGTTCCAGCTCCTGCTCGGCATCGCAATCATCGGGGTGACCCTGGTGCGGGGTGGTGGACCCCTTTCGCTCGGGGTCGTGCTGGGGGTCGCCCTCGTCGCCGTAGGGGTCGTGCGGCTCTATCTCCAGGCCCGTATCGGTGGGACCGAATGAGCGAGATGAACGAGGGCCCGCGGGGTAGACCCGGAGCAGGAATCTGGCTCATCGCCGTCACCTATGCGGCGGTCGGCTCCTCCATCTACTTCGCGCTCGGGGTCATCGCCGACAACGGACTCGGCCTGACCCCGTTGATCCTTCTTGCCTCCGGGCTGCTCTTCGTGTTGACCCTTTTCGCCTACCTCGAGGGGGCGACGATGCTGCGTGAGCGGGGAGGTTCCTCGACTCTGGTCAGGACGGCCTTCGGCGAGGTGGCGGGGTTCGTGGTCGGCTGGGTGGTTCTGCTCGACTTCACCGTCGCGATCGCTCTGGCAGTCCTTTCGATTCCCCCCTACCTCGAACCGTTCATCGGGGCAGTGGACGGAACGCCCTGGGAAGTAGTCCTCGTTGGGGCTCTGGTCGTCTACATCGTCGTCCTCAACCTCATCGATGTCACCGGCAGGCGGCGCCCGCGGTTTCTGGTCGGACTCGCCGTTGCCGACCTCGCAGTTCAGGCCCTGGTGCTGGTCATCGGAGTCGCACTTTTCCTCCAGGCAGATTCACTCACGACCAGCCTGAACCTCGGCGCCGGTGGCCCCGAGTTCGACGAGGCGATCTACGCCGCCGTCATCGCGCTCGTGGCCTATGCCGGCATCGAAGCCGTGAGCGATCTCATTCCCGAGATGGAGGCTCCCTCTGCGGGCACGGGCAGGTTGATCGCAAGGTCGGCCTGGGCTCTACCGATTCTGTTCGCTGCCATGGCGACGGTCGCTCTGCTTGCCCTTCCGGTCGTTTCAGGGCCGGAAGGTCCTTCGACCGAACTAGGCACGACCTGGCTGAAGGCTCCGCTCCTTGGTGTGGTCTCCACGTTCGATCCTGCATGGCTGTCGGAGGCCATGCGCTACCTGGTCGCAGTGGTAGCGTCGGCAACTCTGCTCTGGGCAGCCAACACAGGCCTGCTTGCCCTGTCTCGCCACACCTTCTCGCTGGCAGTCCATCGCCAGATCCCGATCCGGATAGGGATCCTCGGAAAGCGCTTCGAGACGCCCTGGCGGGTCCTCCTCCTCGCCGGAGTCGTCGTCTTCGTACTCGCCCTGTTCGGGGACGTCGAGACACTTGCCGGGCTTTTCGCCTTCGGAGCCACGATTGCGATGACCCTTGCTCATCTTGCAGTGATCAGACTGAGAATCGAACGTCCGGACGCCGAGCGGCCCTTCCAGGCGCCACTTTCGATTCCGTTCGGCCCGGCTCGGCTGCCCCTGACATCGATCGTCGGGGCGGTGCTCGCAGGGTTGGCCTTCCTTTCGGTCCTGCTCTACCACGAGCAGGCACGATGGGTCGGGATCGCCTGGCTCGTCGCCGGTCTCATCGGCTACGTGCTCTATCGCAGGGTCGTTCAGGGGGCGAGTCTCGGAGAGCGGATCGAGGTCGACATCAGAACACTGACCCGTCCTCGTCCGGAGGCAAGCCTGAGAAGGATCCTGGTTCCGATCTTCGGGACTCGCCTCGACGATGACATCGTGAGCACGGCAGGTCTGATGGCTGCCGAGGAAGAGCCTGAAGAGGGACGGCCTGGCGCAAAGGTAATCCTCCTCTACTCGACCGAAGTCCCCTTGGAGCGTTCGCTCGAAGACCCGATCAGTGAAGAGGCCGCGACGAGGGCGCGCGATGCCGGTGAACGGGCCCGGGCGATCGCCGATGAATACGAAGGCGTTACGGTCGACCTCGAGTTCGTGAGGACCCGGAGGGTCGGCGAGGCGATCGTGCAGGCAGCCCGGGATCTCGAAGTCGACGCGATCGTGATGGGCGCAGAGCCACCCAGTGGAATTGAGGGAGGCCCCCTGCTCGGCGGCCTCGGCGAGGCTCGCTACGAAGAGGTCGGCCCGGCGACCGTCTATGTGCTGTCGCGGGCGGATGTTCCGGTCGTGATCACGGCACCACCCCCCGAGAACAGCGAATAGACTGGCTCGATGTTCGTCTTGATCGTGGGATGCGGAAGGACGGGTTCCCGGGTCGCCCGGCACCTGATCCAGCAGGAGGGAAACGAGGTCTCTGTAATGGACAGGGATCCCGAGGCCTACGCCAGGCTCGAGGTAGGACTCGAGCGGCCCTGGAGCGAGCTTGGGGGAAAGTTCACCGTTGGAGCGGCACTCGAGACCGAGGCACTCGAGCTGGCCGGAATCGAGAAGGCCGATGCTTTCGTGGCCTCGACCAATGGTGACAACACCAACATCGTGATTTCCCAGATAGCGAGGGAGCGCTACGGCATCGACAAGGTCGTGGCAAGGATCATGGATCCGGCAAGGGCCGAGTTCTACGGAGGTCGCGGATTGGAAATCATCTGCCCGACCTCGATCGCTGCCGGAATGCTTGGCGAGGCGCTTGGCTACCCGGCCACCGGGACGGTGTCCTGATGTACCTGCTGGTCATCGGAGCCGGCAAGGTCGGCACCAACCTGTCGAGGGAGCTGATCGAGCAGGGCCACGAAGTAACCCTGATCGAGACCTCCCAGAAGCGTTATCAGGCAATCGAGCCCCTGTTCGAGCACCGGATACAGCTCGGCGATGCTTCCGAGCTGTGGGTCCTCGAGCGGGCCGGTATCCAGCGGGCCGACATGGTCATCGCCGTGACCGGTGATGATGAGGACAACATTCTGATCTGCCAGGTCGCAAAGGAGAAATACGGGGTTCCGCAGATCATCGCCAGAGTCAATAACCCGAGGAACAAGCAGCACTTCGACCTTCTCGGCATCGCTCCCGTCGTTTCCTCTACGAGTCTGATCCTGAGCTTCATCGAGCACGGTGTTCCCCAGAAGGGACTGATCAGGCTCCTCGATCTCGGCAGCGAGGGGATCGAGATCATCGAAGTGCTCGTGGCCGAGGACTCACCGGTCAAGGACCGATCGGTGCAGGAGGTCGAACTGCCGGAGCGAACGCTCCTGATCTCGATACTCAGGGAAGGCAAAGGCTTCGTGCCGGAGTCCGACTCTGTGATCAGAGGGGGCGATCGGATCCTCGCCGTCCTGGATCCGGACCAGGAAGAAGGACTCAAGGCCGCATTCGGCACCCGATGAATCGGCCGAGCGTCAGCTGACGACCAGGGCGAAGAAGAAGAGTGAAGCGACGATCATTGCCTTGATTCCGACCGCGCCGAAGGCGATCGGCTCGATCCGGGCGGACTCCTCTACCGGCTCCTGAATCCAGGCGGGGATCTTCCGGAACAGGATCCAGGTCTGTGCCGCCGTGACAGCGACCAGATTCAGCGGGAAGAGGTGCACGGCGACCACGTTGAGCACCGAGACGGCTACGGCAGTCCAGAGGATTGCTCTCAGCAGGCGGAAGTAGTCGGGCATCTCCAGGCCTGAGAGGGCGGCGAAAGCCCAGGTCGAAATCGCGGTCAGGACTGTGAAGATGATCGCGAGGAAGCCCGCCCCGAGCAGACCCATCTCGAGCTGGATCGGTCCGGTAATAAGAAGGCGAAGGGCAACCGCGAGGACCGTCCATGGCACCACTGAGACCGCGAGGGAGAACCGGAAGGTCTCCTTCCTGGTCCATGGCCGGTGGCGGAGATACATACCGTCAGGATAGACGGGTCTCGAGTCGGTCTCGGACTATCGCCGGGCCGAGAGGGTCATGCCCCCCGAGTTGTCCTCGGAGATACAGCCGAGCCCGCATTTGCCGAGCTGTCGGATGCCTTTGATCATCAGCTGGAATTCGTCGTTCCTGCGGCGGGTGAGGCCGGCGAGCACATACCTCTTGCCGCCCGATATCACGCCATCGAAGATTCTCATCTGGCGGGCGGCAGTCAGGTAGTTGCCCTTGCGGACGTGCCAGGCGATGTTCGTCTGACGGGTGAACCCGTTGGACTTCCGGAAGTCGAGGTAGCCGGCGCCGAGATTGAATGTGAACGAGGTCAGCGCAGTGACCATCGGCCCGGTCACCTTTGCCTTGCCGATGCGCTGGAAGACCTGGGCCTCGTACTTTGCGAGATCGGTCCTGAGCAGGCGCATCGCTTCGACCTGAGACAGGTAACCCGGCTTCTTCTGACCCCTGACCCAGATGTCCTTGCGGTCTGAGGCCGAGACGGGGCGGTACCCGAGCAGATGGCCGTATCCGACCGTGGCGAAGCCGGCGGGATCGTTGTAGGGCTTTCCGTAGTAGCCCTCGAAACCGGCGATGAATTCGGCCGTGGACTTGCTCACCGCCCCGGCGGGGGAGGCCGGAATGAGCATTCCGAGACCTACGAGAAACGCGATCGTCAGGCGACGCATGGGCCAACTATAAAGAAACGCTCACACAGAAAAGGTGATGGCCCGCGACCGCAACGGTCCATTCGCCGGGATCCCGCTCGTTATCGGGGGTCCAGGTCTACCTGAACTTCGTCGGCCTCTTCGATCACGGGTGTCTCGAAGGGTTCGACTACCTCTTCTTCGGACTCATTCCCACCCGAGGAGCGCCTGCGCCTCGTGGCGAGCCCGAGCTCGAAGATGATCGGCAGCACCGAGATGAACACGATTGCGATCAGGATCGGCTCGATGTTCGCCTTGACGAAAGGGATCCCGCCGAGGAAGTAGCCGAGGGCCGTCACGCCGACACCCCACAGGAGGCCTCCGATCACGTTGTAGGTGACGAACACCCTGTAGTTCATCCTCGAGGTTCCGGCCATGACCGGAACGAATGTCCTGACGATCGGCACGAATCTGGCCAGAACGACCGTCTTCGGTCCGTGCTTCTCGAAGAACTCGGCCGACCGGTCGACATATTCGCGTTTGAAGAATCTGCTGTCGGGTCGTTCGAAGAGGGGCGGTCCGAACTTGCGACCGATCGCGTAGCCGACCTGGTCGCCTGCGATTGCGGCAATCGGAATCGTGATGAGGAGGATCCAGATCGGGGGGAGGACTCCGGCGGCCGAAAGGAGACCGGCCGTGAAGAGCAGGGAGTCGCCCAGGAGGAAGAAGCCGACGAGGAGCCCCGACTCGATGAAGACGATGGCCAGGATGCCGACAGTGCCGAATGTCCTGATCAGGAACTCGGGGTCGAGCCAGCTCGGGCCGAGGGCGAGGGGCAGGTGGGCCGCGAGGTGTTCGATCAGGTCCACACCGACACGGTACCGGGACCGACGGATATGCGAGCTCACGGGGCCCGCCGGCAACTCATCTACTGGCTCATCCGAACTACCCGGGGCCCCGTCCGGTTGCTTGCGCTACTCTGTTCGTGAAGTCGGTCGTGCCCCTTGTGGGGCCAGGGAATCCGGTCGAAATCCGGAACTGGCGCGCAGCGGTAGGGACGCACTCCTGACGGCTCAAATGCCACTGGGTACAACCCGGGAAGGCAGCCGGTCAGAAGCGTCCGAGTCCGAAGACCTGTCGGCTTCGTGTTCTCTCGATCTAGATGGAGAGGACGCTTCTGAAAAAGGTGGCCTCGCGCACAGGCCCGGAGAAAAAAGGACAAAAATGAACAGGTTCATCGCAGCCTTGGTGGCGGCCTTCGTGCTCGTCGCGGCTGGCCAGGCAGAGGCATCGACCGACCGGAAGGCCCCGGTGGAGGTCAGGGTCGTCAACTGGAAGGGTGAGATCCTCGTGGACCGCCCGGTCGTGGCCCAGACCACTTCCGTTCCTACCAGCAGCAAGGCGCTCTGCTTTGGAGGCACTCCCTCCGATGGATCGAAGATCCTCGCCGGCACGACGGCCCTGGGTGCTCTCCAGCGGGCGACGGTCGGGGTAGCCGAACTCAGGCCGCTGCTTCTGACCAACGCGTTCGACTTCGGACTCGGCGTCTGTGCCGTCGGCCGATACGCCCCGGAGGGTGAAGAGTGGTGGGCTCTGAAGGTGAACGGTTCACTGGCCACCACCGGCGGTGACTCGACCTTCCTCGAGGCCGGAGACAGGGTCCTTTGGTACCTGGATCAGAGCTACAGCGCTCCGCTGCCCGACGAGCTCCGGTTGATAGCTCCGGCGACGGTCAGGAGGGCATCACTTACTACCGTCCGGGTCCTCGCCTACGACGGCGAGGGCAAGGCTCGACCGGCCTCGGGAGCAAAGGTATTCGTCGGTCCGGTCCTGGCCGGTGTGACCGATTCCTCCGGCCGGATCACGGTGAGGGTTACCTCGACCGTTCGTCTGGTCGCCCGGTCGGCAGGACTCATTCCCTCCAATCGCTCGGTCATAGAGCTGGGTAATCAGACGCGCCAGCAGGCGGCACGACAGGGCTGAACGGCTTCCTCGGTGAGAGCTCTCGTCACGGCGATCGCGTGTGGTCTGGCCCTCGCTTCGACTGGGTGTGGAGTGGGCTTCGGTCCCGGATCGGTAGACGGAGAGGTGGGGCTCTCCGTTACGAGGGACTACGGCCGGACACCGGTTGCCGGCCCGGTCGAGCATGAGCTCGGGGCCTCGGACACCGTGATGCGCCTCCTGGACCGGACCACCGAGGTCGAAACCTCCTACGGAGGCAGGTTCGTTGATGCGATCGACGGCATCGAGACGACCGTCAGTCCGCGGAGTCGCGACTGGTTCTACTTCGTCAACGGCATCGCTGCCGAGATCGGTGCTGCCGAGTTCGACCTGAGCTCGGGTGACTCGGTCTGGTGGGACTATCGGGACTGGACAGCGGCGATGGAGGTCGGCGCCGTGACTGGGAGCTACCCGGCGCCCCTCGCACCGGGTTCCGTGGGAGCCGGGAGTCGGGCCTCGCTCTCCTGCCGGGCGCCGGAATCCATCTGTGATCTGGCCCGTGGGCAGCTGTCCGATGACGGCGTCCAGTTCGCTCGGTCTGACGGGGGCGGAGTCAGGGTCGAGGTCGGCTCTTTCGGGGACCTCGAGGATTCCGGCCTCGACTCCGATCCGGCCGAAAGTGGCGTGTTCGCGAGGTTCGCAGGTTCTCCCGGGGGCGAGGCGACTCTGGAGTTGCTCGACCAGAACGGGGTGAGGGCAGATGTCCTGGGGCCGGGATCGGGCCTCATCGCGGCCGTCCGCGAACCCGGAGGGCCGCCGGTATGGATCGTCACCGGGACCGATGACGAAGGTGTCGAGATCGCAACCGCGGCCCTCGAACCCGAAGTGCTGGGATCCACCTATGCGGTAGCGATCACTCCCGCGGGGACCCCGGTTCCTGTGCCCGTCCCGACCGATGACAGCGGGAAAGGCGGAGGAAACTGAAGACGCTGCTCGATCCGCCGCTCGCCTACGTTCCTTCACGCGGGCCGCTTCAGTCTGCCTCGCTCGGACCGGTCGGGATCTACCTCGGGGCCTACCTCATCGTCTGCCTGTTCTCCGGTGACCCATTGGTCCTGCTTGCCGGGACGTTGGGCGCCGCTCTGGCCGGAGTCGGTGCCGGCTGTGGCAGGGCCGTCCTCTTCTCGATCAAGATCGGAGGCGCGATCGCGGCCCTGATGATCCTGGTCAATGGTCTGGTCACCGAGAGGGGAGCCACTGTCCTCCTCAGGCTGGGGGAGTGGCCCCTGTTCGGTGCGGTCGATGTGACCGCCGAGGCTCTGATGGCCGGTGCCGTGATCGGCCTGAGGGCTCTCGGCACGATGGTCGTGATCGGTGTCTGGTCTGCCGCAGTCGATCCCGACCGGGTCTTGACTTCGGTCCATCGGGTCGCGCGCCGGTCGGCCCTGACCGCAACCCTGGTTTCGCGACTGGTCCCTCTTGCGGTGGCAGACCAGGCCCGTCTGGCCGAGGCCTCCTCCCTGAGGGGTCCCGCGGCAACCCCGGTTGGCAAGGCGGCAGCTGCCAGGCGACTGTTGGCGGGATCGCTGGACAGGTCGGTGGACGTGGCCGCAACCCTCGAGTTGAGGGGCTACTCGATCGGCAACAAGGACTCGGCCCCTGCCCGGCGGCGCTCCCGCCACGACCGCCGGTTCCTGCTTTCAGGTCTGGCGATTCTGGCCGCGCTCACTGTGAACCTCCTGGCCGGCGGGTCGCAGTTCGACCCCTATCCCACGATCACCTGGCACTTCGGTCCGACCTCGCTCCTGCTGGCAGCAGTCCTGGTCCTGGGCGGACTGGTGACCCGTAGCGGTTCGGGAGGCATCCGTGGAAGTTGATGCCCCGATCACGACCGACCGGCCACAGCTCCTGCTCGACGGGTTCTCATGTTCATACCCCGACTCTGACTCCTTCGCCCTGCGGGAGGTCTCGCTCACCGTCGGGTCAGGTGAGTTCGTGGTCCTGGCGGGACGGTCGGGATCGGGCAAGTCGTCGCTCCTGAAGGCCGCCTGCGGACTCATTCCCCACTTCCACGGTGGCACCGTGAGCGGGACCGTGATGGTCGGCGGCCGGGACACCTCTGAGTTCGGACCGGGGGACCTTGCAGACCTCGTCGGCTATCTCGCTCAGGATCCCGAGACCCAGGTCGTCTCGACCACCGTCTCGGCCGAGATCGAACTTCCACTCAGGTTCCGGGGTGACGGTGACGCGGCTCGCGCCCGTGCGGTCGAGGAGGTAGCCCTCGCCCTGGCGATTCCCGACCTGCTCGATCGAACGGTGGCATCCCTCTCGGGCGGGGAGCTGCAACGGGTCGCCCTTGCTGCTGCCCTGGTCACCAGACCGTCGCTGATCCTTCTCGACGAGCCGACCTCGCAGCTCGATCCCGTTGCCGGCGATGAGCTGATCTGGCTCCTGCGTCGCCTGAACGAGGAGTGGGGGGTGTCGGTGGTCCTCGCCGAGCACAGGCTGGAGCGCTGTCTCGCCGCAGCCGACCGGGTAGTCGCAATGGACCGGGGATCGGTCGCCTTCGACGGCAGGCCGGAGGGTTTTCTCGAGTTCGCATTGGCGGTGGAGCCGGCGCTGGCGACTCCTGCCGCCCGGATGTTCTCTCTGGCCGGCCTGCCTTCGCTTCCGGTCGGGGTCAGGCAGGCCCGTTCGGCCTTGAGCGGTCTCGTTTCGGCCCCCGGTGCCGACCGGTCGGACCGAAACCGGTCCGGCGACCCAACTGTGAGGGTCGGGAACGGCCGTGCCCTGCGGTGCGAGGATCTCTGGGTCGAGCTCTCCTCGGCGGGACGTTCGGCAGATGTCCTACGGGGGGTCGATCTCGCGGTCGAGCCCGGGGAGAAGGTCGCCCTGATGGGAAGGAACGGTGCCGGGAAGTCGACCCTGCTCAGGGCCGCTGCCGGCCTCGTTCCCCCGGTGGCCGGGAAGGTCGTAGTCCGCGGCGGAGTGGCGCTCCTGACCCAGAACCCCGGCGACTACCTCGTCAGGGAGTCGGTCGGAGCCGAGCTCGAAGGTCCCGGAGGTCGAGCGGCACTCGATGCGGTCGGACTCGAGGTCGACCCCTCGGTTGACCCGCGTGACCTCTCGGGTGGCGAGAGACAGAGACTCGCCCTGGCGATCGCCCTCGCCGGCCGGACAGAGGGCGATGCCCTGCCCGATCTCGTCGCCCTCGACGAGCCGACCAGGGGAATGGACCGGAGCCTGAAGGACGGGCTGGCCCACCTGATCGAGACGATCGCAGAGCGGGGAGCGGCCGTCGTGGTCGCCACGCACGATGTCGAGTTCGCTGCCGGCTTTGCCGACCGCGTCATCCTGCTCGGCGATGGTGAGTTGATCGCCGACTCCGATACAGGCGAGGTTCTCGCGGGCGGCTGGTACTTCGCGACCGAGATCTCGAGGGTGCTGGACATGCCGGGTGTCGTGACGGTCGAGGATGGAGTCGTCGCTCTGGGGCAGATGACCGGCCGGGAAGGCCCGGAATGAGTTGGCAGATCGGATCGCTGATCCTCGTCCTGCTGGTGATCGGGGTCGGCCTGATCTGGTACGAGCGCTCCCGACCGCCCTCCCAGATCGTCGCTCTGGTGGCGGTGCTGGCAGCGATGGCCGTGGCGGGCCGGGTTCTCCTGGCACCGGTTCCGAACGTGGTCGCGACGACCGACCTGGTCCTCTTCGCCGGTTACGCGCTCGGACCGGCGCCGGGGTTCGCGGTCGGTGCGATCGGTGGCCTGGTCTCGAACTTCTGGCTGGGGCAGGGGATCTGGACACCGTGGCAGATGGTCGGATGGGGCATGACCGGTGTTGCGGGCTGGCTCCTGTGGAAGGTGACCGGCGGCGGTGCCGGAAGGGTGAGGCTGGCCATCGCCTGCGGGCTGGCCGGGCTGTTCTTCGGGATGTGGATGAACTTTCAGTTCCTGGTCGGATTCGGGGGGGAGGTGAGCCTGGACCGCTACCTTGCCTTACAGGTGAGATCGATCCCGTTCGACCTGGCACACATAATCGGCAACGTAGCTTTCGCCCTGGTGGCGGGCCCCGCGATCGTTTCGGCGATCGGGAGGTTCCGCAGTCGGTTCGAGTGGGAGCGGCTTCCCGGTACGGTCGGGGTCCTGCTGGTGGCGGTGTCCCTGACCATCGTCACCTTTGCCCCGTCCGCCGAGGCCGCCCTTTCGGATCAGGCCCGTAAGGCCAGGAACTGGGTCACAGCACAACAGAACCGCGATGGCGGGTTCGGCGTCGCGCCCGGTTCCGAGTCCTCGATCACGATTACCTCCAGGGTGATGATCGGTCTGGCAGCCGCGGACCGAAACCCTCTCGACGTTCGGCGCTCCGGCTTCAACCCTCTCGACTTCCTGCGGGCCAGGCAGAACGGGATCGACGATCCGAATGAGCTGGCACTCGCGATCCTGGCGAACCATGCGACCGGGTCCGATCCACGCAGGTTCGGATCGAGGAACCTCGTCTCGGAACTCGACCGGAACAGATCGAACGACCGGACCTTCGGCGGGAAGGTGAACGTGGCCGCATTCGCGGCGCTCGCCTTCAGGTCCGTCGGTGCAGACGGAGCGGCCCGGAACGTGGTCGACTGGATTCGTTCCGTCCAACGACCGGATGGTGGCTGGGGAGTAACTGCAACGGCCTCCAGCGACCCCGACTCGACTGGTACCGTCCTCCAGCTCCTCTCCTCCGGAGGGGCCGCGGACCGGGCCCTCTCGTGGCTCGGATCGGCCCAGAGTTCTTCCGGGGGCTTCGGCTATCGCTCCGCCGTCAACTCCCAGTCGACCGGGCTGGTGCTGCAGGGCCTGGGTGCTCTCGGATTGAAGCCGAGCTACCTGACCAGAGGCGGCAAGTCCGGGCTCGACTACCTCCGGGCCCGACAGACCGCATCCGGTGCCATCGACTACTCGGCCGCCAGCAGCCAGACTCCTGTCTGGGTGACCGGCGACGCACTGATCGCCCTTGCCGGCCAGAGCCTTCCCGTGGCCGCTCCGCCACGCCAGCCGATCGAGCCTGTCCCGGGAGGCGGCTCCGGCGGGTCTTCTTCCGGAAGCGGTTCCGGTGGCTCGTCCTCGGGAGGCGGAACCGGAGGTTCGGCATCGCCGGCTCCATCCGTCCCGGGAGTGAACGGGGAAGGGAGCTCCGATGGCACCGGTTCGGGCGGAGTTCAGCCGGGAGATCCCGTTCCCCTCGATCCGATCGCGCCCGATGGGGTCGCTCCCGGAGAGGCCGAGGGATCGATCTTCCAGACGACTCCGATCGCTCCGACCGAAGCCCTGTTGGCGGCCTCCGAGAGCGGTCCGAAGCCATCGCCCGTGCTGGCCGTATTGATCGGTCTGGTCACTGCGGCTGGCCTGGCCGGCCTGACCATCCTGCTGGTCAGGAGAAAGGGCTGGTGAACGGGTGATCGGGCGGGCCGAGGCCCTCGAGAGCATCGCCGGATCCCACTTCGAGGTGGTCGTGATCGGCGGCGGGATAACCGGCGCGGCGGTCGCCCTCGACGCAGCATCGCGGGGCTACTCGGTGGCGGTCCTGGAGGCCCACGACTACGCCTTCGGAACCTCGTCGCGATCGTCGAAGATGGTCCACGGGGGACTCCGATACCTCGAGAACTTCGATCTCGGTCTGGTCAGGGAGGCACTCCAGGAGAGGCAGTTGATGGTCCGGCTTGCCCCGCACCTCGTCTATCCGACCCCGTATCTGGTCCCGAGCTTCAGCGGGGACCGGCCCGACCGCAGGGTCGGGATCGGCCTCAACGCCTATGACGTCCTGGCGAGCTCGAGGGCCGCGAGACAGTCACCGGGGGAAGGCGAGCGAAAGCGTTTCGGGAGACCCGGAGAGGCAGAGGGGGGATGGTCCCCCGACCGTCACCGCACGATCGATGGCGACGAAGCGGTCTCGATGATCCCGGCGCTCGGGGATCGGAGCCCCGAGTCGGCCTACCTGTTCTACGACTGCCAGACCGATGACTCCAGGCTCGTCCTGACCGCCTTCGCCGAGGCCGAGAGATACGGCGCCGTCTGCCTGAACAGAGCCGAAGTCCGGTCCGTGAACGCCAGCCGTATGAAGGCCGACACGATCGTCTTCCTCGATCGAGAGTCGGGCGAAGAGGTCTCGGTCACAGCCGACAACATCGTCAACGCGACCGGAGTCTGGGCCGACCGGATTCGGCCGGGCGAAATCGAGAGCGAGGAGGGAATCCCGAGGATCGCGCCGAGTCGCGGTACACATCTCCTCGTCGACTCCGCCTCGCTCGACATGGGCCGCGCCGCCTGCATCGTGCCGGCCGGTGAGGGCCGAAGCATCTTCGCCCTGCCCTGGTACGGGCGGACCCTGATCGGAACCACGGATGTCGACTATCGGGGAAGCCTCGATGCCGTGGCGGCTCCGGAGACGGATATCGAGTATCTGCTGGATGCCGTCAATGCCTTCTTCGGCTCCTCGCTCGGCCAGGCCGACATCGTCGGAGCCTACGCCGGGGTGAGGCCACTGATCAGCACCGGAGACCCGAAGAAGTCGGTCGACATCTCCCGCAAGGCCGAGCTCTACGAAACCTCGTCCGGCATGCTGACGATCACCGGCGGCAAGCTGACCACGTGGCGCCGCATGGGCAAGCAGACGGTCGATCGGATCGTCGAGCGAGCCGGTCGTATCGCCCCCTGCATGACCGACCAGATACCGCTCGGTATGGAGCTGGATCCGGCCACGGTCGACCCCCCGGAAGGGGTCGGGGAGGAGGCAGTTCGGCAGCTCGCCTTCCGCTACGGGCACATCGCCGAGAAGGTCCTCGATCTCGTCCGCAAGGATCCCGATCTCGGCCGACCGGTGGTCGAGGGCATGCCGGACCTGATGGCCGAGGTGGTCTGGGCGGTCGAGGCCGAGCAGGCTCGCGACATCGAGGACGTCCTGCTGAGGAGGACCAGGCTCGGTCTCACTGCGGCCCGGGACCTTGCCGACGCCGTATCGGTTGCGCCGGTAGCCGAGCTCATGGCCGGCCTCCTGGGATGGACCGAGTCCGAAACTGCGGTCAGGACCGACGCCTGGCTCTCGACCGTCGAGGCCGAGGGTCTGAATCCGGCCGGTGGTCAGGCGCTGGCAGGGGCCGACACCCAATAAGCTGACGGCACCAGCAAATCCCGACAACGACGGGATCCGTTCCGGTGCCGAGACAAGATGCCGCGCATCTCCGGCTCCGATGGGGACCCCGGGATAGACAAGGAGAACGAAATAAACATGGGCAAGATCGACGAACTCGAGTCGATGTCTCTGGCAAAGCTGCACGAGCTGGCCGACCGGGCCGGGATCAAGGGCTTTCGGAAGATGAGGCGTGAGGATCTGGTCACGGAGCTCGACCAGGCCGATGTGGATGCCCCGTCAGGCAGCTCCGACGGCCGTTCCGGCCGCTCTCAGGGAGGGCGGAATCAGTCCGGCCGAAGGCGCAGGCGAAGCTCCGGCGGCTCCAGGGAGAAGTCAGGTGGGCGTGAACGCGAGTCGGCCCGCGATGAGACATTCGACCTGACCGAGGTCACAGGCGTTCTCGAGATCGTCGGCCGGGGAAGCGGCCTGATCCGCGGTGAGGGCATCCCTGACTCTGGCGTCTATGTATCGCCCTCGCAGATCAAGCGTTGCGAGCTCAGGTCCGGCGATGAGGTCTCGGGTCCGGTTCGGCCGCCCAGGCGTGGAGAGCGCAGGCCCTCTCTGACGAGGGTCGAGACCGTGAACGGTGAGGCGCCGGACGAGGGGAGGGGCACCGCTTTCGAGCGACTGACCGCCGTCGCACCGCACCGCCACATCCCGCTCACTCCGGCGGACGACGATGTACTTGCCCGTTCGGTCGATCTCCTGGCGCCGCTCGCCTTCGGACAGCGGGTCCTGGTCGAGGCCCAGCCTCGATCGGGCCGGACCGGCTTCCTTCGGTCGCTCGCGACCTCGATAAGGGCCGGCTCGGAGGAGCCGCCCGAGGTGATGGTTCTGCTGGTCGACGAGCGACCCGAAGAGGTCACGTCCTGGACTCGTGAAACCGAAGGGCTCGCGATCGAAGCCGCACCGGCCGATCTCGGTGCCCGTGAACAGAGCAGGGTCGCGGAGCGGGTGCTCTCGAAGGTTCGGCGCCAGGCCGAGTCCGGCTCCGACGTCGTCCTGATCATCGATTCGTTGACCAGGCTCGCCAGTGCCTTCGGTGAGCCGGGCTCGGTCAAGCCCTTCTTCGGTACAGGCAGGGAGCTCGAAGAGGAGACGGCCGGTTCGGTGACCGTGATCGCGACCGCCCTCTGGGGTGCTCCGGGCGATCAGGAAGTGATCGATGCCGTCAGGACCACCGAGAACTCGACCATCAAGCTGAGCGCGGAGCTGGCCGCTGCCGGGGTATTTCCCTCGCTCGACGTGTCCGGTTGCGAGGTCGCAGGCGAAGAATCGGTGCTCTCGGAGAACCAAGTCGAGGCGGTGGCGAAGCTGAGGTCGGAGTTGGCCGGACTCGACGCAATTCCTGCGGCGGAACGTCTCGCGGAACTGATCAGAGAGACATCGGACAACGCCGCGCTGCTCGAGAAGTTCTAGCTAGCGGCGAAAGGCGACGCGGCGCCAGGAAGGCTCCCGGGAGAGGGAGATCGCCTCGGTGCTGCGGCCGGGCTGGACGTAGCCGAAGGCCTGGCTGGATCCATCGAAGACGACGTCGAGTTCGCCTTCCTTGACCCGCTGATCGAGCCACGCCCCCCTGAAGACCAGTCGTCTTATCCAGTGGACGAAACTCTGGTTCGACGGGCCGACCAGCTCTTCCCAGTTGACGACTATGTGCTCTCCGAGTTCGGAGATCGGTTCCTCGATCTCACCGCTCACGGCGACATGGAGGAGATCGTGGATCTCGTTGGGGGTGAGGCCGGGCTCGACGAGTCCGAGCCGGACGGCTGCCTGCTCGACCCGCTGGCAGAAGTCCTGCTCGTTGAAGGAGAAACGGAGGTCACCGTATTCGAGCACGTAGTCGGTGCCCGATTCGTAGTTGCCTCGCTGCTTGTTTCTGGTCGTCTTCTCTTCCACGGTTGAAGCCCGGTCGTGCCGGGATGGATCGACCCGGACGAGGGTGGAGGCATCATCACCCCGCCCATCGAAAGGCAGCCGCACCCTTTCTCCCTGAAAACCGGTTTGCACCATCGGCCGCCCTCTTCGTGATATCCGACCCGGCCCCGGCCGTAGGGGGAGAGGTGGCGCGGGTCACGACTGAGGTCCAGATGGACCGCCCGCTCGAGATTCCGGCCAGGTTCGACTCTCTTCCGCTCCGGAGGCTCTTCGGTATCGACTTCCCCGTCGCCAAAGGTCCCCTGGCCAGACTCAGGGGGCTCTCCCTGCTCGAACCGGATGCCGCCGGCCCCGGCCTCCTGATTCCCCGGTGCCGGTCCGTCCACACCCTCGGGATGAGGTTTCCGATCGACGTCGCGTTCCTCGATCGGCAGGGTGTCTGTCTCTCGGTCCGTCGGCGGGTCGGTCCGGGTCGGGTCGTCTCGGATCGGAGGGCCGAATCGGTCCTCGAGTCCGTGGGGCTGCTCGATTTCGAGTGGGCCGACCGGGGTGAGCTTGGCGGGGGGAGAGAATCGATTCGTCGGGACTGAGGTATCCATGCTTCCCGAACGCGAAGAGATTGCACAGGTGGTCGTCTGCGAAGACGATCGCGCCACTCTCGATCTGCTGAGCGAGAACCTGGTCGCTGACAGGTTCGGAGTGATGCAGGCGCCGTCGGCCTCAGACGCCTTGAGGCTCTGTCAGTACGGGAACCCCGATCTGTTGCTGCTCGATCTCAACCTTCCCGATGCGGCCGGACTCGACGTCCTCCGAGAGCTACGGGATCCCGACCGGGCGGTGAGTCGCTTCGACCTCGGCCTCGGTGTGATCATCCTGAGCGGGCGTTCGACCGAGCGGGATCGGGTCAGGGGGCTCAGGCAGGGGGCAGACGACTATTTGGTCAAACCCTTCCACTACCCGGAACTCCTGGCCAGGATCGAGGCCGTGCTGAGGCGTCGCCGCGGCAGACGGAGCGCACCGACTCACGTCGCCGACATCAGGATCAGCCACGAAGAGCGGACCGTCTCGGTCGGGGATCGTCGGGTAGAGCTGTCTGCCAAGGAGTTTGCGCTGCTCGCCGTGCTTGCCGGCGAGCCGACCAGGGTCTTCTCGAAGGAGGAACTGCTCCGGGACGTCTGGGGATACCGGTCGATCGGCCACACGAGGACTCTCGAGGCTCACGCCAGCCGGCTTCGGAGGAAGCTGGATCCAGAGGGCGGCAAGTTCGTCCTGAACTGCTGGGGAGTCGGATACAGGCTGGTGGAGCCGTGAGTCCCGGCGACCTGGTCGCATCGCAGTTTGGGCCTGCCGTGTTCGCCGCGACGCTGATGGCGGGCTGGGCTCTGCTGAGAGTCAGGTCGAGATCGCGGAAGATCCAGGCCCTCAACCGGTCGCTTCACGAGATACGGCGCCCCCTCCAGGTTCTGGCCTTCGCCCTCCCGGAGGCCCGGATACCGGCTGCGGCCGGCCCTTCGGGCCGTCTGTCGTCCGAGTCCGTACGACAGGCCATCTCGGCGCTCTCGTTGCTCGATCGCCAGATAAATGGGGCTGCCGCCTCGCCTTCGAAGCCGGTCCGAACCGAATTGGTGGCGGTGAGGCTGATGGCCGATGCCTGTGTGAGGCGATGGCTTCCCTTTGCGAGGCTCGCTGGATCGGAGCTCCGCATGGTCTGGACCGGACCGGACGTACTCGTACGCGGTGACGGGACGGCCCTTGCCGGAGCACTCGAGAACCTGATCGCAAATGCGATCGAACACGGCGGGTCCGAGATTGAGGTTTCGGGTGTGGCGATCGGGAGAAAGGTCCGGTTGGCGATCGCCGATTCCGGAGTTGCCTCCCGCGCCGAAGGGCGGCCGAGGCCGTCGATGACCGGGATCGATGGAATGGCGGACCTCGCCGGCCACGGTCATGGACTGGAGGTGGTCCGGGAGACGGTGTCCAGGCATGGAGGGAAGTTCGAGGCCGACTTCGGGCCGGCTAAATCGGCTGCCGTGGTGGTGCTCCCCGTCAGTCCGGCACGCAGGACGGGGGTGAGTGGCGTGAAGGTCAACTGGTGACCCGGCGCGGCCGCCTGCTGGCGACGGCCGGGGCGGCATCGGTGGCGGCGATCACCGGAGCGGTCACCGTGATCGGCTACACGGATTCTGTATCGGACCAGTTCGGGTCGCTTCGGCCGGTAGTGGTAGCCACCACCACGATCGAGCGCGGTAGGGCCCTTACATCGCAGATCGTCCAGAGGTCCATGGAGGTTCGCCGCATTCCCTCGAGATTCGTTCCGGCGGGAACTCTGACCGATCGATCAGGGGCGATCGGACTCGAAGCGGCCGTGGACCTTCCGTCCGGCACCTACATCTCGTCGGTCCTGCTCAGGCCTCCCGGTTCGGTGGGGCGGCGGCCTCGCCCGGTAGCGCGCCCCGGGCTCCACCCCGTCGAGGTGACCGTCCACGGAGCCGGCGCGATCCCTCCAGGCGGGGGGCGGTTCGACGTTCTGGTCACCCCGCTGGACGACCGGGGAACAACCGGGCGGACCCGGGTCGTTTCACGATCGGCCACGATCGTCACCCGGTTTCCCGTCGACCGGTCCGGGCCGGGAGCGATCACTACCCGTGTCACTCTGGCCGTCCCCAGGAAGCAGGCGATCAGGTTGATCGATGCGGAGGCACGAGGCGAGCGCCTGACCCTGCTGGCGGTCGGCGACCAGTGACTACTTCGAAGGGTCGGGTCGATCCCGAAGAGACCTCCGTTCTGATCGAGCGAATAGCGAGATCGGTACATGCCGATCTCATCGACGGAGTATCGGCTTCCGGTTCGAATTCGGGTCGGGTGGAGGACACGGTCAGGGTCCTTGTCGATCAAAGGGCATCGATTCTGTCGGTGGCGATGCGAGAGCAAGTAGTCGAGCGAGTGATGCGGGACGTCTCGGGTCTGGGTCCGCTCGAACCCCTGATGGCCGACCGAACCGTGGAAGAGGTGATGGTCAACGGCCCCGATCTGGTCTATGTCGAGCGGGCAGGCAGCATCGAGCAGACCGATGCCCGCTTCGAGGACGAGGAACACCTGAGCAACACGATCGAGCGGATACTGGCCCCGCTCGGTCGTCGTGTGGACGAATCCAGTCCGATGGCAGATGCCCGTCTGGACGATGGGTCCAGGGTGAACGTGGTCATTCCACCCCTGGCAATCGACGGGGCCGCCCTCTCGATCAGGCGGTTCCCTCGCGATCGGCCGGGCCCCGATTGGCTCGTCGGCAACGGCACTCTCGGTCGCGATCAGGCAGACGAACTGAACGAAGCGGTGGGGAGCAGGAAGAGCATCATCGTTTCCGGCGGCACGGGTTCCGGCAAGACGACCCTCCTCAACGCCCTGGCCGGATTCATCCCGGAAGGCGAGCGAATCGTGACCATCGAGGATGCCGCCGAGTTGGAGATCGGCCAGCCGCACGTCGTCAGGCTCGAGTCCCGTCCGGCCAACGTCGAAGGAAGGGGGGAGGTGACGATCAGGGAGCTGTTACGAAACGCCCTTCGGATGCGCCCGGACCGAATAGTGATCGGGGAGGTTCGGGGTCCCGAGGCGCTCGATCTGCTCACCGCAATGAATACCGGTCACGACGGAGTCCTTTCGACCGTCCACGCGAGCTCCGCCAGTGATGCCCTCGCCAGAATCGAGGTGCTTTCCCTGATGGCAGGGATCGGCCTGCCCCTCGGAGTCATCTCGACCCAGCTGGAGCGGGGGCTCGATCTGGTCGTGCACATCGAGAGGGTCGGGGACGGTTCCCGTCGCGTCACTGAGATCCTCGAGGTCGGGTCCTGACCGGCCCGGCCTTCGGTGTGATCGCTTCGGCGGCGGCCCTCGGCCTGACCGTGGCCCTCCTGGTCGAGTTCCTGGTCGGCAGCAGGTCGGCACGGTCCTGGGTCTCGGGTTCGCTCGAGCCGCTCCGGAGGACGATGAGGGAGGGGCATCTTCCGTCGGTCCCCGAGCGGGTTCGACTGGCGATCCTCGCCGGCCTGGCCTCGATCGCGATCGGGTGGTTCGTGGCCGGCCCCGGAGTTGCGGCACTGCTGGCTGCCGTTGCTCCGTTCGGTGCAGTGGCGACCGTGAACAGGTCGGCGGCCAGATACCGAAAGGCAGCAGCCAGGTCGCTCCCCGACCTGGCACGGGCCGTGGCCGACTCGTTATCGGCCGGCCAGTCGCCAAGGGGTTCCCTGGCGGCAGCAGCCGACTCACTGGAGCACGAGATCGGATTCGAGATGGCGAGGCTCGGGCATCAACTGGATCTCGGGGCGCCGACCGGGGAAGCCCTCGACGGCATGGCCGAAAGGCTCGCCTCCGAGAGGATCGACGCCTTCGTAGGTGCGGTCAAGAGCCAGCGAACGACCGGTGGCGATCTGGCTGGACTGCTCAGACGCCTGGCCGATGGCGCCGCTGAGCGCGACAGGGTGGCCGATGACGCCCGAACGGCCACTGCACAGGCCAGGTTCACGGGATACCTCGTTGCCGCCATGCCGATCGGAGCAGCGCTGTTCTCCGAGGCGGCCTCTCCCGGCCTGATCGCCTCGGTCGCAGGATCGGTTCCGGGCACGATCCTGGTCCTGCTTTCGATCCTGCTTCAGGCATTCGCCTTCCTGGCGATTTCGAGGATCGCGAGGATCGAGGTGTCGTGACTTCCCTGGTGCCGCTCGCCTTCTCGGCATCCCTTGGACTGTTGGTCGCCGGCCTGGCCTCGCTCCTGCTGGGCAGGCGGGAGGAGCACTCATCGCCGAGTGGTGGCACGCGAGCAAGGGTCCGGCCCGGCTCCGGCATCGAGGACCTGCTGGCCCGCTCGGGACGGAGCGATGAGCTCACGGCCCGTTCGGTGTCTCTCGCCCGAATACTGGGCGCCACCGTCCTGCCTCTCCTCTCGCTGCCAGTGGCCGGCCTTCTGCCGGGAAGGGCCGGACTGTTGCTGGTGGCCGGAATGGCCACGTCCGGCTTCCTGGCACCGAACTTCATCCTCGAGCGTGCGGCCCGCAGGCGACTGGCGAAGGTCGTCTCGAGCATGCCCGATGCCCTGGATCTCCTGTCGGTGCAGCTTGCCTCGGGGCGCTCCATCGGTGCGGCCATGGAAGATCTGGCCCGTTCGGGCAAGGGGCCTCTCGCGATCGAGATGGGGATCGCCGCTGACGAGATGGCGCGGGGGGTGTCGCAGGCCACTGCCCTTCGGGGTCTCCGTCGGCGGACCGGGGGCAGGGAAATCGCGACTTTCTGCTCGAGCGTCGATCGGTCCCGGCGACTCGGGTCGCCCCTTGCGGTCGAGCTCAGAAGACAGGCCTCGGCTGCCAGGATCGATCAGAGCAGGGCGGTGGTCGAGCGGGCGGCCCGAGCGGCACCGAAGATCCAGCTCGTGATCGCTCTGGTCCTCGTTCCGGCCGTGATGCTCCTCGTGGTCGCGGCCCTGGTCGCGAACTCGGATCGGTTGATCGGGTTCGCCTTCGGCTGAGCCTCGGCGGCCCCGGTCATCCAGACCGATGACGAGCAGCCGAGGCCATCGTTTGGGCCCCTTCCGACAAAAAAATTTCAGGCACGATCAGGTGTTCGTATCCCAACCGGCGATCCGCTTGGCCATGCCGGATCCCGAATCGTCCCCTCGGGGCGAGTCGTGGCGGAAACGGATGGAATGTGGGCAGTCGTGTTGCAAAGTGGGGGAAAGTGGGTTATGTTCCCCGCCAGTTGAAGCCAAGGACCGGGGTGATGAGGTTCCTCCCACCTCACCACCTCGGTCCGAATCTTTCGCAGTCGATCAAGACCAACACCACCGGGGACACCAGAGGGACAGAGAGACACCGTGGCTTTCAGAGGTCAATACGAACACAGCCTCGACTCCAAGGACCGCCTGACCGTCCCGGCCCGCTTCCGCGAGGCACTCTCGGGCGAACTCGTTCTCGCCAAGGGTCCCGACACCTGCCTCTGGCTCCTGACCGAGCAGGCCTTCGATGAGATGTCCGATCAATACATCGCCCCGCACAGCCCGTTCGGCGAGAACGCACGGAAGATGCGCCGCCTCTTCAACTCGGGTGCAGCCGAGGGTGAGCTCGATTCGGCCGGAAGGGTCCGGATCCCCGGCCACCTGGTCGAGAGTGCCGGACTGAAGGGCTCCTGCACCGTCATCGGGGCGGGGGAGTACCTCGAGATCTGGGACACGGACGAATGGAACCGGGAGAACGAGAAGCTCCAGAGCGAGTTCTCCGAAATTGCCGAGGGCATGTCGGAGGCGGGGGCGTGAGTGCGGCCCCGGCACTCACGGCCTGGGAGGCGAGGATGAACCCGGAGGCTTCAGGTCACGTCCCCGTGCTCGCCAACGAGCTGGTCGAGCTGGTCTCGCCCCGGCCTGGTGACACGGTCATCGATTGCACGTTCGGGGCCGGTGGACACGCCCGGCTCTTCGCCGACCGGATCGGCCCGGAGGGAACTCTGATCGCGATCGACCGCGACCCCTCGGCAGGACCCCGCTTCCTCGAGTTCTCTGCCTCGGTCGGCTGCCGCACCAGATTCATCGGCTCGGACTTCAGCGAGGCCCTGGCCGAGCTCGGCCGGGAGGGGCTCCAGGCCGACGCGGTCTACATGGACTTCGGAATGTCGTCCCTTCAGCTCGATGCCGTCGAACGGGGCTTCTCCTACTCGCACGAGGCCCCGCTCGATATGAGGATGGACCCCCGCCAGTCCCTGACTGCGGCCGAGATCCTCAACGAGTGGCCGGAGTCGAGGATCCGCGAGATCCTCAAGACCCTGGGTGAAGAGCGCTACGCCGGTGGAATCGCTCGCGAAATCGTCTCCCGAAGGCCGCTCAGGACGACCTCCGACCTGGCAGCAGCCGCCCGCTCCGGCATGCCGCAGGCCGCCCGCTTCGGCTCCGCTCATCCGGCTCGCAGGACCTTCCAGGCATTGAGGATCGCCGTCAACGGCGAACTCGACTCGATCGACGCGGCCCTGCCGATGGCCTGGGACGTCCTGGCCGTCGGCGGACGGCTTGCTGCAATCTCGTTCCATTCTCTGGAGGACCGCAGGGTGAAGCGTTTCCTCGCCGCACTTGCCACCGGCTGCACCTGTCCACCCGAGATCCCCATCTGCGTCTGCGGTCACGAGCCCGAGGCCGAGGTCCTGACCAGGCGGTCCGTGGTTCCGGGTGAGGAAGAGGTGGAAGCCAACCCCCGCTCCCGCTCGGCCCGGCTCCGAGTGGCGGTCAAGCTCGAGGAGCCGAGCGTCTGATGGCTGCCAGAGCCGCAACGGTTCTGCCGGCACCTTCCCGTCGGACGGCACCGACCCGCCGTCCCGCGAGGACGGCCCCGGCTCGAGTGCCTCGTCGCAGGCCCGCACCGGGCAAGAGTTCGTCACCCGGTCTGGTCGGTCGCTCGGCCCGCGTTGCGATGCGCCTTCCGGACTCCGGAGCGGTCAGGGGGGTCTCGCGGTCTCGGCTCTGGATCGTTGTGATCGGCCTGCTGCTTACCGGAATCGTCGCCGTCAACGTGGTCGCGGTGAGCTTCGCCACCCAGGCCAGTCGGAATCAGTCAGCCATTCAGGAGCTGGAGCGGGAAAACTCGATCCTGCGCTCGGCCGGGATAGAGGCCATCTCGATGCCCACGGTCATCTCCGAAGCGGCCGAGACCGGGATGGCTCATCCCGACCCGACCACCATCCGTTACCTCGAGCACTCTCCCTCCGACATCGCGGCCGCCGCCCAGCGTCTGGCGGCCGAAGGCGGCTGACCCCGAGATGATTCGACCTCAGGCCCGGGTCGGCATCCTCTTCCTCTGCTCGCTCGTCCTTCTCTCGGGCCTGCTTCTCAGGTCCTTCTGGTTGCAGGGCATCCAGGGCCCTGCCTTCGCGTCCGAGGCGGCCTACCAGCAGGAGGACACGGTTCCGGTCCCGGGGATGCGAGGGACGTTCTTCGATCGCAACGGCAGAGAGCTGGCCGGATCGGAGCCGGGGGTGAGCGTCTTCGCGACCCCGTACCAGATGAGGGAGCCGGCAGCCCAGGCCGACGCCCTGTCGGGTGCCCTGGAGGCCGACCGCGACTCCGTCTACGAGGCGATCACGGCACCCGGAGGCTTTTCCTACGTGGAGCGAAAGGTCGACCTTGCCCGGGCAGAGAAGGTCGAGAAGCTCGGTTATGAAGGAATCGGCCAGCACCCGGACACGATCAGAACCCGGCCACAGGGGGCACTTGCTGCCCAGGTGATCGGCGCGGTAAGCCCGGAGGGGGAAGGGCTCACCGGCCTCGAACAGAGCCAGGACGAGGTCCTGAGGGGCACTGATGGAGAGATGCGGATGATCGAGGACGCGACCGACGAGCCGATCTCTTTCGAGACCGTTCGGGAAGCAAGAGACGGCCGGCCGATCCGCCTGACTCTCGACGCCGCGATTCAGGCAGAGGCCGAACGGATCCTCGGGGAACTCGGCGAGGCCAACGATCCCGAGAACGCCTCGATCGTCGTTATGGACGCGAGGGACTCCGAGGTTCTCGCGATGGCGAACTGGCCACCCGTAGACCTCGATCACCTCGAGGAGGCAGAGGCAGACCAGCTCCTGAACATCGGCACCTCCTACACCTACGAGCCAGGCTCGACCTTCAAGGCCTTCACGGTCGCGGCAGCCCTGGAGGAGGGCGCGGTGGCCCCCACCAGCACCTTCACTCTGGCTCCCACCTTCACCCTTTACGACCGCACGGTCGAGGAGGCACATGCGCGGGGTACCGTGACCCTGAGCGTTGCCGACATCCTCGCCCAGTCGTCGAACGTTGGTGCGATCACGATCGGGATGGAGCTCGGCGGCAGAAATCTGAGCAGGTGGATAGACCGCTTCGGCTTTGGTCGTCCGACCGGAGTCGAGTTCCCCGGCGAGGAGCAGGGCATCGTTCCTCCCTACCGCGACTGGTCCGGCACGACGATCGCCAACCTCCCGATCGGCCAGGGTCTCTCGGTCACCCCGATCCAGATGGTCGCGGCCTACGGGGCGCTCGCCAACGGGGGGGTGCTACGGGAACCCAGGCTCGTGGATTCGGTCGATGGCATGCCTGTGCCCCGGGACAGGGGCAGGAAGGTCCTCTCGGAGCCGGTGGCGGCCGAGGTGAGGCAGATGCTCGCCGGAGTGCTCGCAGACGGTGGAACGGCATCGGAGGTCGAGATCCCGGGCTACACGGCTGCCGGCAAGACCGGCACGGCCCAGATCGCCGAGGACGGGGGCTATTCCGAGACTCGCTACGTGGCCTCCTTCATGGGGATGGCCCCGGTCGACGACCCCGCGATCGTCGTCTCGGTCATGGTCAACGAGCCGAAGTACGGTCACTCGGGTGGCGCCGTCGCCGCCCCGGCCTTCGGCGAGCTCGCCTCGTTTGCCCTGCCCTACCTCGGCGTTCCCACCGGGTAGCCGCCTAGAATCGGGCCATGAGGCTGGACGAAACCGTCCGCGATCTCGATTCGGACGAGATCGACGGAGACCCCTCGACCGAGGTCTCGGATCTCGCTTATGACAGCCGCCTCGTCGGTAAGGGGTCCCTCTTCTTCTGTGTCCCGGGCGAGAGGTTCGACGGGCACGACCATGCCCCGGCCGCGGTCGATGCCGGAGCGGTTGCCCTCGTCTGTGAGCGTCCAATGGGGTTGGGCGTGCCGGAAGTCATCGTGCCCGATGCCCGGGCCGCGATGCCGAGAGTCGCAGCCCACTTTCAGGGTTACCCGACGGGTGATCTGGCGCTTGCCGGGATCACCGGGACCAATGGAAAGACGACCACCTCCTTCCTGCTCAGGGACATCCTCGAAGGGGCCGGCAGGCAGACCGGACTCATCGGGACGGTGATGCAGGTCGTCGGTGGGGTCGAGTCGGGGGCCAGCAGAACGACGCCGGAGGCAGTCGACCTCCAGGCCACCTTTCGCCAGATGGTCGATGCGGAGGACGTCGCCTGCGTGATGGAGGTCTCGTCCCACGCCCTGGCTCTGGGCAGGTGCGAGGCCATCTCGTTCGACGTGGCGGTCTTCACCAACCTGAGTCAGGACCATCTCGACTTCCACGCCGACATGGAGGACTACTTCGGAGCAAAGAGATTGCTGTTCGAGTCCGCCCCGGGGATGTCGATCGTGAACCTGGACGACGAGTACGGTCGGCGGCTGGCGGCGGAGTTCGATGCCCTCACGTTCTCGGTGGATGGCAGGGAGGCCGATTACGTCGCGTCCGGGATCGAGTTCGACCCGGCCGGCTCGAGATTCGCACTCGAGACGCCGGACGGCTCGTTCCGGGCCACCACCGGGCTGCCCGGCAGATTCAATGTCTCGAATTCGGTTGCGGCGGTTGCGGCGGCCGTCTGCCTCGGGGTCGACCCCGACGTCGCAGTTGCCGCACTCGCGTCGGCGGGTCCGGTTGCCGGACGTCTGGAACCGGTGGACGAGGGCCAGGACTTCTCCGTCCTCGTCGACTACGCCCATACCCCGGACTCCCTCGTGAACGTGCTGGAGGCCGCAAGGGAACTCTCTTCCGGCCGTGTGATCACGGTAGTCGGGGCCGGCGGCGATCGTGACCGGACCAAACGACCCCTGATGGGTGGAGCCGCCGCTGCCGGATCGGATCTGGTCGTGATCACTTCAGACAACCCACGCTCCGAGGATCCCGAGGCGATAATCGCCGAGGTCGTCGAAGGCGTGCCATCCGAAAGCGACCGGATCGTCGAGGTCGATCGTTTCGAGGCGATCGGGATTGCGATCACGGCGGCCGGGCCGGGCGATGTCGTCCTCATCGCGGGCAAGGGACATGAACAGGGCCAGGAGTTCGAGGGTGGACGGAAGATCCCGTTCGACGACCGCGAAGTGGCCGGGGAGCATCTTCGGAAACTCACCGGAGGGGCTTCATGATCGACCTGACTGCCGACCGGATCGCTGAAGCGATGTCGGCCGAGGTGGTCGTCACCGGACCGGACACGAAGCCTTCCCGGGCCGAGATAGACACCAGAAACCTCGAGGGCGGCGAACTTTTCTTCGGACTCCCAGGCGAGAACGTGGATGGTGGCGAGTTCGGGAGCAGTGCTCTCGAGGCCGGTGCGTGGGGGGTGGTGCTCGGCCGTGAGCATGCCGAGCTGTTCGGCCAAGCCGGTGCCGAGGCCTCCCCACGGTGGGTGTTCGCCGTCGAGGACCCCCTCCTCGCGATGCAGCGCCTGGCTTCCGAGTGGCGTCAGGAGACAGGGGCGAGAGTCGTCGGGATCACCGGCTCGGTCGGCAAGACTTCGGTCAAGGACATGACCCGGGACCTGCTCCCGGGAGTCGTCCATGCCTCCGACCAGAACATGAACACCGAGATTGGAGTGCCGCTCACGATCCTTTCGGCCGGGCGCAACACCGAGTTCCTGGTCCTCGAGATGGCAATGAGGGGGCGGGGTCAGATCGCCGAGCTGGCAGAGATAGGCCGGCCCGACGTAGCCGTGATCACCACAGTCGGTCCCGTACATATCGAGCTGCTGGGCTCGGTCGCCGCCATAGCCGAGGCGAAGGCCGAGATCATCGGGGGGCTCGGCCCGGACGGGATCCTGGTCGCCCCGGTCGAGGCAGGTGAGCTCGAACCGCACCTCGCGAGAGCGCCCGGTCTGATCCGTTTCGGCGACGGTGGCGACGTCAGTGCGACCGAGGTCGAGATCGACGCTTCGGCCGGAACCACGAAGGCCCGGATCGAGTCCCCCTCGGGCTCGGCCGAGTTCGAATTCCCTTTTCCCGAGCGACATAACCTGCTCAACGCCCTGGCCGCGGTCGCGGTCGGCAGCGCTCTCGGGGTCGAACCGGGGGAGATGTCCGCCCGAGCTGGTCGAATAACGCTTTCCCGACTCCGTGGAGAACGGATCGAACTCGAAAGCGGGACACTGCTCCTCAACGACTGCTACAACGCCAATCCCGTTTCGATGCGGGCTGCCCTGGACGCACTTGCTGCCGAGCCAGCCGATGAGAGGATCGCCGTCCTCGGGTTGATGGGTGAACTCGGGCCCGGATCGGTCGGGTTCCATTCCGAGGTCGGGGAGTACGCAAGGAGCCTCGGGATAGACACCGTCATCGGGGTCGGACCGGAGGCGCGGGACTACCGCCCGGACATCTTCGTCGACGACCCGGAAGGTGCGGCCGAAGCCGTCCGGGCAGCTGCCGGACCGGACTCCGTTGTCCTGATCAAGGGTTCCCGCTCGGCCGGTCTCGAGGCCGTGGCCGAGGCGCTGGCCGGAGGCGATGCCTGATGGGCGAAATGGTGATCGGGGGGCTCGCCTCGATGCTCATCTGCCTGTTCCTCTCCCCGAGGTTCATCGAGCTGCTCCGTCGGCGCGAGTTCGGCCAGCACATCCGGGAGGAGGGCCCATCGGGACATCAGTCCAAGGCCGGGACTCCGACCATGGGCGGACTGATCATCTTCACCGCGATAATCGTTCCCTTCCTCGTCCTTTATGACGGGGAGCGGGACGGGTTCGCTGCATTGACGGTGTTCGGTGTGGCACTCGGATGTGCGGCCCTCGGATTCGCCGACGACTACATCAAGATCGTCAAGAAGAGGTCCCTCGGCCTGCCGGCGCGCTACAAGCTGCTGGCACAGGTGGTCCTTGCCTTCGCACTCTGGCTGGTGGCCAGGCACGTGCTCGACCTCGACCCGACACTCTTCCTCAGGATCGGGGGGGACACCGCAGTGGACATCGGTCCGGTGGCCTATTTCGTGCTCGTCTTCCTGGTGTTGGCCGGTGCGACGAACGGTGTGAACCTGACCGACGGCCTCGATGGCCTTGCGGCCGGCTGCAGCGCGATCGTTCTGCTGACCTATACCGCGATCACCTACATCACGGCCGGTCAGGAGGGACTGGCGCTGCTGGCCATCTGCCTGGTCGGAGCCTGTATCGGCTTCCTCTGGTTCAACGCGTTTCCGGCCTCGATATTCATGGGGGACACGGGCTCGCTCGGTCTCGGCGGTGCGATCGGGGCCTTCGCGGTGGTGACGCAGACCGAGGTACTCCTGATCCTGATCGGCGGGATCTTCGTGATCGAGGCCCTCTCGGTCCTCATTCAGGTGTTCAGCTTCAAGACGTTCGGCCGCCGGGTGCTGCTGATGGCACCGCTGCATCACCACTTCGAGATGATGGCCTGGTCCGAGACCAAGGTCATGCTCCGGTTCTGGATAATCGCCGCCGTCTGCGGGGGTATCGGCTTCGCCCTCTACCAGCAGTCGATCTGAGTCGGTTCCGCCAGTTTCTCCGGGTTCGGAGCTGGAGTTTCGTATTGCGCGGTCGGTGAAGGAGAAGGCGGTCAGTCGTGGAAGGGGATCAGGTGGAAACCGTTTCTTCTTCAAGGGGCCGGCCGCCGCTTCCGGAGGGCCCCTTCCTCGTGGCCGGTCTGGCACGTTCGGGCGTTGCGGTCGCCCGGGCGCTCAGATTTCGGGGTCAGGAAGTCACCGGGGTCGATTCCTCGAGGCCGAACGATCTCGAGATGCTGGACCTCGCCGGGGTCCCGTACTTCCTCGAGACCGATGGGACCGGGTTTCTGGACGGCGTTCGGACCGTGGTCAAGAGCCCCGGCATACCCCAGGACGCCCCGATCGTGCTGGCTGCCCGGGAGAAGGGCATCGCCGTGATTGGTGAGCTCGAGATCGGGTGGAGGCTCGTCGAGGGAAGGTTCCTGGCGATCACCGGGACCAACGGAAAGACGACGACGACCGAGCTCGCAGCCCATCTGTTCAGGGAGGCCGGCCTGCCGGTCGAGGTAGCCGGAAATGTCGGGAACCCCCTGTCGGGGCTGGTCGAAGGGCCCGTCGAGCCGGATCGGACGGTCGTCTGTGAATGCTCGAGCTTCCAGCTGGAGGACACCACGGAGTTCGCTCCCGAGTGCGCCGTCTTCCTGAACCTGGCCCCTGATCACCTCGACCGATACTCCGGCTTCGAGAGCTACGGAGAAGCCAAGCTCGCGATCTTTGCCAACCAGGAGGGCGGTGACGTGGCCGTCTTGAACGCCGCCGACCCCTGGCTCTCCGATCACCCCGTCCCGGGTGGTGCTTCCCGGATCAGGTTCATGCCGGCCCGACCCGAAGGAGGTGAGGTCGAGGTCTGGCTCGAGTCGGGCGAAATCGTGGTCGAAGGCGAATCGCTCCTTCCGATCACGGACCTGAAGCTGATCGGAGAGCACAACGTCGCCAATGCCATGGCTGCTGCCGCAGCGGCGCTCTCGCTCGGACTCTCCCGGGAGTCGGTGGCGAAGGGCCTCTCTTCCTTTGCCGGCGTTCCCCACAGGCTCGAACCCGTGACCGAGATCGACGGAGTCCTGTGGATCAACGACTCGAAGGGGACCAACGTGACAGCGACACGGACGGCCCTCGATGCCTTCGACCGTCCGGTCAGGCCGATCCTCGGTGGATCGGCCAAGGGCGAGGACTTCGACCCTCTGGCACTTGCTGTCGCCGGGCGGTGCCCATCCGTCTACCTGATTGGCGAGGCCGGGGCCGAGATAGGCGAGGCGATCGAGAGGGTCGGCGAACCCGGTACCGAGACGATCGAGTGCGGCGACCTCGAAAGCGCAGTCCGGCTGGCAGCCGCAGACGCCGACCCCGGAGACGTGGTGTTGCTCTCGCCGGCCTGTGCCAGCTTCGATCAGTTTCGCGACTACGAGGAGCGCGGAGACCGCTTCCGGATGCTCGTCGGGGCTCTCGATGCCTGAACGGAGAGACAGGAGGAGGGGGCGTCGATCGGCTCGGCGCCCGGAGTCCGGCAAGACGACATCGCGCCGGTCGAACAGCAGGGCCGAGACGGTCAAGAGCGTTCGGGCCAAGGCCCGCAAGCAGGCACCCCCGATCGAATACAGCATCCTCCTCACCGCGACCGTGATGCTGATCGCGTTCGGAGCCGTGATGATCTTCTCGGCATCCTCGACCGCAACGATCCTGAGGGACGGCGGCCTCAGCGCGAGCGTTTCCTTCCTCACCATGACTCTGATCGCAACCGTGATCGGTCTGGTCGGCCTCTTTCTCGCCTCCCGGCTGCCGCTGGACAGAGTCAGGGGCCTGACACCGATAATCCTCGGCGGCACTCTGGTCCTGTTGCTGGTCGTCCTTGCCGTCGGTCAGACGGTCAACGGAACCAGGGGCTGGCTCTCGGTCGGTCCGATCCAGATCCAGCCGGCCGAATTCCTGAAGATCGCGATCGTCCTGTACGGAGCTCACCTCTTCGCGAACCGCCCTGACCGACTGCACTCGATCAGGGAGCTCGCGCCGTACATCGGGATGACCGGCCTGGCCTGTCTGCTCGTACTGATCCAGCCCGACATGGGAAGCGCGCTCATCGTCGTCGCGGCGGCAACGATCACCCTCATCGTGGCCGGCGCCAAGATCAGGGACCTGGCCCTCGTCGGTGCCTCTCTCGTTCCCGCCGCCCTCCTCTTCGCGATCGTGAGTCCGGAGAGACGCGAGCGTCTCCTGACCTTCCTCGACCCTTCCGCGGACCCGACCGGAGCCGGCTACCAGGTAACCCAGGCTGCGATTGCGATCGGGTCTGGGGGCATCGGAGGGGTCGGCATCGGCAACAGCATCCAGAAGGCGCTCTACCTGCCGGAAGCCCACACCGACATGATCCTGGCGGTGATCGGTGAGGAGTACGGCATGTTCGGCATCTTCCTGCTGGTCGGTGTGTTCGGGGCTCTCGCCTTTGCCGGCTTTCGGATAGCCAAGGAGGCACGAGACGATTACGGGAGGATTCTGGCTGCAGGTCTTACCGGGCTGATCATCTTCCAGGCCTCTCTGAACATGTACGCAGTGATGGGTCTGGCGCCGCTTACCGGGGTTCCGCTGCCGTTCGTCTCCTATGGCAACAACAGCCTCGTCCTGATGCTGATCGCGGTCGGCCTGATCCTCAACGTGGCTCGGGGCGGAGCGCTCTCGGGCTCGTCCGGGAGGAGAGCCGGTGGTGGTGCGAGACTGAGGGTGATCCAGGGTGAGAAGTCGACCTCCAGAAACGGAAAGGCAGTCAGAAGTGCCTCGGGCACTGATCGCGGCCGGCGGCACGGCGGGGCACGTCGTGCCGGCCCTCGCCGTGGCTGATCGGCTCCGTTCGAAGGGCTTCGAGGTGACCTTCGCCGGAGCCCGGGGTCGGACCGAGGCCGAGCTCGTGCCCCGGGCCGGATACCCGATCGACCTGCTGGATCTCGCAGGGATCGACCGGCGAAACCCGGTGAAGGCGGCCCGTGCGGCCGGCCTCGCCGCGATGGCCGTCCCGGGAGCGAGGAAGATCCTCCGAGACCGCAGGCCCGACGTGGTGATGGGCGGAGGAGGGTTCGTGGCCGGGCCGGCAGGCCTGGCGGCCATCACGCTCGGGATTCCGCTCGTCCTGACGGAGGCCGACCGGCATCTCGGGTTGGCTAATCGTCTGCTGAAGGGCAGGGCCGACGTCCTCTGCCTGGCCTTCGACTCCCCGGGGGTCTCGGGGCCCAACGTGGTCGTGACCGGGCGGCCGGTCGAGAAGGCCGTGCTCGACGGAGATCGCGATCGGGCTCGCAGCCGCTTCGGGATCGGGGAGGGCAGAAAGTGTCTGCTGATCGTGGGCGGGAGCCTCGGAGCCCGTTCGATCAACCGGGTTGCGGTCGAGGCCTTCGCCGATCCTGCGAGTCGGGACTTCGACGTGATCCAGATCTCGGGAGTCAGGGACCACCCGGAGGTCGGGGATCTGTTGGCATCTGCCGGCGACCCGGTCGGCTACACACTGCTCGAGTACGAGCCAGACCTCGGAGACTGTCTCGCCGCGGCAGATCTCGTCCTCGGCAGGTCCGGTGGATCGGTCTTCGAACTCGCGGCCACCGGAACGCCAGCGATCCTCGTCCCGTATCCCCACGCCACCGGCGACCACCAGACTTCGAATGCCGAGTGGATGGCCTCGGCCGGAGCCGCAGTGATCGTCGCCGACGACGACCTCGATCCCGTCGGGCTGAAGGCGCTGGCCTCCGATCTGCTCGATGACGACGAGCGGCTGCGCGACATGGCGGCGGCGTCCTCTTCGCTGGCCCGGCCCGATGCGGCCGAGCATGTGGCCGATCTCGTCGCCGACGCGGCGGGGGTGGCGAGTTGACCGGGTCCGACTGGACCGGTCGGCGACTCCACCTGATCGGGGTTGGCGGAGCCGGGATGAGCGGCCTGGCCGTCGTCTGTCGCGCTCTCGGCTGTGAGGTGACCGGGTCCGACCGATCCGATTCGACCTACCTCGAGCGAGTGCGCTCAGCCGGCGTCGAAGTCGTGATCGGCCATGACGAGTCGAACCTCCCCGAGGGGGCGGAGGTCGTGGTTTCGAGTGCCATCTCCGAGGACAACCCCGAGCTGGCTGCGGCCCGGAAGGCCGGGGTTGCTGTCCTGCACAGGTCCGATCTGCTGGCCGAGATATGTCGCGATCGCCAGGTGATCGCGGTCGCCGGAACCCACGGCAAGACGACGACGACGGCGATGATCGCCTGGGCCCTGGCCGGGACGGGAAGGCCTTTCGGTTTCTTCGTGGGCGGAGAGGTGCCGGAGCTGGGCCCCGATGGTTCCTCTGCCAACTCGGGATGGTCGGACGAAGGACCGATCGTGGTCGAGGCCGACGAAAGCGATGGCAGCTTCCTCCGGCTCGAACCATCGGTTGCCGTCGTTACGAATCTCGAGATGGATCACCACGCGAACTGGTCCGGCATGGCCGAGCTGAAGGCGGCATTCTCGGATTTCGTGGGACGAGCGGAGGTGGCCGTGGTTCCCTCCGGGGATCCCGCATGCGAGGGCCTCGCTTCGGAAGGCGTCGAGGTCGTGCCGTTCTCGGCCTCCGGACCTGGCCCGTCGGATCTCGAGCTCAAGGTGCCCGGGCTACACAATCTTCTGAACGCCAGAGCCGCCCTCGCCGCCCTGATCGGGGCCGGAGAGGACCCCGACCGCTGCGCCGCCGCCCTGGCCACTTTCCCTGGTGTCGCCAGGAGACTCGAATACAAGGGCGATGCGATGGGGGCCGCCGTCTACGACGACTATGCCCATCATCCGACCGAGGTGGCCGCCTCGATCGAAGCCCTGCGCTCCATCGGTCCGGAACGGGTGGTCGTGGTCTTCCAGCCGCACCTCTACTCACGGACCAAGGCCTTCGCTGCCGAGTTCGGAAGAGCGCTGGCCGCTGCCGACCGTGCCGTCGTGATGGACGTCTACCCGGCGAGGGAGGTCCCCGAGGGTCCCTTCGAGGGTGTTAGCGGACTGGATGTCCTGCGAGCGACGGCCGACAGCAACGGCGGGAGGCAGACCGTCTGGGCGCCCGACCTCGAGACTGCCCGACGGGCAGTCGAACGATTCGTCGAGCCCGGTGCGGTGGTGGTCACGATGGGAGCTGGCGACGTCACGACTCTCTCCGACTCGCTGGTGGCGGGCGGGCGATCGTGACCCAGCGACCCGAAATCGTCGAGGTCGACCATCCGCTCTGGCGGTTGACCACCGTCAGGACCGGTGGTGACGCCGATTTCTTCGCCAAGCCCGAGTCGGTAGACCAGCTCGTCGAACTGCTGGCATGGGCCGAGACGGAGGCAGTCGCGGTCGGGATCATCGGCTCCGGCTCGAACCTGCTCGTTTCCGATCAGGGCTTCCGGGGCCTGGCTCTGAAGCTGGCCGGCCCCTTGACGGATATCGAACACCAGGGAACCAGGGTGATCTGCGGAGGTGGAGCCAGGCTGCCCTCCGCTGCCGCGAAGAGCGCCGGATGGGGGCTCACGGGACTCGAGTTCGGAATCAATATCCCCGGGACGGCGGGAGGGGCCGTTCGCATGAACGCCAACGCCTACGGCGGTCGACTGGCCGACGTGCTCGAGGAGGTCGAGGTCTGCGACGGCAATGGAGTCCGTTCCCTGAGTCCGGATGAACTCGGCTTCGGGTATCGGAGCTCTGCGCTCGGGTCCGGGCAGATCGTCTCCGGGGTCACCTTCCAGCTAGCTCCGGACGAACCGGAGACGATCAAGGAGAGATTGGCCGAAATGCGGGCCTGGAGACGTGAGGCCCAGCCATCGGGGATCAAGACCTTCGGCTCCACCTTCAAGAACCCGGACGACCCTGCGGCCGACGGGCGGAGCGCAGGGCAGCTGCTCGACCTCGCCGGGTGCAGGGGCCTGACGGTGGGAGGGGCGCGTCTGTCGGAGAAGCACGCCAACTTCATCGAAAACATGGGCGAGGCGACGACGGCCGACGTGATCGCGGTCATGGCGGCCGGTTCGGACCGGGTTCGGACCGAGTTCGGAGTCGAGCTCGAGCCCGAGGTGCAGGTCCTCGGGGAAGTCGATTGGCCCTTCCCCCGGGTGTCCGGCGACGATGGAGGCCTGAACTGACTCCCAGGGGCTCGACATCCGCGGTGAAGGGCGCCGCCGAGAAGCTGCAGCGACGTCAGCGAGGTAGACGGCGGGCGGCCGTCGTTCTGCTGGCGCTGCTCCTGTTGGCGGTGGCCCTCGTGGCGACCTGGTTCCTCTGGTTTCGCGACAGCTCCGTGGTCTCCATCCAGGAGGTCCGGGTGGTCGGCCTCCAGGAACTGGGCGAGGAAGGCGACGCCGAAGAGATCGAACAGGCGGCCAGGGCGAGCGTTGGCGGAATGACCACGCTCAATGCCAGCGAGAGCGACCTGGAGAGTGACCTGTCGGTATTCCCCCGGGTCTCTGGCGTCGAGATCGACACCGACTTTCCCTCGGCCGCAACGGTCGCTATCTCGGTCCGGGGAGACGGTTCGGTCCTCGGGGAAGGTAGCCAGGCGCTCCTGATCGCGGACGACGGCACGATTCTCGGGAGCGCCGAGGGGGTGGAGGGGGATCTGCCGGCCCTCGAGGGAGATCGCCCCGCCGCCGACGCGACCCGTCTCGAGGGCCCGGACCTCTCGAAGGCCCTCGTGCTCGGCGCGGTCCCCGCGGAGATCAGGCCATTCGTGGTCAGTGCCTCGAGTGGTGAGCAGGGGATAGAGGTCGCACTGACCAACGGCCTGACCCTGGTCTTCGGAGACGACTCGAAGGCGGAGGCCAAGTGGCGGGCCGCCGCATCGGTCATCGCAGATCCCGAGTTGAGCGGGGCGACTTCGATCGACCTCAGCTATCCGCTGAGGCCCGCTGTCCGATTTTGAGGATTCGACCCCGAGAGCCGTGAGGGGAATCGCGCCGGCCCGTAGTCCGGTGGGCCGGCGATTCTCCCGAGCGCCAGCGCGATTCCTGGCGATTTCCGACCCTTCGATATACCTCGACCAAAGGTTGAGGGTTGCCAAACCTTCAAGTAAAACTTGAGAGTTTGAGCCTGAAGGATGTCTTTCGCTCGTTGACAGATCGTGCGAAATCGCCTACTTTGGGCCATCTTCATCGCTTCCGAGGGGTCATCGTCCAACCCTGGACTCAGGCTGGAGGGCCTGCGGACCCCGGAGGAAGAGCTTCAAGGATTGCTTCAACCCAAGGCTTCGACAGAACAGGACCCGAAAGACAATGGAGAACACTTACCTCGCCGTGATCAAGGTTGTCGGCTGCGGCGGAGGCGGCACCAACGCCATCAGTCGAATGATCGACGCCGGAGTGCGCGGTGTCGAGTTCATCGCGATCAACACCGATGCCCAGGCACTTCAGAAGTCTGAGGCCGATGTCAAGATCTCGATCGGTCAGGAGTTGACCCGCGGACTGGGAGCAGGCGGCAGGCCCGAGGTCGGTGCCGGTGCTGCGGCAGAGAGCAGGGACGAGATCAAGGAGGCCCTGAAGGGGGCCGACATGGTCTTCGTAACGGCCGGCGAGGGCGGAGGCACGGGCACGGGCTCAGCTCCGGTCATCGCCGAGATCGCCAAAGAGGAGATCGGCGCCCTGACGGTCGGTGCAGTGACCAAGCCCTTCGAGTTCGAGGGCAAGAAGCGGATGCAGCAGGCGATGGAGGGAATCGAGCGCCTTCGCAATCACGTGGACACCCTGATCATCGTTCCCAACGAGAAGCTTCTCCAGGCGGTCGAGAGGCGCACGACGATGATCGAGGCCTTCCAGATGGCTGACGACATTCTGCGTCAGGGCGTTCAGGGGATCACTGACCTGATCACGATCCCGGGATTGATCAATCTCGACTTCGCCGACGTTCGGACGATCATGCGCGACGCCGGTTCCGCCCTGATGGGGATCGGGACCGGCCAGGGCGAGAGCAGGGCGATCGAGGCGGCCAAGGCCGCGATCACTTCGCCCCTGATCGAAGAGTCGATCACCGGCGCCACCGGCATGCTCCTCAACATCACCGGACCGGAAGACCTCGGCCTCTTCGAGGTCAACGAGGCGGCTCAGCTGATTCAGGAAGAAGCCGACCGTGACGCCAACATCATCTTCGGCTCCGTGGTCGACCAGTCGATGGTCGACGAGGTCCGGGTGACCGTTATCGCGACCGGTTTCGAGGGCTTCGAGCTGTTGGCCAGGTCCCCGCAGCGGGTCAGGCGGCGGTATGAGAGCACCAAGAGGGTTCCGGCCGACGAGAAGGACCTTCGCGATCTCGAAGTCCCGGATTCCGACATCGAAGTGCCGCCCTTCCTCAGGGACTGAGTCCCCCGAGCCATATGCCCTGACGGGCCTGCTGTCTGGCCGTTGGCAGCCGTCGCGCTGGCGTAGACTCGCCGGGTGGAAGCGACCGGCCCCGAACCATCCAGAACGCCCCTGCACGGCGCGCACCTGGCGGCCGGAGGGCGCATGGTCGACTTCGCAGGCTGGGAGATGCCGATCCAGTACGACGGGATCCGCGAGGAGCACCTCGCAGTGCGGACCCACGTCGGGATGTTCGATGTCTCTCACATGGGCCGGATCGAGGTCGAGGGTCCGGCCGCGCTCGAGCTCCTGATGGCCGCCCTGACCAACGATGCCTCCCGCCTCGAGGTAGGTGAGGCTCAGTATTCGCTCCTCCTCGACGATTCCGGCGGAGTGATCGATGACCTGTTCCTCTATCGACTCGGCGGTGACCGGTTCCTGATCGTCACGAACGCTTCGAATCACCCGGATGATCTGGCCGAGATCGGATCTCTGGCCAGGGGGATGGACGTGTTCGTCAAGGATGTCTCGGACCGGTGGGCGATGATCGCGGTCCAGGGTCCGAACGCGCGGTCGACGGTCGGTGCCCTGCTCGGGATCGATCTCCCGCCCCGAAACAGGGTGATCGGAGAGAAGGTCGGCGGACGTGCAGCGCTCGTCTGCGGCACCGGATACACGGGCGAGGACGGGATCGAGCTGCTGGTCGATCCGGACGCCGCGACCGCGATCTGGGCCGAGATGCTCGACGCCGGCGTCGTTCCCTGCGGACTCGGGTCCAGGGACACCCTCAGGCTCGAGGCCTGCTTCCACCTGCACGGGAACGATCTCGATCGCGATACCGACCCGGTCGGTGCCGGGCTCGGCTGGGCCTGCAGGTCGGGCGGGGGCTATCGAGGCGGCGAGGTGGTCGAGCGCCTGAAGGCCGATGGTCCCGAGCGGCTCACGGTTCCGTTCGTGATCGATGGCGAAGGCATTCCCAGAAGCGGAAACCCGGTCCTCGATGGGGAGCGGATCGTGGGAGTGGTGACCAGTGGAACCTTTTCACCATCCCTGGAACAGGGGGTCGGCCTGGCGTCGGTGGAGACCGCCCTGGCCGAAGAGGGGACGGCCCTGGTGGTGGATGTGCGCGGGAAGCATCGGGACGCACGCGTATCCTCCAAGCCCCTGTATCCACCCCGTCGCTGAGCCTGAGCCGCCAGCAGAGAAACCAGAGAAAGGGTTCCGTCGGATGTCCGAACCGAGTTATCCGGAAGACCTCCTCTATCACCCCGAACACGACTGGGCCCGAATCGATGGCTCAGAGGCCACGCTCGGGATCACCTGGTATGCCCAGGACTCACTCGGCGAGGTCGTCTTCTTCGACGGACCCCAGCCGGGCGACACGATCTCGAAGGACTCCCCTTACGCCGAGGTCGAGTCGGTCAAGGCGGTCTCTGACGTGATCGCTCCACTCTCGGGAGAGGTGATCGAGGTCAACCCCGACCTGGCCGATGCCCCCGAAGCCGTCAACGCCGATCCGTACGGCACGGGCTGGATGGTCCGGATCAGAATTGCCGATCCCGCCGAGGCCGAGGCCCTCATGGACGCGGCGGCCTACCGTGCGAGTCTGGAGGCCTGAGGGGCGATGGCCGGATACTCACCTCTCACCGACTCCGACCGCGAGGCGATGCTCGGGGCCCTGGGTCTCGATTCCGTCGATCAGCTGTTCGAGACCGTGCCCGAGCAGGTCAGGCTCGACCGGCCGCTCGACCTCGCCCCGGGAGCGCCGGAGAACGAGGTCTTCGATCGGATGTCGGAGCTCGCCTCCCGCAACCGTGACCCCGAGGCCGACCCGTGCTTCCTCGGGGCAGGCATGTACGACCACTACGTGCCTGCGATCGTCGACGCAATCACTTCGCGCTCGGAGTTCCTCACCCCGTACACCCCCTATCAGCCCGAGGTTTCCCAAGGTGGCCTCCAGGTCATGTTCGAGTTCCAGACCGCGATGTCGGAGCTGACCGGTCTCCCGGTCTCCAACGCCGGGCTATACGAAGGAGCATCGGCCGCGGCCGCAGCGGCCTACATGGCCATCGGGGCGACCGGGCGCCATCGACTGATCGTCTCACGAGGCCTTCATCCCCATGCCAGAGAGGCTCTCGCCACCCATGCCGTCGGTTTCGGGTGTGAGATCGAGGAAGTAGGGCTGGCCGGGGGGCTGACCGACCCGGACGACCTCGCAAGGGCCCTCGACGACGAGACCGCCGTGGTGTTCCTCCAGAACCCGAACTTCCTCGGATCGGTCGAGGATCTGGCCGGGCTCTCCGAAGTGGCCCACGCAAGGGGGGCCCTCGTTGCGGCCTCGGTCGACCCGGTGACCCTGGGGATTCTGGAGTCACCGGGAAAGTGCGGGGTCGATATCGCCTTCGGAGAAGGACAGGCACTCGGCAATCGACTCGACTTCGGCGGCCCGTCCTTCGCCTTCTTCTGTGCCGGCGAGGAACATCTGAGACGGATGCCAGGGAGGATCGCGGGCGAGACCACAGACGTAGACGGTCGTCGGGGGTTCGTCCTCGCCCTCCAGACCCGAGAGCAGCACATTCGGAGGGAGAAGGCCACCTCGAACATCTGCACCTCGCAGGCCCTCAACGCTCTGGCCGGCATGATCCACCTCGCCTGGCTCGGAAAGCAGGGCCTGGTCGAACTCGGCGCCCTGCTGGCACGAAGGACGGCCTTCGCACGGGACCAGATCAGCGCGATCGAGGGCTTCGAGCCGCTCCACGACGCTCCCGTGGTGCGTGAGTTCGCGGTCAGGTCCACGGCCGTCCCGGTCGAGATGCTGAGGGTCGGGGGCGATCAGGCCGGCAGGCCGCTGGCGGTCTATCCCCTCGCTCGGGATCTGCCCGAGTTCGGTGATTCCTTCCTGGTCGCGATCACGGAGCAGCGCTCGATCGACGACATCCACTGGCTCGTCGACTCGCTTCGTGAGTCCGCATCTGGTGCACGACCTTCGTTCAACGGCAACCGGATCGGAACCACCGATGCCGAACCGAGGAAGGCAGCCTGATGACCGAAGGATCTGAGGTCGTTCCGGGAACGACGCCGGAGACGGCGCTCGAGACGCCGCAGCAGGCCGACAGGGCCCGGACGATCTTCGAGAAGTCCGTACCTGGACGGCGGGCGGCCAGGCTCGCAGAGGCAGGCATCGAGGAACGGCCCCTCGACGAACTGATTCCGGCCGATCTTCTGAGAGATGAGCCCCCCGGACTGCCCGAGGTCTCCGAGCCCGAGATCGTCCGCCACTACAACCGTCTTTCACGCCGGAACTTCGACCTCGACACCGGCTTCTACCCGCTCGGGTCTTGCACGATGAAGTACAACCCCCGGCTCAACGAGCGGGTCGCGGCCCTCCCGTCGTTCTCCCGCCTCCATCCCGCGACCAATCCCGAGGATGCCCAGGGTGCTCTCGAGTTGATGTTCCTTCTCCAGGAGGCGCTGTCCGAGATCTGCGGGCTTCCGCATGTGAGCCTTCAGCCTTCGGCCGGCTCTCAGGGTGAGCTGGCCGGGTTGCTCCTGACCAGAGCCTGGCAGGCCGACAAGGGCAGGAACCCGACCAAGGTCCTGACTCCGGACACGGCTCATGGGACAAATCCGGCCTCGGTCGCGATGGCCGGCTACGAAGCGGTCAAGGTCGCCACGAATCCCTCGGGAGGCGTCGATCTCGACGACCTGAGGTCCAAGCTCGATGGCGACGTGGCCTGCTTGATGTTGACCAACCCGAACACGCTCGGTCTGTTCGATCCGAACATCTCCGAGATCGCCGGGCTCGTTCACGACGAGGGCGGGCTCCTCTATTACGACGGAGCCAACCTGAACGCGATCATGGGTCTTGCGAGGCCAGGGGACATGGGGTTCGACATCGTCCACGTCAATCTCCACAAGTCTTTTTCACAGCCCCACGGAGGCGGCGGGCCTGGCGCGGGACCGATTGCGGTTTCCGAGACTGTCGAGCCCTTCCTGCCCAGACCCCAGGTCGTCCGTCGGCCCGGATCGGCCGGAGTCCCCGAGTTCGACCTCGACTTCGACCGTCCGAAGTCGATCGGCCGGATGCGTGGATTCCAGGGGAACTTCGGTGTGTTCGTCAGGTCGTTCGCGTACATCCTCAGTCTCGGTGGCGACGGACTCCGGGAGGCCTCGGAGGGCGCAGTCCTCAACGCCAACTACCTCAGGAAGAGACTCTCGGAAGGGCGGGCCGGCCGCTACCTCCCGATCGGGTTCGATCAGCCCTGCATGCATGAGTTCGTCCTGTCCGGCGGACCGATGAAGAAGGAACTCGGACTCAAGACTCTGGATCTGGCCAAGCGGATCCTCGACTTCGGCTTCCATCCTCCCACCGTGTACTTCCCGCAGCTGGTCGAGGAGGCCCTGATGATCGAACCGGTCGAGACCGAGTCACGCGAGACGCTCGACTCGTTCGCCGATGCGATCGAGCAGATCCTGGAGGAGGCCGAGCGGGATCCCGAGATCGCGATGGGCGCCCCTTACACGACTCCCGTGAGGCGTCTCGACGAAGTCGGTGCCACCCGGAATCCGGTTCTTCGGGAAGCCGCCTGAGGGCTTCCACCGGGCCGCTCGTGGGTGGTACGCCGGCCCGGGTTCACGTGTAGATTTGCCTTTCCGCCGCCACGAAAGCCGAACCGACAAGGGGTAGATAGATGACGACCGCCACGACTACAGAGGGTCAGTATTCGCTCAACCAGGAGCAGCGCGACTTCCTCGAGGTGATCCGACAGATGGTGGTCGAGAAGGTCGCCCCTCGGGCGGCCGAAATCGACGAGACCGGAGAGTTTCCCGAGGACATCAGGCAGCTCTTCGCCGAGCACGACATCTTCGGTCTCCCGTTCGAGCAGAAATATGGCGGAACCGGCACCGGGGAGCTGATGCTCTGTCTCGCCATCGAGGAGATATCGAAGGCCTGCGCTTCCTCGGGAGTGATGCTCGCCGCCCAGGATCTCTCCTCGCTCCCGATCAGGCTTTACGGCTCCGACGACCTCAAGGACCGCCTGTTGCCCGAGATGGCGGCCGGCCGGATCCTCGGTGCTTTCGCACTGTCCGAGCCGGAGGCCGGTTCGGACCCTGGCTCGATGCGGACCTCTGCGAAGAAGGTCGAGGGGGGATGGGTCCTCAACGGTGCAAAGAACTGGATCACCAACTCCGGCGTCGCCGACATCTACATCACGTTTGCGGTTTCGGATCACGACGTGAAGTTCTCTCAGGGGATTACGGCCTTCGCCGTCCGTGGCGATGCCGAGGGTTTCAGGATCGATTCGCTGGAGAAGAAGATGGGCATGAAGGGATCCCCGACCGGATCTCCGGTCTACGAAGATGTCTTCGTTCCTGATGAAGACGTGATCGGCGAGCCCGGCGAAGGCTTCAAGGTCGCTATGGCGACTCTCGACAGGTCGCGTCTTGGGATCGCGGCTCAGGCCGTGGGCATCGCCCAGGGGGCGACCGACTTCGCGGCGAACTACGCCAAGGAGAGGATCGCCTTCGGGAAGCCGATCAATCGCCTCCAGGGAATCCAGTTCAAGCTGGCCGACATGGAGACCCACACCGCCGCTGCCCGGGAGCTGCTCTACCGGGCCGCCTCCATGGCGGAGCAGGACGACCCCGGACTGGGCAAGTTCTCCGCGATGGCCAAGCTGTTTGCTTCCGACGTGGCCATGGACGTGACGGTCGAGGCCGTCCAGGTCCTCGGCGGCTTCGGTTATGTCAAGGAGTATCCGGTCGAACGGATGATGCGGGATGCCAAGTTGACCCAGATCTACGAAGGGACCAACGAGATCCAGCGGGTCGTAGTGGCGCGGACACTGGCCTGAACGGGAACGCGCGCTTGAGGATCTTTTCCGGAATCCAGCCCACCGGCGAGAAGCATCTCGGCAACTACATCGGTGCGATCAGGCAGTACGTCGAAGGCCAGGACCGTGCCGACCCGGCCATCTACTGCATAGTCGACCTGCACGCGATCACCGTTGCCTTCGATCCGGAAGAGCTCCGGAAGAGGCTGTACGACACGACCGCAATCCTGCTCGCCTCGGGCCTGGACCCCGAACGGTGCGTGCTGTTCAGGCAGTCGGACGTCCACGAACACACTGAACTGTGCTGGCTTTTGGCAGGCGTCTGTGCCCACGGCGACCTGAATCGAATGCACCAGTTCAAGGAGAAGTCCGAACGTCAGCGCGAACTGGTTTCAGCCGGGCTCTTCTTCTACCCGGTGCTTCAGGCAGCCGACGTGCTCGCCTATCGGGCTGACGAAGTCCCCGTGGGTGAAGACCAGCGTCAGCACATCGAGCTGATGAGAGAGATCGCTCGCCGCTTCAACGAGCGGTTCGGCGAGGTGCTGGTGGTGCCCGAGCACAGGATCCCGGCTACCGGGGCCAAGGTGATGGACCTGCAGGAGCCCGAGCGGAAGATGTCGACCACCGTGGGGGCGGATTCCGGCCGGGTCTACCTGCTCGATGAGCCGGATGCGATCCGGTCCAAGTTCGGATCGGCCGTGACCGATTCCGGACGGGAAATTCTCCGGGCACCCGACAAGGCCGGCATCTCCAACATGATCGGGATCCTCGCCGTCGCGACCGACAGGTCCGAGCAGGAGGTCGAGGCCGAGTTCGCAGAGGCCGGTTACGGCGATTTCAAGAAGGCCGTCGCCGAAGCCGTAGTCGAGTATCTGCGCCCGGTCAGGGAGGCCTACCCCGCGATACGGGAAGACGAGAAGAACCTGGAGCGGATCCTCGCAACCGGAGCCGGGCGGGCACGGGAGATGGCATCCCAAACCCTCGGTGACGTCCGAGCCGCGATGGGGGTCGGTGTACCCCCTTCGGGGTGACCGACCGCTCGAATACTCTGTTGCTGTGGCACTGAGGGCAGGACTTCTCGACCTCGACCTGGACCTCGACGTCTTCGTCGGACCCTTCGACCTGCTCCTGACCATCGTGCTGCGGGAGGAGGTCAGCCTGCTCGAGGTGGAGCTGGGGGAGATCGCGGCCGCCTATGTCGAGCGGCTGGAGGAGCAGGGCGAGATCGAGCTCGACGTGGCTACCGAGTTCCTGATCCTGATCGCCTCTCTGCTCGAGCTGAAGTCCCGTCTGATGCTCCCCGGAGCCGACGAAGACCTGGCTTCGATGGAGCCGGCCGAGGCGGTGGAGGAGCTGGTGTCCCGCATGCTCGAATATCGGCGCTACCGTGACGCTGCAGCGGTCCTCGATCAGATCTTCGCGAAGGAGAGGCCGTTCCTCTTCAGGTCCGCTCCACTGCCTCCGGAGCTACGGAGGGTCGCGGTCGAGAGTGCGACCAAGGTCTATGAGCCCGATTCGCTTGCGTCCGCGATCGGAGATCTGCTCACCCCTCCGGAACAGATCGATCTTTCTCATGTAAAGACCACGGTCTCCCTGCGCCAGAGGGTCTCGATGCTGAAATCGATTCTTACCGCGTCGTCATCCTTCGACTTCGATGACCGGTTCGGTCAGGAGGACCGGCTTACGCAGGCAGTCACGATCTTCGCCTTGTTGCAGCTCTTCAGCGAAGGAGAGGCGACCTGGGAGCAGACCGAGAACTGTGGACCGATCAAGGTGATCAGGACCGATCGCGCGAACTCGCGTCCCCGAGTGGTGGCGGATCCCGTCTGACATGGAAGCCCACCAGGAAAGCCCGGAGAGACCCGATCTGGCCGCGACCGTGGAGGCGCTGCTATTCCTCTCGCCGACCCCGGCTTCGGTCGACCAGCTTGCCGAAGCCTGCGAGTCCGACCCTTCAGAGATCGAGGCCGCGATCGGAGTACTCGATGAGCGCCTCGGAGCTGGCCCGCGTGGGCTGACCGTCCGAAAGGTCGGCGGGGGCTGGACTCTCGCGACCGTGCCCGGTGTCGAGGAAGCCTCCCGCCGCCTGCTCGCCAAGCCGAGGACCCCGCCGCTCACTCAGGCTCAGGCCGAGACGCTTGCCATCATCGCCTACCTGCAGCCCGTCTCGAGACCCGAGATCGCAAGGATCCGCGGCGTCTCGTCGGAATCGGCGGTGGCGAGCCTGACCGAGCGCGGACTCATCGAGGAGAGCGGAAAGTCCCGCTTCGGAGCCGTGATCTACAAGACCTCCCAGCTATTCGAGAAGGTCTTCGGCCTGGAATCCCTCGAGCAGCTGCCTGATCCCTCGCGGTTCGACCCGACACCTGAGGACGAACGCGAGCTCCGGGAGCGGCTCCTCTCGGTGGGCGACCAGCGAATCGAGCCCTGAAGCAGCCTTGCGTCTGGCCAAGTACCTCGCCCACTGCGGAATAGCGTCGCGGAGGAAGGCCGAGGACATCGTCCGATCCGGCCGCGTGACGGTCGGACGGGAGGTAGTCACCGATCCGGCCAGGGATGTGACCGAGGCCGACTCGGTCAGGGTCGATGGGGAGGGCATCAAGCTCCAGGCCCACGAGATGTGGATGGTCAACAAGCCCCTGGATGTGATTTCGACTGCCGATGAACCCGGTCGCAGGGTCGCGGTGGTCGACCTCGTTCCCAGCCAGGGTCGGCTCTATCCGGTAGGGCGACTGGATGCCGACTCCACCGGCCTCATCCTCCTGACCAACGACGGTGAACTTGCCCAGCGGCTCACTCACCCCAAATACGGCGTCCCGAAGACCTATCGGGTCGAGCTTCGCTCTCCGATCAAGGGCGACGCGATCGAGCGGCTCGAGACCGGGGTAAAACTCGATGACGGGCCGACGGCACCCGCGGCAGTGAGGAAGATCGGGCCGACGGAGATAGAGGTGACGATCTCCGAAGGCAGGAACCGTCAGGTCAGGCGGATGATCGAGGCGGTCGGTAATCGGGTGGTTGGCCTCAGGCGTGTCGCCTTCGGCTCCCTCAGGCTCGGAAGGCTCGGGGTCGGGAAGTATCGGCCCCTCGACGAACACGAGGTCGCCCGCCTCTGGAAAGATGCCGACGATGAGTGAGTCCACCGCCGAGAACGAGAAGGTAGCCCTCCCGGCCGGTTCAGTTGTTGCCGTTCGAGGGGCCGTCCAGGCTGTAGAGAACAGTCCGGAGTCGATCCTCGGTGCCACCGTGGACGTCCTTAGCGCCCTGATGGATGTCAACGGAATCGGTCCGGATCACATGGTCAGTGGTCTCTTCACGGTCACTCCGGACCTCGACGCCGAGTTTCCGGCGGCTGCCGGCAGATCACTCGGGCTGGATGCAGTCCCTCTGATCTGTTCACGCGAGATTCCGGTCCCCGGCGCAATGGCCAGGGTCATCCGGGTCCTGATTCACTTCCGGCTACCCGAGGCCGGTGCCTCGCCGGTGCCGGTCTATCTTGGCGAGACCCGAGAGCTCAGGCCCGATCTCGAGGGACCGGCCTGAGGTCACGGGTGCCCGTTCGGTTCAACAGCAGAATCTCTTCGATCCCTGGCTATACGCCTGGCGTTCCCAAGGGCAAGAGTGCGACCGAGGTCGCATCGTCGAATCTGGCCCAGCTCGCCTCCAACGAGAGCCCCTTCCCGCCCCTGCCGGAGGTGGTGGCAGCCGTGGCCGATGCCGCCGCGTCGATGAACCGGTATCCCGACCCGATGGCGACCGATCTGCGGGAGGTTCTCGCACAGCGCGACGGTGTGGATCCATCGGAGGTTCTCGTCGCCAACGGCTCATGCGAGGTGCTGTTGGGTGCCGCCGAGACCTTGCTCGAGCCCGGGACTTCAGTCGTCTACTCGTGGCCGGCATTCTCGATGTATCCGATCCTCGCTCCCCTTTCGGGTTCCGATGAGATCAGGGTGCCACTGGCCGACGGAGACGTTCACGACCTCGATGCAATGCTCGGGGCCATAACTGAAGCCACTCGCCTCGTCCTCGTCTGCAACCCAAACAACCCGACCGCGACCTATCGAGACGCCGACTCGATCGCCCGGTTCGTCGAGGCAGTGCCGGAGGACGTCACGGTGATCCTCGATGAGGCCTACATCGACTTCGACACGGGAGACGACCCCGCCGCCAGCATCGAGCTATTCCGCCGGCATCCGAACGTCGTCATCCTGAGAACTTTCTCCAAGGCCCATTCCCTGGCGGGCTTTCGGGTCGGTTATGCGATCTGTTCACCGGCATTCAGGGCCGCAATCGAGGCCGTGCGTCAGCCGTTCTCGGTCAATGCTCTGGCTCAGGTGGCAGCCCTGGAATCGATGCGGCATGCCGATGTCATCGGGGAGCGCATCGCCACCGTGGTCGCCGAGCGCGAACGTATCCAGTCGGCTCTGGGCGAGCTCGGCCTCGAGTGCACCGATTCGAAGACCAACTTCTCCTGGGTCTCCCTGGGCGAGGGTGGAGCCGGGGAGGAGGAAAGAGTCGTTTCGGAGCTCGCCGGCGCAGGGATCGTCGTCAGGCCGGGAGGGTTGCTGGGAGGACCCGGCCACCTGAGGATCTCCTACGGAACGCCCGAAGAGAACGATCGGATGATCCAGGCCCTGGAAGCGTCCCTTCGAGACTGAAAGGCCCGGGGCCGGGCGGCTCCCAGGTGATACAAATGAATGGATCCGGTATGAGCTCCGAACGGGCAACAGAGCGATGCACTTCGGCCGCCGTCCCACGCGCGGGTTTCGGTGTTGCCCCACGGTCCGTGCACCGGCCCAGCCGCCTCGGCTATAGACGAGAGGCCGGGGCACCCGATCCGACCGGGTCCTGAACGGGGCCGGGGTTCAGGTCACCGGGTGCCGAAAGCCTGAGTCGGCGCTCTCGACCCGAAGCGGGCCGGGCGACGTCTCAGATCCACAAAGACCGTAGAGTTGGACGAGCAGAGGAGTTCTTCGAAAAATGATGATCGTAATGAAAGAGGGGGCGACCGACGAGGAGATCGCCCATGTGGTCGAGAGAGTCGAGGAAATCGGCTGCTCTGCCCATGTTTCGCGCGGCGAGGTGCTGACTGTGATCGGCGCCATCGGCAGCAAGGAGGACCGGGTTGCCGACCTCGGACTGGAGGCCGCGTCCGGAGTCGATCACGTGGTTCCTATCCTCAAGCCCTACAAGCTCGCTTCGCGGCAGTTTCGGAAGGGTCAGGACTCGGTCATCGAGGTCGACGGACGCAAGATCGGGGGAGACAACTTCGGTCTGATCGCCGGACCCTGCACGGTCGAGAACCGTGACCAGATGATGGCGTCTGCTCGCGACGTCGCAGCCGCCGGAGCGACCATGCTCCGCGGAGGTGCCTACAAGCCGCGGACCTCTCCATACAGCTTCCAGGGACTCGGTCGTGAGGGCCTGAGGCTGCTCTCGGAGGCCGGGGAGGAAACCGGACTTCCGGTCGTGACGGAGCTGCTCGACCTTCGAGACATCGACGATGTCGTAGAGGTGGCCGACGTGATTCAGATCGGGGCCAGGAACATGCAGAACTACTCGCTCCTGACCGAGGTCGGCCGATCCGGCAAGCCCGTGCTTCTCAAGCGCGGCCTCTCGGCGACCGTCGAGGAACTCCTGATGGCTTCGGAGTACGTGCTCAAGGAAGGAAACGAGGACGTGATGTTGTGTGAGCGCGGCATCCGGACCTTCGAGAATGCCTACCGGTTCACCCTGGATCTACTCGCAGTGCCCGCCCTCAAGGAGGCAACCCACCTGCCGATCGTAATCGACCCCAGCCATGCCCCCGGACGCAGGGACTGGGTCGAGCCGATGGCCCTTGCGGCCGTAGCCGCCGGAGCCGACGGAATCATCATCGAGGTCCACAATGACCCCGACAAGGCGATCTGCGATGCGGCTCAGCAGGTCCCGTCGGATACCTTCGGGGAGCTGGCCGGAAAGATCGACGCGATCGCGCAGGTGGTGGGCAAGACGGTTTCGAAGGCCTGACCGTGGCGGGCGTCGCAGTCATCGGCGTCGGCCTGATCGGAGGTTCGATCGGTCTGGCGGCACGTGAGCGAGGCCTCGGCCCGGTAACCGGGTGGGTCAGGGATCCGTCCAGGGCCGATCGATGCGTCGAGAGCGGCGCGGTCGATCGGGTGGCGCCGACCCTCGAAGAGGCCGTGGAGGGCGCCGAGCTGGTCTTCTGTTGTGTCTCGGTCGGCGCCATTGCCGAGGTCGCAGCCCGTGCGCTCGAGGCCTCCGGCGAAGAGACGGTCGTGACCGACGTGGGATCGACCAAGCAGGAGTTGGTCGCACGGCTCGGTTCAGACCCCAGGTTCATCGGCGGTCACCCGCTGGCCGGAGCCGAGACTGCCGGAGTCGATTCGGCCCGTGCCGATCTCTACGACGATTCCAGATGGTTCCTGACCCCGACCTCCTCGACTTCGGGAGTGCTCTACGACCGTCTGCAGCGCTTCATTCAGGCCATCGGGGCACGACCGGTTGCAATCGATGCGGTCGAACACGACCGGGCAATGGCCGCAGTCAGTCACCTGCCACACGTCCTCGCGAACACCCTTGTCGGACAGGGCCTCCCGGGCTCGGAGAGGCTCGGAGCGGTTGCCCCGAGCCTCAGGGACGCGACCCGGGTCGCGGGCTCCAACCCGGCAATCTGGGCCGAGATCTTCGCGACCAACCACGAGGCCGTGACCGAGGCGATTGGAGGGGCTATCGAATCCCTCGAGCGGGCGCGGGACGTGATCGGTTCGGCAGACCCCGACCGGATCGCGAGCTGGCAGCGAGAGGCCTCCGAATGGAGGTCTGCCCTTTCCGAGATCGAGACCATGGCCGGCGCGACGCACAGGCTCACGATCCTCGTCCCGAACCGTCCGGGCGTTCTCGCTCAGATCGCCCTCGCGCTCGGCGAAGCAGGCGTCAACATCGCCGATATGTCCCTCGACCCCGCGCCGGACATGAGCTCCGGGGCGATCTCGATCTGGGTCGCCGGTCAGGATCAGGCCGACAGGGCGGTCGAGTGCGTCACCGGTCTCGGTCATCGTGTGACGCTCGACGGGGGAGCATGAGTCACGAGCCCAAGGTGCCGGACCCGAAGCCGGTCCGGTTCGATCCCTCGGGGCCGCTGGCCGGAGCCCTGGTCCCGCCGCCCGACAAATCGATTTCCCACCGGGCGGCGATCATCGGGGCGATGGCCGAGGGACAGACCGTGGTCGAGAACTTCCTCGATTCGGACGACACCCGATCGACCCTTGCGGCCGTCGCCGGACTTGGGGCGATGGTCACTCCGGAACCGCTCGATACGGTCGCCGACCGGATCGTGATCGATGGAGTCGGACCGACCGGGCCGAAGAGTCTCGGTCGGATCGATGTCGGGAATGCAGGGACGCTGCTCAGGCTGCTCCCTGGCTGGTTGGCCGGCTGGGAGGGTGGCCTGTGGCGGATGGATGGAGACGACTCGATCCGAAGCCGGCCCGTTGACCGAATTGCCGAGCCGCTGAGCATGATGGGGGCGAGGATCGAGGTGACGGACGGACGTTTTCCTCCGATCCGGATCGATGGCGAGAGACTGCATGGGATCGAGTACGAGATGCCCGTGGCAAGTGCCCAGGTCAAGTCGTGCCTGCTTCTCGCAGGACTCAGGGCAGATGGTCCGACTACCGTGATCGAACCTCACCCGACCCGTGACCACACCGAGAGGATGCTCGAGGCGGCAGGTGCAGGGATCGAGCGGGAGGGCCCCCGGGTCACGGTTCTGCCGGGGAATGGTCTCGCTCTGGAGTCCGTATCCGTTCCGGCCGACATCTCATCGGCCGCATTCTTCATCGTTGCCGCCCTGATCATTCCGGACTCCCGCATCGTCCTCGAGGGGGTGGGGATCAATCCGACTCGTACCGGCGTGATCGAAATCCTGAGCCGAATGGGTGCCCGGATCGAGGTCGAGGCAGCCGGATCATCTGGTGGGGAGCCGATCGGCCGGATCGAGGCCCGGAGCTCCGATCTCGCACCCGTCGAGGTGGGGGGAGCAGAAATCCCGCTGGCCATCGACGAGCTGCCCTTGATCGCGCTTGCCGCCGCATTCGCCCACGGGAGGACCGTGATCCGCGATGCCGACGAGCTTCGGAAGAAGGAGTCTGACCGGATCGCGACGGTCGTCGAGGCGCTGGTGTCGGTGGGGGCATCGGCCGAGGCGACCGATGACGGGATGGTGGTCGAGGGGGCTGGCTCGATTCGCGGCGGCGAGATCGACTCGCATGGCGATCACCGGATCGCGATGCTGGGCGCGATTGCCGGGCTGGCAAGCATGGAGGGGGTCGCGGTCGGTGATTTCGAAGCCGCCTCGGTCAGCTATCCCCGCTTCGAAGACGATCTCGAGTCCTTGCTGGCAGTCGGGCGATGAGGCCTGCCGGCACTGGCCATAGAGTTGCTTCCGGAATGCAGCCCCGAAAGGTAGCCGGACGGTGGTCATAGCGATCGATGGGCCGGCGGGAGCCGGAAAGTCGAGCGTGGCGAAGGCCCTTGCCGATCGGCTCGGCTTCACCTACCTGGACTCGGGGGCGATGTACAGATGCGTGGCACTTGCCTCTCTCGAAGCCGGCGTGGACCCGGACGACCCGATCGGAACATCCGGGGTCGCGTCCCGAATCGCGATCGACCTCGAAGGCCCCGAGGTCCGACTCGACGGACGAGACGTCAGCTCGGAGATCCGGACGGCCGATGTCACGGAGGCGGCTTCGAGGGTCTCGGTACATCCAGAGGTGCGTGCAGCCATGGTCGACCGTCAGCGAGTCCTGATCGCCGCCGGGCGGTATGTCGCCGAAGGTCGTGACATCGGGACGGTCGTCAGTCCGGACTCCCCCCTGAAGGTCTTCCTCACTGCCTCTCCGGAGATCAGGGCGGAGCGCCGTGCCGCGGAGGAGGGGATCGATCCCGCGGAGGTGCTGGAGCGGATCTCCGAGCGTGACGAGAGGGACTCCTCCCGCGAGCACGGCACATTGATCGTGGCCGGGGACGCAGTCGAGATAGATACCTCCAATCTCGACCTCGATGCAGTCGTGGAGCAGATAGCTGTGCTCGCCGGGCAGCGCGGACTGGGTTGAGGTCTGCGGGCATGCCCAATCGACCTACGGTCGCGATCGTCGGATTCCCCAACGTGGGAAAGAGCACGCTGGTGAATCGGCTTGCCGGTGGGCGCGAGGCCGTCGAGCACAGCGAAGCCGGAGTGACCCGCGACAGGAAGAGACTGGCCTGTGACTGGAACGGTCTCGAATTCGACCTGCTGGATACCGGTGGGGTCGACCTCGACGACACATCCGAACTCTCGGCCGACATTCGACGTCAGGCAGCGATGGGCATGGAAGAGGCCGACGCGATCGTGCTGGTGCTCGATGGCCGGTCGGGGGTCAGGGCTGGCGAGGCCGATCTCGCTGCGCAGCTCAGGAGCTCGACCGTGCCGGTGATCGTGGCGGTGAACAAGGTCGATCGGGCCGAGGAGGAGTACAGGGTCGCCGAGTTCCACTCGCTCGGACTGGGAGAACCGGTCGCGGTGTCGGCAACCCACGGTCTCGGAACCGGCGACCTTCTCGATCGGGTCGTTTCGACGCTTGCCGACGTAGAGCCCGGACCGCCCGACCGGGAGACTGTCAGAGTTGCCGTAGTCGGTCGTCCCAACGTCGGCAAGTCATCCCTCGTCAACAAGATCCTGGGCGAAGAGAGGGTGATCGTCTCAGACATTGCCGGAACTACCAGGGATGCGATCGACACCGAGGTCGAGGTCGGAGGTCGTCCCCTCACCCTGATCGATACAGCCGGACTGAGGAAGAAGTCGAAGGTGGCCGGGAGTGTCGAGCACTATGCCCAGCTCCGGTCGGAGCGTGCAATCGAGAGGGCCGACGTCGCAATCGTCGTCTGTGACGCCTCCGAGGGCCTCACGTCGGAGGATCTGAAGGTCGGTGAAGCCGCGATGAAGGCAGGATGCGCGACTTTGATGGTGATGAACAAGTGGGATATCGGGAGTGCCGACATCGATGACGTCCGGGCCCGCGTCTTGCGGAAGATGCGCCTCAGGCCCGAGGTGGTCACGTGCTCTGCTCTGACCGGAAGGAACGTTGCCGGACTGCTCGATCGGGCGATTTCTCTGGCCGACCGAGCTGCCCGTCGGATTCCGACTCCGGAACTGAACCGTTTCGTTGCCGACCTGATCGGCACTACGCCTCCGCCTGCCAAGCGGGGACGCAGGCTCAAGATTCTCTATGCGGCCCAGGTAGGCGAGTCACCACCACGCTACGCAATGCAGGTAAACGACCGGAAGTTGATCGGGAGGGAGTGGGCCTTTCACCTGGAGAACCGGTTGAGGGAAGAGTGGGGCCTGGAGGGCGTGCCGCTGATAATCGACTACGTGCCGAGGAGCCGGTAAACCTCCGAGGCGGATAAGGTGACGCGTCGCAGAGGCTTCGCTCACGCAAGGAGAAGGATCCAGGATGACCGAAATACCGGAACTCGCAGAGGGCGAGCACCTATTCACGTCCGAGTCGGTGACGGAGGGTCACCCGGACAAGGTTGCGGACCAGATCTCGGATGCCGTCCTGGATGCCTGTCTCGAACAGGACCCGGGAGCGAGGGTTGCCTGCGAGACGTTGGTCAACACCGGGATGGCAGTGATCTCGGGGGAGTTGACCACATCGGCCGTCATCGACATACCCGAGATCGCCCGGGAGACGGTTAGGAGAATCGGCTACGACTCCGGTGACCTCGGTTTTTCTGCCGATGCGATCGCCGTGCTGGTCGCGATGGACGAGCAGTCGCCCGAGATCGCCCAGGGGGTCGACGCAGGCCTCGAGACCCGTGAGGGCGGTTCCTCCGATCAGCTCGACGAGGCCGGAGCCGGCGATCAGGGAATGATGTTCGGTTACGCCACCCGCGAGACCGAGACCTTGATGCCGATGCCGATCCAGATCGCCCATCGGCTCGCTGAGCGCCTCACGGCCGTTCGCAAGGATGGAACCCTCGAATACCTTCGACCCGACGGCAAGACCCAGGTGACTGTCCGGTATGCCGACGGAGTTCCGGTCGGGATCGAACGGGTCCTGGTCTCGACCCAGCATGACGATGGCATCGATCTGGAGTCCCGGATCAGGCCCGATGTCTGGGAGACGGTCGTACTTCCGGTTCTCGAGGACGGTTACGGAGAGATGGTCGATCGCGACCGGCTCTATGAGAGCCTCCTGGTCAACCCGACCGGCAGCTTCGTGATCGGGGGACCGGTCGGGGACGCAGGCCTGACCGGTCGCAAGATCATCGTCGATACCTACGGGGGCGCCGCTCGTCACGGCGGCGGTGCCTTCTCCGGCAAGGATCCCTCCAAGGTCGATCGCTCGGCTGCCTACGCCGCCCGCTACGCCGCGAAGAACGTAGTGGCTGCGGGGTTGGCGGACCGCTGCGAGGTCCAGGTCGCCTACGCGATCGGCGTGGCCCATCCCGTCTCGGTGATGGTCGAGACTTTCGGCACGGGCAAGATCCCCGACAAGGAGATCGCCGATCTGGTCATGGCCGAGTTCGACCTCAGGCCGGGTGCCTTCAGGCAGTATCTCGACCTTCACCGGCCGATCTACGGAGCGACCGCCGCGTACGGACACTTCGGGCGAAAGGGAGAGGACTTCACCTGGGAGGCCACCGACCGGGCCGAGGCCCTGGCGGCCGCAGCCGGTTCGGTCACCGCTTAGTCTCCGGCCGCTTCGGCCTTTCGGTAGCGCCGGATCAGGGCCTCGGTCGAAGCGTCGAGTCCGCCTTCGGCCTCGCCCGACAGGTATGGCACGAGTTCACCGGCCATCTCCTTCCCGAGCTCGACGCCCCACTGGTCGAAGGAATCGATTCCCCAGATGGCACCCTGGGTGAATACCGAGTGCTCGTAGAGGGCGACCAGTGACCCCAATGACGTCGGAGTGAGTCGGTCCAGCATCAGGGTCGCGCTGGGACGGTTCCCGGGGAAGGTCCGGTGGGCAACCAGGTCCTCTTCCACGCCTGCTTTCCGGGTCTCTTCGGCGGTTCGTCCGAACGCAAGGGCCCGGCCCTGGGCCAGGGCGTTGGCAACGAGGAGACGGTGCTGCCCCTGAACCTCGTCGATCTCGCGGCCGGGACGCTCGAAGACGATCAGGTCGAGCGGTATCGGATCGGTGCCCTGATGAAGCAGCTGGAAGAAGGAGTGCTGGGCATCGGTTCCCGGTTCGCCCCACCACACTGCGCCGGTCTCGCACTCGACCGGGGTGCCGTCCTGTTCGACCCTCTTCCCGTTCGATTCCATCGTCAACTGCTGCAGGTATGCCGGAAATCGGGATAGATCCTCCGCATAGGGGATTACCGCAGAGCTGCCCATTCCCAGGAAGTTCCGGTTCCAGACCGCGATCAGACCGTGGAGCATCGGGATGTTTTCGGTGATCGTCTCGGACAGGAAATGCTCATCGACGGCGTGAAATCCGGCCAGCATCGCCCGGAAGTTCTCCGGTCCGATCGCCAGCATCGTGCTCAGCCCGATGGCCGAGTCCATCGAATACCGCCCACCGACCCAGTCCCAGAAGCCGAAGGTCTCGTTCGGGTCGATCCCGAAGTCCGCGACGGCTTCGAGGTTGGTCGAGACCGCTACGAAGTGGGAGGCAACGGCATCGGGATCTCCGCCGAGCCCGGCCAGGCTCCATGCCCGGGCGGCACGGGCATTGGTCATGGTCTCGAGCGTGGTGAAGGTCTTCGAGCAGACGATGAAGAGAGTCCTTTCGGGATCGAGGCCGGCTACGGCCTCTTCCAGATCGGATCCGTCGACGTTGGACACGAATCGGAACTCGATCCTGTCGTGGGAAAAGTGCCGAAGTGCTTGCGAGGCCATCTCGGGCCCGAGTGCCGAACCCCCGATACCGATGTTGACTACCGCTTCGAAGGGCAGGCCGGTGTGGCCCGTCCGTGCGCCCGATCTGACCTCATCGGCAAAGGTCGACATCCGGTCGAGGACACGGTGGACTTCCCTGACTACATCGGTTCCGTCCACCACCAGGGATCGCTCGGGTGGCATCCTGAGGGCTACGTGGAGCACGGGCCGGTCTTCGGTCCGGTTGATCCGCTCGCCCCGGAACATCGCATCCCGGAGCGTCTCCACCCGTCGCTCCCGGGCCAGGGCCGCGAGCAATTCGATGGTTTCGGTGGTAATCCGGTGCCGGGAGTAGTCGAAGTGGATCCCGGCAGCGTCAGCCGTCAGGGCGCTGACACGGTCGGGATCGGCATCGAACATTCCCCTCAGGTCGATGTCGGCGATCGCGTCGCGATGGGCCGAGAGGGCCGACCAGGCATCCGGGGTGCCGGACCCGCCTACGCTCAATGTTTCAGCCCGTCCGGTTCAGCTGTCTCCGGGCGGCCTCGACGACCGCCTCCGGAGTGAACCCGAAATGGACCCTGAGATCTGAGAACGGTGCCGATGCGCCGAAGCCGTGCATCGCAATCACTTCGCCTTCGATCCCTACGTAGCGCTCCCAGCCCAGCGGCGAGGCCTGCTCGACGGCGACCCTCGCCCTGACCGAAGGGGGCAGGACCTCGTCTCGATAGCTCTCGTCCTGGCGATCGAATATCTCCCAGCTCGGCAGGCTCACGACTCGCGAACGGACGCCCTCTCCCGAAAGGGTCTGGTGGGCCTCCAGCGCCAGTTCGACTTCGCTGCCGGTCCCGATCAGGATCACCTCTGGCTCGCCTTCCGAGTCGGCAAGTACATAGCCCCCTCTGGTCAGGCCGGTCGCCGGCCCGAGGTCGGTGCGGTCGAGCACCGGCACGTCCTGCCGGGTGAGCACCAGGGCGGTCGGCCCCGTGGTCTTTGCGACGGCCTGCTCGACCGCTACGGCGGTTTCGTTCGCGTCGGCCGGCCTGATCACGTCGAGGCCGGGCATCGCCCTCAGCGAGGCGAGCTGCTCGATCGGCTGGTGCGTCGGCCCGTCCTCCCCGAGGCCGATCGAATCATGGGTCAGCCAGTGGACCACCGGCAACTCCATCAAGGCAGAGAGTCGAATCGCCGGTCTCGCGTAGTCCGAGAAGATCAGGTAGGTGGACCAGACCGGCCTCATCCCGCTCAGGGCCATTCCGTTCGATGCGGCAGCAGACTCGTGCTCACGGACTCCGAGGTGAATCCCCTTGCCGGCACGATCTCCGGGCTCGAACGTACCGGCCGTCTCCGGGTCGAGGCCGCTCGAAGCCGATCCGGTTAGGTCGGCCGAGCCGCTGACCAGCCAGGGTATCCGGGGGGAGATCGCGTTCAATGCTTTCTGGGCAGCCTTGCGGGTCGCCATCCCGGTCCCGGCTTCGAACTCCGGGAGGTCTCCGGACCAGCCTGCGGGAAGCTCTCCGGTGGTGATCATCTCGACGTCGCCACGAGTCTCGGACGGCGCAACGGCCAGTCGTTCCCGCCAGCCTTCGTTGAGGGCTCTGCCTCGTTTCCCGATCCCTTCGGAGAAGAACTCGTAGATACCGTCCGGGACGAGGAAGTGTTCGTCCTCCGGCCAGCCATAGGACTGCTTGGTGAGGCGGGTCTCCTCGGCTCCGAGAGGCGAGCCGTGGACCCCGGCCGTATCGACCTTGTTCGGCGATCCAAACCCGATGTGGCTGTGGACGATGATCATCGTCGGCTTGCTCTCTTCTGCCCGGAAGGCGTCCAGAGCCTGCCCGATCGCATCGAGATCGTTTGCGTCTGCGACCTGGTGCACGACCCAGCCGGACGCCAGGAAGCGCTCTTCGACGTTCTCGGTGAAGGTCAGGTCGGTGTTGCCGTCGATCGTGATCCGGTTGCTGTCATAGATCCAGCAGAGGTTCGAGAGTTCCTGATGTCCGGCCAGCGAGGCCGCCTCCTGGGAGACCCCCTCCATGAGGTCTCCGTCGCCACAGATCGTGTAGACGTCGTAATCGAAGATCTCCTGGCCGTAGCGGGCCCGCTTCCAGAGGCCGGCCATTGCCATGCCGACCGAAGTCCCTACTCCCTGTCCGAGCGGACCGGTGGTGGTCTCGACCCCGACCGTCAGATGGGACTCGGGGTGGCCGGGCGTAGGGGAGCCGAGCTGACGAAAGTTCCTGATGTCATCGAGGGAGATCGCCGGCGTCCCGTCCTCACGGACTATTCCGGAGAGGTGGATCATCGAATAGATCAACATCGAGGCATGGCCGGCCGAGAGCACGAACCTGTCGCGGTTTGGCCAGAGCGGGTCGGACGGGTCGTAGCGAAGGTACTCCTGCCAGAGCTTCACGGTCAGGGGCGCGAGTGCCATCGCTGCTCCCGGGTGGCCGGAGTTGGCCCGATCGATGGCGTCTATGGAGAGGGTCCGGACCGTGTCGGCGGCGAGCTGTTCCATTCCTGCTTCCACTGATGGGTTCGACCCGGTCACGCGCGGCATCGTAGCGAGCGCAACCGGAGGGAAAGCGCGCGACCTCGTCGGGGCCGACTCAGAGGGCCGGGCCCGGAGGGTTTCGTTCGAAGGAACGAAGGGCCGCGTCGACCTGATCGACGACTTCCTGCGGGTTGTCGACGCCACCGAAGACGAACAGATTGCCGTCCCCCGTAGAGGCTGTATCGAAGTCGACGTTTCCGATTCCCAGGATGCGCTCGAGCGGGCTCTGTGTGAAGGAGATGTTCTGGATCCTCTCCAGCCGGGCCTCCTGGATCTCCCGGGCAAATACCCCGCGGCTGATGTTGAGCCTCCGGTCGGAGATCGTGTAGACGGTGGACCACCGCTTCACGAAGCCGAACAGAACCGTGACCCCGATGATGACGAAGGCGATCAGGGACACCAGCAGGAATCCCAGACCGACCAGGCTGGCGAGGATGCAGACCAGGACTGCGATGGCGAATCCCTTGAGGTAGAAGGAGAGGATCGCCTTCCAGGACGGACGGTCGCTGAAGATCACGCGCTCTCCCTGAGCGGGGCTGAAACCCATCGAGCGAGCATACCCGGGCGGGACACCGATCGTCCCGGTAGCCGTCCGCATTCCTGCCTACCTTTGGACGATGCCAGTTGCCAGGGTCGAGCCGCTGACGACGGCCCGCTCCCTGCGGGGTCCGTTCGACTACCTGATTCCCGACGGATTCGATCCGGTTGGGGTCGGAACGGTGCTCGAGGTGCCTTTCGGTGGCCGCCGGATCACGGCAGTCGTGACCGAGATGGCCGAGACCTCGGAGCTTCCGCTCGAGCGACTCGCCACCCCCGTCCGTGTGCTTGGGGACGGGACCCCGCCCGAATTGATCGAACTCGGCCTCTGGGTGGCCAGGGAGTACTGCTCGACTCCGGCCCGCGGCCTCGGGTTGGTGCTGCCCCCGGGAACGGGAGTCGGTGGTCGTCGGGTCAGGGAAAAGAGTCAGACCGAGGTCGAACTGACCGGGGAGGGGGCGGGCGCGATCGAGTCCGGGGTGAGGCTCGGGTCCAGGCAGCGGGCCGTGATCGAACTGCTCTCGGGTGGACCGCGGACCACGGTGGATCTCTCGCGCCATGCCGGCGCGGACTCGGCCACCGTCCGTCGGCTCGTCGAGCGCGGCCTGGTCGAGACCCGGAAGGTGACGGTTCGCCGCCGTCCCGGGGAGGACGGGCCGATCGGTGGAACCGGGGCGATCCCGGAGCTCAACCCGGCCCAGTCGGCTGCGGTTCGACAAATCACCTCTGCGATGGATCGCGGCGAGGGGGGAGAGTTCCTGCTGGCCGGCGTAACCGGCTCCGGCAAGACCGAGGTCTATCTGGCTTCGGTCGAGTTCGCCCTGGCTTCGAACCGGACCGCGATCGTCCTGGTTCCCGAGATCGGCCTCACCCCTCAGGCGGTAGGAAGATTCCGGGCTCGCCTCGGTGACGAGGTGGCCGTACTTCACTCGGGCCTGACCGAGGGGCAGCGGCACGACGAGTGGCAGCGGTTGAGGTCCGGCGAGGCACGAGTCTGCGTCGGGCCGCGTTCGGCCGTTTTCGCACCGTTGGAAGATCTCGGATTGATCGTGATCGACGAGGAGCACGACTCGTCCTACAAGCAGGAGTCGGACCCCCGCTACGACGCGAGGACGGTCGCGTCTCGCAGGGCCGGGTCCGAATCCGCCGTGCTGGTCTTCGGCACGGCCACCCCTCGACCAGAGACCTGGCTCGGGGTCGAGAGGATCGACCTGCCGGAACGGGTCGACGGTCTCGGGATGCCACCGGTCGAAGTCGTGGACATGCGCTCGACAGACCCTCGGGGCGGTCCCTTGCACCCGGTCACGATCGAGGCTCTGGAAGAGGTCCGCAACAGGGGCGAGAAGGCGATAGTGATGATCAATCGTCGCGGCTTCTCACCGTGGCTCACCTGCGGCACGTGCGGGCACCACTGGGGCTGCCCCAACTGCGACGTCTCCCTGATCGTCCACCGTGAAATCGGGGGCGGAACCTTGATCTGTCACCACTGTTCCCACCGGGAGCCGTTGCCGAGGTCCTGTCCGGAATGTTCGGGAACGACCCTGGCGAGGTCGGGGGCCGGGACAGAGAGGGTGGAGGCCGACCTGAGGGAGCTGTTCGGACCGATGCCCGTCTTTCGAATGGACGCCGATACGGCGTCCGGTCCGGGCGGCCATGGACGGATCCTGGCCGAGTTCGATCGGGCCGACTCGGGGATCCTGGTCGGGACACAGATGGTCGCAAAGGGCCACGACTTCGCCGAGGTGACGCTCAGCGTCGTGCTCGACGCCGACGCAACTCTCAGGTTCCCGGACTTCAGGGCCGAGGAGAGGACGTTCGCCCTGGTGACCCAGTTGGCCGGAAGGAGCGGGCGTGGCAGAGCTGGAGGGAGGGTGATAGTCCAGACTCTCGCGCCCGATGCACCGAGCATTTCGGCAGCTGCGAGGCACGACTCGCCCGGATTCCTCGAGGGAGAACTGAGGCGACGGGAGGCGCTGGACTACCCGCCCTGGTCGAGCCTCGTCCGGATCATGATTGCGGCCGTCGACGAGGTCGCACTCGACAGAGTCTCGAGCGAGGTGGCATCCCGTCTGCGGTCGGCACTCCCGGAAGGGGTGAGCGTGATGGGTCCGGCACCGATGTTCAGAGCGAGGGGCCGACACCGGCGCCGCATCCTGATCAAGACACACACTCGCCGCCCCTCGGTGGATGCGATCTGGGCCGAGGTCGAGACGATGGTGACCGAGGGCGCCTTTCGCGAGATGGTCCTGAGCGTGGACGTCGATCCCCAGTAACCCGGTAACCCAGCTGGAGGCGACGGTCCCCGGGGCCCGGAGATGGCTTCGGCCCCGGCTAGACTCAGGGACTGTGAACGATGACTCTGAAGAGACGGTCGAGGACGGCGGCGAAGCCGAATTCGATCTCGAGCAGGCGCCTGAGATAGACGAGGAGATCCTCCGCAGGCGTGATGAGGCGATGGCTCGCATCGTCCAGTACGGGGACCCCCTCCTTCGGAGCAGGGCCTCGGAGATCGGTCTGTTCGACGATGGCCTTGAGGTCGAGGCCCGGGAGATGTTCTCCCTGATGAGGGACGCCTTCGGCTGTGGACTGGCCGCGAATCAGGTCGGCAGGTTGCGCCGAATACTGGTTTTTCAGAGCAGCGAGGACGAAGAGCCCGGAGCGCTCGTCAACCCGGTCATGGAGTGGGCCTCGGGAGAGACCGAGACCATGACCGAGGGCTGCCTGAGCATTCCCGGAGTCGTGCTCGACGTCGAGCGACCGGTCGAGGCGACCTTCACAGGCCTCGACCTGACCGGTCGGCCGGTTCGGTGGGAGATGGCCGGACTCCGGGCCAGGATCATCCAGCACGAACTCGACCACCTCGACGGCGTTCTGATCCTCGATCGTGCACCCGCAGACCAGCGCCGGGCCGCGATGCGGGCCCTGAGGCGTGGCGAAACCTGGGCCCCTCCTCACGAAGGCGAAGAGGAAACCGAAGAAGTGGCGATTTGAGCGGCGGCGCCTTCCTCGGCACGAGTGATTTCGCTGCGACTGTCCTCCATCGGCTGGCCGATGCGGGAGTCGGGCCCTCTCTGGTCGTGACACTCCCGGACCGTCGTCAGGGAAGGGGACGAAAGCTCTCGCCATCACCGGTGGCGATTGCAGCCGGGGAACTCGGCTTCGAGGTCCTGAAGAGCGGCGACGTGAATGGGGACGAGGATCGCTCGAGGATCGTGGAAGCATCCGGTCCCGGCGGTTGGTCCGGGATCTGTGCCTTCGGTCAGTTGATCCGCGAACCCCTGCTGTCCGAAGCTCCGATGCTGAATGTCCATCCCTCACTGTTGCCACGGTGGCGCGGAGCGGCGCCGATCGAGAGAGCGATCATGGCCGGTGACCCCCAGACCGGTGTCTGCATCATGCGACTGGTGGCGGGTCTCGACTCCGGTCCCGTCGCCCTTTCGGAACGGGTCGAGATCGATCCCGACGAGGATTTCGGTTCGCTTTCCGATCGTCTTGCCGGTATCGGCGGCGACCTGCTGGCCAGCGCCCTGTCGGCCGCCGCATCGGACTCTCTCGAGTGGACCGAGCAGGACGACGGACTTGCCACCTACGCCGAGAAGATCGAGTCCGACGAACGCCGGATAGATCTGTCACGAACCGCCCGTGAGTGCCACGACCGGGTTAGGGCCCTGACTCCTCACATTGGAGCCTTCCTGGCGCTCGAGGGCGACGAGAGGCTCGGTGTCGTGAAGACCATGCCGGCACCGGGGGAGGTTCTCCGACGGGGCGAGTTTCGATCCTCCGACGGGCGACTGTTCATCGGATGTGCCGATCACGGCCTCGAGCTGCTCGAGGTCAGACCGCCAGGCAAGGCCACCATGGATGCTCGCTCCTTCCTGAGCGGATATGGCACGCCGGCCCCGGTCGCTGACTGATGGCCGAGATCACATCGGAGAGGAAGGTCGCGTTCGAGGTCCTGCGGAGGACATTCGAGGATGGGGAGTTCACCGAACGGGCATTTCGGCAGGAGGTCACCTCTGCCGGCCTCGAGGGTCGCGATCGGGCCTTCGCCCAGTTCCTCGCCTTCGGGGCCGTTCAGCGCAAGGGGACCTCGGATGCTCTCGTGCGGGAGTTCAGTCGCAGGGGCCAGCGATCCGGTCCAGCCGCGATCAATGCCCTGCGGCTCGGTCTCTTCGAGATCTTCTTCAGTGGCGGCGGGGCCGAGCATGCGGCGGTCGATCAGGCGGTCGAAATCACGAGGCGATCGGGAGAGTCTCGAGCCGCAGGCTTCGTCAACGCGATCCTGAGGCGGGCGATCAGGGAGAGCGATGAGATCAGGGGGCGGCTGGCGGACGACTCGACCATCCCGGCCTGCTCCTTCGCTCATTCCGTTCCCGGGTGGTTGGTCGAGATGTGGTGGGAAGAGCTCGGACCGGAGCGGACCCGTTCCCTCTGCGCTGCGATCAACATGCCGACGGAGAAGTGCCTGATGGTCAACCCCAGGCGGGGGGAGGTCGAAGAAATCCTCGGCCGGCTCGGCGGAGATGAGGTCGACGTAAGGCCCGCCGAGGGACCATGGCCGCTCGCCCCCGAAGGTTTGCTGGTCGCGTCGGGCTCGCTCGCGGCAGCCGAGCGGCTGGCCGACCTCGGCGAGATCACGATCCTCTCGAGAGGATCTGCGGCCGTGGTCGAGGTGCTTGGCTCCGAGGAAGGCGAGCGCGTCCTCGACCTCTGTTCCGGTCCCGGAATCAAGACGGGCCGCATCGCAGCCTCGGTAGGCCATTACGGGAACGTGGTCGCGGTGGAGCCAGAGTCGGCCAGGGCAGATGATGTTGCGGCACAGCTCGACCGTCTCGGCTACCACAACACCCTGGTGGTGGAGGGAGATGGCCGGGCGGCGGAGATCCTCTCCGACTTCGACCGGGTCCTTGTAGACGCTCCCTGCTCGGACCTCGGCGCGCTAGCGTCTCGTCCCGACGCCAGGTGGCGGAAGAACCCCAGCGTAATCGCGCGATTGCTCGACCTCCAGTCCGAGCTGCTCGATCGTGCAGGCGATCTGGTGCGCCCCGGAGGGACGGTCGTCTACTCCACCTGCACGATCTCGAGGAGGGAGAACGCCGACCAGGCGATCGCCTTCGCGGAGAGGTCCGGACTCGAGCCCGACGACCTCGGGGCGCTGGCACCGGACCTTGCCGACCCCGCCGATTCCCGATTCATCCAGCTATTCCCCGACCGCGACTCGACCACGGGATTTTTCATCGCACGGTTCAGGAAGCCCCTGGTGCCGGAGGTAGGGGAATAATGGAGCCGATGAGCAAGGGTTCTCCGGATATCGAAGAGGTTCCGAAAGCCCCGGGTGCAGGCTGCCCGGAGTGTGGTGAGCCCTGGCTGCGGCCGACACAGCTCCCGGGACGACTCAGGTGCGTCTTCTGCCTGACCAGATTCGAGATCGTCTCGCAGTGCCCCGATTGCGGGACCCATCAGACGATCGCCCGGATGAGCACGACCGAGGACATGACCTGTCAGACCTGCACCGGTTCCATGTTGAGGCCGGTGTGACCGGGTCCTCCGAAATACCTGAATCCTTCCGTGGACTCAGGGTTGCTCCCTCCCTTCTGTCGGCAGATTTCTCCGGACTGGGCTCCGCAGTCGACGAAGTGCTCGAGGCCGGTGCCCGGGTCATCCATTTCGACGTCATGGACGGGAGCTTCGTTCCCCCGATCACGATCGGCCCGCTGGTGCTCTCCTCGATTGCCGACCGGGTCCATGAGGTCGGAGGGGTGATCGATGTCCATCTCATGGTCGATTCTCCCGAGCGACAGATCGCCCAGTTCGCAGAGGCCGGTGCCGACTCGATCAGCTTCCACATCGAGGCCACCGCTCACGCCCACCGATCGCTCGGTGCGATCAGGGATCTCGGCTGCCTCGCCGGCATCGCCCTGAATCCCGGAACCCCGGTTGAGGCGATCGAGGCCGTAGCCGGGCATGCCGACATGATCGTCGTGATGTCGGTCAATCCCGGTTGGGGAGGTCAGTCCTACATCGAGGGCTCAGAGGAACGGATCGCCAGGATTCGGGAGCTCGCGCCCGAGACACTGATCGAAGTCGACGGAGGCATAGGGACCGCGACTGCGGGCCCGGTGGCCGGAGCCGGGGCGAGCCTGCTCGTGGCCGGTTCGGCTGTGTTCGGAGCGGCCGATCCCGGCTCGGCCTATCGCGCGATCCTCGAGGCGGCCGAAGCCGGCACGACCTAGGGCGCGCCCTCTTCGAGTCCGGCCAGCCGGGTCTCGATCTGCTCCGGCGTTCCCTCCAGTGGCAGGTCCTCCTCGATGCCCCTCGGGGACCGGTAGATGAGGAAGAGCGAGACCATGAGGATCAAGGCGGTGAGAGTGAACCCGATCTCGACCCTGAGGTTGCCGTTGGCGATGAACGGGAGCAGGGTCCAGACTATGAAGAAGGCGGCGCAGGCGATCCATCGCACAGATGCCCTCCGGGCCTGGCCCTGTGCGAGGCAGGCCTGGTTCAGGGTCACGGCGGCCAGATAGAGACCCATCCCTGCGGTCACGATCAGGAGATCCAGACGGCCGTAGGTGAACTTGGCCGAGAACGCGAGCTGCATCAGCTTCGGTCCGGCGATGATCACCACCACCGCGGTCACGGCGGTGAAGGCGACCACGGCGAGATTCACGTTTCGCACAGAGCGCTTGAACTCCCGTTCAGATTCGGGGTCCCCGCTGTGGTGGAGGGCGGTCAGGTGGGGGAGGATGCTGGTCGACACGGCCTGGAAGAGCTGCAGGGGCGCTCTGGCGATCATCAGGATGTTGAAGATGAAGCCCGCCGCCGCTACCCCCTCGATTCCCCTCACCACCAGGGGGCCCGCATTCAGGAATACCTGCTCGCTGAACATGATCAGGAAGACCGACCCGACGAATCCCGCTCCGTGGGCCATCGAGAGATCGGACTCCTCGTCGCCTTCGGTCTCCTTTTCCCTTTCAGCCACCTCTGCCGCCTGCTTGCGGCTGCGGCGTCCGATCGCGAACGGGACCACCAGGAGGCTGAGTAGCGGGGCGACGAGTATGCCGAGGGCGACCATCGACTGGCCGGACAGGATCCCGACGGCCACCAGCACCACGGTGAGGGTGCGGAAGAAGGACTCCGAGAGGATCAGTCCGGTGAACAGGCCGAACCTCTGGAGGCCGGCAAGATAGCCGCGAGCGTAGTAGCTGGCCGCGTAGAAGAGGACCGCCCCGACGAATACCCAGTAGAGGGCCTCGTTGCCGGCCAGCAGACCGTTCTGGAGCGGATCGCGGAGTAGCAGAGCGATCACGGCGAAACCGACGGCCAGGCTGGCCTGGATCTTGGCCGCGACCCGGACCGGCCCGATCTCGGGAATGCCCCGCTCGACGTTCTCGGCGATCTGGCGTGACAGCAGCTGATCGACCGGTCGATAGAGGGTCGACACCGTGATGAATACGGCCGACCACAGCACGGTCAGCTCTCCGTAGTCGACCCGGTCGAGTTCGTACGAGGCGATGAAGAAGTAGACGTAGGTCAGGAGACCGGTGAGGCCGACGCCGATGGTGAGCAGGCCGACCTTGCGGCTGTACTCGCGGGTGCCGGTCACGCCCCCCGGGTCTGACCGGTCTTCCGTTGCGCCCTCGTCGCTTTCCAACTCGATCAGACCGGCGTCCGGTCGCTCCGACTCTCGACCGGATGCGCCGGCCCCACTCCGGCTTCGAGCTCGATCCTCCTGACCCGCTCGAAAACACGTTGGGTCATCACACGCTGGCCGGCGAGCAGGTCGCCGATCACACCGAGCGCGAACAGCTGGATCGAGGCGATGAAGAGGACTGCACCGAGCAGAAGCGATTGGATGTGGCCGTCGCGATCACCGTTGATTATCCAGTCGGAGAGGAACGGGGTCCACGCTCCGAGGGCCGCGATCAGTGCGATCAGGGCCAGGATCGAGAAGACCTTGAGCGGTTCGTAGCGAGTGTAGATACGGAGTATCGCGAGGCCGTTTCTGCTCACATAGCCGGAGGTCGAATCGAAAAGACGGGACTCCCGCGTCTTGGGGTTGGTCCTGACCGGTACCTCGTCCAGGGCCACTCTGGTCTTTCCGGCTTGGATCAGGCTCTCGAGCGTGTAGGTGAAATTGTCGACCACCATCAACTGGAGGGCGGCCTCGCGCCCGTAGGCCCGGAACCCCGAAGTCGCATCCGTGATTTCGGTCCCCGACAGGCGGCGCACCACCCAGCTGCCGATCTTCTGCAGGGCCTTCTTGGAAGGCGAGAAGTGTTCGATCGCAGCTATGTCCCGATCGCCGACGACCATCTCGGCCCGACCTTCCAGGATCGGCCGGACCAGAGTTTCTACGTCGGCGCCCGAATACTGGTTGTCGGCATCGGTGTTGACGATGATGTCGGCACCGAGCTTCAGGCATGCATCGAGTCCTGCCTGGAACCCGGTCGCCAGGCCCCGGTTCGTGGTCAGGGTCAGGATGTGGTCGACGCCGCATTCCCTCGCGACTTCGACCGTCGCGTCGGTCGAGCCATCGTCGATCACGAGGGTCTCGATCGAGTCCACTCCCTCGATCGCTCGCGGGAGGTCGGCAAGGGTCGCCGGCAGGGTCGCCTCTTCGTTCAGGCAGGGGATCTGGATGATTACCTTCATCTCTTGCCAAGATTGTCACATGGCATCCCCGTCAGATCCCGCTCGGGCCACCCTTTGGGACGGAGCTTGGAACAGGGCCTTCGAGCTCGCTCGCATGGGACTGGGCCGGGTCAGCCCCAACCCGCCGGTCGGAGCCGTGATCCTTCGGGACGACCGGGTCATCGGGGAGGGGTGGCACAGGGCCTACGGAGGGGCCCATGCCGAGCGGGAGGCGATCGCCGATGCCGAAGGCCGTGGAGAGAGCGTCGCGGGGGCGACGATGTTGGTCACGCTCGAACCGTGTGGACACGAAGGACGGCAGCCTCCCTGCGCCGACCTCCTTGTCGAGAAGGGTCTGTCGGAGGTCGTATACGGGTGCGAAGACCCCAGCGACAAGACGGCAGGGGTCGGACCCGAGCTGTTGCGCAGGTCGGGAATCGAGGTATCGATGGCAGGAGGAGAGATCGCGGCCCGGGCCAGGTTTGTCACCCGAGGATTCAGGAAGCACTGCGGAACCGGAAAGCCCCTGGTGGTCCTGAAGATGGCCGTCTCGCTGGACGGACGCGTAGCCGGCCCGTCGGGGACTCCGATCCGGCTGACCTGTCCCGAGAGTGATGCCCTGATCCACCGATGGAGATCCGAGTTCGATGCGATCGCAGTCGGGTCCGGGACCTTTGCCTCCGACGATCCGAGGCTCACCGCCCGTGGAATCACAGATCCCGTTCAGCCAGCCAGAGTCGTGTTCCTCGGGTCTTCCCGAGCCTCGGTCCCTCCCGATGGATCGGAAGCGGTATTCGGCGACCTCCCGGAGGCGCCGCTCTTCTTCGTTCTCGAGCGGGGAGCAGGAGTCGGGGAGGCCGTTCGCCTCGAAGACCTCGGTGCGACCGTGATCGAGGTCGGCCCTGGCAGTGCTGCGGAGCGTTTTGGTGAAGCCCTCGAGGGACTCGCCGCCAGCGGCCTTCGGACCGTGCTGCTGGAGGGCGGACCGGGGTTGGCGGCGACCGCCCTGCTTGCGGGCGAGGTCGACGAGGTAGAGCTCTTCCAGTCCCCGGTCGTTCTCGGTGCCGGACCCGGAGCCTTCGATCCCCTGGTCGAGCAGGCCGGTGAAAGATGCGACCTGGAAGGGATGGCGGTTTCAGTCTCGGGCCGCGACATCAGGCTCTCCCGAGTCCTGAGAGAGTGGTGAGCGATGTTTACTGGACTGATCGCCGACGTTGGCCGGGTCACCGAGGTAAGTCCCTCGGCTGACGGCTATCGATTCACGATCGAGACCGGACTCGCCGATCGGATCTCGACCGGTGACTCCGTCGCGGTGAACGGTGCCTGTCTGACTGCAACCGAAGTCGAAGGGAGTCGGTTTTCGGTCGACGCCATGAACCAGACGATTTCCCTGACCTCGCTGTCAGAGCTAAAAGATGGCGCCCCGGTAAATCTCGAACTCGCCCTCGAGGCCGGAGAACGTCTCGGCGGCCACCTCGTCCAGGGGCATGTCGACGGAGTGGGGGAGGTACTTTCGGCGACCGATGACGGCTTTTCGGTACGCCTTCGCTTCTCTTTGCCGAGCGGGTTCGGTCGCTACGTCATCCCCCAGGGTTCGATCACGGTCGAGGGCGTCAGTCTCACCGTCACCGAGTGCACGGGGGAATGGGCCGAGGTCGCACTGATCCCGGAAACGCGGGAGAGAACCACTCTCGGGCGACTCGGACCGGGCAGGCGACTGAATCTCGAGTGTGACGTGATCGCCAGATACGTCGAGCGAATGGTGTCACCATATGTAGGAGAAATTCAGGATCACGACCGAAACGACGAGAGCTGAAGCAGGGAACCACAGAGAAATGAGCACCAGCCAGACATCGGAATCGTCCCCCGAACCCGAGGGCTCCGGTAGCGGAACCACGGATCGGTCATTCGCCGGGATCGAGGCCGCTCTCGAAGACATCCGGCGTGGACGAATGGTCATAGTCGTCGACGACGAGGATCGCGAGAACGAAGGCGACCTCGTCATGGCCGCCCAGTTCGTCACCCCGGAGGCGATCAACTTCATGGCCAAGGAGGGCAGGGGTCTGATCTGTCTGGCCCTGACGCCGGCCCGATGCGACCAGCTCGGCCTCAGTCTGATGACAGCAAAGAACGAGGCTCCGCTCCAGACCGCCTTCACGGTTTCGATCGAGGCGGCCGAGGGTGTCACCACGGGGATCTCCGCCCATGACCGGGCCCACACCATTCAGGTAGCGATCGATCCGGACTCGGGTCCGCGCGACATCGTCGTTCCGGGTCACGTCTTTCCGCTCAAGGCGAAGGAGGGCGGAGTCCTGGAGCGGACCGGTCACACCGAGGCGAGCGTCGACCTCGCGCGCCTGGCCGGGCTGAGTCCCGCGGGCGTCATCTGCGAGGTCATGAACGAGGACGGGACTATGGCCCGGGTCGATGATCTCGAGGCCTACGCGGAACGACACGACTTGAAGATGATCACCATCGCCGACCTGATCTCCTACCGTCGACAGCACGAAAAGCTGGTGGAGCGAGTGGTGGAGACCGCACTTCCGACGACCTTCGGTGACTTTCGCGCCTTCGGCTATCGCTCTCTGGTCGATGACAAGCACCACGTGGCAATGGTCAAGGGCGACGTCGGAGACGGCGAGCCGGTCCTGGTCAGAGTCCATAGCGAGTGTCTCACTGGCGATGTCTTCCACAGCATGAGGTGCGATTGCGGCGATCAGCTCGCGGCCGCCATGGGGATGATCGAGGAGGAGGGCAGGGGCGTGCTGCTCTACCTCTCGCAGGAGGGAAGGGGGATCGGCCTGCTGAACAAGTTGAAGGCCTACCGACTTCAGGAAGAGGGCCTCGACACTGTCGATGCCAACCTCGAGCTCGGACTCCCCGCCGATCTGCGCGACTACGGCATCGGCGCCCAGATACTGCGAGACCTCGGGCTTCGGGAGATAAGGATCCTGACCAACAACCCGAAGAAGATCATCGGACTCGAGGGCCACGGCCTCGCGGTCACCGAGCAGATCAAGATCGAGGCTCCGCCGAACAGGCACAACGAGGCCTATCTCCAGACCAAGCGAGACCGGATGGGCCACATCCTCCACCACCAGGGCCTGCCGTTCGACGAGGAGATGATCGTCGGTCAGCAGCGACGCGAGGCCGGCGAAGAAGAGCGGGACGGCCTGGATGAGTCCTGAGACGGTCGGGCCTCCGGGCGGATCCTGGGCGATCTGCGTGGGCAGCTTCTACGAAGATCTGGCCAATCGCCTCGTCGAGGGTGCCCGTTCGGAGTTCGAGCAGGCCGGTATCGACCCGGCCGGAATCGAGGTCTTCGAAGTTCCCGGTGCCTTCGAGCTTCCACTCGCGGCTGCGTATTGCGCCGGCTCGGGCAGATTCACCGGCGTGGCCTGCCTCGGGGCCGTGATCCGAGGCGAGACCGATCACTACGACTTCGTCTGTCGGGAGGCCGCAAGGGGAATCCAGAACGTTCAGCTCGACACAGGTGTTCCGTGTGGATTCGGCGTTCTCACGGTCGAGAACATGGATCAGGCGCTGGAGCGAACCGGTGGTGGCGTGAGAGACCAGGGTGCGGCCGCGGCCCGGGCGGTACTCGCAATGGCCCGGATGAGGACCGATCTCGGGCAGCTCTAGACCGGAGCCCGGCCTTGCCTTGCGTCGAGGCCGGTTTCAGGTAGCATCACCGACTCGATGGCACGCGTATGTCACATCTGCGGGAAAGGTCCCTCGTTCGGCAACTCCAGGAGCCACTCGATGGTTGCCACGAGGAGGCGTTTCGACGCCAACCTCCAGCGAGTCCGGATCGTAGAGGGCGGTGCTCGCAAGAGGGTCAACGTCTGCACCCGGTGCCTGAAGGCGAACAAGGTCGCCAAGGCCGGCTGATCTTCTCCTTCCGACCCGGCATCTCCGCCACTACTCTCGTTCTGCCGCCTTCCCCGGTCATATAGTCACGGCGATGGGGGATGCCAGTATCGAACGCTTCAGGCGTGTGGTCGCCTCTGCCTACAGCTCGCTGGAGGCCCGCCGCCAGGAGGTCAATGATCTGAATGTCTTTCCGGTCGCCGATGGCGATACCGGGGACAACATGGCGATGACCATGAGGGCTCTGATGGAGGAGCTCGACAGGTTCGACGATGGCCGACCGCTGGACGAGATCGGAAGGACCGACCTCGTCTCGGCACTTGCCCGTGCCGCCCTGCTCGGCGCTCGTGGCAACTCGGGCGTGATCCTGAGTCAGATCGTTCGGGGCGCCGCCGAGGAGCTTGCTTCACGCCCGGGAGAGCTGGTCGACCCCGTGCTCGTGGCCTCGGCCTTCGCCAACGCCGCCGATGCCGCATACGCCTCGGTTCGGGAGCCGGCGGAGGGGACGATGCTGACGGTCTTCAGGGAGATCGCCCACTCGGTTTCGCGTCAGCTCGCCCATCTCGAACCTTCCCGTCAGCGACTCGGTCCGGATGCCACCCCCGAGGAGCAGGACGAGATCCTGGCGGAGGTCCTAGAGCGGGCGATCGCCGATGGCGAGAAGGCGGTCGAGCGGACACCCGAACAGCTCCAGGTCCTGGCCGACTCGGGCGTGGTCGATGCCGGTGGGTACGGGCTCGTCCTGATCCTTGCCGGGGTGCTGGCCGCCCTCAGGGGCGAAGAGCCCGACCTGCCCGAGATCGCGCACGTGGGGGTCGTCCCGACCGGCAGATCCCACCATGTGGACAGCCGCTTCCAGTACTGCACGAACTTCATCGTCTCGGGAAGCCAGCTCGATTCCCGCGGGTTCATCCCATTGCTCGAGGAGATCGGTGATTCCGTCCTCGTCGTCGGTGATGAGTCGACCCTGAAGGTCCATGTCCACACCGATGATCCCGAGGCTGCGATGGCTCTCTTCGGCGACGCCGGTCTCGTCGACAACGTCGACGTTGCCGACATGAAGCAGCAGATCAGGGAGCGGAACGCACGCCTGTCGACCGGTCGCACCGGCGTCGTCGCAGTCGCGGCCGGTAAGGGTATGGAGGACCTGATGTCGGATCTCGGGGCGTTCGTGGTCACGGGAGGCGAGACGATGAATCCTTCGACCATGGATCTGCTGGCAGGGATCAGGGAGGTCAGCGGTGATGAGGTGGTCGTCCTGCCCAACTCTTCGAACGTTTTGATGGCGGCCGAGGAGGCCTGCAAGCTCTCCGACCGGGAGGCCGTCGTCGTGCCGACCGGCTCCCAGCAGGAGGGTCTGCTCGCGTTGGTCGAGTTCGACCCCGATGGATCGGTCGAGTCCAATGCCGCCCGCTTCCGGGAAGTCCTGTCATCGCTGAAGACCGGGGGCGTCGCCCGTGCCGCCAGGGACGATGCCGGCGGACGATTCGAAGAGGGCGATGCCGTCGGCTTCATCGGCGACGAGATAGTCGCCTGGGGCGGTGCCGGCTCCACTCTCTCGGCAACGATCGGTGGACTCGCCGAAGGCGCCGAGATAGTGACCGTGATCTCCGGGGAGGGGGCCCCGATTCCCCTCGAGGAGGTCGAGCGTCATGCCCCGGACGGGATCGAGCTCGAGTTGCACGAAGGAGGGCAGCCGAGCTGGTGGTGGCTGCTGGCCGCCCAATAGGGAGGGTTCCTGAATCGCCGGCCCGGTTCGGAGGGACCGGGGGTCTGGACCGGACGGAGATGATCGGTGCTCCGGTCCGTTGGCCCGACCCGGGCTCGCTGGACGCCCCGATCTCATCGCTTGCCGGAATCGGTCCCCGTTCCGAGGAGCTGGCGGCCGAGGCCGGAGTCCGGAACGTGCGCGATCTGTTGTGGCGGGTTCCCCGCACCTATTCGGAGGCCCCTCCCCGGATGTCGGTTTCTGATCTCGGGTCCGGTGATCGGGCGGCCCTCCAGGTCGAGGTTCTGTCGAGCCGAAACGTTCGAACCGGGCGAGGGTCGGTACGAATCGTCGAAGCCAGGGTCGGAGACGAGTCCGGGGCGGTCAGGGCGACATGGTTCAACCGTCCCTGGGTCGCCTCGGAGCTGACGCCGGGCGCGACGTTCGAGATCGAGGGACGGATGGGCGACCGGGGCTTCGTCGTCGAACGACACGAACGGATCACGGAAGAGTCCGAGAGATCCGAAGCGCCGAGACCCGTTCACGGAACCGGTGCCGGACTCGGCCCGTCTCGTTGGGCGGGCTGGGCGGCGAAGGCGGTCGGGGTGGCCGACAGGGCCGTGGAGCCCTTGCCGGCTGAAGTCCTTTCCCATTACGGATATCCCGGGGTCGGCTCGGCTCTGGCCGAGGTCCACCGCCCTGCGTCACCCGAGCGCTCGGCTCTGGCGATGGAGAGGCTCGCATACGAGGAACTCTTCCTTCACCAGGTGCTGATAGCCGGCCGGAGCGCGAGGGACAGGGCCGGGTCATCGGACGCGATCGTGATTTCCCCAGGTGACCGCCTTCACGCCGAGTGGCTCGGGTCCCTGCCCTTCGAGCCGACCGATGATCAGTCCCGAGTCATCGCCGAGATCGGCCAGGACCTCGGCTCTGGCACCCCGATGAGACGGCTCCTGATGGGTGAGGTCGGCTCGGGCAAGACCGTGGTGGCGCTGTCAGCGATGATCCGGGCCACTGGCGCCGGGCACCAGGCTGCCCTGATGGCTCCGACAGAAGTCCTGGCCGAACAGCATTTTCGCTCGTTTGCCGGCTTGATCGGCAATGAAGGTGGAGCGAGCGGGATTCGATGTCACCTGTTGACCGGATCGACCTCCAGGAAGGAGCGCGAGGCGATCGCCACGAGTCTCGCTGCGGGCGAGTCCTCGATTACGGTCGGAACCCATGCGTTGATCCAGGACGGCGTTCCATTCTCCTCGTTAGCGGTGGCCGTGATCGACGAGGAACACCGGTTCGGGGTCGCCCAGAGAATGGCTCTCGACGAGATGGCGGGGGAGGGGAAGACGGTTCATCGCCTCCACCTCAGCGCAACCCCGATCCCGCGGACCCTGGCCCTGACGGTCTGGGGCGACCTCGACCTCTCAGAGATCCGTGGGCTTCCCTCGGGTCGCCTCCCGATCGAGACCGAGGTGGTCACGGAGGCGGGACGGCCCCGTGCCTTCGAGCACCTGAAGACGGAGGTGGCGGCCGGCCGTCAGGGATTCGTGATCTGCCCCCTTGTGGAGGAGTCCGAGGCGGTTCGGGCGCGGGCCGCCGAGACGGAGTTCGACCGCCTGGCAGAGGGGGAGCTGGCAGGCTGCCGGATCGGGCTCCTCCACGGTCGTCTCGACCCGGCCGCCAAGGAGGCCGCCATGACTGCGTTCGCCGCCGGCGAGGTCGATGTCCTGGTCGCCACGACGGTGGTCGAGGTAGGCATCGACGTTCCGAACGCGACCGTGATGATCATCGAGGGTGCCGAGTCCTTCGGGCTGGCCCAGCTCCATCAGCTGCGAGGTCGGATCGGACGGGGCGATGCCGCCGGCAGATGCTTCCTCGTGACCGGAAGGGCCGGCGCCGCTTCGGCCCGGCGTCTCGAGGCGGTTGCCGAGGAGAGTGACGGGTTCCGCCTTGCAGAGCTCGACCTCGAACTCAGGGGTGAGGGGGAGCTGGCCGGAAGGCGCCAGCACGGACTCCCGAGGTTCCGGGTGGCCCGTCTCCCGGAAGACGCCGAACTGCTCACCCGGGCCCGGGAGGATCTCCGACGCATCGATTCGAGAGAAGGCGGTCTCTCAGGAGCCATCCTGGCGCCGGCGGTCGAAGCTGCGATGGCTCGATTCGGGCCGGCAGGGGTCATCTGATGAGAGTGGTCGGCGGAAATCTCGGTGGCCGCCCTCTCCTCGCACCCAGAGGGTGGAAGGTCCGGCCGACCTCCGAGCGGGCGCGCGAGGCGATCTTCTCGGCGCTGGGGGACGTGGCTGGAATGAGGGTTGCCGACCTCTACTGCGGGACCGGAGCCATGGCCATAGAAGCGATCTCCCGCGGAGCGGCGTCGGCGGTGATGGTGGATCGCGAAACGAGGCCGGCCCTGGGCAACCTCCGCAGTCTCGGAATCGACGACCGGGTCGAGCTGATCAGGTCGGACGTTCCGGAGTGGGTCGGTGGAGGCTCCTCCGGCGAGCGGTTCGACCTCGTCTTCATCGATCCACCGTGGCGCGACTGGGAGGCCCTGGATCCACGTCTCGGGGTAGGTATGGCCGGCATCCTCAGAGCGGGCGGCCGTGTCGTCGCCGAGAGCGGGACCCGCTTCGTGCCCGCGTTCGACTCTCTGGAGAAGGTGCGGGAGCGCCGCTACGGTCGAACCCTGATTACATTCCACCAGCACCCCTCGTCCGATGAGTCCTGAAAACGAACGCATAGCGATCTGCCCGGGCAGCTACGACCCGGTCACCAACGGCCACCTGGACATCATCACCAGGGCGGCTTCCCTGTTCGACCGGATCGTGGTCGGGGTCGTCAACCAGCCGATCCGCAAGAAGAAGACGCTCTTCACCGCAGACGAGCGCCGGGCATTCATCGAGGATGCGACTACCCATCTGGACAACGTCGAGGTAACGGTCTTCTCGAACCTGGTCGTGGATCTCGCCAGAGAGCGGGGGGCGATAGCGATCATCAAGGGCCTCAGGGCGATATCGGATTTCGAATACGAATTCGAGATGGCCCAGCTCAACAACAAGATCGACAAAGAGATCGAGAGCGTCTACGTCTTCGCCCGGCCGAACTTCAGTTTCCTCTCCTCTACCGGGGTCAAGGAGATGGCTACTTTCAGCGCCGACATTTCAGATCTCGTCCCGGAGCCCGTCGCCGTCGCTCTGGCGGATAGACTGGCGCGCGACAGAGACTGAGCCTGTGACGGCTCCTGGCTCCGTCGCCCCAGAGTGGTCGGGAGAATCCGTGCAGAATCGGTGCCTCCGTTCCCACGATTCAGGCAAATAGCGCGAAAGGTGCGTAGGGTTTAGCAAGCTATGGACGTTCTCGTTCTAATCGACAAACTCGATGATCTGGTTCACAACGCCCGGCCGGTCCCGCTGACCGACCAGGTCAGGGTGGACCGCGAGGAGATCTACGACCTCCTCGATCAGATGCGTGCCACCATCCCGGAAGAGATCAAGCAGGCCCGCTGGATCGTCAAGGAGCGGCAGGAGATGCTCGAAGAAGCCAAGCGCGAGGCCGAGAGGGTCGTTCGCGAGGCCCGCGAGCAGCAGGCCAGGCTCGTTTCCGACGAGGAAGTCACCAAGCAGGCGGAGCGTGCAGCCGACGAGATCGTCGAAGACGCCCGGGCCCGAGAGCGCGAAATCCGTCTCGGTGCCGAGGATTACGCAGACGAAATCCTGGGCACTCTCGAGGTGAACCTCCAGAAGTTCACCGCAGCCGTTCAGCGGGGGCGCGACCGCCTTGCCGGTCGCGACGAAGAGCCGCTGATCGAAGACGAAGAGGTCTGAGCAGACGCCCGGTCCTCCGGGCAGCCTGAGGTGTCGGCCGGATGCAGGGCCGGCTTGAGTCGACCGCTACCATCGGACTGACCCGGGTCCGGACTGTTTCCGGTCCGGGACCCTCCTGACCAGCCGAAAGGAGTACCGATGCCGACGGAAATGATCGATCTCGACGAACTCGGCCTCTCATCCGGGAGTGCGACGACACTGGAAGGTGAGGTCGAGTTGGGCGATGTCGAGATCGGTGGTCAGGTCTACACCCCCGATCCCGCCCTGGCTCCGTTTCGGCTGGATCTCTCCCGGACCAGCGCAGGCTACGCACTCAGGCTCAGGTTCAGATCGAGATTGGCCGGCCCCTGCTTCAGGTGTCTCGACGGTGCACGTGCCCGGGTCGACGTCGACGCCCGAGAGGTCGACCAGCCCTCTGTGGATGGCATCAAAGGGGTCGAACTGGACCCCGACGAATCCGGCGTGCTCATGGCCGAGCTCGACAGTCCCTATGTCGAAGAGGGAGTGCTGGCCCTCGAACGGTGGGCGACGGATGCTCTGATCCTGGCTCTCCCCAACCAGATCATCTGCCGGGAAGACTGTCTCGGGCTCTGTCCCGGGTGTGGTGAGAGCCTCAACGATTCCGACCCGGCCGATCACGAGCACGGGCAGACCGGCGACCCCCGCTGGGCCAAGCTGAAGGATCTGGGCTAGCCGGCAGATCAACTCTCGCCGTCTCCATCCCCGATCGGGGATGGAGAGGTCATCGGCCCGAGTTTCGACTAGACTGGCCACTCCATGGCAGTTCCCAAGAAGAGGACATCGAGCGCGCGCCGCGACCGCAGGCGGGCCACGCATCGTGCCGCGAAGGCGCGAGTCAACTACTGCCCGGGCTGCTATTCGCCCAAGCTTCCGCACCGGGTCTGCCCCTCTTGCGGCCAGTATGCGGGCCGCGAAATCGTTGCGAGCAGACCCGCCGTTCCCGAACCGGCACCCCAGACTTCCGACGAGTAGGTATGCCCATGGCTGACCGCCGGGCCACCGTTGCCGTAGACGGTTTCGGCGTCGAGCATGGGTTCGATGTTCTGGCCTCCGGAATAGGTGAAGCCGTTGGTGACGGCATCGCGGTCAGGGTGTTTGGTCCGTCGGCCGAACTCGAGCCCCGGATCGGTGATCTCGATCCGGTCGAGATCGTCGATTCGGTCGAGTCGATCGGAAACGATGAAGAACCGGTCGGGGCGGTCAGGTCGCGTCCCGAGGCCTCGATCGTCAGGGCCGTGGCCGATGTCGCCGCAGGTGATTCAGACTCGGTCGTCTCGCTGGGATCGACCGGAGCCGCGATGGCCGCGGCTACTTTCGGCCTCAAGCGAATTCGCGGAGTCAAGAGGCCGGCGCTGGCCGCGCAGGTGCCCCTCCCGGGACGGACCGTTCTGTTTCTGGATGTAGGGGCCAATGTCGAGGTAAGGGCCCGTCATCTGGTTCAGTTCGCCTGTCTCGGTGCGGCCTTCATGAGTGCGGTCAACGGGTTGGAGCGGCCACAGGTCGGATTGCTGAACGTGGGAGAGGAGAAGGGCAAGGGTCGTCCGGTCGACAGGGAGGCCGAGGCGTCCCTCCTGGAGATCACCGCAGACCCCGGTTTTGGAGCGTTCGAGTTCCTCGGCAATGTCGAAGGAAGGGATGTGCCGGCCGGGATCGCCGACGTGATCGTCACTGATGGCTTCACCGGGAACGTCGTGCTGAAGGCCATGGAGGGTGCCGTGGCAACCGTGACCGGCGCGATGAAGGAGGCCGCACGGTCCAACCCGGCATCGGCGGTAGGGGGACTCCTGCTCAGGCCGGCCCTGTCAGGGATGAGGCGCGACCTCCATCCGGACACCACGGGCGGGGCAATCCTCCTCGGCCTCCGGAAGAGTGCCGTGATCGGTCACGGGTCCTCCGGGGCCGAGGGCGTCGCGAACGCGATCCGGCTGGCGGCCCGGTCTGCCGAAGGCGACGCACCGGATCGGACCTCGGCGCTTCTGGCCAGCACCGGTCTCGATCGACGAGAGAAGGACCAGACGACCGAGGAGTGAACGGGGCGCACTCTCGGCTACCCGCTCCCTTCTCATCGTTGGTCAGCGCCCTCCGGTGGCCGGTGACGCTTCCTTCCGTGATAGGAAAAGGGGCGTGGACAGAGACGAAGTCATGCAGCTCGTGCGCGAACACCTCGTAGCCGAACTCGAACTCGAACCGGCCGAGATCAAGGAGGGGTCGCGGTTCCGGGAAGACTTCGATGCCGATTCGCTCGATCTTTATGAACTGGTCATGGAGCTGGAGGACCGTTACGGGATCTCGGTCTCCGAGCAGGAGGCCGGCGAGATAAGCACCGTCGGGGATGCAATTGACTTCGTTCTGGCCAAGACCGGGTCGTAGAAGGCCCCGCAGCGGGGCGCGGGGCTCCGGCGGGGAGACCCTCCGGGACCTCGTGGCAGCCCTCCCGCCCGAGGCTCGCGAAGCCGCCTTACGGCACTCCTCCTGGGCATCGAACCGGCTCGAATCCTACGAGCGTCTGGCATTCCTCGGGGATAGCGTCCTCGGCCTGGCCGTCGCATCGAGCCTCTTCGGGGAGTTCCCCGATCTCGATGCAGGAGAGTTGACCAAGATCCTCAACCAGGCGGTGAGCGGACCGTCATGCTCGAAGGTGGGGACGGAGCTCGGAGTTCCCGAGATGCTGATCGCAGCCGATTCCGGGAAGGGGGGAGGGCACCGAACCTCGGCAGAGGATCTGATCGCAGCCGAGCGACCCCTGCCCGAAATGACCGAGGCACTGATCGGAAGCTGCTTCCTCGCGTTCGGTTTCGAGCGCACGGCGGCTGCGGTGATCGACGCCTTTGCTCCACGCATGGAAGAAGTCAGGAACACTAGGACCGACTTCAAGTCCGCGCTCCAGGAGACGGTGGCAGCGAAGGGCCGACAGGTCGAGTACGAGGTGGTGGCGACCTCCGGCCCGGCCCACGACAGGACCTACGAGGTCATGGTCACGGTCGAAGGGAGTCAACTGGGCCGGGGAACCGGTCGAAGCAAGAAGGCCGCTGGTCAGGCCGCCGCCGAGCAAGCGCTGGCAAACCTCGACGACTGAGCTCCGATCGGCAACAGAAGGGGAAACGTCCGACCCTTTCGTAAATCTTCATCGCCCATGTACCTGAAGTCGCTGAAGATGAAGGGGTTCAAGTCCTTCCCCGAGAAGACCGAACTCGAATTCGCCCCTGGCGTCAGCGTGGTGGTCGGGCCCAACGGCTCGGGCAAATCGAACATCACCGACGCCGTCCTCTGGGCCCTCGGAGAGCAGAGCCCGGCTGCGATCAGGGGCTCCTCGATGCAGGACATGATTTCGCTCGGCGGCAGCTCGACCGGGGCACGCCAGGCTGCCGAGGTCGAGGTGGTGATCGACAATTCAGACGGTCATGCCGGAGATGACTTCTCCGAGATCTCGATCACTCGTCGCCTCGATCGCGATGGCGAGGGCGAGTATCGAATGAATGGCGCCAGGTGCCGTCTCGTCGATGTCATCGAGGTCCTTTCAGACGCCAACCTCGGAAAAGAGATGCACTCCGTCATCAGTCAGGGCAAGGTGGACTCGATCGTCCACTCGAAGCCGCGCGAACGCAGGCTCCTGATCGAGGAGGCGGCCGGCCTCGGCAAGTTTCGACGGCGGCGGCGACGCTCCGAGCTCAAGCTCAAAGCGACTCGGGACAACCTCGACCGGGCGCTCGATGTCGAGCGCGAGGCGCGGCGTGCACTCCGGCCTCTGAAGCAGCAGGCGAACGCGGCCGAGATCGGAGCGCGGATCGAGCGTGAGGAGCTGGGGCTCAAGGCCCGGATCCTCGCCGAGGATCTCCGATTCGGTGAGGCTCGGCTCGAGCAGGCTCGCAAGGAGGCCGATCAGGCGAGGTCTCAGCGCGATGTCCTCGACGAGAGGCTCAAGAAAGTCTCGGCTCGGCGGGCTGCGGCCGAAGAGAAGTTCGCCAGGCGCGACCGCGAGCGGACCGAGATGTGGGGGACCCTGAACTCTCTTCGGGCCGCCAGGGAGAAGATCCATTTCGGAGGGGTCTCGATGGCTCAGGCGATTCGATCGCTCGAACCCCGGGTCGAGAAGATGCGTCTGGAGCTGGCACCACTCACGCTCGACCTCGACGGCGTAGCCGATGGTGCTGACCGTGCAAGCAGACTGGTCGAGGAGCTGAAAGAGGTGTCCAACGGTCTGGAGCGAGCCCGAAAGGGTCTCGACCGCGCCGGTTCCGAGGTTCCGGAGAAGGAACGCCTGAGCGGTCTGGCCGATGTCCACGCCGGAGCAGGTCACGCGATCGACCACACTCGCAGGGCGGAGAGCCTCTTGGGCGAGAGGCACCGCGAGCGCCTTGGCGAGAGTCTCGAGCGTGTCGAGTCCCTGATCGGCGCGATCCGGGACCTGATCGGAGCCGGAACCGCCGCCTCTGAGGCGCTCGGAGCACGTGTCGCCAGGTCCGAGGCCAGCGTGGTCGGGGACGGCGAGGATGCAGACGAGATCGCCCGGGAGCTGAAGGCCTGTTCGGACGAGGAAGTCGAGATCCAGGCCGGCTTGAGGATGATCGCCGAGAAGGTGACGACCGCCGAGGTCGAGGCGGCTCATCTTGAGGATCGGCGTGCCGAGGCGGTCGGTGAGCTCGAGCGCATCGCGACCCGGACCGGGGATCCGACACCGGAGCCGGAGGAGCCGATGGCCGAAGAGGAGCGGACGACGGTCGAGCGCAGAATCGAGTCGCTCCGGACCCGGAGGGAGAAGCTCGGGCCGGTAAACCCGCTCGCCCAGCGCGAGTACGAGGAGGCTCAGGAGCACCTTTCTGCCCTGGTCGAGCAGAGAGAGGACACCGAGCGGGCCCTGAGGGAGCTCGAGTCGGTCATTCGGGACATCGACGAGGAGATCACCCGATCTTTCGACCAGACCTTCGAGGCGACGGCGGCGAACTTCGAGGAGATGATCGGCAAGCTCTTCCCGGGCGGTAGCGGTCGCCTGAGGAAGGTCGAGCTCACGCCGCCGCCCGGATCCGAAGGGGGTGAGGCCGAAGCTTCCGATGGAGACGACCTCGATGACGAGGACCTCGACCGCGACCCGGATGGCCGGGACTTCGGGGTCGAGCTGGAGGTGACACCCAAGGGCAAGCGGACCCGTCAGATGAAGCTCCTCTCGGGAGGCGAGAAGGCCCTGACCGCCCTGGCCTTCGTTTTCGCGGTCTTCCTCGCCAGGCCCTGTCCGTTCTACATCCTCGACGAGGTAGAGGCCGCCCTCGACGACGCGAACATCTCCCGCTTCCTCGACCTCGTGTCCGAGTTCTCGAACCGCACCCAGTTCATCATCGTCACCCATCAGAAGCTCACCATGGATGCGGCAGACGTCCTCTACGGCGTCAGCATGGGTGGCGACGGCATCACCAGGGTCGTCTCCCGGAGATTGCCCAGGGCCGCGGATCAGGCCGCGCAGGGTTCCGGCCTGAGCGAAGCCGCCTGATCCGCCCGGACCGTTCAATATCAAGCAGGGTGGGATCCTTTGACTGTGGAATGGAGTGACATCCTCGACACCGGTGTAGCACCGACCGGTCCTCCGGACTCCGGACCCGTCGAGGAGGGGGAGAAGAAGGGCGCCTTTCGTCGTCTGAGGGAGAGTCTCTCGAGGAGCAGGCAGGCGCTGGCCGAGGAGCTGACCGCGAGCCTGTTCGACCGGGTCGACGAAGAGACCTGGGAGAGACTGGAGGAGGCCTTGATCCTGGCCGATGCCGGACCGATGGTCACGGCGTCGGTGGTAGAGCGTCTCGAAATGGAGGTCGATTCCGGCTCCGTGGCACCTGAGGGTGACGCAATCAGGGAGCGCCTGATCGAGATCCTGGCGGAGATCGCCCGTCTCGATGGCGATTCCGTTCGGCCGATCGATCTGACCGCCAGGCCTTCGGTGCTCCTGGTCACGGGAGTCAACGGGACCGGAAAGACCACGAGCATCGGCAAGATCGCCTGGCACCTCTCGAACGAGTTCGGTCTCGACGTCCTGCTCGGTGCGGCCGACACCTACCGGGCCGCAGCCGCAGAGCAACTGGCCGAGTGGGCCGATCGGGCCGGCGCCGGGATCGTTCGGTCACAGGAAGGTGCCGACCCGGGTTCGGTTGCCTTCGACGCGATCGAGGCCGGGAAGGCCAGGGGCTCCGACGTCATCATCATCGACACAGCGGGCCGTCTCCAGACGCAGGGAAGCCTGATGGATGAACTCGGGAAGGTCAGAAGGGTGATCGAGAAGCAGATCGAGGGCGCTCCGCACGAGACCCTGATCTCGATCGACGCAACGACCGGCCAGAACGGACTCAGGCAGGCCAAAGCCTTCGCCGAGGCAGTGCACCTGGACGGCGTGATCCTGACCAAGCTGGACGGAACGGCCAAGGGCGGGATCGCACTGGCGATCGCCTCCGAGCTCGACATCCCTGTCAAGTTGATCGGGATCGGCGAAGGACTGGAGGACCTCAGGCCCTTCGACCCGGACCAGTTCGCCCGGGCCCTGGTGGGTTCGGGCGAGTAGACAGCCACCGCTCCTGCCCCCTGCGGCCGTAGCGGTAGTCTGGCCTCGATGTTCGACCAGCTCTCGGAAAGGCTCCAGTCCACGCTCGCCGGCGTCCGCTCCAAGGGGCGGCTGGGTGAGGAGGACGTCGACAGGGCGATGCGTGAGATCCGTCTGGCGCTGCTCGAGGCCGACGTCAACTTCAAGGTCGTCAAGTCCTTCACGGCCCGGGTGAAGGAGCGCTGCCTCGAGTCCGAGGTGCTGGAGAGCCTCGATCCGGGCCAGCAGGTGATCAAGGTCGTCAATGAGGAGCTGACCGACCTCATGGGCGGATCGGGACGTGATCTCGCCTTCGTAGACGGTGGCCTGACCGTGATCCTGATGGCGGGCCTTCAGGGCTCGGGAAAGACGACCGCCTCGGCAAAACTCGCGGCCCTGCTCGGCAGGGACGGACGGAAGGTCGCCCTGGCCGCCTGCGACGTCTACCGCCCGGCCGCCATCGAGCAGCTCGAGACCGTAGGTCGACGGGCCGGGGCGACGGTCTACCAGAAGGGAACCGAGGCCGATCCGGTCGAGATCGCGAAATGGGCGGTCGATCTGGCTCGAGAGGAAGGGCGCGACGTCCTGATAATCGATACGGCCGGTCGACTTCACGTCGACGAGGGCCTGATGGCCGAGCTCTCGAAGATCAGGAAGACGGTCAAGCCCCACAACATTCTCCTGGTCGTCGATGCGATGACCGGACAGGATGCGGTTTCCGTCGCCGAGTCTTTCTCCGAGGCGGTCGAGTTCGACGGTGTCGTCATCTCGAAGCTCGATGGCGACGCCCGGGGAGGAGCCGCACTCTCGGTCAAGGCAGTCACCGGCAAGCCGATCATGTTCGCTTCGACCGGCGAGAAGCTCGACGCTTTCGACCGCTTTCATCCCGATCGAATGGCCGGGCGGATCCTCGGCATGGGAGACGTCCTGAGCCTGATCGAGAAGGCGGAGCAGCAGGTCGATGCCGACGAGGCCGAGGAGCTCCAGCGAAAGATGGCCTCCGAGCAGTTCACGCTCGAGGACTTCCTGAAGCAGATGCGCCAGGTCCGCAAGATGGGGCCGATCGGCAACCTGCTGGGAATGATGCCCGGGATGGGCGCCATGAAGCAGCTCAAGGACGTCGATGTAGATGAGGGCGAACTGGACCGGGTCGAGGCCATCATCCTCTCGATGACCAGGGAGGAGCGCCTCAACCCGGAGATCATCAAGGGGTCGCGCAGGCGGCGGATCGCCGAAGGCTCTGGAACCCGGATCCAGCAGGTGAACAACCTCGTCAAGCAGTTCGGTCAGATGCGCAAGCTGATGAAGCAGGTGGCCTCGGGCGGAATGCCCGACCCCTCACAACTGGCGAAAGCGACCGGCCGGCAGGCCCGCCCGAGGATCCGCCGGCGCTGAGACCGTGTAATCTCACGCGTCCAATGGCTGTCCGAATAAGACTCAAGAGGGTCGGTTCCAAGAAGAACCCGATCTGGCGAATCGTCGTCGCCGACCGCCGCTCCCCCCGGGACGGCCGGAATATCGAGACGATCGGCCAGTACAACGCCCAGACCGACCCCTCCACCATCGTGATCGACGAGGATCGCGCCCGCTACTGGCTCGAAAAGGGTGCCCTGCCGTCCGAGCGCGTTGCCGGACTGCTGAGGACCAAGGGCATCTACGCCAAGGGAAGCTGAGGGTCATGCAGGAGTTCCTCCTGTTCCTCACCCGGTCCCTGGTCGAGCATCCCGACGCCGTCAAGGTCGAGGAGATCGAAGAGGACGGGGATCTGGTCTTCGAGATCACGGTCGATGAGGACGACCTGGGTCGGGTCATCGGACGGGGAGGACGCGTCGCGAACGCTCTGCGCTCCCTGGCCAGGGCGGCCGCCGTTCGCGAGGAGCGGCGGGTTCTGGTCGACATCCTCGACTGAGCCTCCCGGCGGAGCCGTGAAGCTCGACATCTTCACCCTCTTTCCCGAGGCCTTCGAGTGGTTCCTCGAGCAGCGTCCCGTTCGGAAGGCCGTGGAGGCCGGCTCGGAGGTGAACCTCAGGGACTATCGGGACTGGACTCCGATCAAGGGCGGCCGGGTCGATGATGCGCCATACGGCGGAGGTGCCGGAATGGTGATCAGGGTCGACGTGGTCGATGCCGCGCTGACCGGCGTATACGGCGCGGGTGAGAGACCGAGGACCGTGGTCCTGACTCCAGCCGGCCGTCAGCTCGACGACGCCCTCGTGAGTGAGCTTTCGGCAGAGCCAGCCGTAGCGATCCTTTCCGGTCGCTACGAGGGCTTCGATCACAGGGTTCACGAGCACCTCGCCGACGACGAGGTCTCGATCGGACCTTACGTACTCGCCGGCGGTGAGATTCCCGCAATGGTCCTCGCGGAAACCGTGGTTCGGAGACTGCCCGGGGCCCTGGGCGATCCCGAAAGCCCGATCGAGGAATCCTTCTCGGAGGCCATGGGCGGACGCCCGGAGTATCCGCACTACACGAGGCCGCCCGAGTATCGCGGCTGGGGGGTCCCCGAGGTTCTCCTCTCGGGTGATCACGAACGGGTCAGGCGGTGGCGAGAGCAGCAGAGCGAACTGCGAGCCGGGGTCCGTCAGGGCGACTCGGGCGGCGACTCGGTAGCATCCCCGGACCGTCACCCTTGAGGCTTCGCCCAACCTGACGAATATCCCATGAGCACGATCATTCAGGACATAGAGCGCAACCAGCTGCGCAACGACCTTCCCGAGTTCGCCCCCGGCGATCGGGTCCGGGTCCACTTCCTCGTGATCGAGGGTAACCGCAAGCGGCCCCAGGTCTTCGAGGGCGTCGTGATCAAGAGGCAGGGATCGGGCGCCCGGGAGACGTTCACGGTACGCAAGCAGTCCTTCGGCGTCGGAGTCGAAAGGACCTTCCCACTCCACTCTCCGAAGATCGAAAAGCTCGAGGTCGCATCTCGTGGACGGGTCCGACGGGCCAAGCTCTACTACCTGCGCGGCAGGACCGGCAAGGCGGCTCGAGTGGCCGAGCGGCGCTGGGGAATCGACGACGACGTCGTAGCGGCCGGAGCCACCGGAGCGGTGGATGCCTCTGGCGAAGGACTCGCTCCCGAGGCCGTTCCCGAGGCCGAAGCTCCGGATGCCGTGGAGGCCGAAGGCGAGGCCGTCGAGAACGAGGAGGCCGGAGAGACTCCGGTCGAATCCGCTGCCGATGGCAGTGACGCCACGGCCGAAGTCGCCGAGAGCACCTCCGAAGAGAAGGCCGAAGAGCCTGTCGCCGAAGAGCCTGAACCGGCAGATGACGGCGGCACCGAAGATTCTCCGTCAGATGAAGCCGAGGCTCCTTCCGAGGGTGAGGAAGAGCCTGCCGCCGAGTCCGATTCCGATCAGGATGAGGCGGGCGAAGACGGGGAAGAGGCCTGAGCCCTCTCATCCCGAAGCCGAAGACTGCCCGCGGCAGCTTCATCGAACTGATCGTCATCGTCGCGGTTGCGGTCGGCCTTGCTCTCCTGATCCAGGCCTTCGTGGTCAAGCCGTATCAGATCCCATCCGGTTCTATGAAGCCGACGCTCGAGATCGGGCAGAGGATCCTGGTCAACAGATTCATCTTCCATCTGACCGAGCCCCAGCCGGGTGACGTCGTGGTCTTCCACCCACCAGAGGCGGTCGCCGGGGCCGGCCCGGAGTGCGGTGCGGTGCCGCGGCAGGGTCAGAGCTGTCCGCGGCCTGCCATCCGGGAATCCGGAGAGACATTCATCAAGAGGATCGTCGCCGGACCGGGCGATGAAGTTTCGATCCGAAGGGGCATCCCGATCATCAACGGCAAGCGATCGCTTCCCGACGGCTACGAAATCACGCCTTGCGGTCTGGCCGGCCAGGGTTGCGACCTTCCCGTCCCCATAAAGGTCCCGCCCGGTCACTACTTCGTGATGGGAGACAACCGTGGCCAGAGCGACGACTCACGATTCTGGGGACCACTGCCCGAGGAGTGGTTGATCGGCAAGGCATTCGCCACCTATTGGCCGCTCAACAGGATCGGCGGACTCTGATCCCTCGCTGCTCGGGGTCGGCGCGGTGCCAGATCTGAGATGAGCCCCGATCGCAAGGCAGGATCACCGGATCGGGATCTGCTCTTCGAGTATGACCTCGAACTGGGATCGGATTTCGTGGTGGGTGCAGATGAGGCCGGGCGAGGCTGCCTCGCCGGTCCGATCGTCGCTGCCGGGGTCGCATTCGACAGGAACTGTCTCGACAGTCGGGGTGACGGGGAACTCGAGGGCCTCTTCGATTCGAAGCGGCTGACTCCGACCCGTCGCAAGGCCCTCTTTCCGAAGATCGTCGCGACCGCATCCCGAATCAGGGTGGTGATGAGATCGGCTGCCTTCATCGATCGACATGGGATCCAGCGGGCCAATATCGAGTCGCTCACCGAGGCCGTCGCCGGTTCGGCGGACCTCCCGGATGCAACCTTTCTGATCGACGGATTCTCACTCGGTCCAGATGCTCCCGAACATCGACGGGTGGTCAAGGGGGATGCCACGAGCGCGACGATCGCGGCGGCCTCGGTGATCGCCAAGGTGATCCGGGACGGATGCATGGAGCGTGCATCGATCCTTCATCCCGAGTACGGCTTCGACGGCCACAAGGGCTACGGGAGCGAAGCCCATCGCGAGGCGATCGCATCGCTCGGGCCGACTCCCATCCATCGGCTTTCTTTCAGGCTCACCGACGACGCCGGGAGCTAGCTAACTCCCCTCGGCCCGGAAGGCGTCCCTCAAGTGTTCCCAGGCAGCAACTGATCCGTCTTCGCCGAACACGATCCCGACCACATCGAACCTGACGTCCTGGACCTTCGAGGGCACTCGTCCCGAGCTCCCCTCCGTGGCCAGCCAGGCCTCGGCGAGCCTGGTCAGGCGAGACTGCTTCGCGGGGTCGACCGCCATCACGGGACGTTCCGGGCCAGGTCTCTCCGGCCAACCCGGTCCGGCCGACTTCACCTCGACGAAGACGAGCGTCCGGCGCTCGATCGCGATCAGGTCGATCTCGCCGAAAGAGGTGTGCCAGTTCGAGTCGAGAATCTTCCAACCGGCCCACCACAGCCTCCGCCTGCAGATCTTTTCGGCCCTACGGCCAAGGGTGAGCCTCTGTTTCGTCACCTCGACTCCCAGGTCGTCATTGCCGTTCGGGGTCAAGCTAGGCGCGGGACACCGACGGTCGGTAGCGCCTCTTTGAAATGGAACAGTTTCGTCACGAAGACGCATCACCCGTTGGCGTTTCCTGACTGCCTCGCTCTTAGGTTCGGATCGTGCTGGCGACGACCCGATCCTTCACCCTCGATGGCCTGATCGTTCACGCCGTCAGCGTCGAGGTCGACGTAACCCGGGGGCTGCCCTCGTTTGGACTGGTAGGCCTCCCGGACACGGCGATCAGAGAGGCCCGGGAGAGGGTTCGGTCGGCGATGGTCAACTCGGGTTTCGAGTTTCCGATGAGGCGGATTACCGCCAACCTCGCACCCGCAGACATCAGGAAGGCGGGCCCTGGCATGGATCTTGCGCTGGCCGCAGCGCTGGCCTCGGCGTCGGGGGAGCTCGAAGCTGATCTCCTCGCCGGGTGGGCACTCGTAGGCGAGCTGGCCCTCGACGGAACGGTCAGACCGGTTCGGGGGGCGCTGGCGATGGCCGAGGGGGCGAAGAGACAGGGGCTCGCCGGAATCATCGTTCCCGAGCTGAACGGACCCGAGGCAGCACTGGCCGCCGAAGATGCGTTCGAGGTCCGCTCGGTAGCGACTCTTGCCGAGCTTGGGCGTGTGGATGGAGACAAGGCCCCGGGGAGGGTGCCGGAACCGATGAAACTGTCGACTCGGTCCCATGGCCCGGACCTGGCCGACCTCAAGGGTCAGCCCGGGCTGCGCCTCGCACTCGAGGTCTCGGCAGCGGGTGGTCACGGAATCCTCATCGTCGGTCCCCCCGGAGCCGGGAAGACGATGGCCGCGAGACGCCTTCCCTCGATTCTTCCGGAGCTCTCCCGGGAGGAGTCTCTGGAGATAGCCAGGATCGCCGGCATTTGTGGGTCCGGCGCCACACCCGGGATGCGTCCTTTTCGGGCCCCGCATCACACTGTCTCGGCTGCCGGTCTGGTCGGCGGCGGCAGTCCACCCAGACCGGGCGAGATCACCCTTGCCCATCGCGGCGTTCTCTTCCTCGATGAACTTTGCGAGTTCAGGAGGCCGGCACTCGAAGCCCTCAGGGAACCCCTCGAGGCCGGCGAGGTGACGATTTCGAGGGCGACCGGCTCTCAGACCCTCCCGGCCGGCTTCACTCTGGTCGCCGCCGCGAATCCCTGTCCGTGCGGTCGGGGCTCCTCGGACCCGCTGTGCGAGTGCCCGGCTCAGGCCGTAGGGCGCTACCGCAACACCTTGAGCGGGGCTCTCTCCGACCGGATCGACATCACGGTCGCGGTCGAACAGCCCGGACTCGAAGCGATGACCGGATCGAAGGGTGAGGGTTCGACAGAAGTGCAGGCGAGAGTTTCGGCCGCCCGCCAGCGGATGTCGGTCCGGCTGGGCCCGGGCAGGGGCAACGCCTCGGCGACCTCGGCGGAGACCGCAGAGTTCCCTATCTCGGAAGGAGCGTCACTTCTCCTGATCGATGCCGATCGACGGCGGGCCATGAGCGGCCGCTCTCACGATCGGGTCATGAGGTTGGCCATGACTCTGGCCGACCTCGAAGGGACCCCCGAAATTGCGACCGGGCACATCGCCGGGGCCCTGCAGCTGAGGAGACGGGAAGGGGGGAGCTGACCGTGACCCAACGGACCGGGGCCTGCCCGGAGTGTCTGCGCCGGAGTTGGCTGCTGGCCCGGCTGGCGCCTTTCATCGAGCGCTCCTGTGAGGATCGGCCTGGCCGACGAGTCCCTGAACTTCTCTCCCTTGGCGACGACGATCTCGTCAGGGCGGTCGCAGCTCGCAAGTCAGACGAGCTGCTCTCGGCCCATGGCGCGGTCGGCGATGCGGCGATGGCGGCGGCGCTGGAGGCCGTCGACTGCTGGTCCATCTGCCGGCATGATCAGGAGTGGCCTTCGGGTCTGCTTCAGGGAGCCGATGCGCCGCGCTGTCTGATCGGTCGCGGTGACCTGGGCCAGCTTCGAGGTCTCGAGCCAGGAGAGTCCACAACGATCGTCGGGGCACGCAGGGCCACTCCCTACGGGATGGGGATTGCCAGGCGACTCGGCTCGGAGGCGGCCCGGGCCGGTCTGGCGGTGGTCAGCGGCCTGGCGCTCGGCATCGACGGAGCCGTTCATCGCGGTTCGGTCGGTCGCGGGAGGTCGATCGCGGTCCTCGGGGGGTCGGTGGACAGGCCCTACCCGGCCTCCAACCGACCCCTCTACAGGGACCTGGTCGAGCGGGGCGTCGTCGTCTCCGAGATGCCCCCGGGCACGGCACCGCGCCGGTGGTGCTTCCCGGCCAGGAATCGGACGATGGCCTCGCTCTCCGGGATTACGGTGCTGGTCGAAGCCGCTCTTCGCTCTGGGTCACTGATCACTGCCGAGATGGCGCTGAGTGCGGGAAGAGAGGTCGGAGCGGTGCCCGGTCCGGTCACTTCCACCGTCTCTGACGGCTGTAACGAGCTGATCAAGACGGGCGCGGTCCTCGTCAGGGATGGCTTCGATCTGATCGAGGCGCTCTGTCCCGGTATCGGGAGAGAGGTGATCGAGGCGACCGCTCCGGCCGGCTCGATCGAAGCGAAGGTGCTCGAGGCCATTTCGGAAGGCGCTTCGACTCCCGATCAGGTTGCGTCTGTAACCGACCTCGAGATCGGTGAGGCAATGGTGGCCATCACCAGGCTCGAGTTGGACGGATCGATCGAAGTGGACCCGTCGGGCGCTTTGCTCCGGGCCTGAATGGTGTGCGACCGGGAATCAGGGACGGCCGGATCCAGCAACGGCTACCCTCACTGCGGTGAGTGACATGACGCGTGTGAAAGAAGGCGACAACAGGGTCCCGGCGGCGCTCTCGATCGCCGGTTCGGACTCCGGTGGCGGGGCCGGGATCCAGGCCGACCTAAAGGCCTTCGCGAGGTGTGGAGTGCACGGGATGACCGCGATCACCGCGATCACGGCCCAGAACACGGTTGGGGTGGAGGCTGTCGAGGCGATACCGCCCGAGATCATCCAGGCTCAGGTCTCGGCCGTTGCGGACGACATCGGAGTCGATGCCGTAAAGGTCGGAATGCTGGGATCGAGGGCGACGATCGAAGCCGTCGCAAGGGCGATCGAGGGGCTTGGCGGGCCTTCCGCGGTTCCGGTCGTCGTCGACCCGGTCATGGTCGCCGAGAGTGGTGCCGAACTGCTGGATCCCGAGGCGAGGGAGACCCTGATCTCGATCCTGCTGCCACTGGCGACAGTTGTGACTCCGAACATCCCCGAGGCCTGCTCTCTCACCGGCCTCGCGGGCGATGCGGACCAGGAGGCCCTCGCCAGTGCCATCCGCGAGTTCGGACCTGAGTGGGTCGTGGTGACGGGAGGTCACAGCGACCGGATGGTCGACGTGCTCGTCGGTCCGAATGGCACGATCGAGATCGAGGGAGATCGGCATGAAGTCGACGCCAGCCATGGCTCGGGCTGCACTCACTCCTCAGCCCTTGCTGCCGGCCTCGCCCTGGGCATGGATGTCCCGGACGCTGCCCGGCTCGCCCGATCCGTCGCGTCGGCTTCCGTCGGCAGGGGCCTGGTGTCGATCGGCGCGGGCTCCGGACCGGTCGACGCACTCGGTATCGGTCCCATCCCGAACGCCTGACATACCGGTCGGGGGTAGGATCAGGCCATGTCAGAGGAATCGAAAGCACCCCGTACCGACCTCCCCAGACCACGCTCGGCGGCCGTCTTCGATGGACCGGACCGCGCCGCGGCCCGCTCCTACATGAAGGGCATCGGGTTGACCAACGAGGACCTCTCGAAGCCGACGGTCGGGATTGCGAACACATGGACCGACGCCATGCCCTGCAACTACGGACTCAGGACGCTTGCCGAATTCGTGAAGGAAGGAGTTCGGGCCGCGGGTGGCACACCCATGGAGTTCAACACCGTTGCGGTTTCCGACGGCATCACGATGGGAACCCAGGGGATGAAGTCTTCCCTGGTCAGTCGCGAGGTCGTCGCCGACTCGATCGAACTCATGGCCCGTGGCTACCAGTTCGATGCGATCGTGGCGCTGGCAGCCTGCGACAAGACGATCCCGGGAGCCGTCATGGGGGTGACCCGGATCGACATCCCCTCGATCGTTCTCTACGGAGGCTCGATCAAGCCCGGCCATTACGAGGGCAAGGACGTCACGATCCTCGATGTGTTCGAGGCGATTGGTGCCCATGCGGCCGGCAAGATCTCGGATGAGGAGTTGACCGAGCTCGAGGATGTGGCGAGTCCTGGCTACGGAGCCTGTGGTGGTCAGTTCACGGCCAACACGATGGCTTGCGCCTTCGAGGCCCTCGGGATCTCCCCGGCCTTCTCGGCCATGGTGCCGGCGGAGGACGTCGAGAAGAACGAGGTCGCAAGGGGGATCGGAGAGATGGTTTTGAGCGTCCTCGCCGACGACCTCCGACCGTCCCGGATCATCACCCGCAAGTCCCTCGAGAACGCCATCGCGACGATCTGTGCGACCGGCGGCTCGACCAACGGTGTTCTCCACCTGCTGGCGATCGCCAGGGAGGCCGGCATCGACCTCGACATCGACGTCTTCGATGAAGTGTCCAGGAAGACCCCCCTCATCGCCGACATGAAGCCCGGGGGGAGGTTCGTGGCTACCGACCTCAACCGGGCCGGCGGGGTTCCGCTGGTTTTGAAGCGGCTCAAGGATGGGGGACTCCTGCACGACGATGAGCTGACCGTCACCGGCCAGACCATCGGCGAGGAAGCCGATCGGGCCGAGGAGTCCCCGGGGCAGGAGGTGGTCCTCACGGTCGAGGATCCGCTCAAGGCCCAGGGTGGACTGGCGATCCTGAAGGGGAACATCTGTCCTGACGGTGCAGTGGTCAAGGTCGCAGGGACGGAGCGAAACAGCCACGTCGGGCCGGCCAGAGTCTTCGAGAACGAACAGGAGTGCTTCGCCGCGGTCAAGGCCGAAGAGATCGAGAAGGGCGATGTGATCGTGATCCGCAACGAGGGTCCTGCCGGTGGCCCGGGCATGCGGGAGATGCTCCAGGTAACGGCGGCCCTGGTCGGCGAGGGAATGGGCGAGCATGTCGCCCTTCTGACCGATGGCAGGTTCTCGGGTGCAACGCGCGGCCTGATGATCGGCCATGTCGCCCCGGAGGCCGTCAAGGGCGGGCCGATCGCGGCAATCCGGGATGGAGACACGATCACGATCGATATCGAGTCGAGGAAGCTCGAGGTCGACCTGACCGATGAGGTGATCGCGGAACGGATCGCGGCATACCGATCCCCCGAGCCCGCCTACACCCGAGGCGTGATGGCCAAGTACGCCGATGCCGTGAGCTCCGCCTCGCTCGGTGCGATTACCTGAGGTGACCCTCGACCTCCCTGACCCGGATGCCTCATCGGCCGTGGGGTGCTACCGGTAGTCTGGCCGAGCCGGCGGGTTTACCAGATGGGTTTAACCGTGGAGAGCGCACCAGGCCTTCGAAAGGGGATGGGCAGATGAACGCAGCCGTAGATCAGTTTGAGGTTCCAGGGATGAGCGGTTCGGGAGTCTCCCGGATGCTTTCGTGGCTGACGGTCTCCCTCGTCCTGCTCGCCGGACTGGCGGTCGCCGCTGCACCGGCTCGAGCCGGCGACATCCCGCCGCCGTCCGAGACCGTGTGGCTCTGCAAGCCCGGAATTGCCGACAATCCCTGTCTCGACGGCAGCTTCGGAGGAACCAGATATCTGGCCAACGGCGGGACGGCACCATTCAGCTACTCGCCGGCCCGCAAGCCCGGATTCGACTGCTTCTATGTCTACCCCACCCAGTCCGAGCAGTCCGGCCTCAACGCCGACTACTCGAGGGACCCCGAACTCAAGGCCGTCGCCGTCAATCAGGCCGCCCAGTTCTCGCGCATCTGCGACGTCTATGCGCCGGTCTATCGCCAGTACACGCTCGAGGCACTCGGCAGGTTCGATGAGATCTCGGCCGGGGAGGTGGCAGAGGCCAGAGACATCGCCTACAGCGGCGTCAGAGATGGCTTTGCGGATTTCCTCACCAATCACTCCCGGGGTCGAGGCTTCGTTCTGATCGGGCACTCTCAGGGGTCCTCTCATCTCTCCCGACTCATCGACGAAGAGATCGACCCCAACCCGGTCCTCAGGCGCAGGATGATCTCGGCGATAGTGCCTGGCTCCAACAACATCTACGTACCGAAGGGCGGCGTCGTCGGTGGCAACCTCGAGAACATCCCGGCCTGCACCCGTGGCAATCAGCTCGGCTGCGTGATGGCCTGGTCGCTGTATCTGAACAGGGCCGAGGCGGGGCTTCCGGTCAATTCGAGCTTCGGGCGACTCGAGACCGGTTACTGGGTCTACCCGGAAGATCGACCCGATTCCAACAGCTACGAGGTCCTCTGCGTGAATCCCGGACAGCTCTCGGGTCTTGGTGGCTCCTTTGGATCCAGTGGCGTCGGCGGCAACGGCGGGAATGGCGGCGCCGGTGGCAACGGTGGCATCGGTGGCTACGGTGGCTACGTTGGCAACGGCAGAGTGATTACACCTCTGGCCAACCTCCCGGCCTTCCTCGGCCAGACCGACGCCGAAGACCCATGGACCGAGGGCCAGGGCCTCTACCGGGCCGAGTGCCTCTCGGGCGAGGATTCATCCTGGCTGGACATGAGCCCCGTCCCGGGAGCCTCGGCTTCGATACTCGACGGTGTGCTGCCTCTGATCAACGCCAACCTCGGAGGACTGCATACGGGGGACATCAATCTCGTTCTCGGGGACCTGATCGCGGTCGCATCGAGACAGGGAGCCCGTTACACGTTCTGGCGCGAGGCCGTGGCCGGGGCCCGGGCCGCTTCGCGGAGGGCCGTGTCCACGGGCAAGAAGGCCAAGCGCCTCGCAGCCTCCCAGCGCAGGACATCCTCGGCCTGTCGCAATGGTCGGAGCGCTTCCACCTGCGACAGGGCCAAGAGGCTGAGTCGTCAGGCGCGAAAGACGAGGGCAACGGCACGGCGCCTCTCGGCCAGGGCTTCGAAGCTCGCCCGGCGTGCCGAAAGGATCTACGGAACCTCGAGCCAGCCGGACCTCTGTCCTTCGGTCAGCCCTCTGGGCGGGGAGGCGGAAGCAGGGCCTCGCCCCGGGGTTCGTGTCTGCTGACGAAGGAAGCCAGCTCTGCGTTGAAGCTCTCGGGGCGCTCGATCTGGAGCATGTGCCCGGTGTCGTCGAGAATCGAAATGTCGGCGTGCTCCATCCTTTTCCTGTAGGCATAGGCAGCCTTTAGCGGAACCAGCCGGTCACGGGCGCCCCAGATCAAGAGCGTCGGCAGCTCTATCTCGGGCAGTCGATGCCGGGTGTCGTAACCGGCCATCGCGTAGGCGGCCTGAAGGGTTCCGGGCGAGCGGGTCCCGTAGGAGATCAGCTCCCACAGGATCTCGGTCCCGATCCGGTTCGGGTGGGCAACGAAGGTCCGAAGCTGAGTGGCGCGCACCCTCGGACGGGTCAGGCCTCTGGTCGCATGATCGGAGCCGATCGGCAGGTCCAGGGCCATCAGCAGTCGGGTCAGGTCCTTCCTGCTCTTCGGAACGTGGGCAACTGACACTCCGGCCGCCGCAGCAAGGCAGATCGACTGGAATCGATCAGGAGCTTCGAGCACGGCCTCGGTCGCGATGAGTCCGCCCATCGAATGTCCGACGATCCCGGTGTCCCGACCGAGGTTGAGCTCGTCGGCCAGCCGGACCAGCAGATCTCCGTAGCCCGGCATCGAGATGGGCTTCTCCGGCAGGGGGCTGTTGCCGAAGCCAGGCAGGTCGACAGCCACCACACGGTGGCGATCAGAGAGATAGGGAATGTTCTCGAGCCAGTTGCGCCAGCTCCCGGCAAGACCGTGGATAAGGAGGAGCGGAGCTCCCGATCCCACATCCACGTATTCGACCTCGGACCTTCCAAGCTCGGATTCGATCTCGATGGTTCGGATCTCGGCAGCCCAGTCGATCTCGAGCCACCTCCCGTCGGAGCGGCCGTAGTCGTCTGGTGAATCGGTTTCCTGCCTCGGTGTCGTCATCCGTCTCCTTCCTTCAAACCCGGAACCGCGATGACGATACCCGCAGAGGGTCGACAGTTGGAACAATCATCAGATGGGCGCAACGGAAAGGGGTGCTGCACGCCGGGTCCTGATCACCGGGCTGTCGACCTACTGGGGGGGTCGCCTTGCGGCCGCGCTCGAGGCGGACGACCGCATCGAGGCCATAATCGGGGTCGACGTTCGCGAGCCGACCAGAGAGCTGGACCGGACCGAGTTCGTCAAGGTCGGTGCCGAGCACACCTTGATCGAGAAGATCGTCCGGGCGGCCGAAATCGAGACCGTGATCGATACCCGAATGATCGTGGACTCCGTCGCTGCACCGGCCGACACCTCGCCCGAGGGCATTCACGAGCACAATGTGATCGGCACGCTCAACATCCTCGCCGCCTGCTCTGCGGGCGGATCCCCGGTCGAGCGCCTGATCTTCAAGAGCTCCGGGCACTGGTACGGATCGGCCCAGGACGATCCGGCCTTCTTCGCGGAGGATATGAAGCGGACCCACCGCCCCCGAACCGGGATCGAGCTGGATGTGGTCGAGGCCGAAGAGGCAGTGTCTGCCTTCCGGGTCCGTCGACCCGAGGTCGACGTGACCGTCTTGAGGTTCGCGAACGTCCTCGGAAAAGAGGTCGACAGCTCCCATGTGAGATTGCTTTCCCTGCCCGCGGTGCCGATGATCACCGGGTTCGACCCCCGCTACCAGTTCGTCGACGAGGAGGACGTCGTCCACGCCCTCGAGCACGTGGCGTCGAGGAGGCTGCCCGGAACCTTCAATGTTGCCGCCGACGGCGTCCTGGCTTTCACCGAGGTCGTCGATCTCCTCGATCGACACCCACTGCCGGTGATCACCCCATGGGGCACAGGCGCGGCCTGCAGCGCCTTGAGGAGGCTCGGGATCCCGATTTCGGCCGAGATGGTCAACCAGTTGAGGTTCGGTCGCGGAATGGACAACCGGCTTCTCAAGGCGACCGGCTTCCATTACCGACACACGACCAGGGAGACCGTCCTGCGACTGCGGGACCGGCTCAGACTGGCCCCGGTCGCCAAGGGTGTGAAGAACCCTTATCGCTACGAACCGGAAGTCGAAGAGTTCCTGAGGCGCAGCCCGAGCGTGTCGAGGAGCCGGCGGGGTTCTTCCGCGGGCGAGGATGAAGCACTCTTCGAACCCTCACCGCCAGTCGAATAGGGAGGATCCGGGCGGCACCCGGTCGCTCTGAATGGATGTTTGCGGGCGCTCTCCTGCCCGGACCGGGCAGGAGAGCCATTTACACTCTCGAAAAGGACCGAATGCGCCTCTATTCTCGGGTCAAGAGGACGGATGAGGAAAATGATGGGTAGGAAGTCACGGGTTGTCATAGCGGTCACTTTCGCGGCCCTCGCACTGGGCGCGGTAGCTGCCTACGGATACGACCAGTCACGAAAGCACCTGATCGCCGATGGCGTGGAGGCCAGCGGGGTTGCGCTCGGAGGTCTCGATCAGGCCCAGGCCACCCGGCTTCTGCGCAAGAAGGTCGTCGATCCGCAGAAAAGACCGTTGAAGGTCCGGGTCGGCAAAGAGGAGTTCGTGCTGCCGGCCAAAGACCTGCGGGTCCGTGCCGATGTCGATGGGACCGTCGAGCAAGCACTGGAGGCCAGTCGCGAGGGATCCCTTCCGGAGCGGGTGTTTCGGTACGTGACCGGATCCGCTCCGAACCGTGACCTCACGGTCGAAGTGTCGTGGTCGAAGCCTGCGGTCAACCAGTTCGTTCGTGACGTAGCGGCCGAAACCAATCGCGATCCGGTCGACGCAACCGTCGCACCCGGACCCGACTCCCTCACGGTCGTCGACGAAGAGAACGGCCTGAAGCTCAGGGATCGGCTGTTGGACAGGGGCCTGAAGTCGACCCTGGCCTCGGGCAGCGCCCGTCGGACCATCGTCGCCAGGACCAGAGTCCTGAAGCCGGAAGTGACCCGTGGCGAGGTCACATCGTCCTATCCCACGTACATCACGATCAGCAAGGCCTCCTACACCCTCACCCTCTGGAAGGACCTCGAAGCGACGGTGTCCTATCCGGTTGCGGTCGGGTCTGCCGAATACCCGACACCGAACGGACTCTTTTCGATCCAGAGCATGCAGGTCGATCCACCCTGGAACGTTCCGAACTCGGACTGGGCCGGAGATCTGGCCGGAACGACCATCCCGGGAGGCTCTCCCGAGAACCCGCTGGTTGCACGATGGATGGGGGTTTCGGGTTCGGTCGGTATCCATGGAACCTCCTCGACCTCCTCACTCGGGTCATCTGCATCTCACGGATGCATCCGGATGTCGCCCACCGACGTGATCGCCCTCTACGACCAGGTCGATGTCGGGACTCCCGTCTACATCGGGTGAGGCAGACGACCGGGAGTCCGACTGGCACTCCCTGGTCGCCCTCTACGAAAGGGACCTGAGGGCTGCATCTGCTGCCGATCGGACCGTTCGGGCCTATCGTCGGGACCTCCTCCAGTTCGGGGAGTGGTGTGAGGAACGGGCAGTGGAACCCTCCCGGGTCAAGCATCGGGATGTGAGGCTCTTCGCGGCGTCCCTCTCGGCCGACGGGATGTCCCCGGCGACCGTTGCGCGGAAGCTGGCCTCTCTCCGTGGGATGTTCGGATTCCTCCGGAGGACAGGAAGGGTTGCCCAGAACCCTGCCGACCTCGTCTCGGCCCCGAAGGCGGGCCGGAAGCTCCCCAGAGTGATGACGGTGGACCAGATCGATGCCCTGCTGGAGTCCCTTCCTTTCGATACCCCCCTCGAGATGCGCGACCGGGCAATGTTCGAACTGGCCTACTCCTCCGGGCTCAGGAGCGAAGAGCTGGTCGACCTCGACCTGGACTCGGTAGATCTCGACGGGATGTCGGTGAGAGCCATCGGCAAGGGCTCTCGCCACAGGCAGATTCCGCTGGGTGGACCGGCCGCCGAAGCCGTCTCGACCTGGCTCGATCGCGGCAGGCCCGAGCTCGTTTCGAGTCCGTCCGAGAGGGCCCTTTTCGTGTCACGCAGTGGCCGCAGGCTCTCGACCTCCGACGTGGCCCGGAGGCTCGCCGTCCGGGTGAGGCAGGCAGCAGCATCGGCCGGTATCTCTCCACATGATCTGCGTCACTCCTTCGCCACGCATCTGCTCGAGGGAGGGGCAGATCTGAGGTCGATACAGGAGCTGCTCGGACACAGCTCGATCTCGACCACCCAGGTCTACACCCACCTCGACTCTGCCCGCCTGAGGGACGCTTACTCGGGCAGTCACCCGAGGGCCTGAGCCTCTGCCGACAACAGTTAGGGTTGCCCGGTGAAGCTGACCGTGAACGTCGATGGAGGTGCGAGGGGAAACCCCGGTCCTGCCGCGATCGGAGTCGTCGTCCGCGACTCCGATGGAGGGATCCTCGCGACCGTCTCCGAGACCATCGGTGAGGCGACCAACAACGTGGCCGAGTATCGGGCACTCATCGCCGGTATCGAGCAGGCCAGACTCCTCGGAGCCGATCGGCTCGAGCTCTTCGGTGACTCAGAGCTCGTCGTAAAGCAGGTCAGGGGTGAATACAAGGTCAAGAATGCCGGCATCAGGCCACTTCATGCCGAAGTGGTCGAGGCGCTCAAGGGTTTCGGGGACTGGTCGATCGATCACGTTCGTCGCGAGCAGAACGCCGACGCCGACGCGCTCGTCAACGACGCGCTCGACGGACGAGAATCATCGCTTTGACCGCCGACACCAAGTCGATCGAAGCCAGTAGTGAGATGAAGCCATGACCGAGTCGGTGGAGAGGAATCTGGATCCCCGTGTGACTATCGGGCACGTCCATCTCAAGGTGGCAGACCTCGATCGCGCACTCGCCTTCTATTGCGGGATTCTCGGTTTCGAGCTGATCACGACCTACGGGGATGAGGCCGCATTCATCTCGGCCGGTGGATACCACCACCACATCGGTCTGAACACCTGGGAGTCTGCCGGGGGTAGTCCACCTCCGCCCGGCTCGACCGGCCTCTTTCATCTCGCAGTCCTCTACCCGGACAGAGACTCTCTCGCCGATGCCATGAACAGGCTCGATCGCGCCGGTTGGCCCTTGACCGGTGCATCCGATCACGGGGTTTCGGAGGCTCTCTATACAGAGGATCCCGATCGGAACGGGGTAGAGCTCTACCGGGACCGACCCGAGGACGAGTGGCCCAGGGATGCAGAGGGCCGGATAGTGATGTACACCCGGCCCCTCGACCTCGAGGCCCTGGCTGGAGGAACGATCCTCTGACGCCGCCAGGAGGTCTCATCTCATTCCGGCCTACTCCGGTTAGCCGACGGAACTTATTTCGTAAAGCGTCTGCGTTCCGCTTATCTCGTAGGTGACCAGAATGGCCGGGTTACCAGAGGGGCTGTCAGCGGCCCTGATGAACTGAATCCCCTCGGGGCCCAAGTCGGCTTCTCTCGTGTTGATCCACCCTTCGAATGATGGATTCCTCGGGTCGGAGCCGACGTCGAAGGCATAGACCATCCCCGACCTTTCGGCGGCGACAAACGAGTAGATCTCCCTCCCAATCCATCCGGTCGTAATTGCCTCGGGCTCGGGACCCTTGTTGTCGGAGCGATCGTCGACCGGGCTCCCTGCCGTGTTGGACTTGTTGAAGTTGGCGGGGTCGAGCGCGAGTGAGAGCTGCTCGAGCTGGTCGCCAGTATCGGCAACCATGGCTCCGTCTCTGTCGAGCACCGACATCGACCGACCTCCCAAGGTGTAGAGATCCTCGTAACTCGAACCGACCTTGCCAAGGGTCTTGGTCACGTTCAGCCGCCCGAGCTCTTTATTGCCCTTTGCCGTCCCGCTGAAGTTGCCAGCCAGACTGAGAGCCGAGACTCGGCTCTCCTCACTGTAGAAGGGCCAGTCCCGCGCATCGCCCTCGTTCGCTGTGACTACGAACTCGGTTTGGGCCGATGCCCTGCCTTCGGCACGGATCAGGTCTCTCTCGGCGTTCTCGGCGCGAATCCGGGCGCCCCTGGCCCACGAAATGGACCTACCGGCAGCGCGTGCCAGCTCGTAAGCACTGTTACCCGCTGCCGCTATCCGGCCTTTACCGTTCCTGAGGGCCGTCCTCTCGGCGGAGTCGATAATTTGGTCGGCGTTGGGCACCCTAAATGCCGATATGGCATCGGGTTGATACATCCCGAAGAGGTGTTCATGAGTTCGGATGTTCGGAGTGGGTGCCCACGGAGAGGATCCGTCTGGGTCGTCCCTATCGCTGGCATCAAGGCCATTGCCGGGGATCGAGTGGTCCTTGAAACCAAGGCTCCGAACCTCGGAGAAAGAGGCAGACTGGATGTTGAGGATCCCGACGGCGTTTGCTTCCTGGATCGAAACCCAGGCGCGGTTGCCGAGCGTGGTGATGTATTCAGGCTCGAGGTCCTGCTCAGTCGTAGCGCCCGGCAGGAAGATTCTTGTCGACGGATCGATTGGAACGCCGTTGAAGGTTGCCTCCCGGACCAACGCCTGCGCCGGGTTTCCCTTGGCGGAACGAAGATCGATTACCGTCACCGAGCCGGGTGGGTCGAGGGCTAGCGCGCTGCCGGATGCCCTCGGCTCGCCCTCGTTAGCGGCAAGGATGGTCAGTCCTCCGTGGGCAGTAGTGACCATGTCGGGTTGCCAGCCCGCCTGGTAGGAGTGGATGTGACGACCCGAGAGGGAGAAGATCTCGATCGTTCCTCGCAGGAGACCGTTCTCGATGGCTACGGCGATGGCGCCACCGAAGGCCGGAGTAAAGGTGACGCTGTTGGGCCCGACCCCGAACGACGAAAGGGGTATGGAGAACAGAAAAGTTGGGTTAGCGGGGCTTGCCCAGGAAAAAACATCGATCTCGTTGTTGGCGGAGTCGGTTGCGTAGGACCGATCGTTTTTCGGCACGAAGACCGAGATCTCGGCGGTGGCCTCGATGCCTTCGTCGGCTGCCCTGCCTACCGGGTTGAATGTCAGGTCGTAGCCATTGGCCAGAGCTTGACCGGGCAGCATCAATGCCACGAGGGAGAGGACGAAAAGGAACGAGAGAGATGTCTTGCGATTTCTGTTCATGGTCGGATGAAATCGTCTTGTGGGGCACGAGCAGTTACCGTCTCGTGTCTGATTCGTGACTTTTTGTAAAAGGGCGGGAGGGGACAGCTAACCCTTCGTCCGGGCGAGCGCTTCGGAGTGATCCGGCCGGTCAAGACTGCATGGCTGCACCGCACCTCTTGCTGCCCTACGAGTTGAGCAGGCGGTAGCATTGCCACCATGCGGCTGTAGCTCAGTTGGCTAGAGCGTCTGCTTGCCATGCAGAAGGTCGTGGGTTCGAATCCCATCAGCCGCTTGCCTGACCCGGCCGGGGTGCCGCAGGTCAAGCCCGGCGCCTTGGCGGAGTGGCTACGCAGCGGCCTGCAAAGCCGTTTACACCGGTTCGATTCCGGTAGGCGCCTTCTTGGGCAACTCTCGACGCCTGGGTAACGCGCATGCCTCCGAGGGTGAGGGCCTGGGTTGCCGCATCGTCGAGGCAGCCAGTCTCGCTCAGCCCCAACCCTGACGACGATTGCCGACCGCGGCCGCATGGGTGGTCGGATCATTCCCGCGAGTCCCGGCAGGCAGCCGTGTCGGCAGCGTTGGTAGGCTCCGCGGTCCCGGGCGCATAGCTCAGTTGGAAGAGCGCCAGCTCGACACGCTGGAGGTCACTGGTTCGAGCCCAGTTGCGCCCATCGAAACCCCGTTGGAATGCGAGGTGGTTTGACGCCAGCTGAAGACGACGGGGTCAATGACACGAAGTAGACCATTCGAGGCCGCTTTGGCAAACGGCTCGGTCGCTGAGTTCGTCAAGCCCCGTTGGGGAGGCCCCCACCAGAGGCAACGCTCCCAGGTCTAGTGGCCCCCTTCCTGCTCGACGAGTCCCAAATGGACGGGATTCGCCAGGACGTCGAGGCTTTCCGGGAGGAAGAGGTCCAGACCCCTGAATTCGCCAGGGTCTCGGCCGGTAAGGAGATCGGTCACAGGATCGCGGATATGGTCGATGAGACGACGACCGGGCATCTCAGGCAGACAGGGAAAAACGAAGTCCTTCATCAGAAGAAGGCCGACGGGTCGGATGCCAGCCGTTCGATGGAGACCCTTGGATTGGCGCGAATGGGATCTTCAATCCCGTAAACATCAAGGGGGAGAGTTCGGGAAGAATGGCCAGCTGAACCTTGTCCAGTTCAAAAAAGGGTCTTGTCAGCACTATCCCGGTGCCTGATCAACAGCTACTACCTCCTGATCATGAAGATCGAGCAGAGGCCTGATGGCTATGTTCCTCACGTCTATCTCGTCGATATGTTGGACTTCCTCAACTTCACGGCGTTCGCCTCCGGGCCGGGTCAAATGATGCTCCGAGAAGCCCTTTTCTACTCGGGGGTCGATGAGCCTTACGAAGAGGGAAGGCACCATGTCTCTCGCCTGTCGCTAACCGAGAGGGCTTCCAGGCCTTTCGAGATGCTTGAGGCTGCGGATCCGACTCCAACTTTGGAGCGCGACAGGAAGCGCCTTACGATCGAGGCTTCGCAACCAGGCTCCGGCTACAGGGAGCCGGACGAAATCAGCAGGGCCAGCAGGGAGATCGGCATGCCGAAGTCCCAGATCAGGATCAGGGTGTTGTTCGGCGCGTAGTTTTTCTGACGGATTACCTCGATCAGGTGGTTCACACCGGCCAGGAAGAGGAAGGTGAAGGTGGGGAGGATGACCGCGATCCAGGCCTCTTTGCCGTTGCTCCCGGCGTAGAGGCAGGCGGCTCCGAGACCGAGCGAGACAAAGGCAATCTCGTACTGGAAGCCATTGGTCACCCAACCGATCGACTCAGCCGTCTTTTTCGCCAAAACCGAATGCATGAAGGAAGAGACGAGGAAGATGATTCCCGTGAAGAAGAGCATCCAGCGCAACGCGTTCACGTCCCAGGCCTCGCCGGAGACGGCGCCCGGTGCCTCGGTGCCGGTGAGCGCGAGGATCCAGGCAACCACGAAAGTGATTGGAACCATCAATCCCATCGCTGCACCGCCGGCCCTGCTGGAACCGGCCCCCTCTTCGGCACGCCCCTCGATGACCCGAATCTAGCCGATGGCGAGATGCCTGTCCAGAGGGGAAGGTGGAGTGGCACCGCTGCTAGGCTGCCCTCGCCCGAGGGCGCATAGCTCAGTTGGAAGAGCGCCAGCTCGACACGCTGGAGGTCACTGGTTCGAGCCCAGTTGCGCCCATCGAAGTCCCGGTCGAGGTTCCGGATCTTCACATCCAGAAACATCCCGTCCGTTGTTCGGGCGGATAATCGGCCTGTGACCCGGATCGGCATCAATGGCTTCGGACGCATCGGCCGTCTGGCGGCGAGGGTTATCGCCCGTGACGACAGGTTCGACCTGGTTCAGGTCAACGATCCCAATGCCGACGCCATCACTGCGGCTCACCTCTTCGAGTTCGACTCGGTCCATGGCCGGTGGCACGGGGCGGTCGAAGCGACCTCGGGTTCGGTCTTCGAGATCGACGGTCGGGAGGTCGCCTGCTCGGCCGGGGAAGCTCCCGGCGAGGTCGACTGGTCGGCAGCCGGGGTCGAAGTCGTCCTCGAGTGCTCGGGACGATTCAGGAAGGTCGACCTGCTGGAACCCTTCTTCGAACGAGGTGTGGAGAGGGTGGTCGTCTCCGCTCCGGTCCATGACGAGTCGGCGCTCAACGTGGTGGTCGGTGTGAACGACGACCTGTTCGATCCGGAAGTCCATCGGGTGGTCACCGCGGCTTCATGCACGACCAACTGCCTCGCGCCCGTCGTCAAGGTGATCCACGAGGGCCTCGGAATCCGTCATGGCTCGATCACCACGATGCACGACCTGACCAACACCCAGGTCATCGTCGACGCACCTCATCGGGATCTCAGGCGGGCGCGGGCGGCAGGGCTCTCCCTGATCCCAACCAGTACCGGTTCGGCCACGGCCATCGGGCTGATCTTCCCGGAGCTCGAGGGCAGGCTCGACGGTCTCGCAGTTCGAGTGCCCTTACTCAACTCGTCACTCACCGACTGCGTGTTCGAGGTCGCCCGTTCGACCGACAGGGCTGAAGTCAACGGACTCCTCGAGGAAGCTTCCAGGGGCGACCTCGAGGGAATCCTCGGCTTCGAGGCGAGGCCCTTGGTGTCGGTCGATTTCCGCGGTGATCCCCGCTCCGGGGTCGTCGACGGCCCCTCGACCATGGTGACCGGGGAAACCCAGGTCAAGGTTCTGGCCTGGTACGACAACGAATGGGGTTACGCCAACCGAATGGTCGATCTGGTCGGGGTCGTCGCCGGCAGGTCCGCTTGAGCGGAAGTGCCGCCGGTTCGGATCCCCGGCGAGATCTGAAGAACTACGGGCTGGTCACGGCCGCCTACTGGGCCGACACGATCGCCGATGGTGCGATCCGGATCCTGGTTCTCTTCTATTTCTACGAGAGGGGCTACTCGCCGCTCGAGCTGGCCACGGTCTTCGCCTTCTACGAGGTCTTCGGGATCCTCACCAACCTCTTCGGCGGATACATCGCGGCCCGGTTCGGACTGCTCAGCACCCTCGGGTCGGGCCTCGCGATCCAGATCGTTGCCCTGCTAATGCTCGGATTGGCCCCTGACGGCCTGCTCGTCGTGGGATGGGTGATGGCGGCTCAGGCACTCTCGGCAATCGCCAAGGACCTGACCAAGATGAGCTCCAAGAGCGCGGTCAAACTGGTCGTGCCCGATGACTCCCAGGGGCGGCTGTACAAATGGGTAGCGATCCTGACGGGCTCGAAGAACGCCCTGAAGGGCGTCGGTTTCTTCGTCGGCGGGGTTCTTCTCACGGTGGTCGGCTTCCAGACCGCGATGCTGATCCTCGCCGTCCTCGTGGCCACAGCCCTCTTCGGCACCGTTCCCTTCATCCACGGTGGGATCGGAGTGGCCGATGCCAAGGCGAAATTCCGCCACATGTTCTCGAACACCCCTGCGGTCAACGTGCTGGCTGCGGCGAGGATCTTCCTCTTCGCTTCCCGTGATGTCTGGTTCGTGGTCGGCCTGCCGGTCTTCCTGAGGACGGTGTTGGGGTGGACCTTCTGGGAGGTCGGTGGCTTCATGGCGATCTGGGTGATCGGCTACGGCATAGTCCAGGCATCTGCCCCAAAGTTGATCAGCAGGAGGACTGCCACCAGTCATGCTCCAAACGGACGGACCGCGGTCGTCCTCGCGTTCGGCCTCGCACTCTTTCCGGCGCTGATTGCAACTGCACTGATCGTGAACTTCGATCCGACCCTGGTATTGGTGACCGGTCTGATCGCCTTCGGGGTTGTGTTCGCCCTGAACTCGGCGGTCCACTCGTATCTGATCCTGGCCTACGCCGACGGTGACAAGGTGGCGATGAACGTCGGCTTCTACTACATGGCCAATGCGGCCGGGCGTCTGGCCGGGACCCTCCTATCCGGCCTTCTCTACCAGTGGCAGGGGCTGGAAGCCTGTCTCTGGGCATCGACCGCTTTCGTTCTCGCTGCCGGCCTGCTCTCGCTGCTGTTGCCGGGCAATCCGGTCAGGCGCGTGGTAGCGACGGCCGGCTAGGTCCGATTGGTGATCCTCCTCAGAGGGAGGGCCGGACGTTCAGCCTCGTCAGCCTGGCAGTCTGCTTCTTGATGCAGGAGGTCCTGGCGCGACCTTTCTTCCGCTTGCAAAGCGACCTCGCCTTGTTCCTGATCTGGGCCGGCGTGAGGCGGGGCCTATCCACGGCAAGGCCGTTCAGCTCCCTCGCCGCACCCACGACATCGCCCGTACCGAAGAAGTCGACCGCAAGGATCGTCGGGAGCTTGCCCCGGATCTCCTCGCAGGCGCGGGCCCGATTGACCAGGGCCGACTTCGTGTTCACGACCTCTGCGAACTCCTTGATAGGCAGGACCCCGCTGCCCAGGATCCAGTGGTTCATCAGGAACAGGCCACCGGTGTTGCCGCCCCGGTTCGGCCGGCAACTGTCTGGGAGCAGATCGGGGGACGTCAGCAGTGCGGTATCGGCCTCTCCGTAGGCATTGAAGGTGTAGGGGGTCTCCCGCATCGGTCCGTCGTAGGCGCGGTGATACCAGGGGACATCGCCAATGTCGTCCCCGGCCAGGAAGAGGACCTGATCTCTTGAGGCGATCATCTCGGCCAGGGTCGGCCAGGTGCCGTCGAGCGGCCGCTGGTATGTGTAATCGATCAGCCCCGAGGCCTCGACGACCTCGGCGAAATCATCAGCGGCGACATAGTCCTCATTGATGAAAACGAGAACCTCGCGGGGATTCTCTTCGAGGAATTGCCGGATCTCGGTGAAGACGTCCTCGAGCAACGAGGCGCCCCCGGTGCAGTTGTAGTGGCACAGGTAGACCGGAGCGTCGGTTTCGACACCCTCACTCTTGTCGACCGTCTGGACGACGGTCGTGCCGTTCGACTGGACCGGTCGGCCGTAGTAGGTATCGATCAGGAAAGCTCTGGCACCCCTTTCGAGCTGTCCCGGTATCGAGAAGGTCTGATTCGGGGCGCTCCAGCCCAGCTCCTCTGCACCCATCGAGTTATGGGTGCCCGGCAGGACGACCCGGTCCAGCGTCCTGGAGCAGAGTCCGGGATGGCCGTTGCAGGGCGCTACGGCAGCTCCCGAGGGCGCAGCAAGGATCAGCCCCGCGATCACCGCGACGCCGAGGCCGAGAAGGTGCCTGCTCACCTTTCCTCCCATTCCTGCCATGTCAAGAGGTTAATGGACACCGACCCCGGTCACCGGGATTCGGGGGAGATGGCTCAGCCGCGGTCCAGAAGGGCTACGACCCGGGCCGGAGCGGCGCTTCCACCGACGAGCGGTAGGGGCAGGCAGGAGACGGTAAAGCCCGTCGAGGGCAGCGAATCGAGATTGACCATCCTCTCGATCTGACAGTAGTCGAGGCCGATCTGGTGCGCCTCCCAGAAGACCCCTTCCCGGCCTTCGGCCTTTGCATCTTCGGCCTGCATCCAGAGAGGTCGGTCCCAGCCCCACGCATCGATCCCCATCACCCGGACGCCCCTCTCGTGGAGCCATCTGGTCGCCTCTCCTGAGACTCCCGGTCCGTGGGCCATGTAGGAGGGGTCGTCTATCCAGCGATCACACCCGGTTTGGATCAGCACTATGTCGAGCGGTGCCAGATCCCTGCCGGTCGAAGCGATGGCATCCTCCACCTCTGCCGCCGTGATCACCTGTCCGTCTTCTCGCCCTGTGAAGTCGAGCTTGACCCCGGGCCGCACGAACCAGTCGAGCGGGAGCTTTTCGATCGTGTCTGCCGGCTCGCCCCCGATCGTCGAGTTGTAGTGCCAGGGGGCGTCCACATGGGTCGAGTTGTGCGTTCCGAAACGGGTGAAGAACTCGTTCGCCCATCCCTCTCCGTCGCGAAGCAGCTCCGGCCCCACCCCGAAAAGCTCCCGGATTACCGTGGCGCCCTGCTCGTGGTCCTGGAAGTCGATCTCGGTCCTGAGGACGTCGGGAGTTCCTTCGGGCGAGGCCTTGATCGGTGCCGAGAGGTCGATGATCTCCACTCGGCCACTATACGGTCGAACCATGAGGCCGATCGGGTCCCTTTTGTCGGCGTTAGGATCTCGCGATGCCCCCAAAGGTCCTCACCTTCCTCGCACCGGTGATCCGGCCCCTTCTTCAGGGCTTCCTCCGCCTTCCGGGTGCGCTCCTCGACACGATCACCCGAGGCCTTCCTGCCGTCGGTCGTGAACTGATTACGCCTGACCAGAGGGTGATCGCGACCGCGACCAGTCTTCCCGGAGCCGGAAGGTCGATCGAGACGGCGAGGCGAGAGATGGACGCACGGGCTTCGGTCGCAGCGGTCAGGCCTCCAGAGGGGTCCCTGTCCATCTCCGAACACTCGGTAGAAGGCGGAGCGGGCCAGCTGAGGGCGAGGCTCTACTCGCCTTTTGCAGGGGGGAGCGGGCTGCTCGTCTGGTTTCACGGCGGAGGTTGGGTGACGGGTTCGATCGAGTCCCATGATCTTTCGCTTCGCCTTCTCACAGTCGAGTCCGGGGTCTCGGTGCTTTCGGTCGATTACAGGCTGGCGCCAGAGAACCCCTGGCCAGCGGCACCCGACGATGCCCTTGCGGCGTGGAGACACATCAGGGGAGAGCGCGATCTGTTTGGAGCGTCGCATGGCCCGTTGCTCGTAGGTGGTGACAGTGCCGGAGCCAACCTCGCGACCGTGCTCTGTCTCGATCTGAAGGAGGCGGGGGAGACCCAGCCCGACGGCCAGGTCCTGGTCTATCCGGCGGTCGACCTCGACGGCGAGAGCAGCTCCTACCGCAGTTTCGCTAGCGGGTTCTTCCTGACCGAGGAGAAGATGGAGTTCTTCAAGGATGCGTATGTCCCCGATTTCGGCAAGCGATCGCTCCCGAGGGTCTCCCCGGTCTTCGCCGAGTCTCTGGAGGGTCTCGCACCCGCCTACATCTGCACGGCGGCCGCCGATCCCCTGCGAGATGAGGGCGAGGCCTATGGCGAGCTGCTGACCCGTGCCGGAGTCCCGGTCGAGGCTGAACGTTTCCCCCTGATCCACGGCTGGATGAACATGACGGTCTCGCCCTCTGCCAGATCGGCATTCGAACGGCTCGCCGGAGCGGTGTCCGCCCTGGCGGCGAGCAGGTCCTGAGGGGCCGCGCCCGACCGGATCACGTCGAGGTCGTTCCGTTCGTGGGCCACCCAATACGATGGGTTGGATGTCCGGCGATGACAACGATGAACGAGGGGCAGTACGGGTCGAGCTCCCGGATGGGACCGAACTCGAACTATCCGGCGATGCGAACGGAGCAGAAGCTGCCGCAGCGATAGGTCCCGGCCTGGCCCGGGCCGCCCTCGCGGTCAAGGTAGGCGACGAGATCCGGGACCTCTCGGCCGGTCTGACCGACGGAGAAAGCATCTCGCTGATCACCGATCGAGACCCGGAGGCCCTTGACCTGATTCGCCACGATGCCGCTCATGTGATGGCGACCGCAGTCCAGGAGATCTATCCAGGGACCAAGGTCACGATAGGACCGGCAATCGAGAACGGCTTCTATTACGACTTCGAGTTCCCGGAGGGCGTCACCGTCACCGAGGCCGACCTGCCGGCGATCGAAGATGCGATGCGACGTCACATCAAGGCCGACGAGCAGTTCGTCCGGAGGGATCTCCCCGTCGCCGAGGCGATCGAGATTTTCCGCAAACAGGGAGAGGACTACAAGGTCGAGTTGATCGAGGACCTGATCGCCGACGAGGGTGTCGAGACCGTCTCGCTCTACCGGAACGGGGAGTTCGAAGACCTCTGTCGAGGACCCCACGGACCCGGGACCTCCCGAATCAAGGCGATCAAGCTGAACTCGGTGGCCGGGGCCTACTGGCGCGGCGACGAGAACCGTCAGATGTTGACCCGGATCTACGGCACCGCCTTCTTCTCCAAGGGCGATCTCGAAGCTCATCTAGAGGCCCTCGAGGAGGCCCGGGCGCGCGACCATCGAAGGCTCGGGCCCCAGCTCGGACTGTTCATGCTGCGGGAAGAGGCCCCGGGGATGCCCTTCTGGCTCCCTAATGGAACGGTGTTGCTGAGACTGATCGAGGAGCAGGTCAAGGAGCAGCTCGATCGACGAGGCTACGAGGAGATCGCGACGCCCCAGGTCATGGACGAGTCGCTCTGGCACCGGTCCGGCCACTGGGACAACTACGTCGACGACATGTATTTCATGGACGTTGACGATCGGCGCTTCGCCCTGAGGCCGATGAACTGCCCCGGCGCATGTCTCGTCTTCGGTTCCGACCGCCACTCCTACCGGGACCTTCCCCTGAGGCTGGCGGAATTCGGGAAAGTCACCCGTAACGAGCGGGAAGGCGTCCTGCATGGCCTGCTCAGGGTCAGGGCCTTCACCCAGGACGATGCTCATGTCTACTGCACCGAAGAGCAGATCGAGGACGAGGTCCGTGACATCTGTGAAGCGATCGACGAGCTCTATTCACGCTTCGGGTTCGAGGATGTGGAGGTCGAGCTCTCGACTCGTCCCGAGAAGTCGATGGGCTCCGATGAGCAGTGGGACAAGGCCGAAGCGATGCTGGCCCGGGCCCTCGAGAGCCAGGGGAGGGAGTTTCGGGTGAATCCCGGCGACGGTGCCTTCTACGGCCCGAAGATCGATTTCCACGTCACCGATGCCCTCGGGCGTTCGTGGCAGCTGGGCACCTGTCAGCTCGATTTCCAGATGCCCGAGCGATTCGACCTCTACTACACCGATGCCGACGACACCCGCCGCCGGCCGGTCATGATCCACCGGGCCCTGCTCGGGTCCATGGAGCGATTCGCCGGCATCCTGATCGAGCACTACGCAGGTCGTTTCCCGGTCTGGCTGGCCCCGGTCCAGGCCAAGATCCTCCCGGTGGCGGATCGGAACATCGAGTTCGCTGAAGGGATCGCGGCCGACCTCGCCGAGCGGGGGGTCAGGGTCGAGGTCGACGATCGCTCGGAGTCGGTAGGAAAGAAGATCCGGGACGCCGAGCTCGGCCGCTACCCCTTCATGCTGGTGGTCGGCGATCGCGAGCAGGAGGAGGGGAAGGTCGCGGTCCGGTCCCATGAGGAGGGCGAGCTGGGCGCTATGGACGTCCAGGAGTTCTGTATGCTCGTCGGCACTTGACCTGCGTCAGCCATCAAACTCAACGAGATCCGGTCGCCCTGCGGCGCCCGGAGCCGACGGATCGCCGAAGTACACCGATTTGATCTCCCGGCAGGCTTCCTGACAGTGGCAGTTCCTCGCAGGTTCGACCGGCGTCCCCCGGAGCGGGACACGACCCGGATAAATGAACGAATACGGGTGTCTGAGGTCCGTCTCATCGGTGCCGACGGTGAGCAGGTCGGGATCGTGGCGACCGACAAGGCCATGGAGATGGCACGGGATGCCGACCTAGACTTGGTCGAAGTAGCTGCAGGCGCCAAGCCTCCCGTCGCCAGGCTCCTGGACTACTCGAAGTACAAGTACGAGCAGGAGCAGAAGCTGAAGGCCGCTCGCAAGCACCAGACCCAGGTGAACGTGCGGGAGATAAAGCTCCGGCCGAAGATCGCCGAGAACGACTACAACACCAAGAAGGGCCACGTAGCCCGTTTTCTCAGGCAGGGCAACAAGGTCAAGGTCACGATCATGTTCCGGGGCCGGGAGCAGGCGCATCCCGAGCGGGGACGGGATCTGCTGGAGAAGTTGGTCGAGGATCTGGGCGACCTGGCAGAGGTCGAGTCCCGTCCGCTGCAGGAGGGAAGGAACATGAGCATGCTCCTCGGTCCCTCCAAGGAAGCGCTTCGTCAGGCTCGGGAGGCAAAGTCCGACCGCGAGGTGACGGACGAGCAGGCCGAACCGGAAGCACCCGAGGCCGAACCGGACGCACCCGAGGCTGAACCGGAAGTACCCGAGGCCGAACCGGAAGCATCCGAGGCCGGGGAAACGCCTCCCGAAAACGACGCCGCAGCCTGACTCGATCTCAGCGGCTTGCCAGAAGCTCGGCAATCCGCCGGGAGGCATTGCCATCCCAGAGCGGAGGAATCCCGGGCCTGTGATCCGGGCCCGCTTCGATCAGTTGCGGGATCTCGGCGATCCTCGCCGGATCGAGCCCCAAAAGTGTGTTGGTGCCGACCTCGACGGTGACCGGACGTTCGGTGTTGTCCCTGAGCGTGAAGCAGGGCGTACCGAGGTAGGTCGTCTCTTCCTGAATTCCGCCTGAGTCGGTCAGGACCGCGGCGGCATCGTTCTCGAGAGAGAGGAAATCCAGATAACCGACCGGATCGACGAGTCGCAGGTCGCCACCCTCCCCGGAAAGCTTGCTGGCGGCCTTCTCCATGTTTGCCCTGGTTCGGGGGTGCACCGGGAACAGGACCGGAATCTGCTTGGAAACCTCGACCAGCGCCTCGATCGTCTGCGGCAGGAGTGGCCCGTCGACCAGGGCGGGACGGTGCAGGGTGACCAGCAGGTAGCCCTTCCGGTCGAGTCCCATCCGGTTGGCCGCATCGAGCCCCTTGAAGCGGCCCTCGAGGGCGACCAGGGTGTCGATCATCGTGTTGCCGACGAACTCGATCCGGGTCGGGTCGATCCCCTCCCTGACCAGGTTGTCGAGTGCCTCCGGGCTGTGGGTGAAGAGAGTTGTCGAGATCGCGTCGGTCAGGATCCGGTTGACCTCTTCGGGCATCGTTCGATCCCAGCTCCTCAGACCTGCCTCTACATGGGCAACGTCTACTCCGAGCTTGACCGAGGTCAGGGCCGCCGCGAGAGTCGAGTTGACGTCGCCGGGGACCATCACCAGATCCGGACGCTCCTCTTCGAGCACCGGCTCCAAACGTTCCATTACCCGGGCCGTCTGGATGGCATGGCTCCCGGATCCGACCTCGAGCGAGTGATCGGGCCGGGGTACTCCGAGTTCCTCGAAGAAGATCTCGGACATCATCCGGTCGTAGTGCTGGCCGGTGTGGACGATGACCTGTCCGGTGTCGGGCATGGCCTCGGCCAGGGCCGAGATCACCGGCGCCATCTTCACGAAGTTCGGCCTGGTCCCAAGCACGTGGAGGATCTTCTTCATAGCGACATCGCCGCAGAGGGTATCCCGACCACTCGTCGTCTCCGTTGCCACGGCACCGGCTCGGCGCAGCCCGGGCCTCGATTCTGGTTGAATGGACGGCCGTGCCCAAGATGAAGACACATTCAGGCGCCAAGAAGCGCTTCAAGCGGACTGCCTCCGGGAAGCTGCGTGGTCGGCGCGCCTACTCGAGCCACATCCTCGAGAAGAAGTCGCCGAAGCGCAAGCGCAAGATGGCGAGGCCTGTGGAGATCAAGAAGGCAGACAGGCCCAGGGTCCGGAAGCTCCTCGGGGGTGGTCGCTGATGCCACGCGTCAAGCGCTCCGTCAACGCCCGTAAGAAGCGGCGCAAGGTCCTCGAAGAGGCGAAGGGCTATTACGGCAGGAAGAACTCTTCCTACAAACTGGCCAAGGAGCAGGTCATGCGGTCGGGCGCCTACGCCTACCGCGACCGGCGGGTCAGGAAGCGGGATTTCCGCAGGCTCTGGATCACCAGGATCAACGCTGCCGCCAGGGCCGAGGGCATGAGCTACTCGGAGTTCATGCATGGTCTGGGCAAGGCCGGCGTCGAGGTGAACAGAAAGATGCTCGCTGACATTGCGGTCAACGATCGCGATGCCTTTCGGCGATTTGTGGAGCTGGCCCGGGAGGGTGCTGCCGCCTGACGACGGCAGTCACTCACCAAGACCGGGGCGGCATCGCAGGAGCGAGCCGCCTTTTTTTGTGCCGAACCGACGAAGGACCGAATGATTACGAGTAAGGACAACGAGAAACTGAAGACCGTCAGGAAACTCCGCTCGAGACGCTCGAGGGAAAAGCTGGGCCTGTTCCTGACCGAGGGCGAAGATCTGCTCGAGGCCGGCCTTTCCGCAGGAGCAATACCTCAGTTCGTCCTGACCGTCCCTGATTCGGGGGTGGCCGGGGAAGAAGTCGAGCCCTCGTTGCTCGACGCCGTTTCCGCGCTCGGCTCCGGGACCAGAGCCATCGCCGCCTGGAAGCCCGTCTGGGCAACCGGAGTCGGCGAGGTAGCGGTCTTCCTGGATGGTCTCGGCGACCCGGGCAACGTCGGAACCATCATCAGGACCGTCGATGCCCTGCTCGAGGCAACCGTGGTCATCGGGTCCGAGACGGCCGACCCATTCTCGCCCGCATCGGTCCGGGCGAGCATGGGATCGGTGTTCACCCAGCCGATCGTCCGGGGCGGGTTGGCCGACACCCCGGAGCCGCGTTACGGGCTTGTCGCCGGAGGCGGCAAGGACCCCCGGACCTTTCCCTCTTCGATGACGCTCTGCCTGGGTTCGGAGCGTGGAGGTCTTTCGACCGAAGCCTTGAATCAATGTGAGGAGAAGTGGACGATCGGGATGCGCGACGGCGGACCTGAATCCCTCAATGTGGCTGCCGCTGCCGCCATCGCCTGTGAGAGGGTTCGGTCCGGAGGTTCAGGCACCCTGGAAGGCGGATCCCAATGGGGATGATCGAGAGAATCGAAGAGATCTCAGAATCGGCGCAAGAGGCCGTTGCCTCCGCCGATGATCTCTCGTCCCTGGAGGCCGTCCGGGTCCAGTTCCTGGGACGCAAGGCCGAACTGACCGGGATCCTTCGGGGGATCGCCGAACTCGAAGCCGATCAGCGTGGGAAGGTCGGGGGACTTGCGAACGAAGTCCGCCAACAGACCGAGGAGTTGATCTCCTCCCGGTCTGCTGAGCTCGAGGCAGCAGAACTCGAACTCTCGCTCGTCGCCGATTCGATCGACGTCACCCTGCCGGGCTCCCCGGCCGCTCCGGTCGGTCACCTCCATCCCGTAACCAGGACCAGAAGAATGATCGAGGACGTCATGGTCGGACTTGGCTACCGGGTGGTCGAGGGTCCCGAGGTCGAACTCGACTACTACAACTTCACGGCATTGAACCATCCACCGGACCACCCGGCGCGGATGCTCCAGGACACCTTCTACATCGAACCCTCTCCGGCCACGACAGGGGGCGACCGCGGTCCTCGCGACGTCCTGCTGAGGACCCATACATCGCCCATGCAGGTGAGGGCGATGGAGGCTTCGCCGCCACCGCTCTTCATCATCGTGCCGGGCAAGACCTATCGCAGGGATTCCGACGCAACCCACAGCCCGATGTTCCATCAGGTCGAAGGCCTCGCAGTCGGTGAAGGCGTGACCCTCGCCGACCTGAAGGGAACACTGCTGGCGATGCTTCGCGAGATCTTTGGACCGGATCGCGAGATCCGGATGCGGCCACACTTCTTCCCCTTCACCGAACCATCGGTCGAGTTCGACGTCTCGTGCTTCCGTTGTGGAGGCAGTGGTTCGCTGGATGGAGGCGATCGGTGCGGGCTCTGCAAGGCGATCGGCTGGATCGAACTCGGAGGAGCCGGAATGGTCGACCCGAACGTCTTCTCCTTCGTCAGCGACGCCGGCTACGACCCCGATCTGGTCTCGGGTTTCGCCTTCGGCTTCGGGATCGAGCGGATCGCAATGCTCAGGCACGGCATCGGGGACCTGCGGCTGATGTTCGACAACGACCTGAGGATGCTGGAGCAGTTCTCATGAAGGTTCCCTGGTCCTGGCTTTCGGAATATTGCGACACCGGTCTCGAGCCGGCCGATCTGGCCGAGCGCATGGCGATGACCGGGACCGAGGTCGAACGGGTCGTGGAGGCGGGAATCGCCGACGCGGGACCTTTTGTAGTCGGCAGGGTCGTTTCGGTCGAACCTCACCCGAATGCAGATCGGCTTCGCGTCTGTCAGGTCGACGATGGCACCGGGACGCGTACGATCGTATGCGGGGCGCCCAACGTCGATGCCGGTCAGGCGGTGATCGTGGCCCTGCCGGGAGCGATCATGCCGGGCGGTATGGAGATCGGCGAGACCGAGCTGAGGGGCGTCCTTTCATCCGGAATGATCTGTGGTCCGGACGAGATCGGGGTCGGGGAGCGCACCGAAGGCATCCTCGTCCTCGACGGCGATCCGACACCGGGGACACCGGCCTCAGAGGTCGTTCCCATCGAAGAGGTCGTGCTCGAACTCGAGGTCACGCCGAACCGGACCGACTGCTTCGGAATCTACGGAGTTGCCCGTGAAGCACATGCCATTACGGGTGCCTCTCTGGCCGGGGAACCGTGGTCTGACTGGGACCCGGGTACTGACGACGAGTGTTCCGATGTCGTCTCGGTCTCGGTCGAGGATCCAGCCGACTGCCTGAGATTCACCGCGCGGGTCTTCACCGGTGTCCAGATAGGAGATTCGCCGGCATGGCTCCAGGCGAGACTGATTGCGTCCGGACAGAGACCGATCAACAACGTCGTCGACATCACCAACTACGTGATGCTCCTTACGGGCCAACCCCTTCACGCTTTCGATCTCGATCTGGTCCCGGGCGGTGAGCTCGTCGTCAGGAGGTCGAGGCCGGGGGAGGGGATGACGACCCTGGACGGGATTGAACGGGATCTTCCCGAGGGCACGGTTCTCGTCTGCGACGGTAACGGCCCGGCGGCCATCGCCGGGATCATGGGCGGCTCGGTTTCGGAGGTCGGATCGACGACGGGCTCCGTGCTCCTCGAGGTGGCGACCTGGGATGGTCCCGGAATCCTCCGGACATCACGGGAGCTCGGTCTGAGGTCGGAGGCCTCCTCGAGGTTCGAGAAGCAGCTCCACCCGGCGCTCTGTGACCGGGCGCAGGCAGTTGCCGCGCGGCTGATGGTCGAGGTCTGTGGTGCGACCGAGGTTCCCGGAATGGTCGACGTCTTCGAGCATCGGGATCCGGAGCGGACCCTGGAGCTCAGGTCGGGCTCGGTCGAGAGGGTCCTCGGGATGGACGTCCCGGTCGAGGAGCAGCTCGAGGCCCTCGATCGGCTCGGCTTTTCACCCAGGCCATCGCCCGACGGAATCGAGGTCACGGTCCCCCCGGACAGGCACTTCGACGTCACTCGCGAGATCGACCTGGTCGAGGAGGTCGCCCGGATCTCCGACCTCGACACCAACCTGCCCGCGACCCTTCCTTCAGGAGAAGGGCACACCGGGGGGCTCTCGCGGGAGCAACAGGCCCAGAGGCGCACCGAGGATGCAATGAGAGAGTCCGGGTTCGACGAGGTGGTGGGGTGGAGCTTCACCTCTCCCGATCGGATCGGTGCCCTGAGGCTCGGGGAGTCTGATCAGCGCAGCCACGCGACTGCGATCTCCAATCCCCTGTCCGAAGAGCAGTCGGTCATGAGGACTACGGTTCTGATCTCCCTGCTCGAGATCGCATCGCGGAATCTCGCAAGAGGCATCGGCTCGGTCCGGATCTTCGAGTCGGGCCGGGTCTATCTTCCGGGGGGTCGGACGGGAGAAGGCCTGCTCGGCGGCGCCTTCCCCGGCGGCGATCCCGCACCGCTCTATGAACCCCAGGTGCTCGGAGCGCTCGCAACGGGCGAGTTCAGACCGGGAACCTGGGCCTCGCCGTCGATCGAGGCCGGATTCTTTCCGATGAAGGGCGTGCTCGAACACCTGGCCGGTGACCTGGGGCTCTCGGTCGACGTCATCCCGGGAGCGGAGCCATTCCTGCACCCGGGTCGCTCGGGTCAGGTCACCGTCGAGGGCACCGGAATCGGCTGGATCGGAGAGATTCACCCCCTCGTCGCACGGGCCTTCGAGGTGCCCTCTGCGGTCGCCTTCGAGATCAGGCTCGCCGACCTTGCGTCGGCCTCCAGCGTCGGCGACGAGGTCTTCCGGGAAATCCCGGCCCACCCGGCGGTCGAACGCGACATCGCGATTCTGATGCCAGAGGAGGTCGCGGTCTCAGCGGTAGCTTCGGCGATAGGCGAAGCCGGTGGTGACCTGCTGGAAGATGTCGCGCTGTTCGATGTCTACGCCGGGGAGGAGCTGCCCGACGGCCGAAGGAGCCTGGCCTTCCGGCTGCGCTTCAGGGCGGTCGACAGGACCCTCGCCGAGGAAGATGTAAAGCCTGCCTGGGATGCGATCGTCGCGTCCATCGGCTCACTGAAGGGAGAGCTCCGTGGCTGAGAAGCGTCAGAGGATCGAGGCACCGGGTGAGGGAACACGGGTGATCGTCGCCGGCGTTACCGGCTACACCGGTGCCCTTGCGGCCCAGTTGGTCTGGGACCATCCCGGCCTGGATCTGGCAGCGATCACCGCCCGCTCCTCTGTAGGAGAGCGGCTCGACACGCTGTATCCGAGGTATCGGGTGCCACTCGAGATCGAGGAGTTGGGACCCGGTTCCCTGGAGGGCGTCGAGGCCGCCATAGTGGCCTACCCGCATGGGGCATCGGCACCCACGGTTGCCGAGATGAGAGGAATGGGTCTCGTGGTGGTCGATCTCTCGGCCGACTTCCGGCTCGAGGACCTTCCGACCTACGAGCGGTTCTATGGTGACCACGGGGCACCGGAGCTCCTCGACGGCGCGGTGTACGGGCTGCCCGAGATAGATCGCGAGGCCATTTCGGGAGCCGAACTGGTCTCGAACCCGGGCTGCTATCCGACCGCCTCGATCCTCGCAATCGCTCCGCTGGTCGAAGCCGGTCTGGTCGAGGACGTGGTGATCGATGCCAAGTCCGGGACCTCCGGAGCCGGCCGCGATGCCGGTGAGTCCCTCTCTTTCGTCAATACGACCGAGAACGTCCGGCCCTACACGCCTCGCGGCCATCGGCATCGTCCCGAAATCCTCGAGAGGCTTCGAAAGCTCGCTCCGGACGGTGTCGCTCCGAGCCTGTCCTTCGTTCCCCATCTGGTTCCGATCGACCAGGGGGAGCTCGTCTCCTGCCACATCAGGACCTCCCGAGAGCTGACGCAGGAAGAGCTGGACGGGATCTACATTGGCGCCTATGGCGACGAGCCTTTCGTCGAGGTCGTCGCGGCCCCGCCCGGCACCCGGGATGTGCAGGCGACCAACCGTTGCCACATCCATCCCGTTGCCGGGGACGATCGCGTCATCGTCTTTTCCGTGATCGACAACCTCTGGAAGGGTGCGTCGGGTCAGGCGATCCAGAACCTGAACCTGATGCTGGGAATCGAGGAGACCGAGGGTCTTTGACCGCCGGTGCCTTCTTCAATTCACGCTGGGTCGACGCTCCGTCGGGAACGATCGAGCGGGATCCCGCCGTGCTCGCCGAAGGCTTCCGGGCCGGCGGAGTCGGTTGCGGCCTGAAGTCCGGCGGAACGCTCGACCTCGGGATCATCAGGTGCGACGCCTCGGAGGTTTCGTCGGCGGTGATGCTCACCGACAACGCTGCTGCCGCAGCGCCAATCTGGGTCTGTCGGGATGAGCTCGACCGCGATTCGATTGCGGGCGTGGTCGTCAACTCGGGCAACGCAAATGCGGCGACCGGCCCGGACGGGCTCGATGCGGCCAGAGAGGTGAGGGCGACCGCGGCCGAGGCCCTCGGGCTTCCGGAGAGATCGGTGGCGATCGCCCAGACAGGCGTGATCGGTGTCCCGCTCGACACCGAACTGGTCACGGCAGCCATCCCTGCCCTGGCCGGAGGCATCACGGTCGAGGGTGGGGTTCCCTTCTCGGAAGCAATCCTGACCACCGACGATGGCCCGAAGAGGTGTTCGGTGACCTGTGACGGGGTTACCGTTTCCGGTCAGGCGAAGGGAGCCGGGATGATCCAGCCCGGCTTCGCCACGATGCTCTGCTTCGTCCAGACGGACGCCGTGATCGAGGAGCCCGACGCGGTGCTCCGGGCAGCCGTCGATCCCTCATTTGCGCGGATTTCGGTCGATGGACAGTCCAGCACCAACGACACCGTCGTTCTCCAGGCCTCGGGCAGGTCCGGAAGGCCCCTCCCCGAGGGACTGCTCGAGGCGGTGATGCTCCAGCTCGCCCTCATGGTCGTTGCCGACGGAGAAGGTGCCACCCGTATCTGCCGGGTCGACGTGACCGGTGCCTCGTCCCCGTCGGAGGCCGAATCGGTCGCAAGGGCGATCGGCAACTCTCCGCTCGTGAAGACGGCACTTCTGGGCCGCGACCCGAATTGGGGGAGGATCGTTCAGGCCGCGGGTGCAGCCCTTCCGGGCGAGGACCTCGGCCACATAGGTAGCGAATCCATCGATGCAGCCGATCTGGCCGATGGTGGACAGGAGGCCGGGCTCGCGATCGACCTCGAGAGGGGCGAGCATTCGGACCACCTCTATTTCTGTGATCTGACCAACGAGTACATCGCGATCAACTCGGAATACACGACCTAGGAGACTTGGGGAAATGACCGGAAGAGAAGGAACCGGAGACGGAGGCGAGATAACCCTCCTGCTCGAGGCGCTCCCCTACATCAAGGAGTTCCACGGCCAGACCCTTGTCATCAAGTACGGAGGGGCAGCGATGCAGGAGGAATCTCTCAAAGAGGCCTTTGCTGACGACATCGTTCTGCTCAAGTACGTGGGCATGAACCCCGTCATCGTCCATGGCGGTGGTCCCGAGATCTCCGATCACATGGAGAAGCTCGGGATGGAGGTCAAGTTCCATGACGGCCTTCGGGTCTCTGATTCAGAGACGGTCGAGGTGGCGAAGATGGTGCTGCTGGGCAAGCTGAACTCCGATCTGGTCGGTCGCCTCAACAGGGCCGGTCAGCCGGCCGTCGGACTCTCCGGGGAGGACGGTGACCTGTTCACGGTCTCACCGGTCCCGAACGCCGAAGAGGTCGGCTTCGTGGGCGAGATCGACCGGGTAGACGTCGATGTCCTGAATCACATCTCGGCCGACTACATCCCGGTGATCGCCTCGGTCGCCTCGGACGGGGAGGGGAACTCGTACAACGTCAATGCAGACGAGGCGGCCGGCAAGGTAGCAGCGGCCCTCGGTGCCTTCAAGACGATATTCCTGACCGACGTGCCCGGCTGGCTCGAGGATCCCGAGGATCAGTCATCTCTGATCTCGGAAGCCTCTGCCGATCAGGTCGAGGCTTCACTCGAAGGCCTTTCCGGCGGAATGCGCCCGAAGCTGGAGGCCTGCGTGGCGGCAGTGAGGGGCGGAAGCCGGCACGCCCACATCATCGATGGCCGCAGACCGCATTCCCTTTTGCTGGAGCTGTTCACCGACGCCGGGATCGGGACGAGGATCGGCCCTTGAGGAAGGAGCTCGAGGATCGGGAGCACCGCTTCCTGATGCAGACCTACCGCAGGTCGGAGATCGACCTCGTCCGTGGGGAGGGACCCCTTCTCTTCGACTCCGAAGGCAAGGAGTACCTCGACTTCCTCTCTGGCATCGCGGTTACCTCCCTGGGCCACTGTCACCCTGAACTGGTCGAGACCGCTTCGAGCCAGATGGCCGAGCTCGATCACGTCTCCAATCTCTTCTTCAGCGAGCCGATGGTCGACCTGGCCGAGCGGCTTTCGGTCGGCTCCATCGGCGGACCGGTGTTCTTCTGCAATTCCGGCACCGAGGCCAACGAGTGCGCGATCAAGGTCGCCAGGAAGCATGCCTCGAGACGAGGCATCGCCTCACCCGAGATCATCACCTTCAAGGGAGGGTTCCACGGTCGTAGCTACGGAGCGCTCTCGGCCACACCTGCGATGGCGGCCGATGAGGCCCTGGCCCCGATGCTCCCCGGCTTCGTGGCCGTCGACTTCGACGACCCGGAGGCCCTCGCGAACGCTTTCACCGACAACACGGCGGCGGTGATGATGGAGACGATTCAGGGAGAGGCCGGGGTGTTCCCGTTCTCGGCCGAAACTCTGGTTGCCGCCCGGGACCTGACCAGAGAAGCCGGGGCCCTGCTCGTCTTCGACGAGGTCCAGGCCGGGGTCGGGCGGACGGGGTCGCTATGGAGCTTTCAGCAGGGTCCGGTCCAGCCGGACCTGATGACGTCGTCGAAGGCCCTCGGCGGCGGTTTCCCGATCGGTGCCTGCGTCGCCTCGAGGGAAACCGGACAGGTCCTGGAGGCCGGCGACCACGGCTCGACGTTCGCCGGTGGCCCAGTCGCCTCCAGGGTCGCCGCGAAGGTCCTGGACCTGATCGACCGCCCGGAGCTCCTGCACCGGGTCCGGGAGCTAGGGGAGCGGATCCGTTCCGGGCTCGAGGGAGTCGATGGCGTCGTCGAGGTTCGGGGTCGTGGACTGATGCTCGGGGTCGGACTCGACGACGGTCTGGACGGACCCGGGATCCGGGATTCACTATTGGCAAAGGGACTGATCCTCAACTCGCCACGTCCCGACACCCTGAGACTGCTTCCCACCTTCGTGATGTCGGATCGACAGGCCGACGACGGGGTCGGCCTGATAGCCGACGCGATCGGGGAGGCCTCCTGAGACGGGCGGCGAAGTCCCGGGTCCGACACCGTTTACGATAATCGGCGAGAGAGGTAATCCTTGGCAGACGAAAGAACACGAGTGATGAGCAACGGAAGAGGAAGAGATTCCTACGACGGCGGAGGGGGTGACGGACGAAGGCACCTTCGCTATCTCGTATTCGGCCTCCTGGCCGTGATCATCGGACTCGTGGCCGCGATAGTGATCCTGGCCTCGTCGGATGATTCCTCCCGGCAGACCGGAGCTACCGGCACCACCTTGCCCGTGATTCCGACCGGTCCGACCGACACCACGGACGACGGAGGAGTAACCCCCGAACCAACGCCCACGCCTGAACCCTCGCCCGATGACGGTGGCACCACGCCGGACGGTGGAGGATCGGGTGGATCCTCTGGCGGGATAACCCCGGGGGGATCAGATTCCTCGGGCGGATCGAGCGGGGGCATCACCCCGTGACCGAGTCGACCACCGACACTCCCGGCTCGGCCCTCGACATCTCTCTTTCTCCCGAGCCGATAGCCAGCTATGAGGCCCGACCGGAAGAGGTGAACAGAGTCCTGCTCCTGTATTCGGGAGGGCTGGACACCAGCGTCATGCTCCACTGGATCCAGGCCCAGTACGAGGCCGAGGTCGTGACCCTGACCATCAATCTCGGTCAGCCCGGCGAAGACTATGAGGAGGTAATCGAGAAGGCCAGGAATCTCGGAGCCGTCGAGACCGTGGTTATCGACGCGCAGGAGGAGTTCGCCGAGGACTACGTGTTGCCCGCCATTCGCGCCAACGCTCTCTACGGCGGTGGCTATCCGCTGTTCACGTCTCTCGGCCGCCCGCTGATCGCGAAGCTCGGAGTCGAGACCGCTGCATCCACGGGATGCGACGTCCTCGCTCATGGCTGCACGGGCAAGGGCAACGACCAGGTCAGGCTGGAGGCAACGGTCGCGACCCTTGCCCCCGAACTCAAGATGATCGCTCCGGTCAGGTCGTGGCAGATCGGCCGCGAGGAGGAGCTCGAGTATTGCCGCCGCCACGGCATCCCGATAAAGGGGGGAGGGGAGGCGCCGCCCTACTCCATCGACGACAACCTCTGGGGCAGGTCGTCCGAGGGCGGGTCGATCGAGAAACTCGGTGAAGCACCCCCGCGGGATGTCTTTCAGCTGGTGACTCCGCCAGAGGAGGCGCCAGATGCTCCGGAAGAGATCACGATCGGTTTCGAGGCCGGCCGACCGGTGAGCGTCGATGGAAAACAGATGGACCTGGTCCCGCTGCTCGAAGTCGTCGCAGAGGCGGGTGCTCGCAACGGAGTCGGGATCGTCGATCACATCGAGGACCGGATAGTCGGACTCAAGGTCCGGGACATCTACGAGGTGCCGGCCGCCGAGGTCATCCTGACGGCCCATCAGGAGCTCGAGAAGCTCGTCTCGACGATCCATCAGAACAACTTCAAGCATGCGCTGGACCGTCACTGGGCCTACCTCGTCTACGCCGGCCTCTGGAGCGAGCCCCTTCGTCGGGATCTCGATGCCTACATGGTCTCCGCCAACGAGTTCGTGACCGGTGAGATCACGATGAAGCTCTACAAGGGGTCGGCCGTCCCGATCCGCCGCAGCTCGCCCTTCGCCCTCTACGACGAGAATCTGGCCTCCTTCGGAGAATCGGGTGGACAGTTTTCCCAGAAGGCCAGCCCCGGCTTCATCGAACTCTTCTCACTCCAGAGCCGGATGGCCGAAAGGGTCAGGGGCAGGAAGGGGGAGGGGTCGTGATCTACAACCTGATCGGAAGGGCGACGGTCTGGTTCGTTCGTTATTACATCGGACGACGGGTGCCCCGCTCCGCTTTGGTGGTCGCCGTCGCGGCCGTGGTCGGAGTGCTCTTCCTGGCCGGAGGGACGGCGCTGACCGTTGGTTCCAGGTCGGAATCCGACCCCGACTACTGAACGAGACCTGACGCAATCCCGACTGCGTGGAGGTCGGTCCGAGGTCGGTCTCACACCCGTTGGCTAGCGTGGTCTGGACCCCGATGCCACCCCCAGGTCCCCCCAGATTCATGCAGGTGATTCGCCATGGAGCGATCGGAGCTCTCCTCTGCGTCGCTGGAGTCACGGGCATCGTCGCATCGGAGGGGCTAGCCGCCCCGGGCGATCGACCGGCCGCGCTCAGGGCGGAGGTCGAGAGGCTCAGCGAATCGCTTCAGCGCTCCCGCGGCCGTTACGACGCCGCAGTCGCCCGCGCGACCGAAGCATCGCGGCAGGAAGAGCTCCTTTCCCTCAGGATCTCCGCCAGCAGAGAGAAGCTGGTCGGGCTCAGGGAGCGAGTAGAGAGGAACCGCGGCAGGGCCGAGGCTGCCGATCGCTCTCTCGCCAGGGCGAGGGCCGGTCTGGCTCGAAGGATGGTCGAGATCTACATGACCGGCTCGCCCCGAATAGGAGACCTGCTCCTGGCTTCTGGCGACTACGGGGATCTGGCCGCACGGAGCTTCTATCTCGAGGCGATCAGGGACTCCGACCGGGCCCTTGCCCGACGGGTCGGCGAACTCCGCGAGAGGCGACTCGAATCCCTCCGGTCGGCTCGGGCCGGAACCGCTGCCGTTGCTTCGAACCTGGCATTGCTCGAATCCGCGGTTTCCGAAGTCGCAGCCGCTCGGGCCGAGGCCGAGTCCTCGGCCTCCAGGCTCTCTGCGATCGAGGGAGTGAGATCCGGTGAGATCGATCGACTCGAGGACAGGATCGACACGATCGAATCCCGTCGGGCCACGGCCCAGCAGCCTCCCGGTGCTTCCTTCCCCGGCGGTCCCTATTCGATCCCCACCTACATCGTGATGTGCGAGTCCGGAGGCAACTACTCGGCACTCAACTCCTCGAGCGGGGCCGGTGGTGCGTACCAGATCATCCCCTCGACCTGGGAGGCCTACGGTGGCAAGGGCCTGCCCCATCTCGCACCGAAATCCGAACAGGACAGGATCGCCGCGCTGATATGGGCCAACGACGGTCCGGGCGCCTGGGTCTGCGCCTGACCGATTCGGCTCAGGCCGACTCGGCGATCAGCGAAAGTTCTTCCGGACCGGCCAGGAGCAGGAGTCTCCCCGATTCGACCAGGGCTATCCCGCCCTTCTTCATCCTGATCGAGCCGCCCGTAATCCTCGCCACCTCCGACGCCAGGACGGGCTGATGGCCCACGATCATCACGTCGCCCCTGCCTGCGGCCAGATCCAGCGAATCGTAGGAACCGGAGCCGATCGCCTCGATGATCTCGGGCTCCACCCCCAGCGAGGCGCAGGCCAGCAAGGCCGTGTCCCTTGCCCTGACCCTCGGGCTGGCCAGGCAGGCATCGGGCAGGAATCCGATTGCTGCGAGTGCAGCACCGGCCGCACTCGACTGTGCCCTTCCCCGCGGGGTCAGCTCGCGGGCCGCGTCACCGCTACCGTCGTCGTCTTCGGCTTCGCCATGTCTGAGGAAACAGATCCTTGCCACGCCCTGATCCTAGACGGCCGGAACCGAAGCGACCCCGGTTCAGCGAGCGAGAAGACGAGGCAAAGTCCGTGATCGACCTCGACCTGCCCAGAGTTTCATCACCGGTGATTGCCATGATGGATCTGTGAGCGGAAGTTCGGGAAAAGGGCAGGTTGCGCACCTCCATGTGCACAGCGAGCATTCGGTGCTCGACGGCGCCTGCAACATAAAGGCGATGGCGGCAAGGGCTGCCGAACTCGACATGCCTGCCCTCAGCCTGACCGACCACGGCGTGATGAACGGGGCGGTCGAGATGTATTCGGCCTGTCTGAGCGAAGGAGTGAAGCCGATCCTCGGGATCGAGGCCTACTACGTGGACGACCGTCACTCGGTTCACGAGGGAGGGCGATACGAGCGGAACCATCTCACGCTCCTGGCCGAGAACGACGCGGGTTTCAGGAACCTCGTCGCGCTCAGTTCGGATGGCTTCCTCGAGGGCTTCCACAGGGGTAAGGCGAATATCGACATGGAACTCCTCGAGCGCTACTCCGAGGGAGTCATCGTACTGACCGGCTGCCTGCAAGCGCGTTTCGTCAGGCGGCTCGTGGAGGATCGCCCCGACGAAGCTCGGGAACACCTCGACCAACTCATTCAGGTCTTCGGTCCCGAGCAGGTCTATCTCGAAGTCCAGAAGAACGGCATCGCCGACCAGGACAAGGCCAACGAGCAGATAGCGAGAATCGCCGGTGAGGTCGGGCGTCCCCTGGTGGCGACTGCGGACGTCCATTATCTGACCAGGGACGACTACGACAACCACACGGCCCTGCTCTGCGTTCAGACCAAGTCGACCCTCGACGCGCCGAAGATGACCTTCGACACGAACGAGTTCTATCTCAAGGATGCGGCCGAGATGACCGAGTCATTCGCCGAATGGCCGGAAGCCGTCCCGATGACCATCGAGATAGCCGACCGGTGTCAGGTCGAGATTCCGCTCGGGGAGATCCTTTTGCCCGACTTCCCGACCGAAGACGGCTCGGCTCCGGCCGACTATCTGCGAACGGTTGCCGGAGAGGGGCTGAGGGAACGCTACGGAGATCCCGTTCCGGCCGAAGCTGCCGAGCGACTGGAAACCGAACTGGCGGTCATCGAGGAGATGGGCTTTCCGTCCTATTTCCTGATCGTCTGGGACTTCGTCCGGTATGCCAAGGAGAACGGAATCGCGGTCGGGCCCGGGCGCGGTTCGGCAGCCGGCTCGATCGTTTCCTATGCGCTCGGAATCACAGACATCGATCCGATCGAGTACGACCTTCTCTTCGAGCGCTTCCTGAACCCCGGCAGGAGGTCGATGCCCGATATCGACATCGACTTCTCGGTCAGGGGCAGAGACCGGATGATCCAGTACGTGACCGAGAAGTACGGCTCGGATTCGGTCGCCCAGATAATCACCTTCAACACGATGGCTCCGAGGGCCGCCATTCGTGACTCGGCCCGGGTCCACGGTTTCGAATATGGGATGGGTGACCGGCTCGCCAAGCAGATCCCCGATCCCATCATGGGACGCTCGCCATCCTTCGAGGAGTGCCTCCGGGAAGGCGAGGAGCTACGGAAGACATACGACGCGGAGGAAGATGCCCGCAGGGTCATCGACACCGCCAAGGCACTCGAGGGCAAGATCAGGAACACCTCGATCCATGCGGCGGCCGTGGTGATCTCGGGCAGGCCGTTGAAGGAGATCGTCCCGCTGCAGCTGGTCGAGGACAGGTCGGCCGACCCGGTCAAAGACGGCAATGGCAAGCCGGTCAGGCAGTACAAGACCGTGACCCAGTATCCGATGGGTCCGGTCGAGCAGATCGGGTTGCTGAAGATGGACTTTCTCGGGCTTCGGAACCTCGACGTGATCGACGACGCCATCGACATCATCAGCAGATCCCACGGGGTCGAGATCGATATCGAGGCGATTCCCCTCGACGATCCGAAGACCTATGCCATGCTCGCGGCCGGGGATTCGACCGGTGTCTTTCAGCTCGAGTCCGACGGCATGCGAGAAGCCATGCGCAGGGTAGTCCCGACCGAGTTCGACGACATCATCGCTCTGGTCTCCCTGTACCGACCGGGAGCGATGTCGGAGATCCCCAGGTATGCGGCCGGCAAGGCCGACCCCTCATCGGTGGTCTTCGAGGATGAACGCCTGGCCGACATTACGGCTCCGACCTACGGCTGCCTCGTCTACCAGGAACAGTTGATGGCCATTTCACGGAACCTGGCCGGGTTCAGCCCGGCTCAGGCCGACGACCTCAGAAAGGCGATCGGCAAGAAGAAGAGGGACCTGATGGCCGAGATGAAGGATCTGTTCATGGAGGGCGCGGCCTCCTCGGGGACGGACCCAGCCGTCTCGGCCAACCTCTGGAAGACGATGGAGGCGGCCGCCGACTACTCCTTCAACAAGTCCCACGCCGCCTGTTACGCGTTGATCGCGTATCGGACGGCATGGCTGAAAGCGAATTACCCCGCCGAGTACATGGCGGCCGTCATCTCCTCTGTGATGGGCACAAAGGACAAGGTCCCGTTCTTCATCAATCGCTGCAAGGAGATGGGGATCGGGGTTCTGCCGCCCGACATCAACGAGTCCGACCACGGGTTCGTAGTCACCGGCGAGGGAATCCGATTCGGGCTGGATGCCGTCAAGAACGTAGGCCATTCCGCGGTCGAGGCGATCATCGAGGCCCGCGAGGAAAAGGCATTCGATTCACTTTGGGACGTCTGCGAGCGGGTCGACTCGAGGGCCGTCAACAAGAAGGCACTGGAGTGTCTGATCAAGTCGGGCTCGTTGGATTCCCTCCCCGGCTCACGGATGGGCATGCTCGAAGCACTCCCCGAAGCCCAGGCGGCCGGGAGCAAGACCCAGGCGGACTCGATGGTCGGCCAGGGCTCGATCTTCGACATGGTCGAGGGGTCAGAATCGGAGGGGTCGATCGCGCGACCACCGATCGGAACCGGGGAGTTCGATCAGAAGGAGCTGCTCGCTCTGGAGAAGGAGACCCTCGGCACCTTCCTCTCTGCCCATCCGCTCGACGGCCTCCTCGAGGCGATAGAGGCCGCTTCCGACTGCCGGCTCTCCGAGCTGGGGGCCCGCGAGGACAAGGCCTGGGTCACGGTCGGTGGACTGGTCACGGAATACCGGAAGATCAAGACGAAGTCGGGAAGACCGATGGCCTTCGCGACCCTCACCGACATCGAGGCCGAGGTGGAGCTGGTCATCTTCAACCCGGACGAGTCGGAGAAGGTGTCGGCGGTCGAACTCGACGCGGTGATCCTGGTCAAGGGGAGGGTCGACCACACCGAGCGAGGCGTGAAGGTCGTGATCCAGAATGCAAAGCCCTTTGATCCCGGACCGGCCGAGATCGAGGCCGCGATCGAGGCCCGGAAGAAGAGGGAGGAGCCCCTCACTCTCAGGGTCGAGACCGGGAACTTCTCGATCGATGCTCTCGAAGAGGTGAAGTCGGTGATCGAACATCACCGCGGGGAGTCGGATGTCCTGATCGTGATCCAGGGGGACGGACCGGAGCGTCGTCTCAAGCTCGGACCGGACTACCGGGTCCGAAGGTCCGCGGGGCTGGTCTCGGAGATCGACGAGATCTTCGGAACCGGAGCAATCGGCGAAGCGGCCTGACGGACTCGGGTCTGATTCCCCCGTCCCTCCTGCGCTCTTTTCTCGTCATCGATCCGTGTAACATTCCGTGAATGAGCACTTCCACAGAGACCCCAGAAGAGATTGCTGAAAACGCGGCAGGTGACGGCACGATCAAGGCCGAATTCACCATGGAACTCACCCAGGACCAGCTTGACCTGCAGGAGTGGGCCCATGGCTTCGCCGAGAACGTCCTCCGTCCCAACGCCCACGAGTGGGACGAGAAGGAAGAATTCCCGTGGCCGATCGTTCAGGAGGCCGCAGAGATCGGCCTCTACGGCTTCGAGGGAATCGCCCAGTTCTTCTCCGACCCGAGCGGCCTGACGCTCCCGATCATCAACGAGGAGATCTTCTGGGGCGACGCCGGCCTCGGCATGTCCATCTTCGGCACCACCCTTGCTGCAGTGGCGATTCTCGGCCAGGGCACTCCCGAGCAGATCGGAGAGTGGATTCCCCAGTGCTTCGGGACTCCGGACGACGTCAAGATCGCCGCGTTCTGCTCCTCCGAGCCCGACGCTGGCTCCGACGTCTCGGCAGTGAGGACGACGGCCAAGTACGACGAGGCCACCGACGAATGGATCCTGAACGGCCAGAAGGCATGGGCCACCAACGGTGGCATCGCCAACGTTCATGTCATCGTCGCTTCGGTCGATCGTGAGCTCGGCTCGCGCGGCCACGCCGCCTTCGTGATCCCGCCCGGAACCAAGGGCTGCGAGCAGGGCGCCAAGGTCAAGAAGCACGGAATCCGTGCGTCTCACACCGCTGATGTGCACCTCGACGATTGCCGCATCCCCGGCAACTGCCTGCTCGGTGGCAAGGAGAAGCTCGACGAGCGTCTCGCCCGGGTGAAGGAAGGCAAGAAGGCCAAGTCGCAGGCCGCGATGGCGACCTTCGAGGCCAGCCGGCCCACGGTCGGCGCTCAGGCGATCGGGATCGCCAGGGCTGCCTACGAGTACTCGCTCGACTACGCCAAGGAGCGTGTCCAGTTCGGACGCCCGATCATCGAGAATCAGGCAATCGCGTTCACCCTCGCCCGGATGAAGACCGAGATCGACGCCGCCAGGCTGCTGGTCTGGCGCGCTTCCTGGATGGGCCGCAACCAGGTCCCGTTCGAGAACGCCGAGGGCTCGATGTCGAAGCTCAAGGCCGGTGAGACCGCTACCTGGGTCACCGAGAGAGCGATCCAGATCCTCGGGGGCAACGGTTACACCCGTGAGTACCCGGTCGAGCGCATGCACCGCGACGCGAAGATCTACGACATCTTCGAAGGCACGTCCGAGATTCAGCAGCTGGTCATCGCCAGGGCCATCTCGGGCATGAAGATCCAGTAGCCAGAAGCTGAACTACACCTCGGAAACGGCCGGACAGAGTTCCGGCCGTTTCTGCGTACCGGGCGGCGTGAGCCCTGCTCAGTAGCCGGTGGCGGAGTGGGAGGGGGGCGGACCGTGGCTGACCGGACCCCTGGTCTTCAGCATCTCTATCGAGTCCGTGAAGTCGTTGGCCAGGGCCTCTACCAACTCACGGGTCTGGTTGATCTTGACCAGCATCCTGATGATCCTCTGGTCCTCGTTGTCGGGGGGCATCTGGTAGGCCGGAACGAGCCATCCCCTCCGTCGTGCCAGTTCGGCGACGAGTTCGTTCTCGGTGAAGACCTCGCCCTCCTTGACCTTGCAGATCACGAGCGGTATGACCGGACCGGAGCCACGGACGAGTTCGAGCGATCCGGTCGCCTCGATCGCCTCGGACAGCGTGGCCCGGTTGTGATTCATCACTCCTACCAGTTGACCGTAACCCGACTTGCCCAGCCTCATGAAGTTGAAGTACTGGGCGAGGATGAACGAGGAGCTTCCCGAGAAGTTGAGAGTAAAGGTGGGGTCCTTCTCGCCGAGGTAGTCCTCGTAGAAGACCAGATCATCGGGGAGCTGATCATCGTCGCGGAAGACGAGCCATCCAATACCCGGGTAGACGAGTCCGAACTTGTGTCCCGAGGTATTGATCGACTTCACCGACTTCAACCTGAAGTCCCACTCGAAGTCGGGATCCGAGAACGGGAAGACGAATCCTCCGCTCGCGGCATCCACGTGCATCGGGACCTCCATTCCCTTACCGGCCAGCTCGTTGAGGTGAGCGTCGATGCCGGCCAGGTCATCGCACTCGCCAGTGAAGGTAGTTCCAGCTACGGCTACGACCCCGATCGTGTTCTCGTCGATGTGGGGGGCGACGTCCTCGACCGATACGACCGTCTTGCCCTTGGGCACCGGGACCTGGCGAGGTTCGACGTCGAAATACCTGCAGAACTTGTCCCAGACCACGTGCACATCGGCTCCGTAGACGAGGTTCGGGCGATCGACCGGCTTGCCGTCCTTCTTTCGACGCTCCCTCCAGCGCCACTTCATCGCCAGGGCGCCGAGCATCACTGCCTCCGACGAACCGGCGCAGGCTGCACCCGGACACTCCGGTTCTCCTTCTCCGTGGTAGAGGTTGTGCAGCATTCGAACGCACCTCTTGGAGATCTCGGCGGTCCGCGGGTATTCGGCGTGGTCGATGTAGTTCCGGTGAAGGTTCTCGGCGATGACCATCCGGGCTTCGGGCTCCATCCAGGTCGTCACGAACGTCGCGAGGTTCTTCTCGGGGTCGCCGTCGAGGATGACCTCGCTCTGGATCGTTTCGAGTGCGGCCCGCGAACTCATGCCTTCGTCAGGGATGGTCCTCTCCGGAGCCAGCTCGACCATGAACGCCCTGTCGTGGCCGATCGGAACCTCTGGAACCTTTGCCTTCGGATCTGGACTCTCGCTCACTTGCTCGCTCCTCCCCGGACGCCCGGGATCGCTTGAAAGATTCTTCGACCTGATTGGGGTCGGACACTACTGGCCGCCGGCCGACCTAGCGGGAGCGGTTCTTCAGGCCCCGCTTGCGCAGCTTCTTCGCGTGGGCTACATCGGCGGCGGTCGGACCCTTCTTGTCGGGGCCCGGCGTCTCCAGAGTGGCCGGTAGGCCCTCGAAGGCCGGTTCGGAGAGGATCACCGAAAGGGAGCGGTCTCCGATCTCGCCCTTGCCCAGGTCCTCATGGCGGTCCTTCTTCGATCCGAAGGGAACCTTCGAGTCGTTGACGTGGAGTGCCCCCAGGCGTTCGAGCCCGAGCACGGAATCGATCTCTGCGAGGACCGCGGACAGGCTTTCCTCGGTCCTGACGTCGTAACCGCTGACGAACATGTGGCAGGAGTCGAGGCAGAGCCCTATCCGGTCACTGCCGCCCGCTGCCTCGGTGATCGTCTCGACCTCTTCGAAAGTGCATCCGAGGATTCCCTTGTGACCGGCCATCTGCTCGATCAGGATCGGACATTCCTCGGTGTCGTCGAGGGCTGCACGTATGACCTTCCCGGCCCGCTTCATCGCGGGACCAGGCTCGGAATCCTTTCGGGCGCCTGGATGGAGGACGACTCCATCGGCACCGATCGCGTCGCCTATCCGAAGCGCGTGAGCCAGCGAATCCCTCGACTTCTTCGCCAGTTCCCGGTCGGGAGTCGCACAGTTGATCAGATAGACGGCGTGGATGATCACGCTTTCGACAGGAGAGGCCTCCATCGCCTCCCTGAACGCGGCGAAGTCCTCCTCCGCGTAGGCAGTGGGTTTCCACATCCGTGGACTCTGGTTGAAGATCTGGATTGCCTCGCAGCCGAGCTCTTCACCTCGACCCACGGCCTTGTCCAGACCTCCGGCTGTGGAAACATGGGCTCCGATGAGCATCGAGGAACGAGACCTCCGGGTTCGATTTGCGCCTTCCCCCACCGGTGAACTCCATATCGGCGGGGCGAGGACGGCACTCTACAACTGGCTGGCGGCCCGCCACTCCGGCGGCACCTTCGTGCTCAGGATCGAGGACACGGACCGGGAGCGTTCGTCGGAGGCCAACGTCGATCAGATCATCGAGGCTCTGGAGTGGCTCGGCCTCGGATGGGACGAGGGACCTCTGTCGCAGGTCGAGCGGTCCGACAGGCATGAGGAGGTCGTCAGGGAACTGCTCGAGCGAGGTATCGCCTACCGGGACTCGGCCACCGCAGAGGACGTCCGGAAGTGGAAGGAGGAGCACGGCTCCAACCGTGGGTATCGGGGAACCCCTTCCGGCGACGGTGACGGAGCCGTCCGTCTGAGGGTGCCGGACGAGGGGGAGACCGTCGTCGAAGACCTGATCCGGGGAGAGGTTCGATTTCCCAACTCGACGCAGGACGACTTCGTGATCGCCAGAGGCGACGGCTCGGCCCTCTACAACTTCGCGGTAGCAGTGGATGATGCCGACATGGGCATCACCGAAGTGATCAGGGGTGACGACCACCTCTCGAACACCCCTAAACAGGTTCTGGTCCTGGACGCCATCGGGGCACCGATTCCGCGCTACGCCCATGTCCCGCTACTCCACGGACCCGACGGCAAGAAGCTTTCGAAGCGGCATGGGGCCGCTTCGGTTCAGGAACTGAGGGATGCCGGTTATCTGCCCGAGGCCGTGTGCAACTACATCGCCCTTCTCGGGTGGGGTCCCGGCGATGACGAAACCCTTCTCTCGACCGACGAGCTCGTTCTCCGGTTCAGGCCGCAGGACGTCGGGAAGGCCTCGGCGATGTTCGACGAGAAGAAGCTCCGCTGGATGAACGGTCGCTACATGAGGGAGATGGATCCCGGTCTCTATCTCGAGACGGTTGCAGCCTTTCTCGATCGCGAACCCGACGAGGGGTTGGCGACGGCCTGCTCGATCGTGCAGGAGAAGGCGCAGACGCTCGAGGAGGTCTGGCCGCTGATCGCTTTCCTCTTCGAAGAGCCCGTCGACGACCCCAAGGCCTGGTCGAAGGTGATGAAGGGCGACGCCCGACGCGCCCTCGTGGCTTCGCGAGAACGCCTGGCCGCACTCGGGGACTTCGGAGAGGCTGAGGTCGAAACAGCGCTCTCGGTCCTGCCTGACGAGCTGGACATCAAGCCGGGGAAGGTCTTCCAGCCGATCAGGGTGGCCCTCACCGGAACCACGGTTTCTCCCGGGATCTTCGAGTCCGTAGCGGCTCTGGGACGGGAAGAGACCCTGGAGAGACTGGACAGTGCAATCGGCAGGATTCCTGACCCGGTGGCCGAGGATGCCTGATCCGGGACTGGATTGCGGTAGAACAGCCCAATGATCTCGGTGACCTCCAAGTCCCGCTACGCAGTCGTGGCCCTGGCCGAGCTGGCCAAGTCCGGCGATCACCCCGTGCCGGTCAAGGAGCTCGCCGACCGTCGCGGCGTCCCGGACCAGTTCCTGGAACAGCTCTTCTCGACGCTCAGGCGCGCCGGATTCCTGACCAGCCATCGCGGCAGCAAGGGCGGTTACACATTGGCTCGCAGCCCGGAGGAGATCACCGTGCTGGAGGTCGTTCAGGCCCTGGACGGGATGATCGGGCAGGAGGCAGACGAGGCCGGAGGTATCTGGGCCGAGGGAGTCGAGGCATTGCGGGCGGTATTCGGTCAGACGACCATTTCGGAGATTGTCGAACGGGAATCCTCCGAGGCCCAGTCAGGGATGTACTTCATTTGATCGCTCCACAGGCATCGGCGACCGTCGGGGGAACTCCCTTGGTCTGGCTGGCTCGCCTCGGAGCCGATCTCGGCGCCGAGGTCTGCGGCAAGCTCGAGTACTTCAATCCGGGTGGCTCGGTCAAGGACCGCATCGGCGCCGCCATGATCGGGGCGGCCGAAGCGGACGGGACACTCGTCAGGGGCGAGTCGGTCGTGGTCGAGCCCACCAGCGGAAACACCGGAATCGCACTGGCGATGATCTGTGCCGCTCGCGGCTACGAGTTGATCGTGACCATGCCCGAAGGGATGAGCCGGGAGCGGGCGAAGCTGCTCAGAGCCTACGGCGCGACCGTGGTCGAAACTCCCTCGATGGGAGGGATGGACGAGTCGGTCGGGCTCGCCCGGGAGATAGCTGCCGATCGCGATGCCTTCATCCCGATGCAGTTCTCGAATCCCGCAAACCCCGAGGCCCACTTCAGGACGACCGGGCCCGAGATCTGGGCCGACACGGGAGGAGACATCGCGGCCTTCGTTGCCGGGGTCGGAACTGGCGGGACGATCACGGGCGTCGCTCGATATCTCAAAGAGCAGGATTCCGACGCAAAGATCATCGCGGTCGAGCCCGCCTCGTCACCGGTGCTCTCTGGCGGCTCGATCGGACCGCACCGGCTGCAGGGGATAGGTGCTGGCTTCATTCCGGAGATCTATCGCCCCGATCTCGTCGACGAGATAATCCAGATCAGAGACGAGCAGGCGATCGAGGTGGCCCATCGCCTCGCAAGGGAGGAGGGCATCCTCGGCGGGATCTCGGCCGGAGCCAACGTCGCCGCCGCCCTCGAAGTGGCCGCCCGGCCCGAGTTTGCCGGCGGGAGGATCGTCACCGTGATCTGCGATTCCGGTGACCGCTACATGTCCCTTCCCTTCTTCGCACCCTGAGGGGGTGGCATTCTGGATTCCAGGGGTGGCATAGGCAGGGCCATCGGCTCCTTCATCTCGGGGCTCGGCGAAGGAGTGAGGTCGGCGCGAGAACGGGACCCTGCCACCGCAGGAGTAGGTTCGGCGACGATTGCGATCGGCTGGCCAGGCGTTCAGGCCGTTGCCGGCTATCGGTTTGCAAATACCCTCTGGCGGTCAGGGGTGCCTCTCGCCCCCTTCGTGATCTCCTGGGTCACGAGGGCGGTCACCGGAATCGAGATACATCCCGGTGCCACGATCGGGGTCGGGTTCTTCATCGATCACGGGTCCGGGGTCGTGATCGGCGAGACGGCCGAGATCGGTGACAACGTCACGGTCTATCAGGGGGTGACGTTGGGTGGGACCGGGTTCCAGATCGGAAAGAGACACCCGACCGTCGAGGACAACGTGACGATCGGTTCCGGAGCGAAGCTCCTCGGGCCCGTGAGGATCGGTCACGGGGCCAAGATCGGCGCAAACACGGTGGTCGTCGAGGACGTCCCCCCGCTGTCCACGGTGGTCGGCAACCCGGGCCACCCGGTCAGGGTCGAGGGGAGAAAGGTGGAGGGTCCCGACGCGGACTGGATCCACCTGCCCGATCCGCTGCAGGAGGCAGTGAAGACCCTGTCGGAGCGGATCGCAGTCCTCGAGAGTCGAGTGGCTGAGCTCACGGGTGAGGAGCCCCCTCCGCCCGGGGACGGACCGACCGACTCGAAGACCGGGCGCTCTCCGGCCGGGGGCTGACCCGCCGCAACCGGCTATATCCTCGCCGGGTGGAGCCGCAAGTCACCCTGGAAGGACTGAATCCGCGCCAGCTCGAGGCCGTCGAGAGCGGCGACGGGCCGCTGCTGGTGGTTGCCGGAGCCGGATCGGGCAAGACCAGAGTCCTGACCCATCGGATTGCTCATCTGCTCTCGACCGGAAGGGCCCGCCCCGGCGAGATCCTTGCCATCACCTTCACCAACCGGGCAGCCGCCGAGATGAAGGAGCGAGTCGAGGCCCTGATCGGGCCCCCGGCCCGGGCGATGTGGGTGACGACCTTCCATTCGGCCTGCGCCCGGATGCTGAGGGGTGACGCGGAGCGGCTCGGATACACCAGGTCATTCACGATCTATGACGAGGGCGATGCCGTGCGGATGATCAAGTCCGTGATGGCCGAACTCGAGATGGACACCAAGGCACTCCCACCGAAGAGGGTCAAGGCCCGGATCTCGGGAGCGAAGAACGAGTTGATCGGACCTGAGGAATTCATGGCCGCTGCCGACACCTGGCTGGGCGAACAGGTCGCCGAGGTCTACGCGCTCTACGAGAAGCGAATGATCGAGAACAACGCGATGGACTTCGATGACCTCCTGGTCAGGATGGTCAACCTCCTGGAGCTCTTCGAGGATGTCCGAACCCGGTGGCAGAAGGCCTTCCACTACGTCCTCGTCGATGAATATCAGGACACCAACCATGCCCAGTACAGGCTGCTGAAGCTCCTGGCCGGTGAGAAGAGGAATCTCATGGTGGTCGGTGACGAGGACCAGTCGATCTATGGCTTCCGCCACGCCGACATCCGAAACATCCTCGACTTCGAGAAGGACTTCCCCGATGCCCGGGTCGTGAAACTCGAACAGAACTACCGCTCGACCCAGACGATCCTCTCTGGCGCCAACGCGGTCGTAGCCAACAATCGCGACCGCCGGCCGAAGGAACTCTGGACCGAGTCGGATCAGGGCGAACCGATCCAGATCGTCTCCCTGTCGGATGAACACGAGGAGGCAAGATGGGTTGCCGGTGAAGTCGAACGGCTCGTGACCGAGGTCGGGATCGACACCGAGGAGATCGCGGTCTTCTATCGGACCAACGCAATGAGCCGGGTCCTCGAGGACACTCTGGTCAGGTTCGGAGTGGGCTACAGGGTGGTCGGCGGCACGAAGTTCTACGAGAGGGCCGAGATCAAGGACGCGGTCGCCTATGTCCAGTATCTCGTCAATCCCTCTGATGCGATTGCGTTTTCCCGGATCGTCAACAGTCCCCGTCGTGGCATAGGCAAGACGACGCTCGGCCGGATCCTGACCCACGCCAACACCGTCGGCGAGAACATCTGGCAGGTGGCCTCGGAGCCAGAGAAGGTCCCGGGACTCGGTTCGGCGGCGGTCAGGGCCGTCGATTCCTTTCAGGCCACCATGTCGGAGCTTCGCGATTTGCCCGAGGACAGGGACGTCGCCGAGATCCTCGAGTCGATCCTCCAGAGGAGCGGCTACATGGAAGCGCTCGAGGCGGAGCGTTCCATAGAGGCGCAGGGAAGGATCGAGAACCTCGAAGAGCTGATCTCGGTGGCCCGCGAGTTCGATCTGAACCGGGGGCTCGAAGGCACCAGCGATATCCCGCCCCTCGAGGAGTTCCTCCAGCAGATCTCGCTCTATACGGAGCAGGACAAGTTGATCGAGCAGCAGGAGCTCCTCACCCTGATGACCCTCCACAACGCCAAGGGCCTCGAGTTCGACGCCGTCTTCATCGTTGGGTGTGAAGACGGGGTGTTTCCGCACTCGCGGGCGCTCGACGAGGGCCAGGAGGAAGAGGAGAGGCGGCTCTGCTACGTCGGGATGACCCGCGCTCGCAAGCGGCTGTATCTGACCTCGGCCCGATCGAGGGGGCCGCGCGGTGGCTTCACGGAGGTGAATGGGCCATCACGATTCATCGACGAAATACCCGATGATCTGATCGAGAGGCAGGGTTCCGCCCCCGGCATCGCGACGGTTCGAAGCTATCGGGCCCCCGGATCCGGGTCCTCCCCGGTCACTGCCTCTCCCCGGGCAACGGAGCCGGTTGCAGTTGCGGTGGGCGACGACGTCGTGCACGCGAGTTTCGGCGAAGGCGTCGTGATCGGATCGGAACCCGGAGGAGTGATAGTGATCCGGTTCGCGGCAGACGGGAGTGAGCGGAAATTGATGGCCGAGTATGCACCGATCACCAGGAGGTAGCGAATGACAGCCGAATTGATCGACGGAAAGGCCATCGCCGCGAGCGTCAGGGCCGACGTCACCACGGCAGCGGCCGAGGTCTCGGAGATCCTCGGGCGCAGTCCGACCCTGGCTACCGTGCTGGTGGGCGAAGACCCGGCCTCCGAGGTCTACATACGCAACAAGCACGCGGCCTGCGCCGAGGTGGGCATCGAGTCGGTACACCGCTCCCTCTCGGCGGACATAGACGAAGGCGAGCTGGTCGCACTGGTCGAGTCGATGAGCGTGGACCCCGAGATCGACGGAATTCTCGTTCAGCTCCCGCTACCTTCAGGCTTGGACGAGGATCGCGTGATCGGCGCAATCTCACCGGACAAGGATGTCGACGGACTGACGACCTCGAATGCCGGCCTGTTGGCGACGGGGCGGCCGGGGCTCGTCCCCTGCACGCCGGCCGGTGTGATCGAGATGCTCGATCGGATCGGATTCGAACTGGAAGGCGCAGAAGCGGTCGTGATCGGTCGCTCGCAGCTGGTCGGTCGACCACTGGTGAGCCTGCTCCTCCAGAGGAACGCAACCGTAACCGTCTGTCACTCCAGAACCCGCGATCTTGCGGCGACCTGTCGCCGGGCAGACCTCGTGATCGCTGCGGTCGGTGTGCCCGGTCTGGTCGGTCCGGACTTCATCAAGCCGGGTGCCACCGTGATCGACGTAGGCATCAATCGAACCGAGGACGGCCTCGTCGGGGACGTCGAGTTCGAGCCGGTAGCCGAGGTGGCCGGCGCCATCACCCCGGTTCCCGGTGGAGTCGGGCCCATGACGATCGCGATGCTCCTGGCCAACACCGTCTCGGCCTCCAGGCCCCGCGACTGACCGGCGGGGCCTTCGCCCGGTGCCTTCCGTAGGGTTCCGATCAGTGGAATCGACGATCGAGACGAATGGCGGTAGCGCTCCTCAGGCGAGCCGGAACAAGGTCGGGGCACTCGACCTCTTCGTCGCTCTCGGTGGAGTCGCCATCCTCGTCGGCCTCGCCTTCGAGTGGAGCGGTGGGTCGGGGGCTTCCGGGTATGAAGGCATCTCGGTGTTGCGTGTCTTCCTGGTCCTCGTCGCCCTTGCCGGGTTGGCCCTGCCGATCGTTCTCGCCAGTACCCGTAAGTCCGACGTCCCCGTGATCTGGGAGGCGACGCTGGCCCCGGTTGCGTCGATCTTCCTGGTCATCGTCGCGGTGAAGGTCATCCTGCCTCCCGAGGGAGGTGTGGGAGTCGGGATGCTGGTCGCGGCGGCCGGACTGTTGGTCCTCTCGGTCTCCTGTTGGAACGCTCTGTCCCGGGAATCCTGAGATCCGAAGCACCTGGTCTCATCTAGTATCCCGAGCGTGATCGACAGGGAACAGGTGGCACACGTCGCTCGGCTAGCTCGGCTGAAGCTCTCCGAAGAAGAGGCAGGGGAGTTCGCCGTGGAGCTCTCGGCAATCCTCGATCACGTCGATCTGCTGGCCTCAGTCGACACCGATGGGGTGGAGCCCACGACACACGTCGTCGAGCTGGTCAACGTCCTCAGGGAGGACGTCCCCGGGATCGAACTGACGGTCCAGCAGGCCACGGCCAACGCTCCCGAGAGCGAAGACGGGGCCTTCAGGGTCCCCTCTCCCCAGGCGGAGGCCTGAGCTTGGACTCCGGAGGGATCCTCGGCCTCACGGGGGCCGAGACGGCCGGCGCCCTGGAGTCGGGAGAGATCGCCTCGGACGAGGTCATCGGGGCCTGGGATCGTGCGGCTGCCTCTGACGACCTGAATTCATGGCTCTGGCTGCCGGAAGCGAGGGAGCAGGAAGAGGCGACCGGCGCGCCGGTGGCAATCAAGGACATCTTCTGCACCGAGGGGATCCCCACGACCGCAGGATCGAGGATCCTCGAGGGCTACCTGCCCCCTTACGACTCGACTGCGGTGGCAAAGCTGAGAGCTGCGGGCCTTCCGGTCCTGGGCAAGACCAACATGGACGAATTCGCAATGGGTTCCTCGAACGAAAACTCTGCCTTCGGGCCCGTCCTGAACCCCTGGGATCGAACCCGGGTTCCTGGTGGGTCGTCGGGAGGCTCGGCCGCCTGTGTGGCCGGCGGGACCGCTCTCTGGGCCCTCGGCACTGACACGGGAGGTTCGATCAGGCAGCCTGCAGCCCTTTGCGGGATCGTCGGCCTGAAGCCGACATATGGAGCGATCTCGCGCTTCGGGATGATCGCCTTTGCGTCTTCGCTGGACCAGTGTGGCCCCCTGACGACCAACGTCACCGATGCTGCCATGCTCCTCTCGATCCTGGAGGGCCGAGATCCACTGGACTCGACCTCCACCGGGATCCCGGGCGGGATCGTCCCACCCGAGGGCGAGGACCTCTCGGGCCTGACGTTCGGCGTTCCGCGCTCGTTTCTGGAGAAGGGAGTCGATCCCGGGGTGGGGGACGTCTTCGAAAGGTCGCTGACCGAAATCGAGTCCCTCGGCGGCACGGTCGTCGAGGTGGAGCTCCCTCACGCCGAACTCGGCATCTCGGCCTATTACATCCTCGCCCCGGCCGAGGCATCCACCAACCTCTCACGCTACGACGGGGTCCGTTACGGCATGAGAGTCGAGGAGCGCGACCTCGTAGAGATGTACGAGCAGACTCGCTCCCTCGGGTTTGGCCGGGAGGTCAAGCGGAGGATCATGTTGGGGACATACGCTCTCTCCTCCGGCTACTACGACGCCTACTACGCCCGGGCTCAGAGGGTCCGGACCCTGATCGCCCGCGACTTCGAGACGGCCTTCGAGCAGGTCGACTTCGTCGTCACCCCGACCTCTCCGTCGGTTGCGTTCGAGATCGGAGAAAAGGTGGGCGATCCCTGGACGATGTACCTGAACGACCTGTTCACGGTCCCGATGTCTCTCGCCGGGATACCGGCGATCTCGATCCCGGCAGGGCTTTCGGAGCCGGCCGGCGGAGGACCGGAACTCCCGGTGGGCCTTCAGCTGGCAGCACCGGCCTACGGAGAGCAGAAGCTCCTGAACGCATCCATTGCCCTCGAGAAGTCGATCGGATTCGAGGGCCGAACCGGCGAGGTCGGGAGATGAACTCGCCCGATGCCGAGTTCGAGGCCGTCATCGGGCTCGAGATTCACGTCCAGCTCTCGACCGAGACCAAGATGTTCTGTGGTTGCCGTCTCTCTTTCGGCGATCCACCCAATACCCATACCTGCCCGATCTGTCTCGGTCACCCGGGCGTTCTTCCGGTCCCGAACAGGCGCGCGATCGAATACGCCCTCCTGATCGCCGCTGCCCTGGGTTGCGAGGTGGCACCGAGCTCGATCTTCCACCGAAAGAACTACTTCTACCCGGACAACCCCAAGGCGTATCAAATCAGTCAGTTCGATGTCCCGATCGCCTCCGGTGGGAATCTCGCCGGAGTCCGGATCCACAGGGCGCACCTCGAGGAGGATGCCGCGAAGATGATCCATGTCGGCACCTCGGGTCGGATTCAGGGTTCTGACGCTTCGCTCGTCGACTTCAATCGGGCCGGAACCCCCCTTGTCGAGATAGTCACCGAACCGGATCTGACCAGTGGCGCCCAGGTTCGGGAGTGGGGGCAGCTACTTAGAGCCACCGTCAGGCAACTCGGGGTCTCGGATGTGAACATGGAGGAGGGGAGCCTGCGATGCGATGCGAACGTGTCGATCAGGCCGAAGGGATCCGACCAGCTCGGAACCAAGACCGAGATGAAGAACATGAACTCGTTCCGATTCCTCGAGCGAGGAATCGAGGCCGAGATCGAGCGACAGACCGGCATTCTTCGCAACGGTGGCCAAGTCGTCCAGGAGACCCTTCACTTCGACCCTGCGACCGGCGAGCTGCATCCCCTGAGGTCCAAGGAGGAGGCACATGACTACCGCTACATGCCTGAGCCCGACCTGGTCCCGGTTGCGCCGGACAGCGGCATGCTCGAGGCCGCCGCGGCCGCTCTTCCAGAGCTTCCGGAGGCAAGAGAGGCCCGCTATCGGGACGAGCTCGGAATCCAGGAGGGAGCCGCGCGACTGATGTCGGTCGAGACGGCATGGGCCGAGTTCTTCGAGGGCATGCTCGAGTCGGAACCCGAGATAGAGCCGAAGGTGGCCGCCAACTGGCTTACCGGCGAGCTCGCGGCCGAGCTCCGCCGCCAGGACGACATCTCCCTCGGCTCCAGCCCGGTCACCCCGGCGAACCTGGCCAGACTCGTGGGCATGGTGCAGGCGAAGAGGGTTTCGAACGCATCGGCCAAGGACGTATTGGTGAAGATGGTCTCGGAGGGGGCCGACCCCGAGCAGGTCGTAGTTGGCGAGGGGCTCGAGCAGATCTCCGATTCGGGAGAGCTCGAGTCGATCGTCGACGCAGTCATCGAGGCCAACCCGGGGCCCGCCGGCGAGGTTCTCGGCGGCAACGAGAAGGCGATCGGGGCGCTGGTCGGAGCCGTCATGAAGGAGGCCGGGGGCAGGGTCGACGGCGGAGAGGTGAACAGGCTCCTCAGGGAGCGTCTGACCGCAGACTGAGGCAGATCAGCGGGCCGCAGTAACGGTGAAGGCTCGCCTCAACTCGACCGACCGCCGCCCGGTCTGGTCGATGGACTGGACGAAGAACACGTGGCGACCCGGCTCGAGGCCCCTGTATGTGACCTTGCCGGAGCATTTGCGGGCACGGCGACCATCGATCCTGCACCAGTTGGAAACCGGGGTACTTCCCGAGCCATCGACCTCGAAGGAGACCGACCGTGCATCCCCGATCCGCTCGGGACCCGAAGCCTTGGTAACGGAGGGCCTTCGCGAGCCCCCGATCCCTTCGGACGTGTAGAGGGACTTGGCGATGCTCCCGAGGACCGGCCCAAAGGTCGAATCGCAGAGACTCACCACTCCGGGGCAGTATCCGTAGCTCACGACCGAAGTCAGAAAGCCACCCGCAGTGACCCAACCTCCTCCGCTCGAGCCGGCCCCCATGCTGCACGGTACGGCCCTCAGGGCGGCCGGGAAGATCACACCCCCTCCGTTGTCCTTGCCGACTACGGTCGACGAGCAGCCCTTCATCTCCTTGCCATCGAAGAGGGGTTCCGGCTTGGCCGGATACCCCAGGATCGTCACCGGCCTCCCGATCTCCTCGAGACCGAAGGCGATCTTCCGGCTTCCGATTTGCCGAGTCGGCTCACCACTCACCGTGAAGAAGGCGATATCCGCTCCGAGCTGTCCCGAGAACCGGTAATCCTGGGTCGCCACGAGCTTCCTTGCGGGCCACTGACCGAAAGGACTCCGTTCCTCGCTCGAGGTAGCGTTGCCACGCCAGGCAGGAACGAAGGTGAGGTCCTCTACGAACCTCCTCGCGGCCCGATCGTAGACGCAGTGACCGGCCGTCGCCACGACATTGTGGCCGAGCGAGTCGACGAAGGTTCCCGAACAGGAAAAGCTGTCACCACGACTCCGGAAGAAGACCTTTCCGTGGACCCGGTAGGGCCTGGCCGTCGGGTCCTCGGGGGTGAAGTCGCCGGTCGATGCCGTTTCGGACAGGAGAGTCGGTCCGATCGAACTGAAGGCGCGGGGCGTGGGGGAGGGACTCCCGTTTGCAGCGGCTTCGGCCATCTCTCCCTGAGTCCAGGAGCCCTTGACCTCGGACACGGACTCCTCGACGGTCCCGACAGCGAACCCGGCCGTAGTCGGGGAGGCGGCGACGGACGAGACCGATAAGGCGGTCATCACGACGGCGACGACGAACGCGACGCTCGTCTTTCGAATCCCTGCACTCATCTCGACCATCGTATGGAAGAAACCCGTTGGAACGGTCCGAGTTACGGTCCCGAAGCGCGGCTGTCGGCGCCTATACTCGGCTCGTGATCACGATGCCGTCGACATCCCTCTCGAATTCATCGATACGCCGCGGTTCGGCCGTCGATCCCACCCCGGGGGTTCCCCTTGGGCTATGAGTGGGTAGTCATCGCGGTTTCGTTCGGGCTGGCCACCGGGATCATCGGTCGAAGCAAGGGCGGTTCGTTCTGGATCTGGTTCGCGATCGGCACCGTCATTCCGCTGTTGGGACTGATCGCAGTCATTCTGTTCAGGAACGAGGTGAACGAACCCGAGCGCCAATGTCCCCAGTGTCGGAAGGTCGTCAAGCTCTACGTTCAGGTCTGTCCGCGCTGCGGCACCGAGCTGTACCTGCCCGACCCGTCCGAGGTCCGGATGCCTCCCCGGCCCGGCGATCGGCCCTGAATAACGCGGTTATCTGAGCCAGGTTCGCATGATCGCGTTGGCGAAGCCGATTCCATAACGGATCACGGCGGGTTTCTTCGAGCTGCCGTGAAGGCGCGAGACCACTGTGACCGGAACCTCCTCGGCCGGCACACCGCGCTTCATCGCCTCGATCAGGAATTCGGACGTATGGAACTGCTCTTGCTTGAGGACGAGCTTCGGGAGCACGGAAGTTCTGACGGCCCGATAGCCGTTGGAGCAGTCGGTCACCTTCGTGCCGGTGATCAGCGAGACGAGACGGTTGAAGAACACGATGCCGAACTCCCTTGCCGGGTGCCCCTTCTCTGCCTCGCCGAGGATCCTCGAGCCGTGAGCCACGTCGACGCGACCCTCCAGGATCGGGCGAACGAGCCGCTCCATCTCGGAGGGCAGGTGCTGGCCGTCGGCGTCCAGGGTCACGACGATCGCTGCATCGGAATCGACCATCAGGCGGTAGCCCGTTCTCAGTGCCGCTCCGCCTCCACGGTTCACCACGTGTCTGGCCACCGTGGCACCGAATCCTGCGGCGACTTCGTCGGTCTCGTCCCTCGAGCCGTCATCGACAACCAGGACGGCGGTCCCGACCCCACAGACCTCATCGGGGATCTGCTCCAGCACGAAACCGATGTTGTCGGCCTCGTTGTATGCCGGAATGACGATCCCTATCCGGTTTCGAAACACCTCCCTGCTTCCGGCTGCACGGAATTGCTCGGAAGCGATGCCCTCGAGGACTTCGGAGATCTCCCTGGTGTTTCGAGCGCTGACCGAAAGGGCTCGAACGGACAGGACGAAGAGGAAGATGATCGCGAACACGGCAAGACCGAGGATTCGCCCGCCATTGCCACGCTCGAACGAAAGGGCAGAGAGGAGTCGGTCGGTGATTTCGGTCCCCGAGACGAGCAGCAGGGCAAGGCCGACCACCAGAAGGATCAGGACGTCGGCGTTCCTGAGTGATCGCCTCTTGAACAGAGCGAAGCCGATCAGGCCGATGGCCAGGACTATCCCGGACAGGCGCAGTGCGGTCAGCTGGCCGGGGAATATCGAGGCCGTCAGGAAGAGCGATCCGGTCACGAGGCCGTACTTCCTCCGGGTGTTCCTTCCGGGGTCGAAACCTCTCCCTTCGTCCCGAGGCGCTCGAGAAGGGCGGCGATCGCTATGGCTGCGAGGGTGAGCACGAGGGTCATAAGTATCTCGTTGCGGCGCGGCGGAGCGAGGGTGACGACCGCGATGCCGGTTACAACTGCTATCGGCACAGTCATCGGGAGGACTTCCCAGCGTCGAGACCTCCCGAGCAGGATCGCCCCCGCCAGCCCGAGCAGGACCAGAGCCATCTGGATGAGGCGACCGGCCGTGGACGACATCGCATCGCCCACCCCCGAACTCCACATACGGAAGCCCTTCTCGAAGATCATTCCGAGATATCCGATCGGGTCCTCGGAGAGGTACTTCCACATGTTCTCCTTCCCGATCCGACCCAGAGCCGCGTCCCTGCTGAGCTCCGGATAGCGCTCGGCCGCACGGTCGAACAGGGGAACCGGGTCGATTCGGTCGAGCTCTGACGAGCCGGCCTCCAGACTCACGCCCCGGTACTGCTCGAGCAGGCCTGCCTTCACCTGCTGGTATTCGCCCCCAGCCGGAAGGTTGGTGCCGACGAACAAAGCCTTGCCGCTGCCGGTCGTGATCGGGACGAACCGGTCGAGCGTGTTGAGGTTATGGATGGTCCAGGGCACGATCGGCAAGAGAGCCGCGACGAGAAACAGGGCGGTGGCCGTCAACGCAGGAATGGTGCCCCTCACGAGCCACTGCCGGATTGCCACGAGGACCAGCATCGCCACCCCTACGAACATGTATTCCGGTCGGATCAGGGCGGTGAGGCCGAAGAGGAGGCCCGGTGCCAGCCAGGCGGCCACCGACTTCCTGTCGGCGGCCCATAGAAAGGCCAGAACGGCGGCCGGGAGCGTGAAGATCGCGGCCGGTTCGCTCATCAGAGCCCCGGTCGAATAGATGAAGGACGGATACAGGGCGACGAGTGCGGCCGCAATGAGGGGGGCCGGACCTCCACCGGTGAGCCTGAATGCCAGGAGGAAGACGATCACGATCGCAGCAGTTCCCAGCAGCGCCTGGATCCCGCGAGCGACACCATCGTTGACGCCACCAGCGACGTAGTGGCCGGCGGCGAAGATCAGGGGCGCTCCCGGTGACCAGTCGCTTGCATCACGGAAGTCGTCGCCTCCATAGGTGCCCTCCTCGTAGAGCGACTCGGCGAGGGCTCGGTAGGCGAGTGCGTCGTCGCCTGGCTCGGCCAGAGGGTTGAAGACCTTCTCGGCCCGAAGTCCGAAGCCTGCCACGACGATCACGGCAAGGAGGATCAGACTTCGCTTGCCGTAGCGTCCCGCCAGGTCGGCGAAAGGGCTGCGAGAAGGCTTCGCGGCGCTGTCTTCAGTCGTTGTCATGCGGCCGGTCAGGGTAAGGCAACCGGACGCCCTCGGTCCGAGAGGAGCCCTGCCAGAAAGGCGACGGTCAGTGCCGCTCCAACTCCCGCGAGGGACGAGACCAGGGGCCAGAGGACCAGCGCCCGGCGAGGCGATGCGATCAGGATCACCCCGACCGCAGTCGCGGCGATGAAGATGCTGCCGACCAGAATGGCGTCGAACCGTCGTCTGGCGAACATCACGGCAAGGCCGATCAGACTCAGTGCTGCGACTGCCCAGTGGAAGAGCTTGCCGGGCAGGTTGTCAGTGAGGCTGGAGCGCCCACGCCACCAGATCCGGTGAGCCTTGTTGCCGAGGAATGCAGCGAGCTCCAGAGGTCTTCCCGTCAGGGCGTCGAGATACTGGGAACGCCCCATTCGGGTCAGGGCGACGTCGGTTTCGAGCCCCGGCATGTCCCTGGCCGCCAGAACCTCGAAAGCGATTTCGGGTGGCACCGCCGATGGATTGCCGAAGGCCCTGACCTTTGGCGAGTCGAGGAGCTCCGGTCTGCTCTCGAACAGGGCAGGAAGGACCTTCTGGGGGTCGCCCCCGGAAGGAAGGAAGCTCCCGGCGAAGAGCGTCTGCCCGCCGCCGGTCGTCAGCGGGATCAAGCGACCCTCGTCGAAGAGGTTCCTTGCAGTCCAGGGCGTGAGAATCAAGAGAGCCCCGATGATCAGAGCCGCGGGACCCATTGCGCTTCGCGAAAGTGATCCCGGCTTTTTGACCAGCCAGGAAACGAGTGCCACAACCGCGAGTATCCCGAGATACTCGGGTCTGACCATGGCCGTGAGGCCGAAGAGGACTCCCGAGAGGACCCAAAGCGAGGCCCGGGACCCTTCTCTTGCGATCAGGAGCGTCAATACAGCCCCGATCAACAGAGTCCCGGCCAGTGACTCAGTCAGGATCATCCCGGAGTCCCCGATCAGGGTGGGGTAGAAGGCGACGAGCGCGGCTCCTGCGAGGCCGGCACCGTCACCGGCGAGCCGCCTGCCAAGCATGAAGGCGAGAGGGATCGACAGGGAGGCGATCAGTGCGAGCAGGATCCGGGCGGCGCGTGCCGAGTCGGAACCGGTAATCGCAAAAACGGCCCCAACGAAAAGCGGAAGTCCGGGGGCGTAGTTCGAGGCTGGCTGGGTCTCGGGCGGAATGGCCGAGCCTTTTTGCTCGTAAACCCCGTGGTCGGCCAGGCCGATCGCGATCCTCTCGTAGGCCTGTGAGTCAGGCAGGTTTTCGTCGGTTCCCTTCCAGGCCGAATCGACCCTGAGGAAGAGCCCGGCGAAAACGATTAGAAACAGGACTGTCAGCCGCACGCACGCGATCCTAGCCCGGACTCAGTTCCGGTAACCTGCCGGGTCCTATGCGGATCCTCATTCTCGGTGGCGACGGCTACCTCGGCTGGCCCACGGCGATGCGTTTTTCTCGCAGCGGTCACGAGGTGACGGTCGTCGATAACTTTTCCCGGCGTCGCTGGCATCTCGACCAGTCGACCGACTCCCTGACTCCGATCTACACCCTGGAAGATCGGATCGAGGTCTGGAAGGACCTGACCGGGCTGGAAATCACATCCCGGATCGGATCGATCGAGGATGCGGAGTTCCTCGACGAGGTGGTTGCAGAGGCTCTGCCCGAGGTCATAGTCCACTACGGCGAACAGCCCTCCGCCCCTTATTCGATGCGCTCTCGTCAGACCGCTGTCGAAACGCAGCAGACGAACGTCATCGGCACCTTGAACCTGCTCTTCTCGATGCAGTCGTTCGTCCCCGACGCACACCTGATCAAGCTGGGCACGATGGGCGAGTACGGGACCCCGAACATCGATATCGAAGAGGGATACATCGAGATCGAGCACAACGGCCGTAAGGACACGCTTCCCTTCCCGAAACTGCCGGGCTCGCTCTATCACTGCTCCAAGGTCCACGACTCGACCAACATCCACTTCGCCACGCGGATCTGGGGACTCAGGGCAACGGACCTGAACCAGGGAGTGGTCTACGGGATCGAGACCGACGAGACGGCCCTCGATCCGAGGCTCGCGACCCGATTCGATTACGACGAAACGTTTGGAACCGTGCTGAACAGATTCTGCGTCCAGGCCGTCGTCGGTCACCCGCTTACCGTCTACGGATCGGGCGGCCAGACACGCGGGTATCTGAATATTCGGGACACCCTTCGCTGCGTCGAGTTGGCCGCGGAGAATCCGGCCGACCGCGGCGAGTTTCGGGTCTTCAACCAGTTCACCGAGCAATTCTCAGTCGCTGAGCTGGCCGAACTGGTCAAGGGGTCGGCCGCACAGCTCGACATGGACGTGACCATCGAGAGCTTCCCCAACCCCCGGGTAGAGCTCGAGCAGCACTACTACAACGCCTCGAACCAGAAGCTCCTCGACCTCGGCCTCGAGCCCCACTATCTGGGCGAGGAGCTCGTCCACTCGGTTCTCGATTCGGTCAGGCAGCATCGCGACCGTGTGGTCTTCCGCGCGATCACTCCGAAGACCCAGTGGAACCCCGGAGAGCTCGAGGGCGGCGCTCTCCTGGCCCCCAGGGAAACCTGACCCCGTTGTTAGGATTGGTGCTGCAATGAGAGGCGCAGACGCACTGATGCAGGCCCTCGAGAATGAGGGCGTCGATCACGTTTTCGGTATTCCGGGCGGGGCCAACCTGCCCACCTACGACGCCCTGGTAGATGCCAACCTGCGCCATATTCAGGCTCGTCACGAGCAAGCGGCGGGTCACGCGGCCGAGGGATATGCGCACGCCTCGGGACGGACCGGTGTCGCCTTCGGCACCTCGGGCCCGGGTGCGACCAACCTGGTCACGGCCATAGCCGACGCGATGATGGACTCGATTCCGACCGTCTTCATCACCGGGCAGGTCCGCAGCGAGCTGATCGGTACCGACGGCTTCCAGGAGGCCGACATCGTCGGAATCACCCTTCCGATCGTCAAACACTCTGCTCTGGTCACCGAGGCCTCCCAGATACCCGAGTACATCCACGACGCCTTCCATATCGCCTCCACCGGCAGGCCCGGCCCGGTCCTGGTCGACATTCCGTCGGACCTGATCAGGGAAGAGATCTCCTACACGCCGCCGACCGGACCGGTCGAGCTGCCCGGCTATCGGCCGATCCTGGAGGGCAACCAGAAGCAGATCAGGTTGGCCGCCAAGGCCCTCGCGAACTCCCGCAGGCCGGTCATCTACACCGGCGGCGGAGTCATCCGGGGTAACGCTTCGACCGAACTCCGTGAGTTCTGCGATGCCGACCGCTTCCCGGTCACCTCGACTCTGATGGGATTGGGAGCCGTTCCGGCGGATGACGGGAACTGGCTCGGGATGCTCGGGATGCATGGAACCCGGGCTGCCAACTACGCCATGGACGAGGCAGATCTGATCGTTGCCATCGGAGCCCGGTTCGACGATCGGATTACGGGCAAGCTCTCCGAGTTCGCGCCCAACGCGAAGTTCATTCACATCGACATCGACCCGGCCGAGATTTCGAAGAACGTCCCGGCCCATATCCCGATCGTCGGAGACGCGAAGCAGATCCTCCCCAAGTTGACGGGCGAGTACAAGGCCCTGCAGACGGATTCGGCGCGTCTCGACTCCTGGTGGACCAAGATCAGGTCATGGCAGGAGGAATACCCGCTGACCTACGAACCGGGAAGTGACGGGGAAGTCAAGCCTCAGTTCATGATCGAGACCCTTCACAAGGTGACCGGCGGGGACGCATACGTGACTTCCGACGTCGGCCAGCACCAGATGTGGGTCGCCCAGTACTACGGGTTCAACAAGCCCCGCCGGTGGATCAACTCCGGCGGGCTCGGCACCATGGGCTTCGGCCTCCCCTCGGCGATAGGGGCCAAGGTCGCCTGCCCGGGCGAGGAGGTCGTCTGCGTCGCCGGAGACGGCAGTCTGATCATGAACGTCCAGGAACTCGCGACGGCCGTCAGCGAGGACATTCCGGTCAAGGTCTTTCTCATGAACAACGGCTTCATGGGAATGGTCAGGCAGTGGCAGGAGCTGTTCTGGGACGGTCGCTACTCAGGCGTCGAGAACGGGTCGAGTCCCGATTGGGTTCGGCTCGCCGAGGCCTTCGGTGCCAAGGGACTCAGGTGCGACGACAGTGCCGACCTCGAAGAGATGATGCGGGCGACTCTCGAACACGACGGAACGGCACTGCTCGACGTTCGGGTCAGTCCCCGGGAGAACTGCTATCCGATGATCCCGGCCGGCAACGCAGCAAGGGACATGGTCGGCTGATGGGCAACGCCGAGATGGTCAGGCTCGAGGACCTCAGCACCGATCGCTCTCTGACCGGCCGCAAGCACGTGCTTTCGATTCTGGTCGAGAACAGGCCCGGTGTTCTCTCGCGAGTCGCCGGGCTCTTCTCCCGGCGCGGATTCAACATCGACACCCTTGCGGTCGGGCCTACGGATGACCCTGAGGTGTCGAGGATCACCCTCACCCTCGACGGGGCGGTTCACCCGATCGACCAGGTCACCAAGCAGCTCCACAAACTGGTGAACGTGCTCAAGATCAGGGACATGGACCCCGAAACGACCGTGGCGAGGGAGCTGGCACTCTTCAAGGTTTCCGCTGCGGTCGAGAACCGGGCCGAGATCGTCCAGTTCGCGGAAATCTTCCGGGCAAAGATCGTCGACGTCTCGAAGCGTGCTCTCATCATCGAGGTCACTGGCTCCCACGAAAAGATTCTGGCCTTCGAGAACATGGTCAGACCCCACGGGCTGCTCGAACTGGTCCGTACTGGCGAAGTCGCCCTCGCTCGAGGCGAGTGAGCGTTCCACAGATCGAGACCGGGCTTCTCGAGCGGTCCATCCTCGAGGGCATCGACCGGGCAGCGCGGAGGGGCCGCAAGACGGTCGTGTCCGTCGTCCTCCCGATCGAGTGCGATGACCCCGCCGCAGTCGCCTTTACCTCCCGGCGGGCCGGAGACCACTGGTTCTGCTGGGAGCGGGGAGAAACGGGAACCGCGATCGGAGCCATCGGGACTGCCGAAGCCATCGTCTCCCGGGGGCCCGATCGATTTCGCGACGTTGCCTCCGAGTGTGCCCACCTCTCCGGCGAAGCGGTGGTCGTCGATCCGTACGGAGTCTCGCCGAGATCCGGACCACTTTGGTGTGGCGGTTTCGCCTTCTCGGATGGGGGTGCCGGCACGTCCATCTGGTCCTCGTTCCCACCGGCCAGGATGGCCCTGCCCGAGATACAGGTAGAAGCCGGCCCCGAGACGGCGCTTTTGACCCTCAATGTCGTCGTCACCGCCGGGGTCGACCGCGCCAGGACTGTCGAGACTGCAGTTGCACGGGCTTCAGGGCTCGAACAGGGCGAGTTGCCACTTCTGGATCCCCATCTCAGTGTCCGGCCGACGATCGAGAGTGCCTTGCCCCCGGATCGCTTCGAGGAGTCGGTCGGCATAGCAGTGGATGCGATCAGGAGAGGCGACCTCGAGAAGGTTGTCCTTGCCAGGGAGATCGTCGTGCAGGCTGCGTCGGCTCACGACCCGGCCGCTCTGTTCGGCGCGATCAGAGAAGGATTCCCTACCTGTTTCAACTTCTGTGTCGGGACTCCGGAGGCTGCCTTCGTAGGGGCCAGTCCCGAACTCCTGATTCGGTCCGAGGGTCGCACTGTTTCGACCGTTGCTCTCGCCGGGTCGACTCGTCGCAGTGCCGACCCTGCGGTCGACGACCATCTGGCCGAGCGTCTCCTGGCTAGCGACAAGGACAGGGGCGAACAGCAGATGGTCGTCCGTCAGATCACCGAGTCCCTCAGGAGGCTCAGCGTCTGGGTCGAATCAGCCCCTGAGCCCGAAATCGTGAAGGTCGCAAACATCCAGCATCTCGGAACACCGATCATCGCCCAGCTCGCCCAGCCCCTCACCGCAATCGAACTCGCCGGCCTTCTGCATCCGACCCCTGCCGTCGGAGGCAAGCCCTGGAAGCAGGCTTCGAAGGTGATCGCCGAGGTCGAGGGGATGGACCGGGGCTGGTACGCCGGTCCGGTCGGATGGATGGAGGGCTCGGGTGACGGCGAATTCTGCGTTGCCCTCCGGAGCGCACTGCTACGGGATCGCTCGGCCCACCTGTACGCCGGCGTCGGGGTCGTGGCCGATTCCTCGCCACCTGACGAACTGGCCGAGACCGAGATCAAGCTCGGAGCGCTGCTTCCACTGCTGGCCGAATAGCGCCTATTCGGGGCCGGTCAGTGGTCTGGACAGACCTCTACCACCAGGGGACCTGGATGCTCCAGTGCCTCTACGAGTGCATCGATGTCATCGACTCGAGTCGCCGGGATGCCCCAGGTTGCTGCCAGCACCGAGGGTTCCACCGAGCCAGGGGTCAGCATCAGACGGTCGAACTCCTCCGGACTCATGGAGTCCTTCTGTGGGAGGCGCTCGAAGATCCTGCCTCCGCCGTCGTTGACGACGACTATCCGGATATCGAGGTCGAGCCCGGCGAGCAGGTCGAGCGCGCCGACGTCATGTCGGAAGCCGACGTCACCGGTCACCGCAGTCGTCCTTTTCCCGGTCGCCAGGGCAGCCCCGATGCCGGAAGACACCAGGCCATCGATGCCGTTGGCACCGCGGTTTGCGAGGTAGGTGAGTGCCTGCGGCCCCGGTGGGGCCTCGGCCTCCTGATCCCGGATGGCCAGACTCGATGCCGTGTAGATGATTTCGCCGTCCTTCGCCGTTCGATGAATCGCCCTGTGGATCGCTGCCCGGTCCAGCCTTCCATCGCCCCGATCGGCCCCAATGGTCCCGTCCTGGGCTGCCAGCCATTGTCGTACGAAGGCGTCGTCCGGCGCAGCGGGAAGCGTGGCCGCGAACCTTTCCAGTGTCGACCCCGTATCCGACCTGAGAATCAGATCGGCAATCCTCGAAGGTTCGTGCCACCCCCCGGAGGGGTCGACAACGATCTGCACGCAGTCGGGAGCCTCCGAGAGCATCTTGCGCAGAGCCTTGGAGGTCGGCATCTCCCCGATCCTGATCACGGCCTCGGGAGTGAGTGGTTCCAGTGCTTCATCGCTTCCGAGAATGGAGTCATAGCGCCAGATCACCCGACCCGTGTCGTGAGGGCCCGACCTCAGCTGGGACGTTGGCTCAGCGAGCAGTGGCGCTCCGAGATGCTCGGCCAGCCTGCACGCCGGTTCGGCTACGCCGGTATCGAGTTGGCGACCCGCGATGATCATGACTCTGGCCCTCCCCTGGAGCAGGGAGCTCACCCGCTGGATATCGGGGTCGGCGGGATCGGCCGGCTTCGAAATCACCTCTGTCAGGGGCCGATCGCCTCTTCCCTCGAGTGCGAGAGTGCTGGAGGCCACGACCGACGCCGGATCAGGCACTGGTGCGAGAGGTTCCCGGAGCCCCAGATTCAGCTGGACGGGGCCCGGCCGTGGGTCTCCCGTCGAGGCGGAAAAGGCCCTGCAGGCCAGAGATCGGGAGTGAATGAGACCGGGGTCATCTGCCCGATGGTCGCCGACTTCGACGAAAAGTCTGACCGCGTCTCCGAACATCTTGATCTGGTCGATGGCCTGACCGGCTCCTACATCCCTCAACTCCGGAGGACGATCGGCAGTCAGAAGGATCAGGGGAACTGCCGAAAGGTCGGCCTCGGCCACTGCCGGGTGGTAGTTCGCCGATGCCGTTCCCGAAGTACAGATCAGGACGACCGGGGTAGAAGACGCCTGAGCCGCCCCCAGAGCCAGAAATGAACAGGCTCGTTCGTCGACCCCGACGAAGGTTTCGATGCCGGGCTCGCGTTCGAAGGCGAGGGCCAGCGGGGTCGATCTCGAGCCAGGGGAAATCACGGCCAGCTGGACGCCGCACCGTGAGAGCTCCTCGGCCATCGCCGAGCAGAAAGCGAGATTGGAATTGGTGCGGTCCATGACCGGAGATTAGAGCCGAAACCGCTCCAGAGCCTTTTCGTCGATCTCTATGCCGAGACCGTGACCGGAGGGCACGCGGAGCAGGTCGCCGTCCAGCTGGGCCTCCGAACTTGCGATCGTGGCACCGAACAACCTCGCCGTAGCGAGGCCCTGGGCCAGGTTCGCAAGAGGACCATCCTCAGGGAGCGTCTGGGCGACGTGAGCAGCCGCGGCGATTCCGACCGGTCCATCGAGGGCGCTGGAGAGGTAGACGGGTAGGTGACCACCGAGAGAGGGGTCGAGCGTTCCGATCTTGCTCAGCTTGACCGTCGCCCCGTCGCAGGCCCCGATACTGGCGGCCTGTTCGGCCTCGAAAGCATTCGAGACGGACTCGTCGGCAATGACCGGAATCCCGAGTTTCGCCTTCAGCTCGGCCATTGCATCGAGGCTCGAAACCGGCTGCTCGACCAACTCGAGGTCGAACTCGGCCAGCCTTGCGAGCATCTCCGAGGCCTGTTCGACCGACCACGCTCCGTTGGCATCGATCCTGATCCTGGCGCGCGACCCAACTGCCTCTCTCGTGGCAGCCACCCTGAGGATGTCTTCATCTCCGGTTCCCGCCTTGAGCTTGAACGAGGAGAATCCATCGGCGGCCCAGTTGGCAGCATCGGATGCAGCAACGGCCGGATCGTCGGCTCCGATGGTCGCGTTGCACTTGATCGGCCTCGCCTCTGGCTGCCCGAGGAAGGCATGTAGCGGCAGGCCCTCTCTCCGGGCGGCTATGTCTGCAATCGCGGTTTCGATCGCGCATCTAGCCGGGGCCGTCATCGGATCGGTCGGCTCCTCTCGTCCAGTTTCGGTCGCGGCCGCCCAGTCCCGTAGATCCTTCACGACGGTTGCCAGGGCTGCCCCCCCTCTCAGGGACAGCGGAACGGCCTCGCCGAGGCCGACGAAACCGTCCGTTGCGGTCAGCCGAAGCAAGACCATTTCACGCTGGTCGATCTCGCCGGTCGAGGTCCGATAGGTCCGTCGGAATGGAAGGGCGTAGGGGATGACCTCGACCGAGGCAAACATCTATCCGACCAGAATCAGGCCGAGCGAGGCTCCGAGTGCGAAGGTCGCGAGGGAGACGCCTACGTCAGCAAGGGCTCGGTTCAGAGACGGACCGTCCGTCCTGCTGTCGACCGCCCGGACGGCCTTGAGGCCGAACGGGACGGCGATCAAGCCGAGCAATGCACCGTCGAGGGAGCGGTCGAGGGCTACCGTCAACAGTAGTGCTGCGAGCGCGAGAGTCATCACGGTTCGGAAGAACTTCCTGGTCCACTGTCGTCCGAACCGTGCCGCCAGGGTCATCTTGCCGGACCGGCGGTCGCTGTCGATGTCACGGATGTTGTTCACGATCAGGATCGCTGTGGCCAGGAGTCCTACGGTGATCGAGAGCCCGAAGGCTCCGGCATCCAGCGCTTCCGTCTGCACGAAGTAGGACCCGTTGACCGCCACGAGTCCGAAGAACAGGAAGACGAAGATCTCGCCGAGCCCCGAATATCCATAGGGCTTCGGGCCACCGGTATACAGGGCGCCCGCGGTGATCGACAGTGCTCCGATCAAGAGAATCACCGGTCCGGCCAGCCAGGTCAGATAGAGACCCGCGACGATGGAGAGGCCGAACGCAACCCAGGCGGCCCAGAGGACCCTCGACGGTGTCGCCAGACCGGCGGCCGTGATCCGAACGGGTCCGAGCCTGTCGGTCGAATCCGTCCCCCTGCGGGCGTCGGAATAGTCGTTGGCGAGATTGGTCCCGATCTGGATCAGGATGCTCGCGATCAGGGCCGCGATGAATCCTCCGAGCCTGGGAAGGCCATCCGACTGTTGCCACGCGACCGCCGTTCCGACCAGCACCGGGGCGATTGCGGCCGGGAGGGTCCGGGGGCGGGCTGCGTTGAACCAGATTCTCATCGGTCTGCCCCTCCTCTCAGGGACGCCTGGGGAAGCGGCTGAAGTCGGGCGAGCGTCCCTCCTTGAAGGAATCCCGACCCTCCTGTCCTTCCTCCGACATGTAGAAGAGGAGGGTCGCGTCATGGGAGAGTTGCTGGAGACCGGTCAGGCCGTCTTCCTCCGCGTTGAAGCTGGACTTGAGAAGGCGAAGGGAGAGGGGGGACAGGTGCGACATCTCCCTGCACCAGGCGACGGTCTCACGCTCCAGGTCTGCCAGTGGCACCACCGTGTTCACCAGCCCCATCTGGAGGGCCTCTTCGGCTCCGTAGAGGCGGCAGAGGAACCAGAATTCCTTCGCCTTCTTGACCCCGATGTTCCTCGCCAGAAGGCTTGCGCCGAACCCTCCGTCGAAGCTTCCGACCCTCGGTCCGGTCTGGCCGAATCGGGCGTTGTCTGCCGCGATGGTCATGTCGCACACCAGGTGGAGGATGTGGCCACCACCTACCGCGTATCCGGCGACCATTGCCACCACCGGCTTGGGCAGGCGCCGGATCTGAACATGCAGATCGCCGACGTCGAGGCGTCCGATGCCCTTCCCGGCGACTTCGTCGTCACCGATGTAGCCGTCGTCGCCGCGGATCTTCTGGTCCCCACCGGAGCAGAAGGCATCGTCGCCCACACCGGTGAAGATGATCGAGCCGACGTCGGTGTCGTCTCTGGCTCGCGTGAAGGCGTCCCGGAGCTCGGCCAGCGTCTGGGGCCTGAATGCGTTCCTGACCTCGGGCCGGTTGATCGAGATCTTCGCGATCCCCTCGGCACGTTCGTAGAGGATGTCCCCGTACTCATGGGCGGGGGACCACTCGATCGGCTCGTATAGGGATTCCTCGGGTGGGGCCAGGCTGTGTCTGTCGGGCAAGGGGAGACCTTTCTTTTTCCCGACCCGTAATATCGCCGGGACGGAAGCGGTTCGGTAGCGAAAGATAGCCGGGATGCTGGAGAAG
>CAJAIJ010000051.1 GCA_903939845.1 uncultured Solirubrobacterales bacterium
ACCGGCCCGACCTGATCCTGACCGGCAGGACGCTCTTCGGCACCAAGCCTGCCAAGGGACACGAGCTCGACGACCACTACTTCGGCGCGATCCCCGAGCGGGTCCTCGCCTTCATGATGGAAGCCGAAAACGAGATGGCCATACTCGGCATCCCGATCAAGACGCGACACAACGAGGTCGCACCGGCCCAGTACGAGATCGCTCCGATGTTCGAAAACTCGAACGTGAGCTCCGACCACCAGCAGCTCCTGATGCAGGTGATCCAGAACGTGGCCCGGCGCTACGGCCTGGTCTGCCTGCTCCACGAGAAGCCGTTCGCCGGGGTCAACGGCTCCGGTAAGCACAACAACTGGTCCATGGGTACCGACACCGGTCACAACCTGCTCGAGCCCGGGGACACGCCGTCCGAGAACCTCAGCTTCCTGTTCTTCTGCGCCGCGGTCATCCAGGCGGTCAACAAGCATCAGGGCCTGCTGCGGGCGACCGTTGCCAACATCGGCCAGGACCACAGGCTCGGTGCGAACGAGGCCCCGCCGGCGATCATCTCGATCTTCCTCGGAGGGGAACTCGAGAAGGTGTTCGAGACGCTGGCTGCCGGCGAGGGCGATCCCAACACGCCCGGACAGAGTCTGGATCTCGGTGCCGAGGTCCTGCCGGACCTTCCGCTCCACGGCGGTGACCGGAACCGGACCTCGCCCTTCGCCTTCACCGGCAACAAGTTCGAGTTCCGTGCGCTCGGTTCGAGCATGTCGCTCGCCTTCACGAACACGGTGCTGAACACCATCGTGGCCGAGGCGATCGACGATCTCGCCGCGAAGCTGGAGGCGCTCGGGACCGGGGACCTCAAGGCCGCGGTCGAGCAGGTAGTTGCCGAGTCCTATCGCGAGAACAGCCAGATCTGCTTCGACGGTGACGGCTACTCGCAGGAGTGGCAGGAAGAGGCCGAGAAGCGCGGCCTGAAGAATCTCAGGACGACCCCTGACGCTCTGCCCGAGGTGATCAGCGAGACCACCGTCGAGACGTTCGGCAACTACGAGGTTCTCGACAAGCGCGAACTCGAGGCCAGATTCGACGTATGGGTCGAGCAGTATGCGATGGAGGCCAACATCGAGGCCGAGACGGCAGCCGACATCGCACGGACCCAGATCATCCCGGCAGTCGCCAGACACCTCACGATGCTCGACGACGCCGACGCCGATGCCCTGGAGAAGGAGGCCCGTGGGCTGTTCGACGAGCTCGTCGAGAACACGATGGCCCTGGAGGCGGTGAACATGTACCCGGACGGGATCGACCACGAGGGACTCGACCTAGCGGTATATGCCCGCGACGAACAGCTGGCCAAGATGCACGAAGTTCGAGTCGTTGCGGACAGGCTCGAGAGGATCGTCGCCGACGACCTCTGGCCGCTCCCGAAGTACTCGGAGATGCTCTTCATCAAGTAGGCACCTCCGAAGTAGCCGACCTACCGAAACCCTCCCCGCCGCTACCGGATGCGACGGGGAGGGTTTTGGCTTTTCGGCGGCGACGGCAGGGGTGATGATTGACTGTGGCCATGGAAGTCATCCGATCCGAACAGCCCGAATGGCTCACCAACTCCTACCTCGCATACGACGAGGAGGGCGGCACCGGAGTCCTGATCGACGCGAACGGCCAGACCGCCGAGCTCCTCGCCAAGGCCGATGCACTGGGGGTGTCGGTCACACACCTCCTGCTGACGCACGAACACTGGGACCACATCGTCGACGCTTCGTTCGTTGCTTCCGATCGCGGTCTCGTAGTTACAGCGCACCCTGACGTGGCTGCCGCGGTCGAAGTCCCGGTAGAGCCGATCGCAGACGGCGAGGTCCTCCGTGCCGGTGCCCTCGAGATCGAGGCGATCGCCACCCCGGGCCACAGCGACGCCCACCTCGCATTCCTCATCAACGGCTCGGAGCTGTTCTCGGGTGACGCTCTCTTCGCCGGGACGGTCGGAGGCACGATGCTGCCCGGCAAGACCGGCCTCGGGGAGATGAAGTCGGCGATTATGGACCGGCTGATGATCTTGCCGGGAGAGACGACTGTCCACCCTGGCCACAGCGGTCCGACGACGATCGCAGCAGAGCTCGAGGGGAACCCCTTCGTCCGACTGTGGGACGACAGGGACGAACCGGGAGAAGAGCCATGCGAGGTCACCGGGTTCGGCGATGCGACGCTGCTCCTCTGGGCGCCCGACTACGACGGAACCAACAAGGCTCTGGTCGCGTTCGAGGACGGAACGGTCGGCATCGTCGGCGGCTCGATGGTCAGCCGCGAAGAAGCCTGACCTCAGCTCCGCCGCGAAAGGAGGCGGACCTCGATCAGTCCGCCGAGCGCCATGAGGAGCCCGACCCCGAGAAGTGTGGCGGCCTCCCCGGCCGCCCCTCCCAGGAATCCCGGACTCTCATCGAGGTCCGAGGGCCCGGCACCCTCCGAAGCGAACTCTTCCGGCGGTAGCTCGACCACCTGGACATCCGGTCCGATCAGCTCACCGCTCACCTGCTCGAGTCCGTCCGCACCTTCCCGGTCTTTGACCTTCTCCTTCCCGGGTGATGGCTGCGTCGAGGGTGCACCGCTCGTCGGCGGCAGGCCGGATGAAGCGCCAGACCCGATTCCCGAGCCGGTCCCGTAGCCGCTTCCCGCTGTGGTCGGAACTGCGGTGCTCCCCCCATCACCGGCGCCCGTGGTGTTGCCCGTTTGTGGTTGGGGATCTTTCTCTTGACCCTTGTTCTGATCCTTGCCCTCGATCACATCGATCGCCAGGGCTTCTTCGGCCCTCTGGCCATCCGTTGCGACGACGGTCAACACGACGGACCGGGAACCTCCTCCGGAGAATCGGTGCACGATCCGGGGGACCGTGGTGCTTACGACCTTTCCATCGCTGAAGGACCAGCGATAAGAGAGGCCCGCTCCCTCGGGGGCGTCGGTGACCGAGGCGGTGATCGTCACCGCCTGGCCCTTGCGGGGACTGCCGGGTGAGCTGGAGAGAGAGACGCCGAGTGTCTTTCCGGTCCCGATCTCGATCCCGACAGGCGTGAAGCGGAAGACGTACTCGCGGCCCGGCGAGCCGGGCATGACGAAGACGGTAGTCCCGTTGTTCTCGTAGAAGATCGGGGGTCGATCACTCTGGCCGAGCAACTGGGAGCTGGTCAACCTGACCGGGCTGCCCACCGGGCGATCCACCTCCACCGACGGGAGCGTCTCGACATCGAGCCAATCTCCGCCCTGGGCCTCCGCAGCCCGCAGGACCCTGGTTATCGAATAACCGCTGAGGGTCTTCCGGCCGGACTCGAGCGTGTATTCCTGATTGTTGATGTCGGGAGCTCCCAGGGTGTCGAGCCGTATGGTCACCGATCGGTCATCGGCTCCGGGAGCGTTGACGACGACCGTCCCGTTCTTCGCGGCAGCGGCACCGGGAAACAGCACGGCCAGCAGGGCCATCAGGACGACCCATCCGATGACCCGGACCCTGATCACCCCGTCCCCCGATCGACAGTGACGGTCACCGATCCGAAATCGGCTCCGGCCGCATAGAAGCCGGCGAATACGCCTCTAGCTGCGGTGGGCACCGACCCCGGAATTCCTGTCCAGGTGGTAACTGGCCCCTGACTTGCCTGAGCGTCGGGAGCGAGATCGACCACGACGACCCGAGTGTCCGGGAAGGGCGTCGCATCGATCCCCTCGACCCGGAAGATGAGACGAGCCGAGTCGCCTTCGAGTTCGAACTCGGGAGAGTGGACTATGAAGTTGATGCCCTTGTAGATCGCGGAGCTTCCGCAGTAACGGAAGTAGACCCCTCCACTACCCGTGACGGAGGCCGATTCGACTCCCGCCCCGCCGTCTTTCACCCAGCCGGATGAGAACGGGAATGTGAACTCGTAGACCAGAGGGGGCTGAGAGTCGATCGTCTCGGTCGCGCCCGGAACTGCACCCCGCAACGCCTCGGGGGGCGAGCCGCTGGCGACGTACTGGATCCAGGAGGGCCTGACTCGCCAGGTGAGGGTCGCCGCCGAGAGGTCGGTGGCGCCGGCGGGACGAGGGAAGGCCTGCGGCTCCTCCGGAACCGAGACCGATGGCGGCGTCACCTCGTCCCAGGTGAGATACAGGCTGCCCCAGCGAAAGCCGGTGCCGACCCCACGGAGGCCGGCCTCACGCTTCAGCCGCTTGGCCATGGCAGCGGTGAGGATCACTCTCCCCCGGTCCAGCTCGACCTGACCGGTCTCCCCGTTTCTGCTGATCGCGATCCTCTGGACCCGGAACAGGACCGCATTGCGGCCATCGATCCGGCCCTCGATCCGGGCATCCGAAGATCCCTGCTTGACCAGCCGGGAAAGATTCACCTTCATCCGCCGCCCCCCGCTACCCCTGATGACGAAACCTCCGGCGAGATCCGCCGTTACCGAATCTCCCGACTCGGAAGCAGACCTGACCGGAAACACGGGAACCCCACCGAGCCACCGGGCCGGACTAAGGAGGGAACTTCGGAGGCCGCTTTGCCCGAGCCTGTTTCTTGCTCCCGGACTCAGGCCGAGTTCGGCCTCTCCCTCATCCCCGGCCACCGGAACGTTCTGGCATGGCCGCAGCTCACCGTCGACGGCTGCGTGGACGGGAGCGGAGCCGATGGCAGCCAGCAGCGCAAGGACGGCAACCAGCAGCTTCGCCGCCCCGCCGACTCTCTTGCCCTGCCGGATCACCCGCTACCCGACTGCTGAACTGAGTGTGAAGCTCAACGACTCCAGGGACTGTCCCGCCTGATACCGGAAGGTCGGCGAGAACGGGGCCAGCCTGAGGGCCTTCGAGCCCTCATCGGTCAGGACCACCGGCACGTTGGTCCATGTGGCCGTGCCGTCGACCTGCTGGAAGGTCGCCGTCGAGGTGACCAGATTGGCCAGCCTGACCCTGGCCTGCGGGATCCACTCGCCGAGGACGTTCGTGTCGACATCGAAGAGCAGTCCCGCGTCGAATCCGTCGATCACGATCTTCGGATTGGACAGAAGGATCCGGAACTGGGTCTTGTGACAGAGGAGGATCGAGCCGGACCCCTCCAGGAGGACGCGTTCGTCACCCGCGGCCTCCTCACCGAGATCCCAGGATCCACTCTCGAACGGGAAGGAGAACCCGAGTGGCACCTGTGGTGCCGGTGGCGGCGCCAGGGGCGGAACCAACGCTCCACCATCGATCCCCTGCATCACTCCCTGGCCTTCGGGCAGGAAGAAGAGGTAGTTCCTGAGACCGGAGCGAAGGCCCCATGAGATCCCGTTGCCGGTGGCGGTGGCTCCCCCGTCGATCGGCCCGGGCAGCGGGGCCTCTGTGAGGTCGCCCGGAACCTTCGAAGTGGCCGGAAGCTGGCAGGTCTCGGCGTATGGATCCTCGAATGCAGCCTGAGAGGCAAGCGTCGTCTGTCCGGCCCGGGCTGCCGCGAGGCCACCCAGTCCGAGTCGGTTGGAGAGGAGGGTCGCCGCCCTCTCGCCCAGAGCCGAAGACCGACCCGAGAGGGAAACCGTTCCGACTCTCCGATCGACCTTGGCGGCCGGTCCGAGAATCAGTGCCCTGAACCTCGACTCGCCGACCGTAGCCCTGACGAAGGACTCGTCAGCGGTCGAGACGAGCTCGAGCTGTCGGAAGTGAACCTTGCGACCCTGACGGCCGAAGACGATGCTTCCGGCGAGCGAGACGGTCGTTCGGCCGGTGAGGTCGTCGACCGGAACGTAGATTGCCTGAACCGGGAGGGTGACCTTCGTGCGGTTGCCGGAAAGTGCCGTCGCCGAGGCTGCGCCGCCGGCGCTGATTCGGGTTCCCGCCGAAACGAGAGCCTTGCCGGACGGTCCTTCGCCGAGGACGACCTCGGCAGAGCCCTGTGCCCCGACCTCGGCCGTTGCCGGTCGGGCAGCGACGAGGAGAACCAGGGGAAGGAGGAATGCCGCAAGTGCGACGATGCACCGAGTGCCGAAGACATCCTGGAACCTGCCCGTTTCGTTCACTTTTCCGACTTTCCTTTCACGATTCCTGCAGTTGTTGTGAGGCCATAATTAGGTCTACCTTAGCTGACTTAGGTCTACCTTAGTTTCAAGCTCGGTCTGCCTTCTCAGCGTCGCTCGCCGGCCGCCCGGTCTAGCCACCCGACGTGGAGGGCCGACCTTCCATCGCGGCTGATCAGCTCGGCCTCGACGCCCCAGACCTCTGAGATCAACTGTGGTGTCAACACCTCGAAAGGCGTCCCGGTTGCGATCGAGCGGCCATCCGAGATGACCGTCACACGATCCGCGACCGCAGCAGCAAGGGCGAGGTCGTGGACGATCAGCAGGATTCCGAAGTCCTGGTCGACCAGCGAACGGAGCAGTCTCGAGACCTCGGCAGTCGCACCGAGATCCAACTGGGCGGTGGGTTCGTCGGCCACGAGAGCCGGAGCGTCCTGGGCCAGGGCGACCGCGACCTGGACCCGTTGCAGCTCGCCGCCCGAGAGCGTCGTCAGCAGCCGATCGGACAGCTTCTCGACTCTGGCTCTGGACATCGCTTCGGAGATCGCATCGTGGTCGGAGGGAGACGAACCGCGAAACGGACCGAAGTGGCTCGACCGTCCGATCGAAACCGCATCGGCCACGGTCACTCCGGCCGGAACCTGGGGCCTCTGGGGCACGAAGGCCCGCAGACGTGCAAGCTCGCGACCCCGGAGGGTGGAGATCGATTCACCCTCCCACTCGATCCGACCGCGATCTGCCTTCTGGAGTCCACAGGCCACTCGGGCAAAGGTGGACTTGCCGGCACCATTCGGTCCGACGACGGCAACGAGCTCGCCTCGGGAAAGGGTCAGGTCCACTCCCTCGAGGATCGTCGTCCCGGCGATCTCCACACCGACACCTGATGCCTCCAGCAGTGTCTCTCCGGTCAAGGGCATCAGACCGCCTTCCTGAGGAGCCAGAGAAACACGGGGACCCCGAGCAGGACGAGCAGAGGTCCGACCGGAAGCTCGACCGGAGCCGCGATGACCCTGGCCAGGGTGTCGGCCCAGACGAGGAGGGCAGCTCCTCCGAGGGCAGAAACCGGCATTACGTAGGTCGTCCGACCAGTGCCGGCCGCCAGCCGGACCATGTGAGGGACCACGAGCCCGAGAAAGGCCAGCAGTCCGGCGACGGCCGCTGCCGCCGAGGCCAGAAGTGCGGCCGCGAAGGCCGCGCCGAAGCGGATCCGCCGTGGCTTCGACCCGAGGGAGGCCGCGACCTCGTCGCCGAGTGTCAGCCGGTCGAGCGGACGCACCAGGAGGATGGCCACGATGAAGCCGACCACGAAGTAGGGCAGGACCTGCTGGAGGGTCTCCCAACCGGTGGTGGTCAGCCCCCCGACCAGAAAGAAGATGCCCGCCGGGACCCTCTCGGGAAACGCAGCCATCAGGGCGGCCGTCCCGGCTCCGAACAGGGATGCAATCGCGATTCCGGCAAGGATCACGCGTCCTATTCCGCCGGCCCTTTCGCCGACGAAGCCGATCAGGAAGACCATGGTGGCTGCAACCAGGCCGAAGACCAGAGCACTCAGGGGGACGAGGGCGGCCTGGGCCGGCAGCAGGATGATGACCAGCATCGCCCCGAAGCCGGCACCCCCGGTGACCCCGATCACGTCGGGCGAAGCGAGCGGGTTGGAGAGGGCTCCCTGCAGACAGGCTCCTGCCACACCGAGAGCCGCACCGACCAGCAGTGCCTCGACCATCCTCGGCAGTCGCAGGGTTCGGACGATCTCGTAGTCCGGTCCGGAATCGACCGATCCGAACAGGATCCGAATGACGTCGCCGAACGGGATCTCGACGGCGCCGAGCGCGAGCGAGGCAACCGCTCCGGCGACGGTGGCCAGGGCCAGAAAGGCGGCGACGATCACGCGCCGGGAGATCAAGGCCCCAGTCTCTCCGTCAGTTCCGGAGGAAGCGCCGGACCTTGGTGATCGTCCGACCGATGTCGGTCCCGGCCTGAAGCAGCGAGTTGTCCTCGGAGAAGACGACCCGGCTGGTGATCCCCGGCCACTGGTCGACGAAGTTCTCCTTGGCCTCCGGCGTCAGCTCGGCCTCATCGCCATGCGGAACGGCAATGATCACGTCCGGGTCCTCGGCGACAACCTGCTCGTTGGAGATGTCGGCGAAGCCCCCTCCGGTCAGTCCACCAGGCCTCAACCTGCCTCCGGCCAATCTCACGATCTCGCCACCCCAGCTGTCCGGTCTGAACGCCAGAGGGTTGTTGGTGCCCACCCCCAACACGACCATCACGGTAGGTCGACGATCTATGCCCCGGAGGGCATTCCGGAGGGAGCTCTTCATGCTCCTGACCAGCCTGGCTCCTCGTGCCTTTCGGTCCACCACCCTGGCTATCTGTCGGGCCTTCGAGAACACGCCCCCGACCGATATCGGGTCGGCATCAATGACCTTGCCGTAGGGCTTCGCCTCGACTATCCGCTCCATCGCGCTCCTCCCGGCCCGCCACTCCGGCGATGTGAAGATGAGGTCGGGACGACGCCTCTGGAGGATCTCCATGTTGGGGCCGAGGGGGTGCCTGAGGCTCAACCGGGGGGTGGTCCGGAGTCCCGACGCGTAGCGGCGGTCGCCACCGAGGGTCTGTCCGATCGCCTCCGGGAACACGCCCATCAGGGCCAAAGCATTGGCGGAAAACGGTGTCAGGGCGACGACCCGTTTGTACTTCGTTGCTCCTTCGACCGGAGCCGTCCCGACGCCGAGCGAGAGAGACACCGAAGCGAGAGCCAGGACAAAGGTGGCCATCAACGCAGAGAGAACCCTTCCGCTCCGGCGCGATCCCGTCGCGGGAGTGCGCATCTGCCACATCTGCCTGAGTCTGCTTTTCACCTGGTGGAGGTCTCCTGAGGGGATGGTCGTGCTGACAAATCTGTAACCCGCCGGCGGCTCGTTCGGACCTGATTCGGGTCCAGGCACCGGTCGGACCCATCGCTACGGGCGGTAGATAATAGGGTAGCCTAAGTTTTCCGGAATCCGGACCCCCGGCAAGCATCGAGAGCAAGGAGAGAGACACCGTGTCGAGTCAGACCGAAACAGCCACCCGCGACGCCAAGGCCGTCGTCGGGGCCCACGATCTCCCGAAGGGCGTGGCCGTCCCGGACGTCGCTCCCCTTGCCCGCAGTGGCCGCCGCCGGACTCCTGCCGAAGAGGCCCGGACCCTGATCGCAGCAAACGGATCGGGCACCCTCGCCACCCTCAGCGAGGACGGAACTCCCTGGGCTTCGCTCGTGACCTACGGGACTCTCGAAGACGGCTCCCCCGTCCTGCTTCTCTCGACGCTGGCCGAGCACGGTAGGAATCTGCTCGAGAATCGTCAGGCATCGCTGATGGTCCAGGACCCGAATCACGACGGCGAGCCGCTCGCAGGTGGGCGGGTCACGCTTGCCGGCCGAGCCGTCCGTCCCGAAGATCACCCCCTCGGTGATGACGCCCGACGGGTCCATCTCGAGGCGGTTCCCTCGGCCGAGATGTATGCGGACTTCAACGATTTCTCGTTCTGGATCCTCGAGGTCGACCGGGCCCGATGGGTAGGCGGCTACGGCCGAATGGACACCACCTACACGGAGGATTACTCGTCAGCAGAACCCGACCCGGTCCACCCGGCTGCAGCACATGCAGTGAGCCACATGAACGAGGACCACTCCGACGCGCTGCTGGACATGGCCCGCTCGCTGGCCGGCATCTCCGAAGCGACGGCGGCCGAGTGCGTATTCGCCGACCGCTACGGACTCGACCTCACCGTCACTGAGCCTTCCGGCAGACAGGGCGTCCGGATCGAGTTCGCCGAGCCGGTAACCGAGTCCGACGGACTCCGGGCCGCAACGGTGGAACTCGCCCGCAGGGCCCGGGCCTGAACCCCGTCCCGATGGGCCCCGGACCCTTCCTCCCCGGGAAAGGTCCGGACTTCCGATGAGCGGCAACTCCGCTCCGGAGCGGATTCATCTCGAGGCCAACGGAATCGATTTCGGTGCGCTGGCCTGGGGTCCGGTCGACGGGCGGCCGGTGATCCTCGCCCATGGCTATCCCGATACCGCCTGGACCTGGCGCCACCTCGGTCCGACCCTCGCCGATGCCGGCTTCAGGGCCGTTGCGCCCTTCCTGCGTGGTTACGGTCCGACCGGCCCGGCTCCGGACGACAGTTATCTGGTGGCAGACGTGGTGGCCGACCTGGTCGCGATCAGGGATGCAATCGGAGCCGGACCCGGGACCCCCTTGATAGGACACGACTGGGGAGCGGTCGCGGTGTGGGAGCTCGCCTCCTCCAAACCGGACGCCTTCGGACCCAAGGTAGCGATGGCCGTCCCTCCACCGTCCGTCCTGATCGATGTCTGGAGGTCCGCCGACTCGTTTCCGGTCGGACTCCGGCAGCTCCGGATGTCCTGGTATTTCCTGCTCAACCAGTTCGGCTTCACCGAGGCCCTGCAGAGCAGGATGATTCCTCGCCTCTGGCGCGACTGGTCCCCGGGCTACCCGGCCGATGAGGACCTCGCCCGCGTCTTCGAGTCGCTCCCCGACCGATCCCACCGCCGGGCCGCGCTCAAGTACTACCGGGACAATCTGAGAGGCGGATTCACCGCCCTGGCGAAGATCTCGCCCAGGGCGCCCGTCCTCTACCTCCACGGCACGGCCGACGGATGCGGTCAGGTTGCTCTTGGGAGGTTCGCCGAATCCGGCTTGCCTCCCGGCAGTCGGTTCGAGGCAGTGGAAGGGGCAGGCCACTTCCTGCAACTCGAAGACCCGGAGAGGATCGCCAACCTGACCCTGGAATGGCTCGCCTGAAGGCTGCCCCGGTGGGTCAGGGGACGTATCGGGCCAGTGGAGCCCCGCTCCCTTCGGGCAGGACCGAGTAGCCGGAGCACCACGGGTCCGCCGCAACCGACTCGTCCTGGGCGAAGGAGAAGTCCGGGAGATAGAGACGGGAGGCACCCGGCGCGGCCAGGGCCTGCTCGATGCCTTCACTGGAGACATGGGCGTAGATCCCGAAGTAGGTCTTGACGAGGACGGTCTCGCCGTCGGGGCAAACATCGGCCGCAACCACACCGGTGTAGTCGAGCTCCCTGACGAACTCGAGTTCGGACGGCCCCGGGGAGTCGAAGTCCGGGTCGACGGCCCGATAGACCCTTGCCCGATCTTCCCTCTTGGTGATGAGGTAGAGGTCCCCACTCGCAGGGTCTGTGACGAGAGCCTCGGCGTCGCGGGGGCCGTCCGGGTAGGTGAGCTCGGCCGTCTCGGGCACGACGGCTCCGAGGGTCGCCCCGTCCGGGACCCCTTCCAGCGACGACTCCGGGAAGCGGTGAACCGCAATCGAGTCGTGACTGGCCGAGTTGTCGCCGATCTCTCCGACGAAGATCGAGTCTCCACCGGGACCGGGACCGATCGCGATGTCTTCCCAATCGCGGTTGGTGACACCGGAGAGGGGCTGGATCGCGCGGACAGACCCGTCCTCTGCCAGGACGAAGACCGAGGCCGGTCCGCCGCTGTCATCGTGGGTGTAGAACCGTCCCGGGTGGCGTCTGCTCTCGACCAGTCCCGAAGCCTCGGTGATCGGACTTCCGACTGCCCCGAGTTCGACCCTCCGTGTCGTAACGGCCCTCAGGGTCGATCCCCTGATGGTCCTGACCGCCGTCTTCCTGACCTGACCGAGCCTCGAGGTGACACGGATCGTGACCGCTACGCCCCGGGGCACCTTGCAGGAAGGGAGAACCTGCGATGCGGCGGGACCGAGCCCGATCGCCACAGCGACCTTCCTGCCCGAGGGCCGAACGGTGCGCGACCGATCGGCAACCGGAGAGCCGTTCCTCGAGACCGTCGCCCTCGTCTCTACCGAGCGGGCATTTCCCGAGCGAACCCGGACCTTGAGCACCGGATCGGGGCGGCAGCTCAGCGTCAGCCCGGTGACGGCCGGCCGGGCCAGCACGGGACCACCATCCGCATGACCGGGACCTCTGACGATCAGAACCCAGAGAAGGCCTCCAATGACAGCCATACCCGCCAGCAGGATCACTCCGGCGAAAGCTGCCCTTCTTCCTCCCTCCGAGATCCGGTTCACAGACGTCAGGGTAGAGGAGTGATCGACCGGCCCCGAAGGACCGGTCGACCTGCTCCCGGGCCGACGAGGCCCTCAGGTCGCGAGCGCCCGGAGGCGCATGCGATCAGCGGGTCGGGTCGGGGACTATCCGGATGTAGGGCTTCGGCTCTTCCCACTCGCCGAAGATCTCCTTGGCCTGGTCATTGTCGACCGAGCCGGCGATGATCACGTCGTCTCCACTCTTCCAGTTGGCCGGCGTCGCGACCTTGTGGCCCGCAGTCAGCTGAAGGGAATCGATGACCCTGAGCACCTCGTCGAAGTTCCTGCCGGTCGTCATCGGGTAGACGAGGATCAGCTTGACCTTCTTGTCCGGTCCGATCACGAAGACGTTGCGAACGGTCTGGTTGTCCATCGGGGTGCGGTCGGTGGGATCTCCCTCGACTTCGGCCGGGAGCATTCCGTAGGCCTTCGAGATCGAGAAGTCGGCATCGGAAATCAGCGGGTAGTTGGGGGCCGTGCCCTGGGTTTCTTCGATGTCGCTCGCCCACTCCTCGTGCCGGTCGAGCGGATCGACGGAGAGGCCGATGATCTTCACGTCCCTCTCGTCGAACTGCGGCTTCGCGTTCGCCATGTAGCCGAGCTCGGTGGTGCAGACCGGAGTGAAGTCCTTGGGGTGCGAAAAGAGTACGGCCCAGGAATCTCCGATCCAGTCGTGGAACTGGATCTTTCCTTCTGTGGTTTCGGCCTCGAAGTCCGGTGCGGTATCGCCAAGTTTGAGGGTCATTCTGGATCTCCTTTGAGTCGTCTTCTAGCTCGTCTTCTTCGCCTGATCCCGGTCGAGACGGGACCATCGAGTCCTTGCTACGGGGTGATCGCGATTCCCGGATCTACGCTCCCTGCCCGAGGAACAGCGGACACCTAACGGGGTTAAGTCTATCCGGTTTTAGGGTATTTCACAGAGTAGCGTGTTCGAGAGGTCGGGATGCTCCCCTGCCCCCCGACGTTTCGAACGGCCCCGAACCCGGGGCTGCCGCACCTGCTCAGCGATCAAATCGGGGCGACTGGATTTGAACCAGCGACCTTTCGACCCCCAGTCGAATGCGCTACCAAACTGCGCCACGCCCCGTGCGAGGTGGCACTCTATCGGGACGGAGCCCGGGCCGGACCCGGACCTGAAGCGGGTGACGGGAATCGAACCCGCTCTAGGAGCTTGGAAGGCTCCTGTGCAACCAGTACACCTCACCCGCGACCTGCGTCCGGTCCGATTATACGAGCGACCCGAAGCCGAATCGGCCAGACGCCAGCGGGGCAACTAGGACTCGAACCTAGAATCGCCGGTTTTGGAGACCGGTGCCTTATCCAATTTGGCCATTGCCCCTGAGCGGCGATTCTAGCCTCTGCCGGTCGGACGAGTCCGACCCGTGGTCAAACGGATGGAGCTCGGGCGTCGAGCCAACCCAGCATGGCGTCGGCGACCTCATCGCCGCCACTGTCGAGCATCAGGTCGTGGCCCAGGCCGGGGAACTCGAGCAGCTCGGCCCCGTAACGGCGGGCCGTATCGCGCACGTCGGCAATCGGGATCAGGGCATCCTCCGGCGTCCCGAGGACGAGGATCGGGGGATCACCCTTCGGCGGACCGGCCGGCCGGTGGAGCAGTACTTCGAACTGGGCGATCGGGGATTCGCGACCGCACATCGCAGCCCACCGCTCGGCCTCGTCCTGGCTGGCGGCGTGGAAGAGGTAGTCGGGTCTCATCGGAAGCGAATCTCCCAAAGAGATCCTGAGCAGGTCAGTTGGATGACTTCGGGCGATCTTCAGGAGCGTCCCGGCCCCCGGTCTGGCCGGGATCGGCGCGACCAGCACTGCCGCCCTCACCGGGTAACGGGCAATCGCCTTCTGGACGACCAGCCCACCGAGGCTGTGGCCGACCAGGACCGGTCTGGTGTCGAGTCCAGCGGCAGTGCGGACGACGTCCTCGACATAGGTCCCCACGGTGGCGGTTGCGAGAGGGCCCGGACTGGCACCGTGACCGGTGAGAGAGACCGCGAAGGCCTGGCGTCCAGATTCGGCCACCTGCTCCATCCACGACCGCCAGCACCAGGCGGCATGGCTTGCTCCGTGGACGAAGAGCACTGGGGGTCCGGTCGGCTCCCCCTCGGGATCGACCCTCAGGAGCTCCAGTCCGGAATAAGGCGATGAACCGGATGTGATCTCTATGGCCATCACGTGATCATAGGTCCGGGCGATGGACGGGGCAGATTGCCGTCGTCTGCCGGCCGATCACCTCTGGCGAAACTCGACGGTCCGTTCGCTCGGCATGCCCTCCCCCTCGATTGCGGTTCGGATGATGAGACTCCTCCCCCCTCTCTCCGACAGCCGCAAGACCTCGAGCGCCCTGCCGGGCAGGATCGGCAGGGCCACTCTGGCCCTGACACCCCGAGCCAATCGGACCTCGACCTTGCCGCTCAGCCGGACGCCGAACCGACGGGCCTCGGCCGCGATCAGGCAGGCCTGCGAAGACCGGATCGGACAGGAGACGGTCGCGTAGATCTTCTGTCCGAAGTGGAAGGCCTTGCCCATGCCGATCACTTCCGGCGGAGGTTTCGCGTCGGTCAGGAGTTCCCCCGGCTCGGGCGGGTTCCCGGGCGGCACCAGGCAGCCTGCACCCTGACAGTCGCGATAGTTCGATGCCCTGGCGCGCATGAAGGCGAGCACTTCCCTGTAGCCGGGCGAGTTCGCCTGGTCATAGAGCTCGAACGGGTCCTTCGAAAGGTCGTAGAGCTCCTCTCCACCGGAATCGATCTCGAAGTACTTGTAGTGCCCGATACGGATTCCACGGTAGGCGAGGCTGGGAGCCTGACGCGGCGGCCTCGCCGGATCGATCGGGGTCACGGGTATCTCGGGCGGATAGTCGGGGTCACCGGCCACCTCTTCGGCCGCGATGCGCTCGATCACCACCGCCCGGGCAGGCGAGGCACCGCCCTCCAGGGAGGCGCCCAGGCTCCGGCCGTCGAATTCCATGCCGCCCGCTTCGAGACCAGCGAGGTCGAGCACCGTCGGAGCGACGTCGACCAGGGAGACCGGGGTCGAGGTCGTGCCGGCGCTGATCCCAGGTCCGGCGATCAGCAGGGGGACCTTCGCGCCTTCCTCGAATGGCAATCCCTTGCCCCAGGTGACGCGATGCTCGCCATGGAAGAAACCGTTGTCCGAGGTAAAGATGAAGTAGGTGTTCGAGAGACGGTTGCTCTCCCTGAGTACGCGGTGGATCAGGGCCACCCCCTCGTCGATGGCCTGAAGGCTCTCGATGCTTCGCCGCCAGATCGTGTCGATCGTCCGGATGCTGTTCTGATTCAGTCGACCGTTCACCCGCTGCAGGAGGAAGTCTTTGTCGGTCGTGTTGCTCTCGTCGTAGTTGGGGGTCCTTGGGGCGACCTCATTGTCGGCCAGCCCGATGTGACGGGTGGCGGGTTGGGGGCCGGGCGGACTCGTGTTGTCGCCGTGGGGCCCGTGGTGATCGACCATCACGAAGAACGGCTCCTCCGCCTCCCTGATCTCGGTCGCTGCCAGGGCGGTCATTCGATCCGCGTGGTAGTTACAGGTCGTGCTCTGACTGAAGGCATCGCACCAGGCCGGATCGATCTCCCGATCGTCTCCGTAGGTCTGGGAGCCGAACGGTCCGCGAATCTCCCCCGAGATCCCATCCCTCTCGTTCCTGACCAGCTGGTAATACCCGTAGTAGTCCCGGGTCGACTGGTTGTTGGCGTCAGAGGCCCAGACATCCCAGCCCGGAGGGACCACGGGGGGAGCGACTATCGGGTCCTCGCCGTAGTTGTTGATCCACTTTCCGAAGTGCGCCGTGTGGTAGCCGGCATCGTCGAGGACGGTGGCCAGGTTGGGCTCCATCCGGCTCGACCCGAGCCAGCCCTGCCACCCGCCGAACGGCCCGTCGTTCGCGACGACCCCTGTGTTATGAGGCAGCTGGCCGGAGAGCAGTGACGCCCGGGATGGAGCACACATCGGAGTCGGAGCGTAGGCGTTGCGGAAATCCCTGCCCTGGTTTCCGAAGAGTGACGTGAGCCTCGGCATGATCGGAACCTTCCGGCCCCTCTTGTTCGAATACTTGCCGGTCATCATCCGGAGGACCATGTCGTCGGTCTGAACGACCACGAAGCTGGGTCGCTGGGCCGCCCTGACCTCGGGAACCGCCAGGAGGCAGAGAACTACGACCGTCAGCACGGCAAACGACCGGATCGGACCGGCTCGAAGCAGCTGGAGGTTTTTCCGATGGTCTGCCATCAATGTCTAACGGGGATCTCTCGGGAGCCTCGGTGGCCCTGGCAGCGCCGTGAGATTCGAATCGTGAACGCCCGGGGCCGTGTGATGCGAACGGACATCCTGCTCTCGAAACTCCGCCCGACCTGCCCGGTTGCGGTCCGAGATGCTTCTTTCCGAAGGTAACAGAGTGCTCTGATGTGCCCGGGGGGCGGGCAGGTGCATAGGTGCGGACGAGAGGACTCGAACCTCCACACCCTTTCGGGTACCAGGACCTAAACCTGGCGCGTCTACCAGTTCCGCCACGTCCGCAGGCAACCAATGATCCACCAATGAGACCCGACCGGTCATGACGATGCCCCGAAAGGTGCCCCCGGCGCCGGTCCGCCCCTGACTCTATGATCGTCCCATGGGGATCAACGAGCTCACACCGGGTTACGAGATCTGGCACCCGAACAGGGAAAAGCAGGCTTCGAAGACGACCCGACTCGTGATCGTCCTGCTCCTGATCCTCTCTGCCGCCCTCATGGTCATCGTGCTTCTGGGTGGGTGGTCCGTTCTGACCGGTGGCACCACCTGGGGCGTGATCGGGCTGCTTCTTGCCGCCCTTTACCTCCTGCTCGCAAGAATGATCTGGAAGTGGAGCCGCGGTGCGCTGACCCTGAGCACGGCGATGTCGGTCCTGCTTCTGATCCTCTTCACCGTGGGTGTTTCCTCCTGGTTTGCCCGCAACAAATCGGGTTTCGCCGAGCCGGCACTGCCGGTCGAGCTGGTCGGAATCCTGATGGTGATCCTGATTCCGGTCCAGGCGGCCCTGGCCGTGGCCACCGCGATCGGGTTCAACCAGCAGTGGTACGTCGAGGAGGAGCGCCCGATCCCCCCGGGTGGGCCGGATGGGGAAGAAGGCCTCGGCGACGGCGAGCCGGCTGCGGCTGCCGGCTGACGAGCACCGGACCGGCTCGGCCCCGGGCCCGGGTTCGGCATAGACTCAGCCGACCGGCGGCGGTGGCGGAACTGGTATACGCGATGGATTCAAAATCCATTGCCCGCAAGGGCATGTGGGTTCGATTCCCACCCGCCGCATTGAAGACGAGATGAAGCTCGAAGAAGGCAAACGCGAAGCCCGACAGCGATCCTCCGGTCCCCCGACCGGGGTCGGAGGCTCCGATGCCGAGCGTCGGGCAGCCCGCCGATTGGTCGACGAACTCGGAGACCGTGGCCGTGAAGCCAGGCTCGACCCGATCGCCGTTCGACTCAACGAGGGGGGCGACCTGGCGCTCCACTGCCTTCTCGCGATCGGTTGCGGGGTGCTCGGCCTGGCCATTCCGCTCGTAGGTGCGGCCGCCTGTCTGGCGGTGGCCTTTTCCTTCTACTCGGGCAGGGCCCTGGGGTTCCCTCTGGTCGGTCGGCTGATCCCGAAACGCTCGACCCAGAACGTGCTTTCCCCCAGGCCCGGCCCGGAATGGGTCAAGGTCGAAGTGATCCTTGCTGCCGGCTACGACTCCGCGCCCAGGCGACCGTTCGAAACCTGGCTGGGCGATCGCTTTTCCGGACGCCTCACCGTTTCACGGTTGGCGTTCTGGGGTGGCATGGTTCCCCTCTTCGTCGTCCTGATGCTCAGGGTCGCCGGTATCGAAGGTGCGTTCCCCGGAGTCCTGCAACTGATTTCGTCGGCCATCCTCCTCGGCATGGTCGCCGCTGAACTGGATGCGATGGCGGCCGACGACCAAACGGCCAGTGAGGAGGATCTGGCCCAGGTCGAGAGGCTCCTGGACACGCTCGATGAGCTTTCCGAAGATGCAGAGGCACCGGCGGTGGGGGTGGCACTGTTCGGGGCCGAGCGGAGATCCGCAGCAGGCGCTCTCTCTTTTCTTCCCGAACTCGCGGTCGGACGGGACGGCAGCCCGGGCCTGATCAACTTCATGGAGGGCGGGCGATCCGGTTCGAATCGACCCTCGGCGGCCCCCCTCGTAACGGCAAAAGAGGGCGACCTCGCTGTCCTCGCCATGAACGATGAGGTGTTCGGACCGGATGGCAAGGTGCCAGAGAGATCGATCCTGAGGCGCCTTACCTCTGCCGGAGTGGCCAGGAGGAGGGGGATGATCGCGTCGACGGTGATCGGGGGCGGACGGACCGCCGTCGACGTCGCGCTCGAGGCCGTCTATCGGATGGGCCGCAAGGGTGAACCGGCAGATGAGTGAGGCAGTGGACGGGCCCGTCTGGAGCCCCGGTCAGGAAGACATCGAGACTGCCAACCTGACCGCCTACGAAGGATGGCTCCGGGATCGGCGCGGCCTCGAGTTCGACGACTACCGGGATCTCTGGTCCTGGTCGACCCTCAACCCCGATGACTTCTGGAGTTCCCTGAAGGAGTACTTCGAGGTCATGGCCGACGGCGATTTCACCTCGGTGACCGATGGCGCCCCGATGCCGTCGACCCGGTGGTTCGAGGGCATGTCCCTCAACTACGCCGAACACGTCTTTCGGGGCCGGGACCCAGAGGCCGTTGCGATCGTCGCGGCCTCGGAGGATGGATCTCCGAGGGAGATCACCTGGGCCGAGCTCGAGGCCTCGGTCGCGGCGGCGGCCAGTGGACTGCGCACTCTCGGCGTCACCGCCGGGGACCGGGTCGCCGCCTACCTGCCCAACGTGCCCGAGGCCGTGATCTCCTTCCTGGCCTGTGCCGCCATCGGTGCGGTCTGGTCCAGCTGCTCACCCGACTTCGGGGCCGGTGCGGTCAGGGACCGATTCGCCCAGATCGAGCCACGGATCCTGATAGCCGTGGACGGCTACCGCTACGGGGGCAAGTCATTCGACCGCACAGGGGTCGTCGCCGACCTGGCCGCTTCGATGCCTTCGGTCGAGCACACCGTCCTCGTCAGGGGTGCCATCGATTCAACCGGTGAGGTCCCCGGAGCGCTCGACTGGGAGTCGACCCTCGGAGCCCGGGCCGAAGGCCCGCTGGAGTTCACCCGGGTCCCCTTCTCTCACCCTCTCTGGATCCTCTACTCCTCGGGAACGACCGGTCTGCCGAAGGCGATCGTGCAGGGCCAGGGCGGGATCCTGTTCGAACACCTCAAGGTCATGCACCTGCACCTCGACGCAAGGCCCGGTGACCGGATCTTCTGGTTTACGACCACCGGTTGGATGATGTGGAACTTCCTCGTCTCCTGCCTGCTTACCGGAGCCTCGATCGTCCTCTACGACGGCAACCCCGGTCACCCCGATCTGGACGCCCTCTGGGACCTCGCCGAGGAGGTCGGGTTCACCTGCTTCGGAACCTCGGCTTCGTATCTCTCGGCCTGCATGAAGGAAGGCGTAGAACCGGCCCGGAACCGGGACCTGTCCCGCCTGAGGTCGATCGGCTCGACCGGCTCGCCCCTTCCCCCCGAAGGCTTCGACTGGGTCTACCGCGAAGTCGGCAGCGATGTCTGGCTCTTCTCGACCAGCGGCGGAACGGACCTCTGCACAGCATTCGTCGGCGGCGTCCCCACCCTCCCCGTCTACCGGGGGGAGCTCCAGGCCAGGGCGCTCGGTGCCCCCGTCGAGTCCTGGGACGAAGACGGCAATCCACTGGTCGGGGAGGTCGGGGAGCTGGTCCTGACAGGCCCGATGCCCTCGATGCCCCTCTTCCTCTGGGGCGACGAGGATGGAGCCAGGTATCGGGACAGCTACTTCGACGTTTACCCAGGCATCTGGAGGCACGGGGACTGGATCGAGCTGACCGATCGGGGCACGGCGATCATCTACGGACGCTCCGACTCGACCATCAACCGGGGTGGCATCCGGATGGGAACGAGCGAGATCTACCGGGCCGTGCTTGGGGTCGAGGGCCTGAGGGACGCGCTCGTGGTCGACATCCCGAAGGAGGGGACCGAGGGCTGGATGCCCCTGTTCGTCGTGCTCGACGACGGGGTGGAACTCGACGACGCCCTGATCAGCAAGGTGGCGACCGAGATCAGGGGCAGGTGCTCGCCGAGGCACGTCCCCGACGTCCTGGTCGAGATCGACGAGGTTCCGAGAACCCTGAGCGGCAAGATCCTCGAGGTGCCTGTGAAGCGAATCCTGACCGGGACTGCACCCGAACGGGCAGCCAGCAGGGATTCGCTCGCAAACCCAGGGAGTCTGGACTTCTTCGTCGAATACGCCGCCGAGCTCGGCGATCCGGCCTGACCCGGACCCGTCCCGCCCGACGGGCGGTCAGCCTGGCGTGATCGGGTTGTTCCGCTCGGTGAAGTATCGATCCCTGTCGCGAGCGGAATCGAATCTGGCGGCCAGCTCGGACCGGAGGTCTGCCGGCTCGATCACCCCGTCGATGACCAGCTCGGATGCAAGCTTGAGCAGATCGACACCCTCGGCATACTCGGCCCGCTTCTCCTCTACGAAGGCCTCTCGCTCCGGCCCCTCGGGAATCTCCTGGATCTGGTTGAAGAAGACCGCATTGACGGCCGCCTGCGGACCCATCACGGCGATCGAGGCACCCGGGAAGGCCAGGCATGCGTCGGGCTCGAATGCCGGGCCCGCCATTGCGTAGAGACCCGCCCCATAGGCCTTGCGGACGATCACCGAGATCTTCGGCACGGTCGCCTCGGACACGGCCGAGATCATCTTGGCGCCGTGTCGGATGATCCCCTGCTTCTCGACGGCAGTGCCGATCATGAAGCCCGGTACATCAGCCAGGAAGAGCAGCGGGATGTTGAAGGCGTTGCAGGTGCTGATGAAGCGGGCCGCCTTGTCGGCAGAGTCGACGAACAGCACCCCGCCCTTCTGGCGAGGCTGGTTGGCCACGATTCCGACTGCCTGCCCTTCGATCCGGGCGTAGCCGGTCACGAGCTCCTTCGCCCAGCGAGCCTGGACCTCGAGGAAAGAACCACCATCGACCACGGTCTCGATCAGCTCGAGGATGTCGAAGGGCTGGTTTTCGTCCTCGGGAATGATCTCGTCAGCCGGCCTGTCCGAGGCGGGAGGCACCGGATCAGATGTGGGCGGCTCGGCTCGCCAGCTGGAAGGCATGTAGGAGAGGTAGCGTCGACCTATCTCGATCGCCTCCTGGTCGGTCTCGGCCAGGAAGTGTCCGCAGCCCGACTTCGAGGTGTGCATCCGTGCGCCGCCCATCTCCTCAAGGGAGACGGTCTCACCGATGACCATCTCGGCCATCCGGGGCGACCCGAGGTACATCGAGGCGTTGCCGTCGCGCATGATCACGACATCGCAGAAGGCAGGAATGTAGGCGCCACCTGCGGCACTCGGGCCGAACAGGATGCATATCTGCGGAACCCTTCCGGACATCCTGACCTCGTTGTAGAAGATCCGGCCGGCACCCCGGCGGCCGGGGAACATCTCGACCTGGTCGGTTATCCGTGCCCCGGCCGAGTCGACCAGGTAGACGGTCGGGATCTCGAGGGCCATCGCCCTTTCCTGGATCCGGATGATCTTCTCGACCGTCTTCGGCCCCCACGATCCGGCCTTTACGGTCGGATCATTCGCCATCAGGGCCACCGGCCTCCCGCCGATCTCCCCGATGCCCGTGACCACACCGTCGGCCCCGAAGCCTTCCTGCTCCCAGTTGGCGAGCAGGCCGTCCTCGACGAACGTTCCCTCGTCGAGCAGCAGGGCCACCCGCTCCCTCACCGGGAGCTTGCCCTGGGCCTCGGTCTTCTCGTGATGCCTGGCCGGCCCCCCCGAGAGAGCGGCTTCGCGTGCCTTGCCGAAGTCGGCAGTCACCGTGCTCCCATCAACTCAGAGACTCACAGTTCCGGGTCTACGGCGACGGGCCTGTCTCCCGAGTAGTCGTAGAACCCGCGCCCGGACTTCATGCCGTAATGGCCTTCGCCGACCAGTTTCTGGAGGGTCGCCGGGGCCTGGAACCGGCTCTCGCCGAAGGCCTCGTACATCACGTCGGCGATCGAGGCCAGGGTGTCCAGGCCGACCACATCGCAAAGGGTGAGCGGGCCCATCGGATGACCGGCACCTGCCTTCATCGCGATGTCGATCTCCTCGACCGAACCGATCCCCTCCTCGTAGCCACGGATTCCGTCGAGCAGGTAGGGGACGAGCAGCCGGTTGACGATGAACCCGGGCTTGTCCTTGGTCTCGACCGTGGTCTTGCCGAGCTTCTCACCGTAGGCAAGCCCGACGCCCATGGTCCCGGATTCAGTTGCGCCGGACTCGATCACCTCGAGCAGCGGCATCCGCTGAACGGGGTTGAAGAAGTGGAGGCCGAGGAAACGCTCAGGCCTGCCGGTCGCGGCTGCCTGGTCGGCGACCGGGAGCGACGAGGTGTTCGTGGCGAAGAAGGCTTCGTCCTTGACGATCCCGTCCAGCTGCTTCCACAGGTCGAGCTTCTGGTCGAGATTCTCGGTGATCGCCTCGATCACCAGATCGCAGTCAGCGAAGTCCTCGAGTTCGAGAGTGCCCTGGATCCGCCCGATCACTGCGTCGGCGTCGGCCTGTTCCATCTTGCCCTTCTCGACCGCCTTGCCGAGCTGCTTCTCGATCTTTCCGATTCCCTTGTCCAGGGCTTCCTGCGAAACCTCGCAGACGACGACGTCGTAGCCGGCTTCGGCACTCACCTGCGCTATCCCGTGACCCATGAGGCCGCAACCGGCGACCCCAACCTTGCTGATCTCCATCGAAACCTTCTCCTTTTTCCGGATACGAATCGTCTCGGCGCCCGTAGGCTCTGGCACCGGGACCGCAGCCTAACGGCTGGGCGCGCAGGTAGCGGTCGCGGGCATCACTCTCCGCCGGCCCCGAGCCGCCGGCCCATCTCCTCGCCGAGAGCCTGAAGGCCACTCATCGGCCTGACCATGACGGTCATCGCCTCGATCAGGCCTTCGGCGTCGTACTCCAGGATGTCGACACCCTGCAGTTCTCTCTCCCCCACCCTGGCCTCGAACATCAAGACGGCCGTATCGCCGGTCTCGACCTGATGCAGGTATCGGAAGTCCTCGAAGACCTGGGCGACGTTCGAGAGGAGGAACATCAGAGCGTCGCGACCTTCGTATGGGGTGTGGACGAACGGGCTCCTGAACACCACGCTCTCACTGAAGAGCTCCTTCCCCGACTCGAAGTCCTTGCTCTCGGCCGCCTTCCTGAAACCGTCGCTCTTCATCGGGTCAGGCCTCGCCTTCCCAGCTGACCGGCCCGGCCTTGAGTACATGGGACCCGAGCGGACGGCCGATCACCTCCTGGGCAGTTGCCGATGCCTCGATCAGGGCGTTCAGATCGACACCGGTCTCGACCCCCATCTCGGAGAACATCGAGACCAGATCCTCGGTCGCGACGTTACCGACCGAACCCGGCGGGACCGGACAGCCCCCGAGCTCGCCGAAGCTCGACTCGAACGAGGTGACGCCCTCCTCGAGGGCCGCCAGTGCATTGGCCAGGCCCTGACCCCGGGTGTTGTGAAAATGGGCCGTCAGCTCGACCCCTTCGAGTCGGCCTGCGGCTGCGCCGAAGAAGCGCCTCACCTGGGCAGGATTCGCCATTCCGGTGGTATCGCCGAAACCGATCTCGACGCATCCGGCATCAGCCAGACGCTCGGCGATCGCGAGCACCCTGTCGACCGGGACCTCGCCCTCGTAGGGGCATCCGAACGAGGTCGAAATCACTCCCTCGCACCTGAGACCCTCCCCGACCGCGGGGGCCACGACTCCCTCGAGGTCGGCGAGCGACTCCTCGATCGACCTGTTCACGTTCCTGGAATTGTGGGTCTCGGAGGCCGAGAGGAAGAAGTTCGCCTCATCGAATCGATCCTTCTGGGTCAGCGCCCGCTCGAGACCACGCATGTTCGGAATCAGGACCGAGAAGGAGACTCCCTCTGGCCGCCCGATCCCGGCCAGGACCTCCGAGGCGTCGGCCAGCTGGGGAATGACATCGGGTCGAACGAAAGAGGTCACCTCTATCCGTTTCAGGCCCGTTCCGGCGAGGAGATCGATCAGCCGGATCTTCTCGGCGGTCGGAATCACTGCCGACTCGTTCTGAAAGCCGTCTCTCGGCCCGACCTCCCTGATCCGGACGGTTTCGGGCAGGTCGGGCATCTTCAGTCGCCGGCGGGTCCGACCTGGATCATGCGGCGCTCGTGGATTCCGACCCCGAGGACCCGATCGCCCTCTCGGACTTCGACCGCGAACCGGAACTTGCGCCCGTCGATCACTTCGTCGAGCCGGGCCCAGGCCTCGCACTCGGCGCCCTGGAATGCTCCTGCGACATGCTTGATCGAGACTTCGAACCCGACCGTGGCGGCACCCTGCGGGAGGCCGGGGGCCACCAGGACCGTCGCGTTGTGCTCCATCATCCCGATCATCCCGGGTGTCGAGAGCACCGGGATCTCGAGGGCCCCGCCGACGTCCGTCATCAAGAGGCCGTCGACCGTGAACGGCTGAATCCGCTCTTCTCCGATCATCTCTTCCGGGGAGGCCACGCGGGCAGGATACGACTTCACCTGATCCCGCGGGTCCTTCCGGTCCCGCTTCGGGATTTCCTCCTTCCCGGCAGCACCCTAGACTGACCGACGATGAGCGAATCAGAGAGTTCCCCAACCATTCCGATAATCGGTGGCACCGGTGCCCTCGGGTCCGGCCTCGCCCGGCGATGGGCCTCCACCGGTGCCAAGGTCGTGATCGGCTCCCGTGACGCCGCACGTGCGGCCGAATCGGCCGCAGCGATCGCCGCAGAGACCGGAGGAGATGTCGTCGGTATGGCCAACGAGGAAGCGGCCCGCCAGGGCGATGTGGTCTTCCTTTGCGTGCCGTTCGCGAGTCATTCGGCCACGCTGGTCTCGCTCAAGGAGTCTCTGACCGAGGGCCAGATCCTCGTCGACTGCACAGTTCCGCTCGCCACTGCGGTCGGCGGAAGCCCGACCCGCGTGGTCGGCGTGTGGCAGGGGTCGGCGGCAGAGCAGGCACAGGAGATGGCTCCAGAGGGAGTGACCGTCATCTCGGCCCTCCACACGATCAGCGCCGCCGGACTCTCCGACCCCGATTGGGTCGCAGACGAGGACGTCCCGGTCTGCGGAGACCGGAAGAAGGACAAGGCGAGGGTGGCCGAACTGATTTCCCGGATCGATGGCCTCAGGCCGGTCAATGCCGGCCGGCTCGAGATGTCGAGGATCGTCGAACAGCTGACTCCGCTCCTGATCTCGATAAACATCCGCTACAAGACGCACTCCGGCATCCAGTTCACCGGTCTGCCCGAAGGCGATCCATTCTCGTGAAGACCGTCCTCCTTGCGGGGGGCACTGGCGGCGCCAAGCTCGCTGCCGGATTTCAGGCCGTGATCGGCGAAGAGTTGTCGGTCATCGCCAACACCGGCGACGACATCGAGATCATGGGCGTCCACATCTCCCCCGACCCCGATCTCATCACCTGGTGGCTCTCCGGGGAGATCGACGAGATGCGCGGCTGGGGGATCAGGGACGACTCCTTCCGTGTCTTCGAGCGAATGGCCAGATTCGGCGCACCTGACTGGATGTCGCTGTCCGACCTCGACCTCGCTGCCTGCCTCTACCGGAAGGAGTTCATGGCCGAAGGCGGGCGCCAGACCGTCGCCCAGGAGCAGATCGCCCGGGGAGTCGGGGCCGTGGCCCGGGTCCTTCCGATGTCGGACGATCCGGTCAGGACCAGGGTGATGACCGGAGGCGATTGGAAGGGGCTCCAGGAGTTCCTGATAATCGAGGGCGGGCTTCCCGAAGTGGAGGCCGTCGAGATGCAGGGCCTGGCCGAGGCGTCGCCGACGCCAGAAGTAATCGAGGCCATCGACCTGGCCGATCTGATCGTGATCGGACCTTCGAACCCGGTCATAAGCATCGGTCCGATCCTCGCAATAGAGGGGATACGGGAGGCGATCGCCAACTCCGGGGCCCCGGTCATCGCGGTGAGCCCCTATGTGGGGGGTCGCACGGTCAAGGGCCCTACCGACAACCTGATGCGAGCCGTCGGAAGGAGTACCGACACTCGAGGCGTGATCTCGCTCTACGCCGGTCTGCTCGACGCGATCGTCTGTGACCGGGGTGACCCCGACCCTCCGAAGGAGGAGGTTCGGTGCTTCGCGACGCCGACCTTGATGCAATCGGCCGACGGTCGTGAGGCAGTCGCAAGGGCCGTGATCAAGGTGGCCGACACGCTCTCGGAGGGGTGACCGGGCGAATACCTTGATCGAGCAGGCGATGAACACGATCGCGGTGATTCCCGTCAAGAGGTTCGACGAGGCAAAGGAGCGTCTCGCGGGTCCGGTCGATGCCGAGACCAGGGCGAGACTCGCCCAGGCCATGCTGGAGGACGTTCTCGCTTCTCTTGATGGCTCCCGGATGATCTTCGGCCGCATCGTGGTCACCTCCGATGAAGCTGCAGCCTCGATCGCACGTTCCCACGGCTGCCAGGTAGTGGATGACTCGGGGTCGGTCGGTCACTCCGAAGCTGCCGCGATCGGCACGGAAGCTGCGATCGAGTCCGGGGCCGAACGGGTCCTCCTCCTGGCCGGCGACTGTCCGCTCCTCAACCCCCGTGAGATCGACCACCTGCTCACCTCGGCTCCCGACGAGGGCGTGGCGATCGTCCGGGACCGGCACGGGACCGGAACCAACGCCCTCCTGATCTCCCCCCCGAAGGCGATCCAGCCCGCCTTTGGCGAGGGGAGCGCACAGAGGCATCGCAGGATCGCGAGGGAGAAAGGGGTGCTCGCCTCCTTCGAAGACCTCCCCTCCCTTGCCCTCGACATCGATGAGCCGGCCGACCTCGTGGCGCTGACCCTGAAACTGGAGGCCGGTGCCTCTGGAGGACCCAGAACGGCGCGGGTGCTCGGTGTCTGAGCTGGCCGGAATCTCGGTCGAAGCGCTCCGGGGTCTGCCCGAGGTCACGCCCGGATTCGACCTCGGGGCAGCGCTTGCCGACGCGATCGACCTGAGCGACGGAGACGTTCTCGCAATCTCGCAGAAGGTCGTGTCCAAGGCAGAGGGGCGGATAGTCGACCTCGACGGGGTCGAACCGGGTTCCGAGGCGATCGAACTCGGGACCCGACTCGACAAGGACCCGAAGCTGGTCGAAGTCGTGCTCTCTGAGAGCAGGGCCGTCATCAGGACCGACGCAGAGCGGGGGATCCTGATCACCGAGACCCACCACGGCTTCATCTGCGCGAATGCAGGAGTCGATGCCTCGAACGCCCCGGCCGATGGTTCGGTGGTCCTGCTGCCGGCCGACCCCGACCGGTCTGCTCGCGAGATCAGGGCAAAGATCGCGGCCCTGAAAGGGAGCCGACCGGCCGTCGTCATCTCCGACAGCTTCGGAAGGGCCTGGCGCCTGGGTCAGGTCGAGGTCGCGATCGGCTGCGCAGGACTCGATCCCCTCGACGACTGGCGCGGCCGGAAGGACACCGTCGGCAGGGAGCTCACGGCGACCACGATAGGAATCGCGGACCAGATCGCCTCGGCTGCCGACCTGGTCCGGGACAAGACGAGCCGGACCCCGGCTGTCCGGGTCCGGGGATTGAGCAGGTTCGTCCGGCCCGACGACGGACCGGGGTGTGGAGGCCAGCTACGCCCTCCGGGGGAAGACCTCTTCCGCTAGACGGCCGCGAGATGACTGGCCACCGGATCCTCCCGGTAGCCGTTCGGATGTGGATGGAAGTCGAGGATCCTGTAGGAGGTGTCTCGCTGGGCCGCGTGGCGTCCGGCCCGATGAGCCGCGTCGACGAGCTCATCCACCTCGAGCCGGACCCCGTGCCGCGATCCGGCCATCCGCGAGATGTTCTCCTCCATCAATGTCCCCCCGAGGTCGTTCACGCCCCACCTGAGCGCCTCTGTAGCTCCGTCGAGCCCCATCTTCACCCAGCTCGCCTGAAGGTTGTGGATGGACCGCCCCAGGCCAAGTCTGAAGGCCGCGGTGTGTTTCAGGTTCTCCTCTATCGAGATCTCCTCGATTCCGTGGGTCCGGCCGAGCAGCGTGTCGTAGGGAATGAAGCTGAGGGGAACGAATTCCGTGATGCCGCCGGTCCTGGCCTGAAGCGACCGAACGACATCGATGTGTCTGGCGAGCTCCCTGGGTTCCTCGATGTGTCCGAACATGACCGTCGAGGTCGAGCGGAGCCCCGCCGCATGGCTGGCCTCGATGACTTCGATCCAGCGGGCGACGGGAAGCTTGTTCGGGGAGATCCGTTGGCGAACGCCGTCATCGAGGACTTCGGCCGCCGTTCCCGGTGTAGATCCGAGACCACACTCGATCAGGTATGCGAAGACCTCGTCGAGCGGCAAGCCCGAGACCGTCGCCATGTGGTCTATCTCCATCGGTGAGTAGGCGTGGAGGTGTATCCCGGGTGCGGTCTCCTTGGCCAGCCTCAGCCACTTTCCGTAGTCCTCGATGCCGATCTCGGGATGGATCCCCCCCTGCATGCAGATCTCGGTCGCCCCGAACTCGACGGCCTCCCTGACCCGGGCGGCAAAGTCTTCCTCGGAGACTTCGTAGGCAGCCGGCGACCTCTTGCTCTGACCGAAGCCGCAGAATGCACATCCGACGTTGCAGATGTTCGTGAAGTTGACGTTCCGGTTGACCACGAAGGTAGCCGTGTCTCCGGCCAGTTCGAACCGCAGTGCGTCGGCCGCCAGCCGCATCTCCTCGATCACGTCTGGCCGGGTCTCGGCGAACAGAGCCGTCAGCTCGTCCTCGGTCAGGCGCTCGCCCTCCCGACCCTTTGCGATCGCCTCGATCGCGATGCCGGGGTCGAGGTCCTCTCTCGTCACCTTTCCCGAGCCGAGGCGCGGGATGAAGGACCAGAACCGACCGACGATCACATCGAGGACCGCCGGGTCGAGCCACTCGCGATCGATGAACTGGGGATAGACGCATAGTCGCTCCGAGAGGGCGATGTCTCTTTCGAGCAACTCCCTGCGAGCCTCGACCGGGCTCGGGAACGGATGCTCGGGAGAGATGTGGTCCCCGTTCGCCGAGAGGCCACCGAGATCGGTGGCTCCTGCCTCGATCAGCTCCGGCCACCACTCCGACAGGTTCGGCGGCACCTGTATGCCCACGCCCGGCATCAGCTCGGCGGTCTGTGCGACCAGCGCAACCAGATCGGATCTTTCGATCGGACAGGCCCATGACGGCAGCGGCAGGGACTCCTGCTGATCCTCGGATGGATCCTCGTCGAGCGCAATTCCGGTCACGGCCGAGGCCCTCTCCCACCGCCGGTCCGAGGCGGCGGCAGCTATCTCGGCCGGCTCCTGACCGTAGTAGCGCGGATGGGGAACGAAGTTCTGAATGATGACTTCCTGGATGTGGCCATAGCGTTCCTGAATGCGGGCAAGGGCCTCCAGCGAGGCCCGCCGCTCGGCCCGGGTTTCGCCGATCCCGACCAGGATCCCGGAGGTGAACGGAACCTTCTGACGGCCCGCCTCCTCGATCATCTCGATCCGGACCGCCGGATGCTTGGTCGGCGAGCCGGCATGAACGGTCTCCATGAGACGTTCGGAAACCGACTCGAGCATCAGGCCCTGGGAAGCGGTGACCTGTCTCAACCTCGCAATGTCCCCTGCAGAGACGACGCCGACGTTGGTGTGCGGGAGGATTCCCCGCTCGAGGGCTCGTTCACAGGCCCAAACCACATAGTCGGTGAAGTCGCGATGTCCCCACGACTCGAGCTGGGCCTGGACGATCGGGTTTACCTCTGGCCTCTCTCCAGTAAGGAACAGAAGCTCCTTCGCCCTCCGTCGCACCGCCTCGTCGAGCATCCGTTCGACTTCGTCCGGCGGATGAATGTGGGCCTGATGGGTCGCAAAGGCGCAGTACTTGCAGTAGCACTGGCAAGACCGGGACAGCGAGATCGTGTAGTTCCTGGAGAAGGTGACCCTGCGCATCGGGTTGAAAACTACCGGAGCACCGAACGCTGAATCGAACCCCTGTCTCGTCCGACCCAAGAAAAAGGGGCCCGAGTGGGCCCCTTTTTCAGACTTTCCTTCGGAACGAAGCTACGACTGCGTCCCCGGAGCGACTGCGGTCTCCTCGGAAGCGTCGCTGTTGGCGATCACGAACCGGTAGACCGCGAAGGCGAGTGCCGCACCGACCAATGGTGCAAGCACGTAGACCCAGGCGCTCGCGAACTCGCCCGAGACCAGAGCCGGACCGAACCAACGGGCCGGGTTGACGGCTGCGCCCGTCAGCGGCCAGAAGATCATCTGGATGGCACCGAGCGTGAGGCCGATCGCCAGCGGTGCCCATTCCTTCTTCGCCTTGATCCCGAGCGCCACGACCAGCACCACGGTCACGAGGAGGAAGGTTCCGATCATCTCGACGATGAAACCCTGGAAGGCACCTCCCAGAAGCGGGCTGATCGCCGGGGTGGCGTAGTTGGAGGCCCTTCCCTCATCCTCGAGCAGGCTCTTGGTCAGAAGTGCTGCGAGCACGCCGCCCGAGAGCTGGGCGAGGACGTAGATGAGGGCATCGATCGGCGAAATCTTCTTCATCAATGCCGCCCCGAAGGTAATCGCCGGATTGAAGTGCCCTCCGGAAGCCACCCCGATCGAGATGATCAGCGCGGTGAGGACGAAAGCGATCGTCAGGCCGACAACTGCGAAGTCCGAACCGAACTGGGCCGAGTCTCCGACCGAGACGTAGAGAACCCCGATTGCGGTGATGAAGAAGACGAGGAAGAACGTCCCGAGCAGTTCGGCGATGTATGCGGCGAGACCGCGATCTTGCATGGAAATCTGACCTCCGTTGGATTGTCGGTTCCGCCCGCCGCCTCCCGACGGACGGCCGTAGTCTAGCCCGACTCGGCCCCGGCGTGCGGCACAGCGTCGCCGGGACGGTGTTTTTCGGAGCCGGAATCAGCCTTCAGTGAGATCGGCCACGAGTCCGATGATGTCCCGAGCCATACGCGATCTGGGAACTACGAGCGCGAGTCCGGCCTCCCGCCCGGCCCGTCCCGTCTCGACGTCCAGATGCGAGTAGAAGCCGAGGGTCGGCCTCCCCAGCTCGGCAGCTTCGACCGGATCGACCTGGTCCAGATCACAGACCAGGACATCGGCTTCGTCGGCCCGGTCGGGGAAATCGGCGATCACGACCTCATGTCCTGCCGAGCGCAGAGGCTCTGAAACCCGACTGGCCAACATCAGGTCGGGGACATAGGCAACGACCAGAGCCACGTGCCGCGTCCTACTGGGAGCGCCGGGTCCGGAACTCCTCGCGAACGCTCTCGGGCCGCCCCCACATCTGGACAACCTCGACCCGACCCTCGCGGACCTCGGCCAGCCTGATCTCACCTGTGTAGCCCTCCGAGTCGAGCTTCTCGAGCACTCCCTCGACGGTCTCGGCGGCGGCGGCATGACCGAAGCTGTGCGCGACCGGGATGCGCCAGTGCCAATCGGACTTCGAGTACGGCTGGGCGTTCACCATGCTGAGTTCGACGGCGGCATCGATGTACCGGCTCTCGTCATCGATCCTCAGGTCGAAGACGATGTCGGTCCAATCCCCTGGAACGGAGTCGAGTACTTCACGGAAGTCCTGGGCGAGAGCCATCGCTCGAAGGGTAGCGCTCCCGGGGCGGGCTTAGAATGGAAGTGGTCCATGAACGCGCCCGGTCCGGACATAGATGCCGAGTATCGCCAGCTCAGGGAGGAGTGCGGCCTGCTCAGGCAAAACGCATCCTTCCTTACGGTCGAGGGACCTGATGCAGCCGAGTATCTGCACAGCCAGGTCACGAACGACATCGAGACCCTCGAGGCCGGAGAGGGTCGTTACTGCTGCCTGCTGGATCGCAAGGGACACATTCAGGCCGACATGCGAATCCTCAGGACCGGCGAGCAATCTTTCCGGATCATCTGCGAGCCCGGGGCTACCGCCAGTCTCGAAAAACACCTCGTGACCTACAGCATCGGCAGGGACGTCCGGATCTCTCCCGGTGACGAGACCCTCGTCTCGCTGATCGGCCCGGCAACGTTCACGGTGACCGGCGTTGCTCCAGGTGACGAACACGATTCCGTGCCTTCGCGGATCGATGGCATCGACTGCCTGATGGTGGCGACACCCACCGGGGTCGACGTCATCGCCCCGGCCGAAGCGGCCGACCGGATCGTCGGGGAACTCCTCGGGGCAGGCTCGGAGGAGGTGTCGGAGGATGCAGTCGAGATCCTTCGGGTCGAGTCCGGCCGACCGCGGTTCGAACGGGAGCTCTCGGGTGGGCCGATGCCGGCGGAGGCCGGGCTGGTCGAACGGGCCGTGTCCTTCACCAAGGGTTGCTACATCGGCCAGGAGCCCGTGGCCAGACTCCATTACAAGGGCCGGCCAAACCGGATCCTGAGGGGACTGAAGCTGGTCGGTCGCGTTGGGGCCGGCGATCTGGTCAGGAACGCCGAGCGTGAACTGGGAACCATCGACTCGGTCGCACTTTCACCCGTGGAAGGATGGATCGGACTCTCGATACTGCGTCGCGAGGCCGAAGTCGGCCAGACCGTCGAGGTAGTCACCGGGGACGGAGTGGTCGAGGCCCAGGTGACCGAACTCCCGTTCCCTGCCGCCCTGGCGGAACTCGTATGAGCACCCGCCGTCAGGGCCTCGGGGGCCGTCCACTGGGTAGCGACAGTCTCCTTTTCGGGGGGCAGGGAGTTACTCCCCATAGACCGGTCGAGGCCGAGCGTGAGAACACTGTTCCGACGATCGATACCCCGGAACAGGCCGAGATGGCAATCGACGAATTGAGGGCTCTCCTTCCGGCCGACGAGGAGGGTCGCTCGATCGATGACTGGGGCCGTTCGGAAGACGTGATCGCCCGGATGGAACCGCTGCTGAACTTCTACTACCGCTACTGGTTCCGGGTCGAGGTCGAGGGGATCGAGAACGTGCCTTCCGAGGGCGGGGCACTTCTGGTGTCCAACCATTCCGGCGCCCTGCCACCGGACGGCCCGATGGTGATGCAGGCAATCCGGAACGAGCACCCGGAGCCACGCCCCCTCTACATGCTCGGCGAACACTGGTTCAAGGGCTACCCGGGGATATCGATGCTTGCCGCAAAGATCGGCCTGGTGCCGGCTCACCGCGCAAACGCCCAGCGACTACTCCGAGACGAGGGCAAGCTCGCGATCGTCTTCCCGGAAGGTCAGAAGGGCAGCCGCAAGCTGTACTGGCAGCGCTACCGGTTGAGGAGGTTTGGTCGGGGTGGATTCGTCAAGACAGCAATCCGCGCCGAGGTGCCGATCGTTCCGGTCGCCGTAGTCGGCGCCGAAGAGGCGATGCCGATCTTCGCCCACCTACGGCTGTTCCAGAAGCTGACGGGACTCATCTATTTCCCGCTGACCCCCTCCTTCCCCCACTTCGGACTGGCAGCTCCATTCATGTTCATGCCTGCCAAGTTCCGGATCAAATTTCTCGAGCCGGTCGAGATGTCCGGTCTGCCCGAGGGGACCGACCGCGATCCGGCCGAGGTGCAGGCGATCGCCGAAGGGATTCGGGCCCGGATCCAGAACGAGCTCGACGAGATGGTCGGCCGACGAAAGTCCGTCTGGACCGGTTGATGCCAGCCGGTCGGATAGATTCCGTCCCGTGTTCGAGGCGAACCCCACGGTGAGGAGGGCCTCCCTTCTGCTTGCCGCAGCTGCGGCCCTGAGCCTTGCCGGCTGCTCCGCAGACGATGAGGGCCGGCTGCCTCGTCCACCGATTCCGATCCCGATCAGCGTCGCCGTCGATGAAGACGAGGTACGGATCTCTCCCGATCGCGTCGCCATCCCTGGCCAGAGGCCGGTCAACATCAACCAGAACGCCAACGCTGCGATCGGACAGGCAAGGCAGGTCGAAGATGCGACGGTCGTGTTTACCGTTTC
>CAJAIJ010000052.1 GCA_903939845.1 uncultured Solirubrobacterales bacterium
AGCCTCGCCCGCCCTGCCCGTCGCAATACCGAGAGAGGAGTGACCCAGGCCGGCCACTCCGATGCTCTCTCCGACCCCTTCGGGCCCGAGCTTCGCCGTCGCGGCCATGAACCTGCAGGCGATCTGGGCGCCCGGCTCCAGACTCCTGATGCCGGAGACGACGGGAGCGACCCTGCGTTCGACCAACCTCGCGATCCTGGTGCCGCGCAGATCCGGGGTGAAGACGAGTCCGATGGGTCCAGCTCCGGCCGATCGGGCAGCATCGGCCCCGTCGGCGACGATGGCCACGATGCGATCGAGGTTGGCCTGGCTGGCCTTCACGGGAACGAACCGGTCGACCAGACCATCGATGCCTTCGGCTCGGAACTCCGAAACCCTCGTCCGCACCGCGGACGGGGAAATCTCTATCGCTGCATGGACCAAGACGGGGCAATCTTTCCAGTTTTTTCGCCGGCCGACGTGAAACGACCGGTTTTCAGGCACCACAGACCGGCCACTGGCCCGGTCCGGACCTGTCCAGCAGGAGCGCCGCTCGATAGTCCTGCTCGACCTCGGGCGCATCCGACGGAAGGCCCTTCCCGCCGACGGACTCCCAGGTATCGGGATGGAACTGGTACTTGCCGTGGTAGAGGCCGTTCGACGAAATGACCTCGGGATCACCGCCCGACTCGCACGAGGCGATCTGCTCCAGCTGTGCCATCTCGACCCCCCCGGGCAAGGGCCTGAAACGGTCGAGCATTCGCTGCTTCTTCTGCTCGGCAGCGAACGTCCTTGTCGTCGACTCCAGGTTCTCGACCGCCGCATCGAGGTCGGGATCGGCATCGACCTCGCGGGGGCGACTCGACCCTCCGGTCTCGATCCTGACCGCAACCACGTCGGGCATCTTCGACTCCTCGCTGGCAGTGGCCGGATCTGCCGTGGAGGCCGGCCCGTCGGCCCCGAACCCTCCGGTCAGGTAGTTGGCGCCGAGGATCACGAAGGCCAGCACCGCGAGAAACGCGGCTGCTGCTGGGCGCCCGAATATTGTTGGCTTCCTGTCTGGAGGCGAGGGATCTGAACTCATCTGTTAGCAAATACTCATACCAGAGCCGGACGGACCGGGGGCGATGATCGACCCGGACCGGATCGAAGTGATCAGGGCCTCGTTCCCGGATGAACCGGCGGCGGGCCCGGCTCTGGCACGGATCCTCCTGGACAGGGTCGCGACCGGACGACAGGGTTTCACCCTCCGGATTTCGAGACCCGGGCCGGCCGTGGCATTCGGCCGACGGGATGCGGTCAGCCCTGGCTACACGGCAGCGGCACGGACGGCCGCCGAGCTCGGTCATCCCGGTATCGAGCGCATATCGGGTGGGCGGGCCACCGCCTATACCGATCAGACCGTGGTGCTCGGCTTCACGATTCCGGCAAGGGAGCCTGCCAGGACCACGACCGATCGGTTCGAGTGGGTCGCGAGTCTCTTGGCCGGATCCCTGGATGACCTCGGGGCCGATTCGTTCGTCGGCGAGATCGAGGGGGAGTACTGCCCCGGTCGCTATTCGGTGAATCTCGGTGGTGAAGTCAAGGTCGCCGGACTGGGACAGAGGATGATTCCGGGTGCGGCCCATGTCGGGGTCGTTCTGGCAATCGGCGGCGCGGATGAACTCCGCCGGACACTCGTGCCGGTCTATCGCGAACTCGGCCTCGGCTGGAGGCCCGAGACCGCCGGAGCGGTGGCCGACCGTGTTCCCGGCATCTCGGTCGAGGGCTTCGAATCGGCTCTCCTCCAGCGCCTCCGGCGAAACTCGGACCTCATCGACTCGGACCTCGATCCCGAAACGGAAACCGCGGCTCTGGCGGCGGCTCCCGGATTCATGTCACCCGGCGGTGGACGGTCGGCCCACGAGCCCGGCCGCGGAGGCTAGGCTTCGCCAGATGGATCGGGGATCGCAGAGACAGCCAGGTTCTGACGGAGGAAGATTCGGAGGCCGTCTGGTCGCCGGTGGCGCAAAGAGTGCCCAGCGACTGGCCGAAGCGGCAGGGATCGACCGGGCGGTCGAATCCGCGATCGAGGAAGCGATCGTCCGTGCCGTCGAGAACGAAGCGACCGAGCGGGCCCTGGCCAGGATCATCAACGGTCCGATCATCACTCAGGCAGTCGCCGAGGCTCTCCGCAGCCAGGCCGTCGAGGAGGCCGTTATCGAGACGGTCGAAAGCGAGATGGTCGACCGGGTCTGGGCCCGGATCCTCCAGAGTGATGAGACCGAACTCCTGATTCAGCGGATCGCCGAGTCGCCCGAGATCCGGGATGCGATCGCCTCGCAGGGAGTCGGCCTGATCACCGACATCGGGATGGAAGTGAGGGCGGTGACGGCCCGAGTCGACGACTGGGTCGAGGCGAAGCTCGCGAAGCTGCTGAAGCGGGATCCCCGAGCCGAGAGAACGGAGAGGGCCGGGTTCTTCACGCGGGCACTCTCGATCGGGATCGACGCCCTGATCGTGAACTTCCTGCTTGCCTTCACGATTGCCCTGTTCCAGGCCGTGACCAGTGCCCTGGGCCTCGACTTCAAGGGCCTCGGCTTCGAGTCGATAACGATCACGGCCAGCCTGTGGTTCCTTGGCTCTTCTCTCTACCTGTTCAGCTTCTGGAACCTCGCGGGCCAGACCCCGGCAATGCGCTTCCTGAGCATCAGGATCGAGAAGGACGGCGACTGGCGACTGAGCGCGCGAACGGCCTTCGTGAGGCTGGTCGGGTTCTGGTTGGCGACGATTCCGTTCGGGCTCGGCTTCATCGGGGCTCTGGTCAGGCCGGACCGGAGGGCTTTCGACGACCACGTGGCCGACACGGCGGTCTTCTTCGTCGATCCCGTCCTCCCCGGCGCGCCGCACGACAAACTCCCGGAGCAGCCCCGGGATCGTTACGAACGTCAGCCTTTCCAGCTGCCAGACCAGTAGCCGACCAGGCCACTCTAACCGGCCCCGGTCCCAAATCGGCCCGGTGACCTCTTTTTTCCTCGGCCGGAGGCGGTCGCGGCTAGAATCGGTTCGATGGCTCCTGACCGCAAGAAGGAAGACCGCACGGCTTCGCCGGCAGAAGATCACCCCTGCGTCGAGATGAGCGAAGGGGTCGCCCGGTACCTGATGGCGATAAGCGACCTCTCCAGGAGCGGTGAGCGACCGACTCAGGCAAAGCTCGCCCGGGAGCTCGACGTCTCCCAGCCGTCGGCTCTCGAGATGGTCCGGAAGCTCCGCAGCATGGGCCTCGTCAGGGATGACGGAGTCGAGCTCACCGCCGAGGGCACGAGTGCCGCGCTCGTCCTGACCTCGAGACGTAACGCTGCCCGCGACCTGACCCGCGAGGTCCTCGGCCTCGAGCCTGAGGAGGCCGGACTGGAGGCCGAGCAGCTCGCGTCGACCGCTTCGCCCGCCCTCGGAAGGAAGCTCGTCGCCTGGCGGGCCTCCCGCTCCTGACCGGCCTCCATCCCACGAACGTGAGCAACGGCAACCTCGGCCCGCACCCCTCCCCCATGCCCGGCTCTCCGGTGCGGTGGGAAAACCAGATACCGAACCAGGAGCCGAGCTTCGGGGTCTCTCCATTCCCTCCCATTGCCGAATACGGCTTCCTCTCCGACGGCGAGGTCTCGGCCCTGGTCGCACCCAGCGGAAACATCGAGTGGATGTGCCTGCCGAGATTCGACTCACCGAGCGTCTTCGGTTCGATCCTCGACAGGAGCGCCGGCAACTTCCGGATCGGGCCGGCCGACCTGAACGTCCCGACCAGCCGTCGCTACATCCCGGGCACGATGGTTCTCGAGACCAGCTGGGGAACCGGGGATGGCTGGCTCTTGGTCAAGGACGTCCTGCTGATCGGCCCCTGGCACCACGAGAGGGACCGCTCCCATACCCATCGCCGTGCACCGACCGACTACGACGCCGACCACGTGCTCCTGAGGCTGGTCAAATGCGTCCATGGCGAGGTCCAGCTGACGATGGACTGCAAGCCGGTCTTCAACTACGGCCGGAATCAGGCGTCCTGGGAGTACACCGGAGACAGCTACCGCCAGGGGGTGGCCACCGCCCCGGGCACGAACCTCCAGCTGACCCTGACCAGCGACCTGAACCTCGGCTTCGAGGGTCCCCGGACCACAGCCAGGACCCTGATGAAAGAGGGAGACGCGAGGTTCGTTGCCCTGTCGTGGAGCGAGCACGAGCCTCCGACCGAGTACGACGAAGCCAGACGAAGGCTGGTCTGGACCGCCCACCACTGGCAGAACTGGCTCGCAAGAGGGACCTTCCCGGACCATCCCTGGAGGAGCTTCCTCGAGAGGTCGGCCCTCACCCTCAAGGGCCTGACCTACTCGCCGACCGGGGCCCTGCTCGCGGCCGCCACCACCTCGCTGCCCGAAACCCCGAAGGGCGAGCGGAACTGGGACTACCGTTACTCGTGGGTCAGAGACTCCACATTCACGCTCTGGGGCCTCTACACGCTCGGGTTCGACTGGGAGGCGAACGACTTCTTCTACTTCCTGGCCGACGTCACCCGGGATACCGATGACCTCCAGGTCCTCTACGGGATCGCCGGTGAGAAGGACCTCCGCGAGGAGATCCTCGGTCATCTCGAAGGCTACGAGGGCGCGTCGCCGGTCAGGATCGGAAACGACGCCTACAACCAGAATCAGCACGACGTATGGGGTGCCGTGCTCGATTCGTTCTACCTCCACACCAAGTCGAGAGACTCGATGCCCGAAGAGATCTGGCCGATCCTGAAGCGACAGGTCGATGCGGCGCGCGAGAACTGGCGGAAGACCGACCGCGGAATCTGGGAGGTGCGGGGCGAGCCCCAGCACTTCACCTCTTCGAAGGTCATGTGCTGGGTCGCCCTCGATCGGGGCGCCCGCCTTGCCAGATTGAGGGAGGAGTTCGATCTGGCAGACGAATGGCAGGCGGAGGCCGATGAGATCCATGCCGACATCTGTGCCAACGCGGTGGACGAGCGCGGTGTCTTCACCCAGCACTATGAGACCGACGCGCTCGATGCCTCATGCCTGCTGCTGCCCCTGCTCAGATTCCTCCCGCCAGACGACCCGAGGATCAAGAAGACCGTCATCGCGATCGCCGACGAGTTGACCGAGGACGGGCTCGTTCTCCGCTATCTCACCGACGAGACCGATGACGGACTCGAAGGCCGGGAAGGCACCTTCACGATCTGCTCCTTCTGGCTCGTCAGCGCCCTTATCGAGATCGGGGAGTTCGAACGCGGCAGACAGCTCTGTGAGCGTCTGCTCGGTTTTGCGAGTCCGCTCCAGCTATATGCCGAGGAGCTGGATCCCAAGTCGGGCCGCCATCTCGGCAACTTCCCCCAGGCCTTCACGCACCTCGCCCTGATCAACGCCGTGATGCACGTGATCCGGGCCGAGGAAGAGATGTCGAGCCGGTAGTCCGGATTCGGGGTCGATCGGCCCGATACCCCTGGAGGATCCTCCGCCGGACTACCCGGTGGATGTTTCCGACCGGTGAACGATCGCCGAAACTTCGCGGCCTCTCGCGTGTAGATTGAAGACATGAGAACTAGAACGCTTTTCCTCGCCTCCCTTTCCCTCCTCGCGATCGCGGGCCTCGGGCTCACGACTCAGGCATCAGTCGCCAAGTCGTCCCCCGGGATCACACAGACCGCCCAGTGGAAAGCCCTCAAGGCTTATGTGAACTCGCTCGAGGCCAAGAAGAGCACTCCGGCCAGCCCGGCACAGAAGGCCTCATTCAGGTCGAGGCTGAACACCAAGCAGCAGGCGACCAACGAGCGCGTCAAGCAGCTCTACGCCCAGAGCGTGAAGGCCCTGAAGGCGCGGGATGCCGCCAAGGAAAGGGCAGCGATCAAGAAGGTCCGTCAGGCCCAGGCCCGTTCGGTGGCCGACCTCAAGGCATCGCTGGCCTCGCGTCTCGCGATCGCCCGGGCCACATATTCTCGAGCGGTCAACACGATCAACGATCGCTTCAGCTTCCGGATCACATCCGAGAAGAAGAACCTCAAGAAGCTCCGGCGCAACCTGGCCCGCACCACCGACCCGATCCAGAGGCAGCTGATCCTCACGAAGATCGACACGGTCAAGAAGGAACTCGCCCAGAACAGGAAGATCCGCGCCACCGAGCTGGATCAGGCCTCCAGCTACTACCAGAATCAGGTGAGGGCGATCACCCTGCGCTACGACAACAAGATCATCGACACCAGGGCCTACTACAAGGCGCTGGTTCGCAAGGTCAAGTCCTCCTGGAAGGTGATCTACGACGACGACCTCGCGGCAGCCAAGAGCAGCAGGACCAAGCAGTTCTCGTTCGTCTCGAAGCTGAAGGCGAGAGGCACTGGCTACATCGACATGATGCCGCCCACCTGATCGAGTTCTGAAACCGACGGCCCCTTCGGGGCCCGGACTGACGCCCGCGGGTTCTGCCCCGCGGGCGTTTTTTCTTGTCGCGGACTCCCTGGCGGGAACCCCGGTCTGAATCCCGCCTTGCAGTTTCTTGACTAAATCGGGCAACTTTGTAATCAAAAGGCTCGATTTCATGTATGGTCCCGCGACCATCCACAAGGTTGCTCCCGATCGCTGGCCCGAAGCGGCCCCGCTCGGACCGGCCACCAGACCGACCTGACCCTCCCCGAACCACTCGAGAGACCCCTGCCATGAGCCTCGAAGCCTGGATAACTGCAGCCACCGTCGTGGTGATGTTCGGAGCACTGGCCTCCGAAAGGGTCCCGCCCGCTGCGGCCGTCCTCAGCGCGACCCTCTTCCTGCTGGTGATCGGTGTGATCGATGAGGCCGCGGCGCTCTCCGGCTTCGCCAACGCCGCACCCTGGACGGTGGCGGCGCTCTACGTGCTCGCCTTCGCCGGCGACAAGACCGGGATGATGGGGCCGTTGGTCAACCGGCTGCTGGGTCGGGGAGACAAGCTGACGACCACTTCAACGGCGAGACTGCTGCTGCCCACGGCCGGCATCTCGGCATTCATCAACAACACACCCCTGGTCGCGATGCTGATCGGCCAGGTGACGACCTGGTGCAACAGGCGGGGAATCTCGCCCTCGAAGATCCTCCTGCCGGTCTCGTATGCGGCGATACTCGGCGGAATCCTGACCGTCATAGGCACCTCGACCAACCTGACCGCATCGGGCCTGCTCCAGGAAAGCGGCCAGGATCCCATCGGCCTCTTCGAGATCACCAAGGTCAGCTTGATCCCGGCAATCGCGGGCATGGTGGTACTCGTCTTCGTGGTTACGAAGATCCTCCCCGAACGCAAGGACGCCCTCGAGGAGTTCACCGAGGATCTGGATGAGTTCGCAGCCCAGATGAAGGTCGTCGACGGGGGACCCCTGGACGGGATCACGGTTGCAGATGCCGGACTGCGAAACCTAAAGGGCATCTATCTGGTCGAGATCGAGCGTGATGGGCACATGTTCCCGGCGGTATCGCCAAGCCGGGTCTTGAGAGGCGGCGACAGGCTCACCTTCGTGGGTGAGTCGGACCAGGTCGTGGACTTTCAGCGGAGCACCAAGGGCCTGGCCTCGGCAGAGTCAGAACACCTCCTTGAAGTCGACAGTCCCGAGCACACTTTTTATGAAGCGGTAATCGGCGCAGATTCCCGCCTCGTGGGACAGACCCTCGCCGATGCCGAATTCCGGACCCGCTATCAGGCGGCCGTTGTCGCGATCCGGCGATCGGGCCGGCGGATCGACAGCCAGCTCGGAAAGGTGAACCTCGAGGCTGGCGACACTCTTCTTCTGCTCGCCGGACCCGACTTTCGGATTCGCTCCCGTCGCGCCAAGGACTTCCTCGTCGTCTTGAGGATCGGTGGACCGCCCCCCTCCGCCTCCAAGCGAGCTCCGTTCGTAGGGCTGCTCGCCATCGCCGTGATCGGACTGGCCGCCTTCGAGGTGCTCTCCATCTTCGAGCTTTCCCTGATCGCAGCCGGCCTCCTCATCGCGACGAAGACCGTGAGCATCTCCGAGTCCGGCGAAGCGATCGACTTCGGGGTGATCCTCCTCATCGCGGCCTCCTTCGGCGTCGGTGCCGCGATCGAGACCTCCGGCCTGGCCCAGACGATCTCGAACGGACTCGTCGACCTTTTCGGAAGCTGGGGAGACCTCGGGATCATTTTCGCGCTCGCACTCGCGATGACGATCCTGACCGAGCTGGCATCCAACAACGCTGCGGTGGTCGTCCTCTACCCGATCACGATCGCCGTGGCGGCCGAGGCAGGGCTGGACCCCCGGATCATGGTCCTGATGATTGCGGTCATGGCCTCCTCTTCCTTCCTGACCGCCGTCGGCTACCAGACCAACATGATGGTCTACGGACCCGGCGGCTACCGCTTCGGAGACCTGATCAAGGCCGGCATGCCGCTCACCATCACCCTCCTGATCACGGTGACCCTGGTCACCTGGCAGCTGGCCTGATCCCTCAGGCTCTCCGGCTCGCTATCTCCGTCGCCAGCTTTCGGGCCTGCTGCGCTTCAAGCCGCCGTCTCCGTCACCAATTCACGAAGTTCGACTGACCCTTGTCTACGACCGTCACGGATCCCGAGATCCCCGGTGAGTCGATACCGACCGACAGGATGCTCCTGGAGGCCTCCTCGGTGGTCAAGGGCCTTCCATCGGGAATGGTCTTCCTGAGCTTACGGAAGACCTTTCGACCGGCTGCACGACGATCCCTGCCTCCGGTCCGTTCGACCGTGCCCAGCGCAACGGCATTGATCCTTATTCCTTCAGCGAGCAGCTGAGGGGCGATCGAAATCACAAAGGCATTCACGGCGCCCTTTGCTGCCGAGTAGATGGGTAGTCCGAACGCCCGAAGGGAGTTGATCGAGCTTACGACCGTGATCGATGAGTTCGAGGTAAGCGCGGGCCGGGTAATCGCGACCACATCGACGAGGGACATGAAATTGTCATTGATGGTCTGTTCGATCACTGATCGCTCCGGGATCGATCCGTGACTCTCGGCTTCCTCTGGAAGCGCTCTACCGGCGAGATGAATGACGGCATCCAGATCCTCGACGGGACATGGAATCGAGGGAATCGAACTGCTGCCCAGGTCGACTTCGATCACCTCATCGAAGAAGTGAGTCTCCTGCAGGGCTGACCTGTCCATCCCGATCACGTAGGCCCCGCGGTTTTTCAGATCTCTGGCCACCACCTGTGCGACTGCCCCAGCCGCCCCGGTGACTAGCGCCTTTCGACCGCTCAAATTCAATCGCTCACTCATTGGGATCAGTATCACCTCCACCATCGGCCAATGCCACCGCTGGCCAACGATGCAATCTCCCGACATTCCCTGCGAAGACAGGAAACCAATGGAGCCGAGGCGCAACGAAGGCCTCGACGCCAAGAGCCATTGGGTATCGCGTCGGACTTTTTCCAACGCTTTACCCAATGACCGTGATGGGGTCATTGGAAAAAGCCTTCTCAAGCCACCTCCGACGGGGAGACCGCTGCTCCCGGACACGCGCCCCCACGGGTTTTGCACATTTCGGCCGTAATCGGCCTGTAGAGTCAAATCCAGAAAATGCCTCCGGAGCTCTTAGATGCTCATGGTTGAGAAGCGCCTTAAGGCATCTGCGTTCTTGTCTTCATAAGCCTTGTTGACGCTTCGCATTAGCGCCGTCCTCAACTCGCGACCTTCCTCATCAACTGCGACTCCGCCAGTCCCCTATTTGTCCGTGACTTGGGTTCAGGGTCGCGCTCAGGTCGGTTTGAACAGATGAAACTTTGGCGAGCGATCCACCTCGCGTCCGCCTGGATCGCTGCGCGGCCCGGAACTCGGGCTCGCGCCGGGCTATTTTCCTTCCAGGATCCTCTTCACTTTTTCAACGCGTCTAGAGCCCTTATTGTCCAGCCACCAGTCGATGTTGGGCGTGGCGTCGATTCGCGAACGACGCCGTTGATGATCTCGGGCGTGGCTTCTGGGCCGTACTCCTCGAAGATCTGGGTCAGTGCGCCGATCCGGTCCTCGGGGATCAGGCCGCCATCACTTACCCGAAGACGTCGATACTGCGAGTTAGCCGGGGCGCTTATGAAGCTAGATCGCTTCGCTGGCAAACGCCGAGGCTGAGAATCCTCCCGCTAACCTCGGCCCGCCCCTTGGTAGCCGGGACGGATACGGATCAGGAGCAGCGCCATCTTAGTCTTGGTAACTCCTCCTCCGACCACGACCACTCGTCCTCTTCGGTCGAGGATTGGAACCCAAGCCTGAGGGTATTTGACCCCCAGCTTCCGTGCGAACACTCCGTCGCCGAAGAAGGATCGGTCCAGCTTTCCACTGGTGAGGTAGCGAACCACCGTGAACTTCGGCGGGCCGGTGAAGTCGCGAACCCCCCAGGTTGCGGTTGCGTACGCTCCGGCGACGATGATCCGGCCATCGGGCTGAACCGCGACCTTCCTCCCGACCGTGAATCCCGCCAACTTGGTCCGGGTGATGCCGCTGTTCCCGAAGGACTTATCGAGGGCACCGTTTGACCGGTAGCGGGCGACGGCTATCGCTCGTGGTGAAATTGAACCGTCGCCACTTTTCGGTTCGATGAAGCCCGAGACAACGAGTCGGCCCCGCTCGTCGCGGGCCAGGCCTTCGGCTGTCGAGCAGCGGCAGCGCTTCCGCTTGCTTGCGTTCGTTACTACCCGGCCTGACTTCCCGAATGTCGGATCCGGTTTGCCGTTTTTCGTCAGGCGTGCCAGGAGGAAGTCCCGGTTGAACTGCCCGGCTGCATAAATCTTGTTGCCGCCAATCACGAGATCGGCTATCGACGCGCTGGTGTTCTTCTTCGAGACGAAACGAGCGATCCCATCGCTGCCGAAGCTCTCATCGAATTTGCCGGACTGAGTCAGGCGGGCGACGTAACCCTTGGTAAAACGCGAGGCTCCGGGTTTGTCAGTACTCCCCCCGATCAATATCCGGGAGCCCTGGGTTTCGATCGCCGAGAGTCGACGAAACGGGGGATAGGTCCAGATACCGGGAATACGCGAGGGATTGACGGCGGCGAAGGAGGTGTCGAGGCTCCCATCAGGGTTCAGGCGGATGAGTCTGGCCCTGCCGTTATAGGTGCCGCCGATAAGAATCTTTCCGTCTGACTGAAAGGCCACGTCAAAGGCACTGGCCGCGTCGTACTTGGTCGGCGGAAAAATGTCGAGCGTGATGTACGTGCGGCCCTCGTTTCCGAACGAAGTATCGAGCTGGCCGTTTGCTCGATAACGAAAAATGGCTATTCGAACTCCAGCGCCGGTTGCGACCACGAGGCGACCCGAGGCGTCTTCGGCTATGCCCCTTGAGATAGGAACGCTCCCCGGGTTGTTGAGCAACGTACCAATGGATGTGAAGACACGCCCATCTTTCCCGAAGGAACCATCAAGGCTCGCCACTGAACCGCCGAAAGCCGAGGAGACCAATACCAATGTGCCAACCACTAAACCCACGATGCCGCCCTTGGCCTTAACGGTCATCCTCTGAATCTCTTTCTGTCTCATTGTTCTCCTCCTAGATAAGAAACGCACTCCGAAACTGCCCGATTCTGTTCTCAGCTTCAAAGAGTCAGGGGCAGTTCGAGACAGCATCGTTAACGGGATCGCTTGTTGGATCGCCGATGATCCTTTTGTCCACCACCGGTGGATCAGAAACACCGTCGTTTGGCCCACAATCAACCGAGTCGATCTCGCCGTCTCGGGCGAGGATGTCGTCCTTGCCGTTTCTACCGAGCAGAGTGTCTCCACCGGCGTTTCCGAGGAGTTGATTGTCTCCACCGCCACCAAATAGTCCATCAAACTGCGGACTGCCTTCGAGATCCAGGATGTTTGACAGCGAATCCAGGGTTCCCGAGCTGCATGATGGGCCGTTCAGATTGCCGGCCGAAGAGCTGGCCAGATCGGCAACGACCTTGCTGCTGGTCATCTTGGCCCATGAGGCATTGTTGATGCCGTCATTGGAGGCGCCCGGCCCGGCCCCATTTATCGAGTCCGCGTCGCAAACACTTGCCGAAAGAAACAGGTCGTTGCCGTTGCCTCCCTGCAAGGTGTCAGAGCCGTCGTTGTTCATCAACACATCGTCGTAGCCGAATGACGCCAGAAAGTCATTTCCTGTCCCAGGTCCGTCCACAAGAGAGTCCTCAGTTCCCCCGCTTCCCGAAAGGACGTCCGAGCCCGTGCCACCGAGAATAAGCGGCGAGGTAGTCTCCGGAAAGCCGCTGATAGCCAGCTCGTCTCCGTAGGCCATCCCACTCACCACGAGACTGTCGAGCGGCAGCGTGAGAGTGCAGTCAACTTCTGTGGTCTGGTACGAGCAGCCTGCCGATTGCCCGTTCGCGCTCAAGTCGAAGGTCGCGGAATCTGTCTGAGCGGAGAAGATCACATGTCTTACACCGTTGACCACGCTGTAAGTGATGTCAACATGATCCCGCGCCGTATCGCTCCCCGTCAGGTAGGCGCTGGTAGTCCGAATGTAGCTCGGCAATGATGACGTCATCATCAAGCCAGCAGCTATCTTGGTGCGATCGCGCTGGGTGACGGCCTGACTTGACCCGCTACAGCTCTGCTTGTTTTCAACGTCGGCATTGCAGTTGTTCGAGCCCGCTTCACCGTTACCGGTGTCTGTGCCCGTGCCACCCTGGAGGTAGTCGCCATCGGCGCCGCCATAAATTGAGTCATTGCCGCCACTGCCATCGATTACGTCAGAGCCGCCCCCACCATCTATTCGGTTGGCGGCACTAGATCCGATGATGTAGTCAGCGTAGGCCGTTCCTATGACATTCTCGAAATCGCTCGCGACGATTGAATCATTGCCGCCGCCGAAGGCCGCGCCGTTGTTACACGCCTCAAAGCCGCAGCTGGCATTCGAGCCGTCGAGGCGGACCGATACGCCGCGCTCCTGGTCTTCGGCGTCCGTCGGGAAACCGGTCAAGCTCGGCGCACTGCCACCGAAGCCCGGGGTTACCCCTGTCGCAAAGCTGATCGTGTCATTTGAGCCGGAGTTATCGGCAATCGCATCGATCGTCCCGTCTCCACGCACCAGGTCGTTGTCAGCGCCTCCATTGACGTCATCTGCTCCGTGACCGCCCGAGACGACATCATTGCCGGCCCCGCCAAGGACCTTCCAATCGACATCGTTGCTGTCTTTCCCATCATCTCCGATGCCGCCGTAAAGGTTGTCGTTTCCCTCGTTGCCGTACAAGGCGTCATTTCCCCGCATCCCGAAGATTGAGTCCGCGCCGCTTCCGCCGATCAAAGTCTGGTTACCCATTCCTCCGTAGCAAGTCCCGCCCGGGCAGGGCACCGTGTTGAGCAGGATGGGGGAGCCGCGCTTTGCGGCCCGCGAGTGACGGCGAAGCCATCGGCTGGCCAGTGGCGTTTGGATTACGGAATCAGATAGTTCCCCAAAAATGATGTCGTCGCCAAGTCCACCATTAACCGTCTCTACATTCGGGTTGACGATGATCAGGTCACTCCCATCGCCGCCGAGGACCTTTTCAATCTCCGGATCGGTAACGACGATGATTTCAGGACACGAGGTTCCGTACAGCACCGTTCCATCCGAACCGATTGTCGTGCCCTGATTACAGTCACTCCCGTAGGACGGTGATGCGGCTAGCAGCGTGGCAAGTAGAAACCCTGCTAGCAGAAGGCTGAGACCACTGAGAGAACAGCAGCGGACGAGCACACGACTCCTTTCGAGAATGCTTTATCTACTGAGGCGTAACGACTAAGTCATCATTGACCTGAGCAAACGGTTCGGCACACATTACACTTGTTATGGGCTTTGTCAAGTCACGGCCCCAACTGTCTTCAGCATAGGTCGGTAATGCATCAGAACGGCGCGAGAGCTCTCATGAAGTCCTCCGGTGACCGGGGTGGTGTCCCGCCTGATCTCCGGCTCTCCTGATGGCACCGAGGCCCCTGGTTCTCGCGCCGCTGGATGCTCATAGGCGCGCCCCAACTGTCCAAGTGGGCCAGCAAACAGCTAAACCGCCTCAAGAGGTCGAGGCTTCGAAAAGGCCTTCATCTTCCACGCGATAAACGCCAGAGCCACCTAGCCGAGATCAAGAAGAGGCTCCGGGCAGAGAAGAAGGCCGCGAGGAAACGCTAGATCCCAATTCCCAGGCGGTTTATCGGCCATTGGGTATCGCGTCGGACTTTTTCCAACGCTTTACCCAATGACCGTGATGGAGACGGCGGGAATCGAACCCGCGTCCGTGGCCGCGTGACGAAAGGCGTCTACAGGCTTAGCCGATGCTTTGTTGTCGTTCCCCGGGGTCCGCATCGGCCGGCACTGCGGGGAACCGAGTCCCGAAATATGTCCCCCGGAGGCCGGGACGATCCTCCTGGGCTAGCCCGTTTCTGAAGCCGGTGCCCCTCCCCACGGGCCGAAGGAGGGCCGACTCTCAACGCTTAGCTACTAACTAAGCGGCGAGGGCGAACTCATGGTCCGCACGTATTGGTTTTTGCCGATTTTTTACGAGGCCATCGACATCCTCGACCTGCAACCCTCCGCACGAACCGACCTCGTCGAAGCCTGTCGTCCCCGGAGGTGAAGCCCTTCCATGGTAGGGCATGGCTCTGTCCGGGTCCATCCGTCGAGCGACTGCAACCGGTCCTAACCGGCCGACCGAGCGGCCCGGCGCTCCATTACAGTCGGGCCATGAAGATCCTCGCATTCAGTGACCTGCATACCGACCTCGACCAGGCTGCCCGGCTCGTCGAGATGTCCGAAGACGCCGATCTGGTGATTGGAGCCGGGGATTTCGCCTCGATGCACGAGGGACTCGGTGGCACTCTCGGTGTTCTCGCACGGATGAATGCCCCGGCAGTGATCGTGCCCGGCAACAACGAGCGGTTGGCCGACATACGTGTGGCCTCCTCGAGCGTGTGGCGAGAGGCCAAGGTCCTTCACGGCAAGTCGGTGGAAATCGACGGCAGAACCGTCTTCGGGCTCGGCGGGGGCATCCCCACGACCCCCTGGGACTGGAGCTTCGACCTCACCGAGGAAGAGGCGGCCGAGATGCTCGAGGACCTGCCCGAGGGTGCGATCCTCGTCGTCCACTCACCGCCGAAGGGCCACTGCGACACCAGTGGTTCCGGCGATCACCTCGGCAGCAGCGCGATACTCGACGCGATCGAACGGACATCCCCCGAACTGGTCGTCTGCGGCCACATCCACGAGGCCTGGGGAGAGCGTTCGACGATCGGAAATACCCCGATCATGAACCTTGGGCCGACCGGCACCTGGATCGAGCTGGATTAGCCGTCACCGTGGTGCCGAAGGGCACCGTTCAGATCAGATCGAGATCCGGTCCCGGATGGCCGCGATCGTCTCCGGCGAGAAGCCCGGGACTCTGGCCAGGTCATCCACCGAGGAGTACCCCCCGAAACGTTCGCGATAGGCGAGGACTCTGGTCGCCTGGGTCACCGAGAACTCGGCACCCCTCAACTCTTCGAACGAAGCGGTGTTGATATTCACGGCTCCGATTGCCGCCGATGAGGGTGGTGCGGCCGGAAAGGAAGAGGCAGCCTCGGGCGAGGGGGCAGCCGGAGCTGCCGGCTGACCGGCCGGGGGGAGCGGCGCTGAACTCTGCGCAGATCGACCGCGGAGAGCATCCGATGCCACCCTCTCGGCCGACTCTGCCCTGAGTTCGGCCTGACGGGCCCGCTCCTCTGCCCTGTCCATCCGTTCCAGCACTTCCCGGAGGCGGCGCTCCTGCTCGCCCTCTTCGGCCTTGAGTTCGGCCAGCTGTTCGGCGAAGGCCGCCCTTCGCTCGGCCGCCGCAGCTCGCTCTTCGACGAGCCTCAGTCTTTGCTCGGCCTCCTGGAGGGTCCGATCGCGAGCTTCCCGGTCGGACCTGATTCGTGACTCCGCCTCTGCGAGGTCTGCCGGGACCGCGATATCGCCGGGCGTTCCGGCCGCTTCATCCCGGCCGCCGAGGGATCCCGCTGCCGCTGCACCGGCCGCAGCTGCGGCCACTCCGCCGGCAACGGCTCCGGTGCCGATTCCACCCGGCGCGGGTGACACCCCGGTCGGTGCCTCCGGTGACTTCCGCGCTTCGGGAGACGGCGCCACCGCCGACTGGCCGGCCTTGATCTCTTCGACCTTCTCCCTGAGCCTGGCCTCTGCATCGTCTTCCTGTCTGCTGCCTCCGATCGCCCCGGCCGCGGCCGCGCCTGCGGCTGCAGCGGCAAGCCCACCGGCCGCAGCTCCGGCACCGATCCCACCCGGTCCGGGCGAAACCTCGGTCGGTGCCTCGGGCGAGACCGGCGAAGAGGGCGGAACCGGGGCCCTCGACTGCTGGGGGGCTCCAGTCTTTGCTGCATGCTTCTCGGCCGCTACGGGATCCAGTGCCTGAGCCGGCTTGGCGCCGGCCGGGAGTCCGGCCTTCCTGCGAAGCCTCTCTTCCTCACGGGCCCGCTGCATCGCGGCCCGGCGGCGCCTCTTGATCTCCGCCGCACTCGGAGCATCCTGGCCCGGCTTGGGGGCGGACGGCTTGGGGGCGGCCGGCTTGGGGGTAGCTCCGGAGGGGCCCGAGGGTCCTTTCTTCCTGCCCCTGAGGATGAAGATCGCCGCGAGTATCACCGCGATGGCGATGATCCCGATGATGAACCAGGTCGCGTTGTCGGACGCGAAGTCGCTGACCTTCTCGAAGAGGGACCGGTCATCGGTGGTCGCCGTCGTATCGGAGGGCAGAGTCACCGTCGTGGCCGGCGAGGTGCCAGTCTCCACGGCAGCAGCCTGAGCGGTCCATCCGACCACCATCAGCGTCGTGGTCAGGAGAAGGGCAACGAGTGTCTTGAGGGTCGATTTCATCTTGGTGAATCCTTGCACCGGCGAGCAGTCATCGTGTCAAAAAAGGCAACATCTGGTCGATACCGCCCGTTGGGGCGTCATTCACGATACCTGCCCTTGAACTCCCGCTCGACATCACGCCTGACGTCCCTGTCGGCGATCTCTCTGCGGCGATCCTTCCCCTCCTTGCCCCGGGCCAGTGCGAGCTCGACCTTGGCCAGAGGTCCCTTGAAGTAGACCCGGACCGGAACCAGGGTCAGACCCTTCTTGCTGAGAGAGCCGGAGAGCCGTTCGATCTCGTACTTCTTGAGGAGCAGCTTCCGGGCTCTCTCCGGCTCGTGGTTGTTGGTGGTCGCCGGTGGGTAGGGCGGAATGTGGAAGTTGCGTAGCCAGACCTCTCCGTCGTCGATCGTCGCGAAGGAGTCGGCGAGCTGGGCGTTTCCCTGCCTCAGTGCCTTGACCTCGGTCCCGAGCAGGGCGATGCCTGCCTCGTAGCGATCGAGCAGCTCGAACTTGTGGCGAGCCCTCCTGTTGGTCGCCACGTCACCGGCCACGGCGCCGGAGCGCTCGGCCTGTTTCTTCTTTCCCTTCTTGGCCAACCCGACCAATCTATTGGCCGGCGAACAACAGGTCCACGCGCCCGAGGGTCGGCTGCACCCTCGTGACCGTGACCGAGACGGGATCACCGAACCTCACGGCCCGACCGGTCTTCGATCCGACCAGCGCCGTCTCCTGCTCGTTGAGGGCAAATCGTTCACCACCGAAACGCCTCACGGGGACGAAGCCTTCGTAGACGTCCCCCAGCCGTCCGCCGAAAGAGATGAAGGCCCCTGCCCCGATCAGGCCGGAGACCTCACCCTCGAATTCCCTGCCCCAGCCGCCCTCGAACAGTTCGCGCTCGAGCAGGAAGGCGGCGCAGATGTCATCGGCATCGCGTTCGATCAGGGAGGCCTCACGCTCGGTCTCGGAGCAGTGGAGAGCTACTTCGGCAGCGAGGGCGCGGTCGGGGGGACTCTCGCCACCGCCGGTGATGGAAAGCAGACTGCGGTGCACGAACAGGTCGGGGTATCTCCTGATCGGCGAGGTGAAGTGGGAGTAGGCCTCACTGCCCAGACCGGCATGACCGAGGTTCTCCTCGAGGTAGCGGGCAGGCTTCAGAGAGCGAAGCACCAGAGATCCCCAGGGGACCGCTCCGTGACCCCTCCTGGCGGCCTCTGCGGCAACCGTCCTCGATGCCTCTACCGCCAGGCGGCCGGCCTCGGTCGGGCCCGCCCCCTCGGTCATCGGTGGTGTCGGCAGTTCGAGCGACGCCAGCTGGCCGAACAACCGCTCGATCCGGTCGGGATCGGGCTGTTGGTGAACCCTGAATATCGCCGGTGCCGACGACCTCTCTAGCAGCGATGCAACCTGTTCGTTGACCAGGATCATCAGGTGCTCGATCAGCCGGTGAGCCTCCGTCTCCCTGTATGCGAAGGCCCGGGTGACGTTGCCCTCGCCATCGAATTCGAAGGATGGCTCGGCCGATCCGACTTCCAGTCTGTGTCGTCCCCGACGATCGGCCAGAACGGCTGCGACACCGCGGGCCAGGTCGATCGCCTCCGACACCTCCCCGGGGGGACTCTCCGAGCCAGCGAAGATCCGATCGAGTTGGTCGTAGTCCAGCCGGGCGTCCGACCTGACCCTGCTGCGATAGAAGCTCACCTCCTCGACCTCGCCGGAACCGGAAACGAGCATCTCCGTAGTCAGGGCGAGACGTTCCTCGCCCGGAGCCAGAGAGCACTCACCGGAGCTCAGCTCGTGCGGCAGCATCGGTTCGACCGAGGTCGGGATGTAGACGCTGTTGCCCCGCCTGAGGGCCTCCCGGTCCAGTCCCGAGTCCGGGGTAACCCAGGAGGCCACGTCGGCGATGTGGACGAGCAGGCGAACGGAATCTCCCTTCCTCTCCGCAGAGACGGCGTCATCGAAGTCCCTGGCGGTCGAGGGATCCACGGTGAAGGTCGGCATCCGGGTCAGATCGGTTCGGGGGACCGAGTGATCGGGTCCGGCCGAGACCGAAGCACGGGCCTCCTCCTCGAGGCGACCGGGGAAGCCCCGGCCTCCGAGCCTCTCCATCGCCAGAGCCTCGCTGACGTCCCGGGCGACCGAGACATCACCGAGCCGACGCAGGAGCCTGGCCCTGCCGCCCCTTCGCTCGGCCCAGACGATCTCGCCCTCCTGGACCCTCTCCTTGCGATCGAAGGCCACCTGACCGGTCCGCTCGAACAGGGGGACGGCCACCGCGAAGCGACCCCTCTTCTCGATCGAGGCTACGAACCCGGTTCCGGCCCCGGGCCGGCCATCGCCAGCGGCCATACCGGCTACTGCTCTATCCGGCCGGCCAGAACCCCGAAGGCCCGCTGGAGCTGCCGATCGCTGCCTTCGGCCCGGGAATCCCGGACGACGACGTCTGGATCCAGGCCACCACCGGCCAGTGACTGGCCACTGGCAGTCACGAACTCACCGACCGACAGATCCAGGGAGCCCCCATTGGTCAGCGGGATTACCTGCTGGAAGAGGCCCTTTCCGAAGGATCGGATCCCGACCAGAGGAGCGTCGAGGTAGAAGCGGAGTGCCGCTGCGAGGATCTCTGCGGCCGAAGCAGTCGAGCGATCCATCAGGACTACCACCGGGGGCAGGTCGAGCCGTCCTCCGACGGTGCGGTACTGCATCTCCCCCTCGGTCCGGGAGCGCGTCTCGACCACGAGCTCATCCCGCACCACGAAGTTGCTCGTGGCGATGATCGCCTCCGGGAGAAGTCCGCCGCCGTTGCCTCTGAGGTCGAGCACGATCCCGTCCGCGCCCTCGTCGACCACGCGCCGGAGTGCCCTCCGAAGTGCAAAGCCGGAGCCTTCGCTGAAACTGCTGAAACGGATATGGCCGAGCTCGAGATCGTCTCGCGAGACGACCCGCCCCGCCGCGACCGGCACCCGGATCTCCTCCCGACTGAGTGTGAAGTCCTTCTTCCGGCCCCGACCCTGTATCCGGATCCCCAGTTCGACTTCCGTCCCCTCGGGTCCCTTGATCCTCGAGACGACCGAGTCGACCGGATCGCCACCGATCGCCTCACCGTCGACGGAGACGATCACGTCACCGGGCTCGAGACCGGCCCGGTCGGCCGGCGACCCGCGGAACACGAGTCCGACCGAGAGACCCTCCGCCCGGAGGTCGCCGACCGTCATCCCCACCCCACTGAAGGTTCCGCTCAGGACCTCGTCGAAGGCAGCGGCCTGCTTCGGGTCGAAGTAGTGAGTGAACCGGTCCCGATACCGCTCCCTGAGCTCCTCGACCATGCCCCTGATCGAGGCATCGTCGAGGCGAGCGAGATCGGGTTCGCGGAAGTAACGGCTCTCGATCAGATCGGCCGCCTGTTCGGTGACGACGGAGTTCTCGCCGGCGATCGGCTCGATCAGGGCGGAGCGGACTGGTTCGGGCATCCATGAAGAGTTGGCGCCGAGGAAGATCCCGGCGATGAGGCCGACGATCCCGATCAGCACGCCTGTGATCGCGCGCCTCAAGACGAAGCCCGAAGGCGGTTCAGACGTTCAGGAAACGTCGCAGGGTGAGACCGGAGCCGAGCGCCGAGACCATCACCGAGGCCGCGAAGAGGCAGGCGATCAGCACCAGGAACGAAACCGAGTCCTGGGCGCGCATCAGCGCGAAGCTCTCCGAGAGGGGATCCACGATCGTGATCTTTCCGACCCACAGGACGATTATCGCAATAGCGCCACCGAGCATTCCCACGAGCACGCCTTCGATCATGAATGGCCACCTGATGAACCACCGGGTCGCCCCGACGAGCCTCATTACCTCGATCTCCCGCCTTCGGGTGTAGATCGACAGCCGGATGGTGTTTCCGATCAGAAGTAGTGAAGCCCCGATCAGCAGGACCGTGATCACGGTCAGGACGAGCTTGAGCGCCCCGGTCACCTCTTCGATCTTGTCGGCCGTCGCCTGTCGGTCGTCGACGTCCTTGATGATCGGTGAGATCCAGGTCGGGCTCGCGCCGGAACCGCCCGGGGCCTGCATCGCTTCCCGAACCGAGGCCAGCTGGGCCGCATCGGTCGGCTTGACTATGAAGTTGGCCGGCAACGGGTTGCCCTTCAGCTCCTTCAGGACCTCGCGGTTCTCCTGACCGTAGTCGCCCTTGAACTCGGCCAGAGCGTCGGCCTTGCTGAGATAGGTGACCTCGCTGACGTCGGGGACGGCCTCGATCTGTTTCTGGAGTGATGCCACCTCCCCCTCCGTTGCGTCATCGAAGAGAAACACCCTCAACTCGAGCTGTTCGCGAACGTCAGCGCTCTTGCTCTGGGTCGTCTGGAAGATCGGAACCAGGACCCCGATCAGGATCGCAGTCAGGACCGTGGTCACGACGGCCGCCGTGGTCGGCGCGACGTTCTTCCTGATCGCCCTCAGTGCCTCACCGGTGAAGAAGAAGATTCGTCCCATGATCAGATGTGGACTCCGTTGGCGTTGGACTGACCTTCAGGGCTGACCCCGATCTCGGCTCGCACCCGAACCCCGAACTCCGATGTCGACTCCTCGGTGTAGCCGCCGGCTATCTCATCGCGGATGACCCTGCCCTCGTACAGCTCGATCACCCTGCGGCGCATCCGGTCGACCATCTCTCGATCGTGGGTCACCACGACGACGGTGGTTCCGGTCTTGTTGATCCGGTAGAGCAGCTGCATGATTCCGACCGAAGTGACCGGATCCAGGTTGCCGCTCGGTTCGTCCGCGAGCAACAGCGGCGGGTGGTTCACGAATGCCCTGGCTACCGAAACTCTCTGCTGCTCGCCTCCCGAAAGCTCGTCCGGATAGTTGTGGAGCTTGGTCGACAGCCCGACCAGACGGAGCGTCTCGGGGACCTTCCTCCTGATCTCGGCACGAGAGGCTCCGAGTACCTGGAGCGCATAGGCGACGTTCTCGTACACGGTCCTGCTCGGGAGCAGCTTGAAGTCCTGGAAGATCGTCCCGATGTTCCTCCTGAGCTGGGGAATCTTCTTGTCGGGAAGGTTGCCGATGTCGCGACCGGCGATGGAGACCACGCCCTCGGTCGGCTCGAGCTCTCTGATCA
>CAJAIJ010000053.1 GCA_903939845.1 uncultured Solirubrobacterales bacterium
CCCCTCCGTCTCCCCGAGCAGAGCTGGAGAGTGCCGTTCCGAACGAAACTCCTCGACGGCCAAGGGGCGCTCAACCCCTTTCAAGCGTGGCCCGATCGATCAGGACCTCTTTGGTCGGAGCCTCGTCGGGACCACCGAGTCTGCCGATCTTCTCGACTACGTCGAAGCCCTGAACGACCTCGCCGACAAGGGCGTAATCAGGGGGCAGCTCGGCCGCCCCGGGCCCCGTAACGATGAAGAACTGGCTTTCGGAGGATCCAGGGGGATCAGACCCACCCTTGGCCATCGCGACCACCCCGGGCCGATACACGAGATCCGACGGTGGTCTCTCGACGATCCTGTAGCCCGCCCCCCCGGTTCCGTCTCCCTTCGGATCGCCGCCCTGGATCACGAATCCCGGAACGATTCGATGAAAAGTGAGACCGTCATAGAAGCCTTCCTCGGCGAGATAGCCGAAACTGTTGGCCGTTTTCGGGGCTCTACTCGTGTCGAGGGCGACCCGGAAGTCGCCCTCCGATGTCTCGAAGGCCACGGAGGCGACCTCACCTTTCGAAACCACGCTCGCGGGCCGGTCCAGCACCTTTGTGGACCCGGAATCCTCGTCCGCACCTCTCGAAATAACGATGACTGCGACTACGGCCACGAGGAGAGCCAGCGCGGCAGCGAGAAACATCGCCTTCTTTTTGTCATTGGATCGGGCCATGGGCCACCAAGGCTAATCGAAAGCCGGGGTCTGGACCTCTGGTTGAATCCTCCGGGCCTGTAATCATCGCCAGATGCGAGGCGACCGTCCCCGTCCACCGAGAAGCGTCTGGATCGCCGGGCGAATCGTCTCTTCGACGGTGGCCCTGGCTCCCTGGTCCTGGCCGCTCATGAGCGCCGGAGTCGAACGTTTCTTCGATCGGGCCGCCCTCGACTGGGACTCCCGGACGGAGACGGGAACACCGACCCATCTGGAACCCCTGGCTACCGCGGTCCTCGAAGAGGGGCCGGTGCCCGAGAGAATCCTCGAGGTCGGTTGCGGGACGGGAGAAGGCGCGCTGTTCCTCGCAAGGGAGTTTCCCCGCGCCAGCGTCAGGGGGATCGACATCTCTGGCGAGATGATTCGCCGGGCGACCCGGAAGATAGGTCTCGATCCCGATGCGAGGGTCGCTTTCAGAGTTGGGGATGCGGCCACCCTCCCCTGGCCATCCGAGTCCTTCGATCTGGTCGCGCAGATCAACATGCCCGTCTTCTTCTCTGAAATGTCGCGGGTGCTTCGTCCCGGTGGACGAGTCATCGTTACCTGCTCGATGGGCGAACAGACGCCCTTCTTCACGCCGATGAGACTCCTGAACCGTCGATTCAAGAAGGTGGGCCTCGAGCCCGAGGGCTCCGGTCGGACCGGTTCGGGGACCTGGTTCATCGCCAGGAAGCAGGCGGTAACTCATGGCGGCTGATCGCGGGCCCTTCTTGCTGATCATCAATCCTGCTGCCGGAGGGGGCAGGGCGGAAGCCGTGGCGCGGGCCGCAGCTTCGCGGCTCGACCAGGCCCGGGTCGAGTTCCGGGTTGCGACCACCCGCTCCCCGGAACACGGCGTCGAAATGGCGGCTCAGTGCCTCGATACCGGAGAGACGCCGGTGCTGGTGTCCGGCGATGGTCTGGCCGGCGTCGTGGGAGGCTCACTCGTCGGAACCGGTATCGGCCTCGGCCTCATTCCGGCCGGGAGAGGGAACGATCTGGCGAGAGGACTCGGTATTCCGACCGAGACGGGCGCAGCCGTCGACAATCTGCTCGACGGCGAGGTCCGGATGATCGACGTCGGAGAGGGCAACGGCAGGAGGTTCCTCGGTATCGCCTCGGTCGGTTTCGACTCCGAGGCGAACCGGATTGCCAACGAGGCAAGGTTTCTCAAGGGTGCGCCCGTCTACGCATGGGCCGCAATCAGAGCCCTGGCAACCTGGAAACCCGTACGCTTCGAGGTCACCACCGGAGGGCAGCGCCGCCGCCTTACCGGCCACACCATCGCGGTTGCAAACAACCGGTTCTACGGGGGAGGCATGAAGATGGCACCGGGCGCCGAAATCGACGACGGGATGTTCGACGTGATCGTCATTCACGCCGTCAGCAAGCTCCGGTTCCTCTCGGACTTCCCGAAGGTCTTCCCGGGGTCCCACGTGCGATCGGAAGGAGTAGAGACTCTCCGGACGCCGGGAATCTCGATCTCGGCGAGCAGGCCATTGACCGTCTACGCGGACGGAGATCCTCTGACCGAGCTTCCGGCAACCTTCCACGTGATCGAGCGCGCACTCGGGATCATCTGCCCTCCCAGCGAGCCGGCGTCGAGATGACGGCTTTCGACACCATCGTGCGTGGGGTGGGTACCCTCAGCCGCCTAACCGGAAGAGGCGGTGGAACGACACTTCCCGGAAGGCTCCTGCTGAAACTCGATCCGGGGGCACTATCGCGCCTCGGCTCGGGCCTGACCGACGGATCCGTCCTCGTCAGCGCGACAAATGGCAAGACCACGACCTCTGCCATGCTCGCCGCGATACTGAATTCGCAAGGGGAGTCGCTCGTTGCCAACAGCGCAGGCTCGAACATGCCCTGGGGAATCACGACGGCTCTCGTGGACGGGACCGGGTCGCTTGGGCTCTTCGAAGTGGACGAAGCCTGGCTCCCCGATGTGGCAGCTGCTCTCGACCCCAAGGTGATTCTGCTCGGAAACCTCTTCCGTGATCAGCTCGATCGATACGGGGAGACCGAAACCCTTGCTTCACGCTGGCGAGAGACCGCCAACTCATCGGGCGCCGGCACGACGTGGGTCCTGAATGCGGATGACCCCCTGGTCTCCGAGGTAGGTCGCCCCGAGCCGCGGGGAGAGGTGCTGTATTTCGGGATCGAGGACCTCGCGGTCGCTCTGCCCGAGGCTCCACATGCACGCGACGCAAAGCACTGTCGTGAGTGCGGGGCGACGCTCGAGTTCGCCGGAATCTTCTCCGGCCACCTCGGTCACTGGTCCTGTCCCGACTGTGGATCGAGTCGGCCGCTGCCAGCCATCCGCGCCACCGACATTCAACTCGAAGGGATGAGCGGACTGCGGGCCCGAATAGAGACAGGTTTCGAGGAGGGATTGCTCGTGCTTCCGATCCCCGGCCTCTACAACCTCTACAACGCCCTCGGGGCGATTGCGGCCGCTACAGCGCTCGGCGTTGGCCTCAGCGATTGCCTGGAGGCTCTCTCCGAAATGGATGCGGTCTTCGGACGGGTCGAGCGATTCAGACTCGAGGGAAGAGATCTTTCGGTCCTGTTGATCAAGAATCCGGTCGGAACCAACGAGGTCCTCAGGACTCTGGGACTGGAGGATCCCCCTCTCGACCTCTGGATCTGCCTCAACGACCGCATCGCAGACGGAAGGGACGTTTCCTGGATCTGGGATGCCGACTTCGAGGTCCTCGCCGAAAGGGTGGGCTCCGTGACTTGCGCGGGCACACGTGCTTCAGAAATGGCCTTGAGGCTCAAATACGCGGGCTGGGATGCTTCGAGGATCCAGGTCGAAGGGAATGTGGGCGCCTCTCTCGAGTCTGCCCTCGAGCGGTGCTCTGGATCCCTTTTCGCCCTACCGACCTATACAGCTCTGCTCGAACTGGAGAACTACATTTCGACCAGCCGTGGACTGGAAAGGTATTGGGAGAGATGACTCTGGCCACGCCAACGACGTTCCCGCTACCAGGGGTTGACCAGATCTCATGAGCGAGACACTGAAACTCCTGTCGCTCTATCCGGATCAGATGAACATCTATGCCGACCGGGGCAACATCACATTCCTCGAAAACCGTTGTCAATGGCGCGGGATCGGATTCGAGGTGGTCTCCTGCGGCATCGGAGAGAGCTTCGATCCCGGCGCCCACGACATGATCTACATCGGCGGCGGACAGGACAGGGATCAGGAGCAGGTCGCCCAGGACATGATCACCACCAAGCGCGCCGCACTCACCGAGGCCATCGAGTCTGACGCAGTCGTGCTCGCCGTCTGTGGTGGCTACCAGTTGCTGGGGACGAGTTGGGCGACCGATTCCGGGATCCGCGACGGGCTAGGGATCCTGGATTTCGAGACCGTGAGACCCGATGAGCCTCGATTGATCGGTCCGGTAGCAATCGAGATCGGCTCGGATCTCTCCAAGGCCACGGTCGCGGGATTCGAGAACCACGGAGGAAGGACCTGGCTCGGAGAGGGCGTCCGCCCCTGGGGAAAGGTCCTCGCCGGCCACGGCAACAACGATCGGGACCGAACTGAGGGGGTGGCCTATCGGAACCTCATCGGCACCTATCTCCATGGCCCTTTGCTGCCCAAGAATCACACGCTTGCGGACTCCCTGATCACCCAGGCCCTGCAGAGGCAGGGGTCACCGGAAATCTCGCTCGAACCTCTCGAAGATGACCTCGAGGAGGCGGCCCACAGGGACGCCCTCGAGGCGGCGCTCAGCGCCCGGTAGAACCGAACCCGCCGTCGCCTCGCTCGGAGTTGGGTAGCTCGGCTACCTCCGTCGGTTCGAGTTCGACGAATGGCACCACGAGAAGCTGAGCGATGCGATCTCCGGGTTCGACCCGAAAGATTTCGGCAGGGTCGGTGTTGAGCAGCAAGACTCCGATCTCACCGCGATAGCCGGCATCGATCAGACCTGGAGCGTTGACCAGGGAGATGCCGTGTTTCAGAGCCAGACCCGACCTTGGAAGCACCAGACCGGCATGACCCTGGGGTATCTCGACAGCAAGGCCCGTCTTCACCTGCCACCTCTCGCCCGGTCCAATGTGAGCCGGTTCTGCGGCATGAAGATCGAGACCGGCGTCACCCGCGGTCGCTCGAACCGGGATTACGGCCTCTTCAGCCAGTCTCATGAACTTGAGATCCACGCTACGAGCCTACGCGAAAACGCCGGGCGCGATCAGACCGCGAGATCGACGAATCGATAAACCTCGGTCGACGGCAACCTTGCGGAAACCCTGACTCCGGTGGCTTCATCCCGTCTCTCGATCGCAGCGGCGACCTCATGGAGTTCATGGAGTCGGGCGCCTTCGCCATATGGAACGAGCAGCTCCACCGGTTCCATCTGCTCCTCGAAGGTCCGGGCGACGACTTCGAGAAGATCCTCGATCCCTTCGCCCGTGAGAGCCGACACAAAGCAGGCGTCGGGCCAGCCGAGCCTGAGATCTTCGACCTCCTCTCCGCTGAGACGATCGGTCTTGTTCAGGACGATGAGCCTGGGGCTGTCCCCCGCCCCGATCTCATCCAGGACCGACTCAGAGGCTGCGAGTTCGCGCCTGATTCCTGCATCGCCCGAAGATGCATCGATCACCAGCAGTATGAGGTCAGAGAGTGCGGTCTCTTCGAGAGTTGCCTTGAAGGCCTCAACGAGTTGATGAGGGAGCTTCTCGATGAATCCGACCGTGTCGGTCATGACGTAGGAAGCACCCTGGTACTCGAACGCCCGAGTGGTCGGATCGAGGGTGTGAAATGGCCTGTCCCCGATGCCGACATCTGATCCCGTGACGGCCTTCATCAGCGTCGATTTGCCTGCATTCGTATACCCGGCGAGTGCGATCAACGGGACGCTGGCGTTCTGCCTCCTCTTCCGCATCACGGAACGATTCTTCTCGACCGACTTGAGCTTCCTCCTCAGCGAGGAGATTCTGTCGCGCGCAAGGCGTCGATCGGTCTCGATCTGGGACTCACCAGGTCCCCTGGTTCCGATCCCGGCCCCAAGCCTCTCGAGGTGTGTCCAGAGGCCCCTCATCCGGGCCAGGTTGTACTCGAGCTGGGCCAGCTCGACCTGGAGCTTTCCCTCGGCCGTGTGGGCATGGTCGGCGAAGATGTCGAGGATCACAGCCGTCCGGTCGATGACCGGAACGCCGAGCTCGCGTTCCAGGTTCCTCTCCTGCCGCGGCGCCAGTTCGTCGTCGCAGGCGACGAGATTCGCTCCGCTTGCGGTTATCGACTCCTTGAGCTCCTCGAGTTTGCCTTTGCCGAAGTAGCGGTCGGGGTCGGGCTCATCTCTTCGCTGGACGGTCTCGCCGACTGCCGAAACACCTGCAGTTCGGAGCAGTTCGGAGAGCTCTGTCAGGGCCGCCCCTTCGCCGCGATCGACCCCGATCATCATCGCCCTCTGCCTGGCTCGCCGCGAAGCCTGGGTCTCGACGACTCCATCGCCTTTTCGATTACGGGATCCCCCGTTGGCGGAACTCACTTACCCGATTGTAGGAGACCGGGCGACCGGTCTCTCTCGACTAACACGGGTCGGGCGCTATGCGAGATGGGTCCTCATCCGGTCGAGAGCCTCGGCCAGGCGATCATCTGGCGTGGTTAGGGAAATTCGAAACCACCCCTCCCCGCTCGCACCGTACATCGAGCCGGGAGAGATGATCACGGCCGCATCCTCGAGGACCTGCTCGGCAAACGAGGTCGATGTGTGGCCCTCCGGAACGGGTGCCCAGACATAGATGGTGCCCTTGGGCTTGCGCACCTCGACACCGATGTCTGCGAGCGTCTCGACCGTGAGATCCCTCCTCCGGGCATAAACCTCGTTCATTGCCTGGACATCGTCAGAGCAGTTCTCGAGAGCTGCAACTGCGGCCAGCTGGATCGCCTCGAACAGTCCGGAGTCGACATTGGTCTTCAGGCGCCAATAGGTCTGGATCGCGTCGCGGTTGCCGAGGACTGCACCTACCCGCCACCCGGTCATGTTGTAACCCTTCGACAGGGAAAACACCTCGATGCCGACATCCATCGCGCCGGGCGTAGCGAGAAAGCTCGGTGCCACATATCCGTCGTAGGTCGTCTCCGAGTAGGCGTTGTCATGGACGACGAGGATCTCGTGCTCCCTGGCGAACTCGACGACATCTTCGAAGAGACCATCGGGCACCACTGCACCGCAGGGGTTGTTCGGATAATTGAGAAACATCAGACGGGCTCTCTGAGCATCGTCCGGATCAACGGCTGAAAGATCAGGCGCGAAATCCCGCTCGGGAAGCAACGGGAGGGTGATCGGCTCCGCACCGGCCAGGATCGGCCCACCTGAGTAGACGGGGTAACCGGGATCACTGGCGAGGGCTACGTCTCCGGGATCGAGGAAGGCGAAGCAGAGGTTGTATATGGCCTCCTTGGCACCAATGGCCGGGATTACTTCGGTCTCGGGATCGATCTCGACGCCGAATCTCTTTGCGTAGAAGGAAGCCATCGCGGACCTGAACTCGGTCCTGCCCCGGTTGCTCGGATACTTCTGATTCGAATTGATTCCAACGGCCTCGCACATGGCCTCGACTACTGCCGGATATGTCGGCATGTCGGGGTCTCCGATGCCGAGGCTGATCACGTCGATACCTGACGCCTTCTTGTCGGCTACGCGTTTTTCGAGCTCGGCGAACATGTAAGGAGGCATCGCCTCGAGCCTGCGTGACGGATCGGTCAGGGCCACTGTTCCACCTTCCTTTTGACGCCCCCAGGGCATTGTTCAAGATTCACTCGCCACTACTCCTTGATCGAAAGCAGAGCCTCTACCGTTTCTGATGACAGCTCACCCCGAAAGACCGGTTTAGCCCAACCGGTCAGGGTGACCCCGAGATCTGGACCGATCTCGACAGTCAGCTCTCCTCCGTCCAGCTCGACCGTCAGATCCGACGGAGCTCCACCGAGATGAGCGGCGACGGCAGCGCCGGAGGCGCCGGTTCCAGAAGACAGGGTCTCCCCCACAGCCCTTTCGAAGATCCGCGCTCTCACCCTCGAGCCAGAGGTCCGGTAGAAGGAGACGTTCGTCCGGTTCGGGAAGAGGCCACTGTTCTCGATGTCCGGTCCTATCTCCCCCAGATCGAGGTCCTCCAGTTCCGACCCGACCTCTATTGCGCACTGGGGATTTCCGATCGAGACATGCCGGAACTCCCAGTCGCGACCGCCGGCCGAGACCGTCCCGACCCCGTCAGGGCTGCCACTGGGAAAATCGGGTGACTCCGTCGAGGCCCGTCCCATCTCGACGGCACAGGTGCCGTCAGGCCTTATCGTCGGGACAACCGGCCCGGATGCGGTCATCACAGTGAAGGTCGCCTCATCGGTCCATCCGTTGCCGAGCAGGTAGAGAATCGCTTCCCGGGCCCCGTTTCCCGACAGCTCGGCTTCCGAGCCATCCGGATTGAAGATCCGGAGATCTGCGACGACTTCCGGGTCTGCCGACTTGGCCAGCAGGAGAATTCCGTCAGATCCGATCCCGAAATGCTGGTCGCAGAGGAGCTCGATGCGGCCTGGGTTCAACTCGAAATCGAGGTTTCCCTCCTCGACGATCACGTAGTCGTTGCCGAGTGCTTGCCATTTCTCGAATCTCACGCCTTTCACGCTATCCGGGAGAGGTATCCGATGCGTTCAGACCCGCACTCCTGTCGACCAACCCCATGATCGACGAAGCGATCGCGGCATCATCGCGGCCTTCCCTCTCGATTCGAGAGACTCCATCCATTTTCTTCATCCAGGTCATCTGTCTTCTGGCGAAGGCGAGCTGAGACTTCTCCACGGCCGGGATGTCTTCATCGAGGAACTCCGAAAACCCGATTGCCTTGCGTGCCGTCTCGGACGCTCCTGCCGTGATGGCGCGTCTGGCCTCGTCGGAGGCTCCGGCACGTGCCATCGACTCCACCCTCTGGCGAATTCGAAGTCCGAGGGCCTCCTTCTCATCCGCAAGTCCCACGAGAAGTGTCGGGTGTCGGAGCTTCTGGGACCAGAGACGCCCTCCCCCGGCGGTGTCGGGGTGTGGATCGACTCCGATCTCGATAAGGCCGAGGTAGCGGAGAACCCGCTTTGTGTCGTTCGGATGGATTTTCCCGTGAAACCGCTCGGGGAGTCTCTCGTGCATTGCCCGAGGTCCGAGGTCCGCGCTCTCCTGAGCGAGCCGATCGCGTATCGCCTCGGGAATCTCGGGAAGGAGCTCGAGATCGCTGAGAGCCGACCTCAGGTAGAGGCCCGTACCGCCGACCACCAGAGGCCAGGTGCCGGCCGCGAGCAGGGAGTCGATCTCGCGGTGAGCCTCAGCGGAGTAGAGGCCGCTGCTGTAACGGGCATCGATCGGGACATGCGATACCAGTCTGTGCTCCAGACGGTTCAGCTGATCCCGGGATGGAGCACCGCTGATGATCTGGAGGCCATCGTAGATCTGCATGGAGTCGCAGTTCACCGCCACGGCTCTGCCGCCAGCCTCTGTGATCAGATCCCCAAGCTCCACCGAAACTCCGGTCTTGCCGATTCCGGTCGGACCGAAAAGGGCGATGACGAAGGGATCGGCGGCCGCTCCCGCGGGCTCAGCCACCAATGCCGGAGAGCAGCACTTCCGAGCCGGCGAGGGTCTGCGAGGTCGAAGAGTCGATCTCGACCTCGACCAGGTCTCCCGGGCTCGCCGTCCCCTCGAAGTTGACTGCCTTGTTGTGCCGACTCCTGCCGCGCAGTCGTGACGGATCCTTCCTGCTCGGTCCCTCGACGAGGACCTCCAGAGATCGACCGACGAAACGCGAAGCTCGCTCTGCTGCACGCGCCTGGACCAGGTCCACGAGGACGGCCATTCTCTCCTTCTTGACGGAATGAGGAATCTGATCCTCCATGGCGGCGGCCTCGGTTCCCCGACGGGGCGAATAGACGAAGGTGAAGGCGCTGTCATAGGAAACCGCGTCGACGACCTCCATCGTCTCTTCGAAATCCCTGTCGGTCTCTCCCGGAAATCCGACGATGATGTCCGTCGTGATCGAGCAGTCCGGCAGGCGATCCCGGATCATCTCCACCCGATCGAGATACCGCTCCCGGCTATAGGTCCGGCGCATGGCCTTGAGGATGCGGGTCGAGCCTGACTGGAGCGGAAGGTGAATGTGCTCGCAGAGGGAGGGCAGTGTCGCGTGGGCTTCGATCACATCCTCCTTCATATCCTTGGGATGGGGGCTCGTGTAGCGGAGCCTCTCTATGCCGTCGACCGAGTCGACGAGCCCGAGAAGATCCGAGAACCTGATGCGCTCCTCTGGCGGGAGATCCCTCCCGTAGCTGTTTACGTTCTGTCCCAGCAGGGTCACTTCGCGGACTCCGTCCGCCGCGAGAGATCGAACTTCCTCGATCAGCTCCGAGGGCCTCCGGGATTGCTCACGTCCTCGCGTCGAAGGGACGATGCAGTAGCTGCAGACGCAGTTACAGCCCTGCGAGATCTGGAGCCAGGCCTGGAAGGGGCGCTCCCGACGGGCCGGAAGATCGCCCGAGAAATCCTCGAACTCGAAGTAGCCCTGGGCCGAAATCGAATCCGAGTTGAGGAACTCGGCGAGGCGGTGGATCTGACCTGGACCGAAAGCGACGTCCACGAAGGGAAATCGCCTGAAGACCTCTTCCTTGACGGATTGGGCCCAGCAGCCGCCGACACCGACGATCCTTCCGGGATCTTCGCTCTTGAGCCGCTTGGCTTCGCCTAGATGAGCCACGAAACGGTTGTCGGCGTTCTCCCTGATCGAGCAGGTGTTGAAGAGGATCAGGTCGGCCTCGTCCCTGCTCGGGGACTCCTCGTATCCCAGGCTCTCGAGCATGCCCTTCATCCGCTCGGAATCGTGCTCGTTCATCTGGCAGCCGAACGTGGTGACGTGGAAACGCTTCATCGCGGCCAGAGGTTACCGCCACTCGGTTCCGACTCGGCTGCAGTCCCCCTCTCGAGCGCGAGGGACGACTGAATGAGGCTAGGCCTCTTCCCCGATCGCAATGCCGTTGTGCTCTTCGCGCTCCTTGGCTTCCTCGATCGAGAGCTCGACGGCAAAGAAAGCAGTGCCGACGACAAGAAGAAGAGCTACTGCGCTGATTCCGATCAAGGCTTTCCTGCTCGGGAAGTCCTCCTTGCGCAGGCCGACAATGGAGACGGCGACTGCGAAAAGGGCCAGAGCCACACCTACGAAGATGAACACATTCTTGAGCAACATCGGGCCGAATCCTACCTTCTCGCACCAGCGTCAGGCGTCACCCGCGGGCCTATCGGTCGAGATCCGGGACCTCGAGTCCCGTCTTTCTCGCTGCGCGCCTCACGGCCTCGTAGGAGTCTTCAGCGGTAAAGCCTTTTCTGGAGAGGAATCCAAGTCCTCGCTGCCGGTCTGCCGGGTCCTCGAGGCGAAACCCCTTTGCAAGGAGCAACTCACAGGCCCGATCGGCCTCGGTCGACTCGTCGTCGGTCAGGGCCAGCTCGACGAGATCGCCCGGCACTCCACGCTGCACCAGCGCGGCCCCGATTCGTGATCTCCCCCACCCCGAGATGTTCCTCTTGTCCCTCGCGAATTCGACTGCGAACCGCTGGTCATCTACGACCAGAGCCTCTTCGAGCCGCGAGATCACTTCGTCGACGACGATTTCGTCTGCTTCACGCTCCTCCAGCCAGTCCCGCACCTCGGACGAAGTCCGTTCCTTGCGGGAGAGCATCCCCAGAGCTCCAGCGAAGAGCTCCTCTGACTCGGCCGCGGTCAGGCGGCCTGAGCCTCCCCGGGAGTCTCCTCCTCGGCCTCGATGATCACGGACTCGCCTCTTGTGATGCCGACTGCATCGAGGATGCGTCGTTCGAGCTCAGACGAGAGCTCGTCGTTCTCGGCCAGGAACTGCTTCGAGTTGGCCCGCCCTTGGCCGAGCTTCACGTCCCCGTAGGAGAAGAATGAACCTGACTTCTGGACCAGATCCTGCTCCAGCCCCATATCGATCAGGCTCCCCTCCCTGGAGATGCCGGTGCCGTATTCGATGTCGAATTCGGCCTGCTTGAACGGGGCCGCCACCTTGTTCTTGACGACTTTGACACGGACCCGGTTAGCGACGGCCTCGGTTCCGTCCTTGAGGGTTTCGATTCGCCTGATATCGAGACGCTGCGAGGCGTAGAACTTGAGGGCGCGTCCACCTGGCTGGGTCTCCGGCGAGCCGAAGGAAACGCCGATCTTCTCTCGGATCTGGTTGGTGAACAGGCAGATCGTGTTGGCCCGATTGAGATTGCCGGCCAACTTCCTGAGCGCCTGTGACATCAGCCGGGCCTGAAGGCCGACCGTGACCTCGCCCATCTGACCCTCGAGCTCTGCCCTGGGAGTCAGCGCTGCGACGGAATCGACCGCGACGAGATCTACCGCTCCGGAGCGCGTCAGGACATCGACGATCTCGAGTGCCTGCTCGCCGTAATCGGGCTGGGAGACGAGAAGCTCGTCGGTATCGACTCCGATCCGCTTCGCATAGATCGGGTCGATCGCGTGCTCGGCGTCCACGAAGGCGCAGACGCCTCCGCGCTTCTGAGCCTCGGCGATGATGTGGTAGACGAGCGTCGTCTTGCCCGACGACTCCGGACCGAAGATCTCGACGATCCGGCCCCTGGGAATACCTCCGACCCCGAGAGCTATGTCCAGGGGAAGGGCGCCGGTCGGAATCGCGTCCACGTCGACCGAGGGCCTCTCGCCCAGCTTCATCAGGGAGCCCGCCCCGAACTGCTTCTCGATCTGACTCTTTGCTGCATCGAGCGCCGATGCCCTCGCCTTCGCCTCCTTGGCTTCGGCCGGACTGAGGTCTGTTTCTTTCTCTGTGCTCATTCGCCCACCTAACTTGTTTGCCTGGATCTCAAAAAAAAGCCTTTTCGTAGCCATGTCCAGACTGAAATCGGGACAAGACCGAACCGGCCGACACGAACGGAGGTTCGATCACGACAATAGGGTCGGGCCCGGACGCAAAACGAGCAACCGAGGCAAACCTCCGGAGATCGAACGATTGCGCGGCTGCTGCGACGAAAGGCTCGTCACCTCCAAAGAAATAGTGCTCAATCGGCCACAATTGCGCACGGCGCGACCCAGGCTTTCAAAGCAAGACGAATCTCAGAAAAGAAGGCTCAGGAGAGAAGGCGCCTGAGCATGTGCATTGCCACCAGGGCCGAGCGTTCCCTGATGTCGTTCCTGTCGCCCGGAATCGTTCTGGCCAGATCGAGCTCACCTATGCCTGTGCCGATTGCGTGGAAACAGACGAAACCGACAGGCTTTTCCTCCGTACCCCCTCCTGGTCCCGCTACTCCCGTGATGGCAACCGAGGTGTCCGCTTCGAACCTCGCAATTGCCCCGCGAGCCATTGCTTCGGCAACTGCCGGTGAGACCGCCCCCTCCCGCTCGATCAGATCCGCGGGGACCTCCAAAAGATCTTCCTTGGACCGGTTCGAGTAACTCACCACGCCGCCCGAGAAGTATTCGGAGGAGCCTGGTCTCGAGGCAATTCGGGCAGCCAGGAGGCCAGCGCTGCAGGATTCGGCCACGGCCAGCCGACGACCCTCGAGAAGTCCGGCCACGATCTCGTCGATTCCGGTTCCGTCGGTGCTAAAGGTGGTCTTCGGAAAGCGGGAGGCGAGTGCCTCTCTCAGCCCCTCAGCTACTTCGCGCTGGGGATCGCGATATCTGACGTCTATTTCCAGTTCGCCCTTCCTGAGACAGGTCGTGACTGACAGATCCGAGATATCGAGACCGGACTGCTCGATCTCACGAAGTCCCAGAGCCAGTTCGGATTCCGGAGTGCCGAACATTCTCACCGTGAAGGTCGAAAGCGGGGTCGCCCGGGCGATGAGGTCGACGAATGGGCGGGCCCGCTTCGCGTCTTCCCACATGGGGCGCAACTCCCTCGGTGGTCCCGGAAGCACGATCACGAGGGGCCCACTCGCCACGGGCACCACCAGGCCGGGAGCCGTGCCTATCGGATCGAGTGGCGTGGCACCCTCCGGAACGAGCGCCTGTTTCCGATTCGCTTCGTTCAGCCCATCCCCCGGCAGGTCGACCCCTCTCGCCGAGGCATACCGCTTGAGGATTGCCCCGATCTTCTCCTCCATTGCCCGGTCCACCCTCAGATCGAGATGCGCGAAGCCTGCGACCGCCTCTGCGGTCTTGTCGTCGGCGGTAGGCCCGAGCCCCCCGGTGGTGACGATCAGATCTACCCCTCGAGCCGCCAGGTATCCGAGCGCCGACTCGATCGCCTCGAGCTCGTCCGGAACGACGATCTTGCTGTCGACATCGACCCCGAGATCTGAAAGCTCCTTTGACAACCAGGGCCCGTTCTCGTCCCGGATGGTCGAATTCAGGACCTCGTTTCCGGTGATGACGATCCCGGCCTTCACCGGCATCCCTGATCAAACAAAAGCTTCCCAGCAGCGATCACGGGTCCAGCCTACCGCTGCCACGAGCCTCCGAGAGTCAGGCCGAGGTGGATTCTTCGGGGTCCGTTACGTCGATGGCGTCGGGCTGGTCGCCGGGTGTCGCCCGGGAGGCCACCCCCACGGGCTCGCCTTCCTCGTCGGAATCGCGAGATGCCGAAAGGTAGGAGTGCATCTCGGCGGCCGTGATCAGTACCTGGCGCGGCTTGGAACCCTCATAACCCGAGATGACACCACGCCGCTCCAGCATGTCGATCAGGCGTCCGGCCCGCGTATATCCGACCCTCAGCCGGCGCTGGACCATCGAGACCGATGCGGTCTCTGTCTCGACTACGAGCTGAATGGCCTGGTCGAGGAGCTCGTCCTGATCGGGGTCGAAGTCACTGTCGCCGCCAGCCTCGTCCTTCGTGGGCTCTCGCTCTTCGAGCAGATCATCCTGGAACTCGGGCTCACCCTGAGTGGCCCAGTGTGTGGTGATCCTGGCGATCTCTTCCTCTGAAACGAATGCACCCTGAATCCGCTGGAGCTTCGAAGTGCCGGGACCCCGATAAAGCATGTCCCCTTGGCCGAGGAGCGCTTCGGCACCACCCTGATCGAGAATCACGCGGGAATCCGTCTGCGATGAGACGGCAAATGCCATCCGGGAAGGAATGTTGACCTTGATCGTTCCGGTGATGATGTCGGTCGAAGGCCTCTGGGTCGCAAGCAGCAGGTGGATTCCGGTCGCCCTGGACTTCTGCGCCAGCCTGATGATCGAGGACTCGACGTCGGCCGGTGCGACCATCATGAGGTCGGCGAGCTCATCGATCACGCAGAGGATGTGGGGCAGCGTGGGTTCGCCCGCAGCTTCCTGTATCGCGTTGTAATCGGCGATATTCCTGGCCCGAGCCTGCTTCATGACCCCGTACCTCGACTCCATCTCGGCAATCAGGTTGGAGAGAACGTTGGCCGCGAGCTTGGGATTGGTGACGACAGGCGTCAGGAGGTGGGGAACGTTTTCGTAGTGGTTGAGCTCGACCTGCTTCGGATCGACGAGGACCAGGCGAACCTCGTTGGGCGAAGAGTGCATGAGGATCGACGAGAGGATCGCGTTGACGCTGCCGGACTTGCCCGAACCGGTCGTGCCGGCTACCAGGACGTGAGGCATCTTCGACAGGTCCGCCGAAACCGGCTTGCCGTCGATCCCCTTGCCGAGCCATGCCAGGAGCGGGGATGCGGACTCGGGCGGGCGAGAGTAGATCTCTCCCAGGCGGACCATCTTTCGACTCGAGTTCGGTAGTTCGACTCCTACGGCCTGCTTGCCGGGAATCGGTGCGAGGATCCGGATGTCCGTGGATGCCAGGGCATAGGCGAGGTCATTGGAGAGTTCAGTCACCTTCTTGACCTTTGTTCCAGGCGCCAGCTGGAGCTCGAATCTCGAGACATGGGGTCCGGTCACGACCCCGACGACCTTGGCCTCGACGCCGAAATGCCCGAGGGTCTCTACGAGCTTTCGAGCCAGCTCCTTTTGTTCGCCGGGAGCAGGTCCAGCCTCTTTCTTGCCCTTTGCAAGGAGTTTCCGGGCAGGAACCCTGTAACCGACTCCGGAGGCGACGGTAGCTCCCCGACGTTCGCCCATCGGGGTCAACGGCAGCTCCGGCTGTACGGACTGAGTGTCATCCTCGGAAGCCGGGACTTCGTCCGGCTCCCCTGGATCTGGGAGGTCATCCTCGAGAGTCGGAGGTTCTTCCACCAGGATCTCGGTCTCATCCAGATCCGGTTCCGCCTCGTCTTCGGCCCAGACGTCGACATTCAGGGTTTCCTCGCCGGCCTCGATCTCTTCCAACTCGGTCTCGATCGCCGGCCTGACCTCCACCGTTCGATCACCGAGCACTTCGGCTGCACGGTCTGCGAGAGCTCCGGTAGCGGAGAGGTAGTTCTCACTCACCCTCCCGAACCCCGAACGGGCAGATCTGAATATGGACGCCACGGTCACCCCGGTGATCATGAGAAGCCCGGCGCCGATAGCTAGCACGGCCAGGACATGAGCACCGATCGGCTGAAGGAGCGAAGCGACTCCCCAGTAGAGAGCCTCGCCGACGGCTCCGCCGTGGTCGGGGAACCATGCCGAATCGAAGAACTCGATACCGGAGGGACGCTCGCCCCCGATCCCCATGGTGCCGGCCGCCAGGAGGAGCATCAGGCCTGCGACGAGAACGACAGAGCCTGCTCGGACGGGTCTTGAAGACGGGAGGTCCGGATCGAACATGAGGAGGACGGCAGCCGCGACGAGAAAGGGTGGTACGAGGAAAGAGACGAGACCGAACACACCGAAAAGCCCGTCCGAAAGCGCCGATCCGAGTCGCCCGCCGTCCCAGCCGAAATAGAGCACGAAGCTGAAGTAGGCAGCGAGCGCGAGGAGCCCCAGACCGATGAGGTCCAGAGTCTTCTGGTCGAGCCCACCGACAGGCGGGGAAACCTTCTTGCGGGGCTTCGTGGACGCTTTCCGAGCGCCGGGCTTCTTGCGTCCCGTCTTCGAGGAACTCTTCTTTGTCGGCATTCCTTGGCTTTTCGCCGGTTTTCGGCCGTTTCCTTCACCGAAACCGTCTTGCCTGACACTAGAATCGTCTCAATGGATCTAGGCGGAGACTCGCTCGGGGGCCGGATCCTCGTGGTCGAAGACGACGAGGAGATCGTCGACGTCCTCAGACGGACCCTCCGGGCCGAGGGCTACGAGGTCCGAGCGGCCGGCGAAGGCTCCTCCGCGCTGGAGCTCGCGCCTGAGTTTCGTCCCGACCTCCTCATCCTCGACCTCGGGCTGCCAGATATGGACGGCCTCGAAGTTTGCGACCGCATGAGGGAGATCAGCGAGATTCCGATCCTCATGCTCACCGCCCGGACCGAGACCGTCGACCGTGTCGGCGGACTCGACGCTGGCGCTGACGACTACCTGACCAAGCCTTTTGAGCGAGCCGAGCTACTGGCGAGGATCAGGGCTCTGCTTCGACGGACTCCACCGAGGGGATCCTCACTCCTCACTATTGCCGACCTGAGCTTGAACCCTGACACTCGTGAGGTCTTCAGGGGCGAGCGTGAAGTGGAGCTCACCAAGAGAGAGTTCGAACTGCTCGAATACCTGATGCGCAACCAACGTCTCGTCATCTCGCGGCAGCGACTGCTCGAGGAGGTCTGGGGCTATGACCCGCTCGACGATACGAATACCATCGACGTCTTTATCTCCAACCTCCGAAAGAAGCTCGAAGATGGCGGCGAAGACCGTCTGCTTCACACGAAGCGGGGCGCCGGCTATCTCCTGAAGGCCTGACGGGTGGGTCGGTTCCACCCGATCGATTGGCTTCGGGAATCGCCCGACCTCTGGCCACCGAACTGGCCGATTCGCCGGAAGTTGACCGGCCTCTCCGCCGGGGTCACCTTCGTGATTCTGGTCGTCTTCGGTCTTGCCCTGGGCAGTTTCGCCACTGGTCAGCTCCAGGATAACTTCGCTGATGAGACCTTCAACCAGGCCAGCGAATTGGCTGCCGAGCTCGAGGCATCGGGAGCGTTGACGCCCGGTTTGCCGGCCTCCGATGTTGTGCGGATCCTCGACAAGAAGCCCAATGGTGCCGACCTACTCCTCCTCGCCAACAGGAGTATCTACCGCGCACCGGGATCGCCTTCTCTGGGCCCGGCGACGGACGCCGGGCTCTCGAATTGGGGTCGATTCCAGGTCGCGACGATCCTGATCCAGGCGAGCAACCCGACCCAGCCCTCACTGCGGGAGCCGGTGGCGGTGCTTCGTTTCGGACGAGAGGTGCAGCCGCTCGACCGGCAGGTCGGAAACCTCTGGCTCTCGATCCTTGCAGGCACCCTTGGGGCCTCACTGCTGGCCGGATTGGCTGCGGCCGTCCTCTCGCAAAGGGCACTCCGTCCACTCGGACGCCTCACCCGGGCGGCCGGGCAGATTGCGATCACGAGAGACCCCGAGATGACCCTGCCCGAGCCGGACGGCGAAGACGAGGTCGTCGAGTTGACCAGATCCTTCAACGAAATGCTCCACGAACTCTCTCTCGCCCGAGGGGAACGTGAAAGATCACTCACGAGGCAGCGGGAGTTCGTCGCAGACGCCTCTCATGAGTTGCGAACCCCCCTGACCAGCGTCCTGGCAAACCTCGAGCTACTCGGGGACTCGAGGAATCTCGCCCCTGATAGCTCCGAGCGAGAGGCGCTTGATTCGGCCCTCCGCTCCGGTTTGAGGATGAAGCGCCTCGTCTCCGACCTCCAGATCCTGGCCCGTGCCGACGCCGGACGGTCAATCGAGATGGTTTCCTCCGATCTAGGACTGATCGCGGACGACGTAGTGATAGAGCTCGGTCCGATATCGGATGACCACGAGCTCTCCCACGAAGTCGTTTCGGCCGCTCGACTCGACGGCGTTCCCGACGATCTGCACCGGCTCGTCCTGAACCTGGTGGACAACGCGATACGCCACACGCCGCGGGGTAGCTCGATCCGGATCCGAACGGGAACCGACGGATCCTCCGTATTCCTCGAGGTCGCAGACGACGGCGTCGGAATCCCGGATGATCTGAAGCCGACGATCTTCAACCGCTTCATCAGGAGCAAGGATTCTTCTGACCGGGTTGCCGGGTCGGGCTCCGGCCTCGGACTCGCGATAGTCAGTGCGATCGCGAAGGAGCACCACGCCAGGGCCTCGGTGTCAGATGCGCCCGGTGGAGGTGCAATGTTCAGGGTCGATTTTCCTTCGGAAAAAGGAAGGGAAACTCTGGGGAAACCGTGAGCACCGCTTTATCGGTCTTTAAGGGTTCGTCTCTATCTTGACCCGTGGACGAGACACATGAACCCGCCGGAGCTTGCGACCCCCCCAAAAAGCGCTCCGGCGGGTTCAACTTTTTAAGGGCTTCGAGTCCCGGAATCCGGCACTTCAGCCATTCAGACCTCAGTGATGACCGGAACGATCATCGGGCGCCTCTTGAGCCGCTTGTGGATGAAGCTGGCGACTCGATCGTGGAGGTCGGTCTGGATCAGGTCCAGGTCCTTGACACCTGCGTCCGCAGAGTCGGCAAGGGAATCCTCGACGAGCTCGGCGATCTCGTCGAGCAGGCGGGAGTCTTCCTCGAGGCTCGAGATACCCCGGGCGATTACCTCGGGATCGACGACGAGCTCGCCGTCGTCACTCGCAATGGTCGCGACCAGGATGCAGATGCCTTCCGAGGAGATCGTCCTGCGGTCCCTGAGGGAGGCATCGTTGGGATCGGCGAGATCGATCCCGTCGACCAGGATGACTCCGCTGTGCTGTTCCTCCCCGAATGAGGCTCCCCTTTTGTCGATCTCGAGCGGAAGCCCGTTTCGACCCTTGAAGACGTTCTCGGGAGGAACTCCGACCTCCTCGGCCAACTCGGCATGAAGGCGAATCCGCTGATGGTCACCGTGGACCGGCAGGACGTATCGCGGTCTCGTCAGGTTGAGCATCATCTTCATTTCCTCCCTGGACCCATGACCGGACGCATGGATCGGGGCGTCTTTGGCCGTAAGGACCGATGCACCGAGCTCGTAGATCCGGTCGATGGTCTCGTTGACCGCACGTTCGTTGCCCGGTACCGGCGTGGCAGAGAAGATGACCGTGTCACCGGAGTGGAGCTCGACATCCCGATGGTCGCTGTTCGCCATCCTGCGAAGGGCCGAGAAGGGCTCCCCCTGGGATCCAGTCGACATTACGACGACCTTCTCGTCGGGATAGTCCTCTATTTCCCTCGGCTGGATGAGAAGGCCTTCCGGCGCTCCTGCGAGACCGAGATTCGACGCGATGTTGAAGTTCTTCCTCATCGATCGACCGACCAATGCCACTTTGCGATCGAGCGCAGCCGCGGCATCGATGACCTGCTGGACCCGATGGATGTTGGAAGCAAAGGAGGTGACGATGATGCGTCCGCGGCACCGGGAGAAGGCCTCGAGAAGGGCCGGGCCAACGCTCGACTCGGAGGGGGCGATGCCTGACCTGTCGGCATTGGTCGAATCGCCGCACAAAAGCAGCAGTCCCTCGTCGCCGAGGCGGGCCAGGCGGGCGATGTCTGCGGGGCGACCGTCGACCGGAGTCTGGTCGAACTTGTAGTCGCCGGTGAAAAAGATGCTGCCGAGGTCCGTACCGACGATGACTCCACGCATGTCCGGAATCGAATGGGCGAGATGCACCAGTTCGATCGTGAAGGGACCCGCCTGAACGATCTCGCCGGCCGGCAGGTCGACGAGCGGAGCGTCGCCCAGCTTGTGTTCGTCCAGCTTGGATCGGACCATGCCGACGGTCAGGGTGCCGCCGTAGATCACGGGCGGCATCCCGATCTCACGGATGAACCAGGGGAGCGCTCCGACATGATCTTCGTGGCCATGGGTAAGGACCACCGCTTCGATGTCGTCTGCCCTTCCCTTCAGGGCGGTGAAATCCGGGAGAACGAGGTCGATCCCGAGCATGTCCGGCGTGGGAAACATCAGGCCGGTATCGATTACGAGGAGGCGTCCCTCGTACTCGACAACACACATGTTCTTCCCGATTTCACCCAGCCCGCCAAGCGGCAGGATTCGTAGCTTTTCGGCCATCAGAAGGTCACGCCACCCTTCTCGAGCAACTCGGCGATCTCTGCCTTCTCATCGGAAGTGGCCTCGACCATCGGGAGACGCATGGTGGCTCGGCATATTCCGGCCATCTCTAGCGCAGCCTTGACCGGAATCGGGTTCACGGTCACTGACATCGCGTCGTAGACGGGTCGAAGGTCGGCGTCGAGCGTTGCTGCGCGCTCGGTCTCGCCGTCGAGACAGAGGTCGATCAGATCCCTCATCTGATTGCCGACGAAGTGAGACGCGACGAGAATCCCCCCCACCCCGCCGCTCTCCATCACCGGGAGCAGGCCGGAGTCGTTGCCAGCGAGAAGATCCAGGCCCTCGATCGGTCCAATTTCATCGTCATTTGCCTGCTTCACGGCGACGACGTTCGGAATCGCCGCGAGTTCGGCCAGGTGGTCTGGGGAAACATTCACGATGACCCTAGCCGGGATGTTGTAGAGGATGATCGGGAGCTCGGGTGCGGCAGCGGCGACCGCTTCGAAGTGAGCCGTGATTCCCGCCCTGTTCGGCTTGTTGTAGTAGGGAGTCACCACCAGGGCACCCGTGGCGCCAGCCTCTGCCGCCCTCGCCGTGAGTTCGACCGAGTGGCGGGTGTCGTTCGATCCTGTACCCAGGACTATGGGGGCCTCTCCCCCGGCAACACCGAGGACACATTCGAGCAGGGCCAGTTTCTCCTCGTCGTCGAGCGTTGGCGACTCTCCCGTAGTTCCGCCGACGACCAGTCCGTCGGATCCGTTCGCGAGCAGATGCTCTGCCAGGCTCGCCGTCGAGATCAGATCGAGAGATCCGTCCTCATCGAAGACCGTGGCCATCGCCGTTACCACCCCGGTAAGGGGATTCAGGATCACAGGTTCCCCGCCTTGGATATCGGCTCCGGCGGCCTGCGATCTGACCAGGGGATCGCCTCCTCCAGACTGGAAGCGAGACGAAGCAGGAGGTCCTCCTGCCAGATGGGTGCAACGAACTGGACCCCGATCGGGAGGCCGGTGGAGCTGGCTGCGAGCGGGAGGCTGATCGCGGGCTGGCCGGTCGCATTGAATATCCCGGTGAAGGTGCAGAACTCCCTGGCGATCTCCATCGCAGCCATCGGATCCGGGCCGGAATCGTCATAGCTTCCGAGCAGTTGAGGAAGGTCGGTGACGGTGGGTGTCATCACGAGGTCGACGCCGCCGAGGTAGATGCCGGCGACCATGCGTGACAGGAGCTGATGACGATTGATTGCGTGCAGGTAGTCGGCCCCGCTCTCTCGCCGGCCACGTTCGACCAGGGCCCAGGTCAGGGGTTCGACGTCGTCGGGAACCAGGTCTCGACCGAGGATCATCTCGATCGTCGTTGCGTTGTCTGCGACCCCAGCCGCCCATCGAGTGATGAAGGTCTCGTAGAGGGCCATCTCCTGACCGCCCATGGGAATTTCCGGCTTGACGACTTCGTGACCGAGACCCTCGAGCTGTCGTGCCACCGCCTCGACTGCCTCGACGACCTCGGGGTTGACCGAATCTCCGGTGAGTGATTCGGTGAGAAGGGCGATAGTCAGACGCCCCGGTTCGGCGTCGAGTTCTTCCCGATATGGCCGGATCGGAGGTGCCGCTGCGTAAGGGTCCCCGGGCTCGGGCCCGTGAACGAGATCGAGCAGGCCGGCCACATCCCTGACGGAGCGCGCCACGACGAACTCGGTTACGAGTCCGGACATCGAGTCACCCACATAAGGAGCTTCGGATATCCGGGCCCTAGATGGCTTCAGCCCGACGAGACCGTTCACGCTGGCCGGGATCCGGATCGACCCTCCCCCGTCGTTGGCGTGGGCCACCGGGACGATGCCGGAGGCGACGGCAGCAGCTGAGCCGCCGCTGGATCCGCCGGGGCTTCTGGTGATGTCCCAGGGGTTCGAGGTCGGGCCCCAGGCGTCGGGTTCAGTCGTCGGGACGATTCCGAACTCCGGAGTGTTGGTCTTGCCCATGGTCAGAAGTCCGGCCTGGCGAAACTTGAGGGCGAGGGAGGTATCGAGCGGTGCCTTGAAGTCCAGCGCCTTGAGGACTCTGCTTCCACACTGAAGCGGCTGACCGGCGAGGGACGCACCGAGATCCTTGAAGAGAAAGGGCACCCCCCCGAAGGGAAGACCCTGGGGCACGGCATCGGAGGCGGTGAGCGCCTCTTCGTAGAGCTCGTGGATGATGGCGTTCAGGACAGGGTTGACCGCTTCGGCCCGCTCGATGGCCGCCTCGACGAGCTCCCTGGCCGAGACCTCGCCGGAGGCCACCAGCTCGGCCTGTCCGGTCGCATCGATCCAGTTGAGCTCGCTCGTAGCGGACGCCTCACCCATCGGAAATCACCCGATATCCAGAATGTTTTCGAGGCCCACGGTGAAACGCTCCGGCAGCTCGGGAACGTTCCTGACGGCGAGGATGACACCCGGCATGAATGAACGTCTGTCGATGCTGTCGTGGCGAATCGAGAGAGTCTGCCCCTCCCCACCGAACAGAACCTCCTGGTGTGCGACCAGTCCCGGGAGCCTCACCGAGTGGATCGGCTCGTGAACGTTCCCGCCTGCCTCGACGATGAGATCGCGCGTCCTGGCAGCGGTTCCCGAGGGAGAGTCTTTCTTTCGATCGTGATGGAACTCCGTGATCTCGCACTCGGGCATGAACTTGGCGACCTGACTGGAGAGGACCATCATCAGCACCGCACCGATGGCGAAGTTGGGTGCCACGAAGCAGTTTGCCGGGGAATCTTCGGCAGCGGCCTGGAGATCGGCGAGGTCGAAACCGGTCGCTCCGACGACGGTGTGAACACCTGCACGCAGTGCCTCGACCGAATTCCGGAGAACCGTGTCGGGCGTGCTGAACTCGACCAGGACGTCACAGTCGGGCAGGATCTCGGAGAGTGCGACCCCGAGCTCGGGGTCGGCGCGACCGACCAGTTCCATCCCTTCAGCATCGGTTACGGCGGAACAGACCTCGAGACCCATTCGACCGGCAGCTCCGCTCACTCCTACTCGCAGGGTGCTCATGCCGAGAGTGCCCCCTGGAGCTCATCGACCGCGCTACGGAATCTCTCTTCGTCCGGACCTATGGCAGCGGCGTCGAGAACCCTGCCCGAGAAGAGCTCCGATGCGAGCTGATCGATGTCGGAACCGGTTACGGCATCCACTCTCGCCAGCATTTCGTCGAGGCTCAGGATCGGCATGTCGTGGAGCACTGCTCGCCCGATCCTGTTCATTCGGGCGGCGTTCGATTCCTCACTCAGGACGAGCCTACCCTTGACATGTTCACGGGCCCTCTCCAGCTCTTCCTCCGGTACTCCGGCATCGAGGAGCTTGTTCACCTCTTTCCCGATCAGCTCGCAGACGAGCTCGATGTTCTCGGTTCGGGTGCCCGTGTGGATCGCGAACACACCGGTGTCGGTGAGCTGCTCGGCATAGGTCCCGACCGAGTAGGCGAGACCACGCTCCTCCCGGATCTCGCGGAACAGACGGGACGAGCTCGAGCCTCCCAGAAGAGAGTCGAGAACGGCGAGGGCGAACCTTCTCTCGTCGGACCGGCTGATCGACGGAGTGCCGAAGCAGACGTGGAACTGTTCCGTCTCCTTGCTCTCGAAAACTGTCTGGCCCGACCTCGCGGGTGGGGCCGTTTCGATCTCGTTCCCGGAACCCGCGCCTGGAGTGAGGCTGGCCGCCAATTCGACGAGCCTGTCGTGGTCGACGCTTCCGGCGGCCGAGATGACGATATTGGGAGCCGTGTACTTGTCTGCGTGGTAGGCCCGAATGTCATCCACCGAAATCGAGGAGATGACTTCGGCCCGCCCGATGATCGGACGACCTATGGGAGAGTCCCCGAAGACTGCTTTTGAGAGGAGGTCGTGCACCTTCGAAGCCGGTTCGTCGTCATACATCGCGATCTCCTCGATGACGACTTGCCGTTCGGAATCGATGTCCGGGAAGGTCGACTCGAGCAACATCTCGCCGAGGAGGCCGAAGGCGTCATCGAGGTGGTTGTCTAGAAACCGGGCATGCAGACTCGTGACTTCCTTGCCGGTGAAGGCATTGAAGTAGGCACCCATGCCATCCAGGGTCTCGGAGATCTCGATTGCCGAGTGGTTGGGAGTCCCCTTGAAGAGGAGATGTTCGAGGAAGTGGGAGACACCGGCTTCCGCGACGTCCTCGTCACGGGAGCCGGTCCTGATCCACATGCCAAGAGCGACCGAGCGGACCGCCGGAACGGCCTCGCTGACCACCCGGATCCCGGATGGCGTTTCGGTCACCAGTGCCGCTTCGGACACCTAACCCCTTCGGTCCCGGTCACCCCGGTCGCGACGCCGCCTGCCGCCCTCACGGGAGCCACCGCGGCCTCCACCGCCACCTCCACTGCCGCCATTCTTCGACAGCTCGGCGATCTCTTCGGGGGTCTTGCCCTCGATTGCAGGGTCGTCAGTCAGTCGGAGCCCAATACGACCGCGCTCGCGATCGACCTCGGCGACGGTTACGTCGATTTCCTGCCCGGACTCGAGAACCTCCTCGACCGTCTCGACCCGACCGCCCGGCTTGACGTTGGAAATGTGCAGCAGACCGTCAGTCCCCTTCGTCAGCTCGACAAAGGCCCCGAAGGTGGTCGTCTTCACGACCTTGGCCGCGGGATAGCGGTCACCGATCTCGGCTTCCTTGGTCATCGATTCGATCCTCGCAACGGCCTCCTCGACCTGTGTTCCGGTCGGAGCGTAGATCCGGATCGTTCCGTCGTCTTCGACGTCGATCTCTGCCTCGAACTCCTCACAGAGGCCCCGGATGGTCTCGCCGCCCTTACCGATGACGGCACCGATCTTCTCCTGATCGATCTTGATCGACTCGATCCTGGGGGCGTGCTTCGAGAGCTCCTCGCGTGGACTATCGATCGCCTCGGCCATCTTGCCGAGGATGAACAGTCGACCCTGGCGGGCCTGCTCGAGAGCATCCCTGAGGATGTCGAAGGTCACACCGGTGATTTTGATGTCCATCTGGAGGGCGTTGATCCCGTCAGCGGTACCAGCGACCTTGAAGTCCATGTCGCCGAGATGGTCCTCGACTCCGGCGATGTCGGTCAGGACGATGTAGTCATCGCCCTCCTTGATCAGCCCCATGGCAACTCCGGCAACCGGAGCGTTGACTGGAACGCCTGCGGCCTGCAGCGCCATCGAGGTCGCACAGACGGAACCCATCGAGGACGACCCGTTGGACTCCAGGGTCTCCGAGACCGCGCGGATCACGTACGGGAACTCTTCCTGGTCGGGAACCGACGGCAGGATGGCCCTTTCGGCCAGAGCTCCGTGACCGATGTCGCGACGCTTCGGACCCCTCATGAAGCCGGTCTCCCCTACCGAGAACGGCGGGAAGTTGTAGTGGTGCCAGAAGGTCTTGGTCGTCTCCAGACCGAGGCCGTCGACCCGCATGTCCATGCGGGTAGTACCCAGGGTCACGTTGCCGAGGATCTGGGTCTCACCACGGGTGAACAGGGCGGAACCATGGACCCTCGGGGAGATGTCGACCTCGCACTCGATCGGCCGAATCTCGTCCGATGCCCGACCGTCGGGACGCTTCTTGTCTACCGCGATGGCCCTCCGGATGATCTCCTTCTCGACCGAGCTGAAAACGGACTTGACCTCACCGACGAGGTCGGAATCGACTTCGCCGTCGGATGCGGCCGGGGCGAGTGTCGAAACGACCTCATCCTTGACCGCCGCAAGTGCGTCCTGACGCTCGAGCTTGCCCTCGATCGTGGCCGCAGTCCGGATCTTGTCTCCGAAGTCCGAGCGGACCTGATCGAGGATGCTCTGGTCGAGAGTCGGCTCCTCGACGACCAGCTTCTCCTTGCCGACCTTCTGCCTCAGCTCCTCGATGGCCTCAGTGATCTTCTTGATCTCGCCGTGAGCGATATCTAGGGCGTCGAGGATCTCGGCCTCGGTTACGCCGTCGGCGCCGGCCTCGACCATCAGGATCGCCTCCGAGGTGCCGGCGACGATGAGATCCAGATCGAGCTCCTCGTAGTCGACCTCGGCCGGGTTGATTACGAAATCACCATTCAGCTTGCCGATCCTCACGGCTCCGACGTGGGCAGCTACCGGAATCTCCGAAATCGCCAGCGCGGCGGATGCACCGTTCATGGCGAGAATGTCGTAGGGGTAGTCAGTGTCGACCGAAAGGGGCATCGCCACCAGCTGGGTCTCGTAATGCCAGCCCTTGGGGAAGAGAGGCCGAATCGGCCGGTCAATCATCCTGGCGGTCAGTGTTGCCTTCTCTCCGGCCCTTGCCTCGCGACGGAAGAACGAACCCGGGATCTTGCCCGCAGCGTAGAACCGTTCCTCGACGTCGACAGTGAGGGGGAGAAAGTCGAAATCCTTGAGGGCGCCCATCGTTGCCGTCGACAACACCGATGTGTCGCCGCTCTTGACGACGACTGCTCCGCTCGCCTGCTTCGCCAGTTTGCCGGTCTCGAAGGAGATCTCGTCCTCCCCGACACGTACGGAGACGCGCGTAACTTCAAACATGCTCATTCGTATTCCTACCTTTGATCGTCCGGATGACGACCCTTGTCTTTTGAACTCTCGTTCCTTGTCATCCGACAGCCTACCTATTGAGGCACCATCAGAGACCGGACCATCGCAATTGGGGGCATCCGGCCACGGCCGGCGCCGGTGCTAGATGGCTTCGAGGATCAGGTCAGGAGAGGGAATGTCGAGCGGCGTATCGGCCTCATGCACCCACTCGACGACGCCGTCGGCGTCGATCAAGACCAGAGACCGGTTGGAGTGCCCGGCCTGATCGAGATAAGCCCCGTAGGCAGAGGCGACATTCCCCTTGGGCTCGAAATCGGCCAGGAGAGTCGTCTCGACTCCGAGCTTGTCACGAAAGGCGGCGTGGGCAAATGCCGAGTCGACACTGATTCCCACCATCTCGACCCCCGCCTCATCCAGCTGCTGGGCGATCTTCTCGTACGCCGCGAGCTGATCCGTGCAGATGGGGCTGAAGTCGAGCGGATAGAAGACGAGGAGGAGACGACGGCCCTGGTAGTCCGAGAGGGATACCTCGCGACCGGAGTGATCCGGAAGGGTGAAGTCGGGAGCCTTCTGGCCGGACTCGATCAATGCCTGAGTCCGAGGTCGGAAACGAGCTCGCGGTAGCGATCGAGGTCCGTCTTCTCGAGATAACGGAGAAGCCTTCGGCGCTTGCCGACCATCATCAGGAGACCGCGCCTCGAGTGGTGGTCCTTCGCATGGGTTCTGAGGTGACCGGTGAGATCGTTGATGCGCTCGGTGAGGATGGCCACCTGGACCTCGGCCGAACCGGTGTCGCCGGGCTTGCGGCCGTACTTCTCTATGAGCTTTTCCTTGTTTTCCCTGGTCAGGGTCATCGAGTCATCCAGTCGTTGAGTCGGAGCCTTCTTCGGAGCCTCCGGGACGGTGGAAGGTAGCACAGACCCGCCCGGCATCCTCGACGTCCTCGGCCATCTGGGCGAAGAGGGCGTCTGCATCTTCAAAACGGCGCTCACCCCGGAGACGTTCGACGAAGGCAACCCGGAGCTGGCGTCCGTAGAGATCGTCGTTCCTGTCGATGAGGTAGGTCTCTATCAGGACCCCCCTGCCGGTATCGAAGGTCGGTCTGACACCGACGCTGACGGCGGCCGGGTGGCCATCGGCAAAAGCTGCGTAGACCCCGTGGCCGGGAGTGACCAGCCGATCATCCGGGACGATGTTGGCGGTCGGATAGCCGAGTTCACGACCGCGCTGGTCGCCCTTGACTACCTCCCCCTGGACCATGAATGGAACCCCCAGGCAGGCCCGGGCCTCTTCCATGGCTCCGGCAGCAACCAGAGCCCTGATCCTGGTCGAAGAGACGGCTTCCCCGCCAACCTCGACCAGAGGAACGACGCGGGTCTCGAAACCCGAATGAGAAGCCAGCATCTCCGGGGTGCCACTGGCACGGGTCCCGAAGCGGAAGTTCTCGCCTACCGAAACGGCTTCGGCGCCGAGGCTCTCGATCAGTATGTCCTCGATGAACTCCTCCGCGGTGAGGCGTGTGAACTCGCGATCGAACGGAATGACGACGAGTTCCTCGACGCCGATGCCCTCGAGAACGTCTCTCTTGACCTCGAAAGGCATCAGCAGCTTTGGAGCCGCGGTGGGATTGAGGACTTCCAGCGGATGAGGTTCGAAGGTCAGGACCGTGCTGCAGCCCTCGATCACGGCCCTGTGGCCGAGATGAACGCCATCGAAGGTACCGATTGCGATCCGCCGGGGCCGCTTTTCGGCCTGGCCGAGTTCGACCACCTCGATCCGGTTTACGCCAGAGCTCATGAGGATCCGTTCGTCATGCCGGTTCGAGGACGACCTCTGGTCGGATGCGCCCTTCTGAATGTCTCGCTACCGCGATCACTGATCCCTGAAAGGTAAGACACACGGGCACTTCACTGCCTTCGGGGGGTTCGACGCCCTCCAGGGACCGCCCGAAGGAGATCTCCTCCCTCTGGGTCTCGTTCAGCTCGAGCGCAGGCAGGAAAGAGAGAGCTTCCCCGAGAGGTATCACCCTCTCCCCCGGCCCCAACTCCACCGACCCTATGGCCAGCCGTCTGAGTTCTTCGCAGTAGGCGTCGCCGAGGGTCTCGACGAGGGTCCGAACATAGGTACCGGAACTGACCTCGACCTCGAATCGGGCACGCTCTGGACCACCTCCTTGGCCATGCTCGACCCCGACCAGCTCTGCCGAGTGAATGGTCACGGTCCTGGTTGGCCGTTCCACGTCGGTCTCTCCGCGGTGAGCCTTCTTGTAAAGGCGTTCTCCATCCACCTTTACCGCCGAAGTGAGGGGAACGGTCTGCTCGACCCTGCCCAACGGAAGTACCAGATCAGTCGGCAAGACTCCGGTTTCGGTCAGTTCTCCATCGGGGTCACCGGTGGTCGAAATCCAGCCCAGCCTGGCCGTCGCCAGATAACGCTTCTGGAGGCCAAGAAGGTAGCGCTGCAGGCGGGTGGCCCTTCCGAGGAGGATCAAGAGCAGGCCGGTGGCGAAGGGATCGAGTGTCCCCGCGTGACCAGTCTTCATGCCGGTGCCGCGACGGATCCTCGCGACGACGTCATGCGAAGTCATTCCGGCCGGTTTGTCGACGGCGAGGATTGCGGCTCCGGTTCCCTCCGGAACCAGATCCGCGACCTCATCGAGCCGGGTCTTAACCGAGCTCATCGCAAATTCGGCTGACGATCTCTTCCATCGTGAGGTCGGTCGAGCACCCGGCGGCACGCACGTGACCTCCACCCCCGAACGAACGGGCGATCTTCGAGACGTCGGTGGAGCCATCGGCGGCTCTGAGGCTGATCCGCCTCGCTGCTTCGCCGCGTGTCACCTGATCCTTGACGACTGCGGCGACCCGGACACCCTCGACAGAGCGGAGCTGGTCGATGATGCCCTCGGTCATCTCCTCGCCGGAACCGGTCTCCCGATAATCGCTCTCCGTTATGTAGGTGATGATCAGCTTTCCCCCGCACTCCGTCCTGAGCGATTCGAGCGCCCTACCCAGGAGGGCAACTTTCTCCAGTGGCATGCTCTCGAACAGACGACTGTTGACATCGTCGACGTCGACCCCGGCATCGAGCAAAGCGGCCGCAACCCGGTGGGTCCTGGGCGAAGTCGAGTCGTACATGAACTTGCCCGTGTCGGTGACTATTCCGACATAAAGGGCGCGAGCGATTTCGGGGTCGAGTCGTGCATCGAGCCTCTCGATCAGATCGAAGACGATTTCGGCGGTGCTCGAGGCCTCGGGATCGACGTAGTGGAGGTCGCCGAACCCCGTGTTGTCGTGATGGTGGTCGATATTGGCGACCATCCGTCCTCCCTCTCTCAGGAAGTCCACGGGCATGCGGTCGATGTTGCCGCAATCGAGGAAGATGACCACTCGATCACTCAGGTCTGCCGGGGCTTCGTGGAAGACGTTCTCGAGTGCCATATGGCGATACTCGGTAGGGAGCGGGAACTCCTTGGCCGCGAGGAACATCACGGAATCCTTGCCTAGAGACTCCAACATTCCCTGCGTGGCCATGAGGGATCCCAGCGCGTCGCCGTCGGGGCCCTCGTGTGTCGTCAGAAGGAACTTGTCGTTCTCCCTGATCATGTCGGCAACTGCCCCGAGGTCTCCCCGGGCCGACCTCTGTTCGCGAGGGCTTCCGGTCACCTCTGTCCTTCCTCCGGGTCGTCGAGAATCGCGGAGATCCTGAGGCCCCTTTCCACGGCTTCGTCGTATTCGAACCGCAGGGTCGGAGTGCGCTTCATCCTGGTTTCCGCGCCTATCGCCCGCTGGATGACTCCGTGTGCCTTTGCCAGGGCCTCGAGAGCATCATCGCGAGCATCATCCCCTCCCAGAACGGTGAAGTAGACGCGGGCAGACCTCAGGTCAGGGCTGGTGTCCACGGCCGTGATCGTGACCATGTTGAGGCGGGGATCAGAGAGCGAAGTCAGCTCGTCACCGATCACTTCACGCAATACCTCGTTGACGCGGCGCATCCTGGATACAGCCATGTCGCCTCCCGACGCTCAGGCCAGGGTCTGTTCAACCTGGCGTTTGGAGAAGAACTCGAGGACGTCCCCGACCTTGACGTCGGCGTATCCGTCGAGCACGACTCCGCACTCCTGTCCCTCCTCGACGGAGGAAACTGCGTCCTTGAACCGGCGGAGAGAGTCGAGCTTGCCCGTCCAGATCACGGTGCCCTCGCGAACGAGACGGACATCCGCCTCTCTGGTGACCTGCCCCTCCGTGACCTGACAGCCGGCGATCTTCCCGATCTTCGATGCCTTGAAGACCTCCTTGACTTCGGCTTCGCCAAGCGAATCCTCGACTTCGACCGTATCGAGCATTCCCTCCATCGCTGCCCTGAGATCCTCCGTGACCTTGTAGATGACGGAATAGGTCCTGACATCTACTCCCTCGGACTTCGCAGCCTTTCGTGCGTCGCTCAATGGACGGACATTGAAGCCGATGATGATTGCGCTGGATGCGGCTGCGAGCATCACATCTGACTCCGTGATCCCGCCAGTCTGGGCGTGGATGATGTTGATGGCGACCTGCTCCTGCGGGACCTTCGCTATCTCGTCTTGGAGGGCCTCAAGGGAGCCTGCAACGTCGCTCTTGAGGACGATGTTGAGCTCCTTGATGTCGCCCGACTGGGCCCGCTCAAAGATCTCGTCGAGCGTGATCTTCCGGGCCTGCCTGCGGGCAATTGCCTCGGCCTTCAGGCGGTTCAGCTTCTCCTGGGCGAGCTGACGGGCCTTGCGATCGTTCTCGACCGCCTGGACGAACTCTCCGGCGTCACAGACTCCATCGAAGCCAAGGACCTCGACCGGCATCCCGGGCACCGCGGCTTCGACCCGCACGCCGGCGAAGTCGTGCATTGCCCGAACCTTGCCCCAGATCGAACCGGCGACGACCGAGTCGCCGATCGACATCGTTCCTCGCTGGACCAGAACCGTGACTACCGGCCCCCGCCCGGGATCGAGGTGCGACTCGATGACTGTTCCGGAGGCCGGTGCGTCGGCATTCGCACCGAGTTCTTCGAGTTCCGTGACCAGAAGGATCATGTCGAGGAGGCTGTCGATCCCCTCGCCCGTCTTCGCCGAAACGTCGCAGTAGACGGTGTCCCCACCCCAGTCTTCAGGGTTGAGGCCCTCCTGGGCCAGCTCGTTCCTGATCCGGTCGGGCTGGGCTCCCTCGAGGTCGATCTTGTTGACGGCAATAAGAACGGGTACGTCGGCCGCTCGGGCGTGGTCGATTGCCTCCCGCGTCTGTGGCATCACGCCGTCGTCTGCCGCGACGACGATGACTGCAACATCGGTGACTCGCGCGCCGCGGGCCCGCATTGCGGTGAATGCCTCGTGCCCCGGCGTGTCGAGGAAGGTGATCAGATCCTCGTTGTGGTGAACCTGGTAGGCACCGATGTGCTGGGTGATTCCGCCGGCCTCTCCTGCCGCAACCTCGGTCTCTCTAATTGCGTCGAGCAGTGAAGTCTTGCCGTGATCGACGTGGCCCATGATGGTCACGACGGGAGGACGGTCCTCGAGACTCGCCTCATCGTCGTCGAAGGCAGGCGCTTCGGCCTCTTCCTCGGCCGCCGACACGATTTCGATCTTCCTGTCGTACTCGTCGGCTATCGCCTGGACCGATTCGTCCGTCAGCGTCTGGGTCAGAGTGGCCATCTCGCCCATCATCATCAGCTTCTTGATCAGCTCGGCCGAGCTGAGGTCCAGGAGCTCGGCGAGATCACGGACGGTTACACCGGAGCTGACCTTGGTCGCAATGACCACCTCGGGCCCGGTCTCGACCGGACTTGGCTCCTCGAGGACGGGCTTCCTGCGCCTTCCGCCTCGCCGCCTCGGAGGCCTCTGCGGGGGCGGGGGCCCGCCCTGGTCCCGCCGCGCGGCCTGAGAGTCGATCACGACGCGGCGCTTCTTGCCTCCGGCAGAAGCCCCACCCGTATCCCCGGTGGGCGCCTGTTTGGAACCGGCACCTCCTTCACCGGGCCGAACGGGCTTTGAAGAAGCTTGAGATTTCTTTCCGGCCGCAGGCTCCTTCTTGGGGCTGGACACAGGCCCTGCTCCACCACTGGTCTTCGGAGCGGGAGATGCACCCTCGGCCACATCGGCCTTCTTCGGCGTGGCTTTCTTGACAGCCGCCTTCTTCTTCGGTGCCTGCGCGGTCTCTGCCTTGGCGGCCGCACCTTCCTTGGCTGCTGCGGGCTTGCTCCCGGCTCCCCCATGGGTTGCGAGGGCCTTCAGAGCGACGTCCTCCTCGACGCTGGATGCGGCGGCCTTTGCCTCGATGCCGGCAGAGTTGAGGGCGTCGAGAAGCTCCCGACTCGTCACGCCCTGGGCCTTGGCGATCTCGTGGACCCGCTTGCGACTCACTCGGATTCGGCCTCCTCGACCTCTTCCTCGGCCTCAACCTGTTCCTCGGCCTGTTCCTCGGCCTGTTCCTCCGCGGCAACCTCTTCCTCGGCCTGTTCCTCCGCGGCAACCTCTTCCTCGGCCTGTTCCTCCGCGGCGACCTCTTCCTCGGCCAGGTCCTCGGCCTCCTCGGCCTCTTCGGACTCGGCCGCCTCATCAGAGGCCTCGAGAGCTTCGGCTTCCTCGTCGGCCTCTTCGGCCTCGTCGGCAACCGCCTCGTCGAGGTCCTCCTCAGATGGTGCGCCCTCATCCTCGATCTCGACGTCTGCCTCGGCCTCGACCTCTTCAGGGGCGGGTTCGGCGTCGAACACCGGCTCCTCGAAACCGTCCATGGCGCCTGCGACTACGGCCGCTACCTCTGCCTCGTCAGCATCGGGGTCGGCAAGCATGGAAACCTCTTGATCTCCGAGGTCGGCGAGGACCGCCACGAAGTTGGTCTCGAACCTGGAGAGAGCCTGATGCTGCGGAAGACCACAGTAGGTGGATCCACCGATGGCTGCGTTGGGACACCTTCGCCCGCTGGAAAGAACGGCCATGCACCGGCCATCGAACTCCTCCTCGCCCTCATACTCGTGGACGCTTTCCTCCTGGGCGAACTCGGTCTCGGACTTGATGTCGACCCGCCAGCCCGTGAGCCTCGCGGCCAGTCTCGCATTTTGACCGTCGCGGCCGATGGCGAGAGAGAGTTGGTCGTCCGGGACGACCACGATCGCCTGCATCTCCTCGTCGTCGACTATGACCTCTCGAACCCGGGCCGGCGAAAGCGCCTTGGCCACGAACCTCGCGGGCTCCTCGTTGTAAGGAATGATGTCGATCTTCTCGCCCCTGAGCTCTGACACGACCATCCGAACTCTGGATCCGCGCGGTCCGACGCAGGCTCCCACCGGATCGATCCCGTCAGCGTGGGAGATCACCGCGATCTTCGACCTGTATCCCGGCTCCCTGGCGACGCCCACGATCTCGACGAGCTTGTCGGCGATTTCGGGTACCTCGAGTTCGAACAGTCCCTTGATCAGCTCCGGGCTACGCCTCGAAACGACCACGCTGGGACCCTTGGTCGAATCCGAAACATCGGTGATCACGGCCTTGACCCGCATACCGTGGTCGTACCTCTCGCTGTAGACCTGCTCCGACTTCGGCAGTAGCGCCTCTACCCGCTCCCGAAGCTGGACCAATGTGTAGCGCTTGTCTGACTGCTGGATCAGGCCGGTGATGAGCTCACCCACACGATCCTTGAACTCGTCGTACATCATCTGCCGCTCTGCTTCGCGAATGCGCTGGTAGATGACCTGCTTGGCCGTCTGCGCTGCGATTCGTCCGAAATTGTCCGGTGTTACGTCCCTGCTTTCGATCTGACTCTCGTAGGGAGCCAGGATTTCGGGATCGAGCTCGGGCTCCTCGGGCTCCCGATACTCGCCGGTCTCGGGATCGATAGTGCGTTCCTGCTCGGCCTTGGCTTCTTCGAGCAACTTGGCCTCGAGCTCTTCGGGGAGGATCAGCTCGAAGACGCGAAAGTCACCGGTTTCATGGTCGAGGTCCACTCGGGCATAACGGGCGGAGCCGGGACTCTTCCGGTATGCCGAAAGAAGGGCATCCTCGAGAGCGTCCATCAGGGTCTCGGCCGATATCCCCTTCTCCTGCTCGAGGGCGCGAACGGCGTCAACGATCTCCTGACTCATCTGGATGCTCCTTTTCCTTTATTTGGTACGAGGTTGGATCGTTCGATGCTCTCGAACGGAATCCTGATCAACTGATCGTCACAGCCGATCGTCACTGCTTCCTCGTCCGATTCCATGATCGTGCCTGTAAAGCTCTTCCTGCCGTCGATCTCGAGTGAGGTCTTCACTCTTGCCCTCCGACCCTCGAACCGTTGGTAGTGCGCCGGTCGGGTCAGAGGCCGATTCGGCCCCGGCGAGGAGACCTCGAGGGCGAACTCCTCTCGGAGGGGTGCGAGGACATTGGTCACCTTTTGGCAGATCTCGAGGGTGACCCCGTCGGGGTGATCTATCAGCAGGCGCAGGGCGCCTCCTCCGGCCTGCTCGACGGCGAGCAACTCGACATCGGGCATCTCATCGGTGATCTTTTCCTGGATCTCTGTCATCTCGGGCTTCATTTCCACCACCTCCGCGTCAAGCCGCAAAAAAAGCGGGCTGAGCCCGCTTCCCGGCAACGTGGCATGGAAAAGCAACACCGAGTATAGCCGCACCCCAGAGCCGTGCGGACGGTCAGGCTTCGAGCAGGATGGTTACCGGGCCGTAGCAGTCCAGACCGATTGCCATATCGGCACCGAACACTCCCTTCCTGGCGGCCAGCCGTTCGCACACCAGGTCGTACAGCGGCTCGGCGTCCTCGGGTCGGGCCGCCGCTTCGAAACCCGGCCTGTTTCCCCTGGTGACGTCGGCAAGAAGGGTGAACTGGCTGACGCAGAGAACCTCACGGTCTCCCAGAGGGGCCCCGATCTTTCCACTCCCGTCATCGAAGACCCTCAGCTTCGAGATCTTGTCCGCAACCTTGACCGCGGCAGCCTCGCCATCCCCCTTTGCAACGCCGAGCAGCACGAAGAGGCCCTCCCCGATCTCGGAAACCTGCCTGCCTTCGACCGAAACCGATGCAGCTCTAACCCTCTGGACGACCGCCTTCACTACCTGTTGTCATCGCCGGTCCAACCGGCGAGCCTCACCGCTTGGTCGAGGATCCCCTCAGCTATTTCCCGCTTGGTGGCGGTTTCGAGTTCGACCTCGCCATCGCGTCCGACGATGCACACTCGATTCATGGGTGAATCGAAGCCGATGGCGGGATCTGAAACATCATTGAGTACGACCAGGTCGACCCCCTTTCGGTCCAGCTTCTTTCTTGCCCGGCTCAGGCCGTCCGGGCCCCATTCAGCCGCGAAGGCCACGATCAGCTGGTCGTCGCGACTGCCTTGCGAGAGGCCGGCCACGATGTCCTCGGTCGGCACGAGCTCGAGCACGAGGCCCGACCCGTCCCGGTGAAGCTTGCCCTCGGGCAGTTCGGCAGGACGAAAGTCTGCCGGGGCGGCTGCCATCAGAAGCAGGTCGGCCTTCTGAAAACGCTCGGCGAGAGCCACCTGCATCTCGGCCGTGGTTTCCACCGCGACCCTCTCGATGCCTGCCGCGACCGGACCCGTCGGGTTGGCCTCGACGAGAACGACATCCGCCCCCAGGCGAACGGCAGCCGAGGCCAGCTCCCTTCCCATTCGACCGCTGGAGCGGTTGCCGATGAATCTCACTCCGTCGACCGGCTCCCGCGTCCCGCCCGCTGAAACGAGGACTCGCCGTCCGTCGAGAGGCAATGTGACGGACTCGCGCAGAAGGGATTCCGAGGCAGAGAGGATCTCCGCCGGCTCGGGCAACCTCCCCTTTCCGGCCTCCCCTCGCGAGGCGAGCGATCCCGCGTCGGGATCCATCACGTGGACCCCCATCTGTCTCAGGGTTTCGACGTTTCGAGACGTCGAAGGTGCGTGCCACATCTTCTCGTTCATCGCCGGGGCGAGCAGCACCGGACAGCCGACAGCGAGGAAAGAGGTCGTCAGCATCGAGTCGGCTATTCCGGAGGCCAGCTTGGCGATCGTGTTCGCCGAGGCCGGCGCGATCACCATGAGATCGGCGTTCGCAGCGATTTCGAGATGCCCGATCGGATCGTGGGACGGTTCGGGGTCGCCCGGAAAGGCTCCTCTCATCGGGTCCTCCTCGAACTCCGAGGTGAGGACGGGAGCGCCCGTGATGCCTTCGAATGTGGCGGCACCGATGAAGCGCCGCGAGGAGGGGGTCATCACGACCCGAACCGAATGGCCCGCGGCCATGGCCAGGCGGGTCAGCTCTACCGCCTTGTAGGCGGCGATCCCACCGCTTACGCCGAGCAGGATCCTTGCCAAGGCAGGGCCTCGATCAGTCGCGATACTCGTACTTGAGCTTGTCGTTGGCGAGCTCTTCGAGGGCGAGAGTGAGGGCACCCTTGCCGGGCTCGGCCGGAACCATCGGCGGCGGATACTCGCCGTAGCCACCTTCGCTGAGGCTGTTGTAATAGCTGGTTATCTGCCTGGCGCGCCTGGCAGCCACCACGACTACGGCGTACTGGGAATCGGCGTGCTCGAGAAGATGGTCGACTCTTGGCTTGATCATTAGACCGATTGTGACAGCTCGGCTCGGATAATGGCCTCGAGGGCCTCGACCGCACCCTCGAAGTCACCGTTTACGACCTCGTGTTCGAACTCGGGACGAGCCCTGAGCTCGTCTACTGCAACCTTCATTCGGGCATCGATCGCCTCGGGTCCGTCGGTTCCCCTGCCCTCGAGCCGCTCCCTCAGGACCTCGACCCTGGGTGGGGCGATGAAGATCTGGACGGCCTCTGGCATGGCCGTCCTTATCTGCCTAGCACCCTGCACCTCGATCTCCAGGATCACGGGAATGCCCCTGCCGGCCTTGGTCTCTATCTCGGACCTGAGAGTCCCGTAGCGGTTGCCGCTGTAATCGGCATGCTCGAGAAAGGCGTTGTCCTGAACGCTTCGCTCGAATTCTCCGGCGTCGAGAAAGTGGTAGTGGACGCCGTCCATCTCCCCGGTCCTCGGCGCTCTGGTCGTGGCCGAAATCGAGACCTGAAGCTCAGGGATTCGCTCGCGAACGGCCGCGATCAGGGAACCCTTGCCGACCCCGGAGGGGCCGGTCACCACGAAAACCCTTCCCCAGGATCCGGGCACCCGTAGCGATCCCGCCAGTTACCCCGCTACCTGCGGAGCCTGGAGACCAGCTCGGCCCTCTGCCTCTCGGAAAGGCCGCCGATCGTCTTTGCCGGAGAGATCCGGCACTGGTTCAGCACCCGGTTTGCCTTCACGCGACCGTACTTCGGCACGGCCAGGAGCATGTCGAACACCTTGGCCGTGAGGACGTACTCGGGGGGTGAGGAGAGAAGGTCGATGATGTTCTTCCGACCGGCCTTCAGATCGCGCTTGAGCTGGGCGCGGGCCGAACGGATTCCGTTCGCCCTCTCCAAGGCGGCCATTCTCTGGTCGAGGGACCTCTTCGGCGTCGAAGAGGTCGACTTGGTCGTCTTACTGGAGGAGGGTGCCATGGAAGGCGGCGAGTATAACCACGAACCGGCCGGCCGGGGCGCGAGGAAGGCCAACAATTTCGAAACTCACCTGAACCTCAACTGGAGGGTCGGTCACAAAAGGCACCGATCGAGTCGAAGCCGCGGCGGGTCAGCTCGGCCCCGAGTTCCCTCTCGATACGCCGTCCGGCAACCGGGTCACGGAAGTTCTCGGTTCCCACCGCCACCAGAGAGGCGCCGGCCAGGAGGAACTCGAGCGCGCTCTCGCCATCGGTAACTCCTCCCATCCCGATGATGGGGATCGAGACCCTGGAGCGGATGGCCCGGACCTGCTGGAGAGCGACTGGCCTCACGGCGGGGCCGGAGAGTCCTCCGCTCCCGGCACCGATCGCAGGTGAACCCGAGACGGGGTCGATCGCCGTGGCCTTGATCGTGTTGATGAGGGAGACGGCATCGGCTCCTCCTGCCTCGGCGGCCACGGCCACCTCTTCCGGTGAAGCGACGTTGGGTGTCAACTTCACGATCAAGGGGAGTTCGGTCCGACCCTTCAGGTGCTTCATCAGCTGTTCCGTTTCGGTCGGCTGCTCGCCGACGATCAGGCCCGAGTGGACGTTCGGACAGGAGACGTTCAGCTCGAGAGCAGAGGCCCGGCCGGTCTCTTCGATCCTCTCGACGAGCCTGGTGAAACCCTCCGGGGTTTCGGCCATGACCGAAACGATCAGGGGCACGGGCAGCTCCGCGAGGATCGGGAGATGGTCCTCGACGAAACCATCGAGCCCGGGGTTCGGAAGCCCGATCGAGTTGATCATGCCGGTCGGCGTCTCCCAGATCCGGTTCGGAGGGTTTCCGGCCCGTGGATTCTCGGTGATCGTCTTGGAGACGAAAGCGGCGAAGGGAAAGTTCTCCGACGCAAAGGCCTCGTCTCCGAAGATCCGGCGGGAAGCGATCGCGTCATAGGTTCCCGAACCATTGATGACCGGGCTGGAGAGCTCGATTCCACAGAACTCGATCGGAAGCGATGCCGTTGTCTTCATCCCGACTCACCGACCAGAGCGGTTGCGATCTCCTCGGACCTAACTACCGGACCGTCGATACAGAGCCGGAGATATCCATTCCCGTCAGCCCGCGGCACGGCACAGCCGAAGCAGGCCCCGAATCCGCAAGCCATCGGGGACTCCAATGCAAGCTCGGCCGGGACTCCGGCCGATGCGCAGATCTTCTTCACTGCCTCGAGCATGGCCGGTGGCCCACAGGAGTAGACAATCGCGCCGCCCGGATCATCTCTCTCGAGCAGCAGTTCGAGCAGGTCGGTCACATAGCCGTGGTGTCCGGAGCTTCCGTCTTCGAAGGCGAGCCGAACCTCCTCGCACCCGAAGAGGGACTCGACGGCTCCCGAGTGTTCGAGATCCCTGAAGCCCAGAAGTGTCCGGGTCGGAAACCCCTTCGAGATCAGGGAGCGGCGAAATGCGGCAAGCGGAGCGATCCCGATGCCACCGCCGACGAGAATGGCGCCGGCAGGCGACTCCGCGATCTCCCGCGGTGCCGAAAAGGGGTTGCCGAATGGTCCCGTGATCCAGCAGCCATCACCCTTTTCGAGACGACCAAGCCGCTTCGTCCCCGGACCGACATCGTCGATCAGGAATTCAAGCAGCAACTCCCCCTCTCGTCCGGTCGAACGGGCGTAGGAGATGGCCCTGGGCAGATAAGGGCGACCCTCGATCGATGACCATTCCGGAGCCTCGCACAACATGTAGAACTGCCCAGGGAGCGGCTCCGGCCCCTCCCGGTCCACCAGTGTGAAGATTCGATAGCCACCATCGGCCGCGGCCTCTCTTACCTCGACGGCTCTCCTTCCGAACGGCGGAGTCGGCCGGTCAGGCGCCATGGATCTCCTGGAGAGAGAGGATCTCGCCCATCCCCTCCCGCCGAGCCGAGATGGCCCTGACGGCCGCGGAGGCACCGGTCATCGTCGTCACGCAGGGGATTCCATGCCTGATCGATGCGGACCTGATCTCATAGCCATCCGTTCGTGCACCCGAGCCCGTCGGGGTGTTGATCACGAGGTCACACTGCCGTCCTTCGATCAGGTCGACCACGTTCGGAGATCCCTCCCCTATCTTCAGGATTTCGTCTACCGGAATCCCCATTCCGGAAATCGCGCGAGCGGTCCCCCCGGTGGCGACCACCCGGAAGCCGAGATCGTGGAACCTCGCCGCCAGCTGGGTCGCTGCGGCCTTGTCGGTGTCGGTCACGGAGATGAACACGGTTCCGCCGTCAGGCAGGTCGACGCCGGCGGCGGCCTGGGCCTTGCCGAAGGCCGTCGGGAAGTCGTGTCCGATGCCGATGACTTCGCCGGTGCTCTTCATCTCGGGGCCGAGCAGCGAATCGGTGCCCTGGAAGCGGGAAAACGGGAGGACCGCCTCCTTGACGCTGACGTGGCCGTTGTCCATCCCCGGGAGGACCTGGTCGGCCAGCGGCTCGCCGAGCATGATCCTGGTGGCGATCTTTGCCAGGGGCGCCCCGATGGCCTTGGAAACGAAGGGCACCGTCCTCGAGGCTCTCGGGTTTGCCTCGATGACGAAGAGCTCTCCATCGGCTATCGCGAACTGGATGTTGATCAGCCCGATCACCCCGAGCTCGAGCGCGATCGCCGCCGTGGCCGCACGAATCTCCTCCATCATCTCCTCCCCGATGCTCATCGGAGGAAGGACGCAGGCCGAGTCTCCAGAGTGGACGCCGGCCTCTTCGACATGCTGCATCACGCCAGCGACCCGTGCCTCGACCCCATCACAAAGTGCATCCACGTCAACCTCGATTGCGTTTTCGAGGAAGCGGTCGATCAGCAGTGGGTGTTCGGGCGATGCCTTGACGTTCGCGTCGAGATAGGCGGCCAGGTCCTCGCGGGAGTAGCAGATCTCCATGGCCCTTCCCCCGAGCACGAAGGAGGGCCTGACCAGGAGGGGGAAACCCACGCCCTCGGCCACCTCGAGGGCTTCTTCGGCGGACATCGCGCTGCCGTAGGGAGGCGGCTTGATGCCGAGGCGGTCGATCAGAGCTCCGAACTTTTCGCGATCCTCGGCGCCATCGATCGCGTCGAATGGTGTCCCGATGATCGGAATACCGGCTTCGATCAGTCCACTGGCGAGCTTGAGCGGGGTCTGGCCTCCGAACTGGACGATCACGCCTTCGGGCTTCTCACGCTCGCAGACATCGAGCACGTGCTCGAGGGTCAGCGGTTCGAAGTAGAGCCGGTCAGAGGTGTCGTAGTCGGTCGAAACGGTCTCGGGGTTGCAGTTGACCATCACGGCATCCCTCCCCGTCTCCCGAACAGTCATTGCTGCGTGGACACAGCAATAGTCGAACTCGATGCCCTGTCCGATCCGGTTCGGGCCGGCCCCGAGAATCACCACCGATGGCCTGTCGCCCCTCCTGACTTCATCTGCCGGAACTGTGGACTTCGGCTCGCGAGACGAATAGAAGTAGGGGGTTCGAGCCTCGAACTCGGCTGCGCAGGTATCGACCGAGTTGTAGACGAGATCGCCATCTTCGACTCCCCCCTCGGCCAGAGCCGCGAGCTCGTTGAGGAACCAGGGGTCGATGTGAGTCCTCTTGTTGATCTCATCGACACTCACCCCCCGCTCGAGTCCGGCCATCACGAGGTCGATCCGCTCCGGAGTCGGGGTTTCGATCGCCTCGAGAAGCTCCTCGTCGGTCTCGGGAATCTCGGTGGTCGAATCGAGCTCGCGAGAAGCCATCCCCTTGGCGAACGACTGCCTGAAGGTCCTCCCGATCGCCATGACCTCGCCGACGCTCTGCATGTACGTCGAAAGACGGTGATCGGCCCCGGGGAACTTCTCGAAGGCAAAGCGAGGGATCTTGGTGACGACATAGTCGAGAGTCGGCTCGAACGAAGCCGGAGTGGCCCTCGTGATGTCGTTCGGAATCTCCTCCAGGGCATAACCGACAGCGAGTTTCGCCGCCATCTTGGCGATCGGGAAACCGGTCGCCTTCGAAGCAAGGGCCGACGATCTCGAAACGCGGGGGTTCATCTCGATCACGGCGATCTCACCCGTCTCGGGATCGACCGCGAACTGGACGTTGGAACCGCCGGTCTCGACGCCCACCGCCCTGATCACGGCGATCGCTACGTCCCGAAGGCGCTGATACGTCTCGTCCGTGAGCGACTGGGCAGGGGCGATCGTGATCGAGTCGCCGGTGTGGACACCCATCGGATCGAGGTTCTCGATCGAACAGATGATCACGACGTTGTCGTTGCGGTCCCTCATCACCTCCAGCTCGAACTCGCCCCAGCCGATGACCGACTCCTCCACCAGGACCTGACCGATCGGGCTGGCCGAAATTCCCCTGGTCACTACATCCTCGAGCTCTTCTCGGGTCTCGGCTATACCCCCACCCTGGCCACCCATCGTGAAGGCCGGACGGATGATCGCCGGAAGCGAGGCATCGCCAGAGTCGAGTGACGCCAGCGCCTCTTCGACGCTCTCGACCGTTATCGACCACGGGATCCGGATCCCGGCGTCCGTCATCGTCTTCCTGAAGAGCTCGCGGTCCTCCGCCCTCGCGATTGCCTCCCGATCGGCGCCGATCAACTCGACCCCGAACTTCTCCAGGGTCCCGTCCTCAGTGAGATCCATCGCCAGGTTGAGCGCGGTCTGCCCACCGAGGGTCGGCAGCATCGCGTCGGGCCGCTCCTTTTCGATGATCAATGCGAGCGACTCGGGGGTGAGAGGCTCGACATAGGTGCGGGTGGCGAACTCGGGATCGGTCATGATCGTGGCCGGGTTCGAGTTCACGAGGATGACCTCGTAGCCCTCCTCCAGGAGGACCTTGCAGGCCTGTGCTCCCGAGTAGTCGAACTCGGCCGCCTGCCCGATCACGATCGGACCGGAACCGACCAGAAGGATCCGATGGATGTCGTCCCGGCGCGGCATCAGGCGGCGAGCTCCAGAAACCTGTCGAAGAGGTGGCGGGAGTCATGCGGTCCGGGGCCGGCCTCGGGGTGATGCTGAACGGTCATGGCACCTGCATCCGGGAGTCGGAGGCCCTCGACCGTGCGGTCGTAGAGATTGATGTGCGAGAGCACCGCCTCCCCGAAGTCCGTGTTCCACCTGACCGGCTCGTCGCTCTCGATGGTCCGATTCCCGTCAGGACCCAGTACGGCGAACCCATGGTTCTGGGACGTGATCTCGATCACTCCGGTCTCGAGATCCTTGACTGGATGGTTCGAACCCCGGTGGCCGAATGGGAGTTTGAAGGTCTCGAGACCGACGGCACGGCAGAGGAGCTGGTGTCCGAGACAGATGCCGACGATCGGCCGGGTGCCGATCAACGACCGGATCGTCTCGATCACTCCGCCCACTGCAGCCGGATCGCCAGGGCCATTGGCCAGAAAGATCAGGTCGGGGTTTCGGTCGAGCACCTCCTCGGCTCCGGAGCTACATGGCAGCAGGGTGACCCGACATCCCCGCTCCGTGAACTGGGAGACGATGCTCGCCTTGATCCCGGTGTCGAGTGCGACTACGTGTGGTCCGTCGCCGGCGTGCTCGATCGGCTCATCGGGACTGACTGCGGATGCCAGGTCCTGTCCGGCCATCGGAGGGGATGCCTCGATCATCGCCAGAGCCTCTTCGACCGGGACCGACGCGGGGAAGATGCCGCCCCTCATCGCCCCGAGGTCCCTGATGTGACGGACCAGCGCACGCGTGTTGACTTCAGAGATCGCAACTACGCCCTGTTCTTCGAGCCAGTCGAGCCATCCCGCCTCGGCGGTCGCGGCGTCGGCCCGGTTGACTGCGTTTCTCATCACGACTCCGACCGCCTGGGCCCGGCCGGACTCCATGGCCGCCGAAGAGACACCGTAGTTGCCGACCATGGGGTAGGTAAACGTGATCACCTGACCTGCGTAGGAAGGGTCCGTTACGGCCTCCTGGTAGCCAGTCATTGCCGTGTTGAAGACCACCTCTCCCAACGTCTGGCCCGGGGTCGCTCCCGTCACGAGTCCATCGAAGCGGGCGCCATCCTCCAGGAGGACGAATCCGGTTTCCGATCTTTCCCTCATGCAACCCCCAGACTGAAGGACCGGAGACGCCATGCCACCTGCCCGTTTGCGACCGTCATCAACACCCTCCCCGTAAGCCTTTCCCCGGCGCACCACGAATTCTCCGACCTGCTCTCGTAGCCGTCCTCACCGACGACCCACTCCGCTTCGAGGTCGACGAGGGTGAAGTTGGCCGGAGATTCCTCGACCACCGCGAAGGGCTCGATGTCGAACGCCCTGCCCCCACAGCCGAGCTTCTCGATCACGGTCTCGAGAGGGACCGTGCCCGGCAGCACGAGGTGGGTGTAGAGGGAAGAGAAGGCGGTTTCGAGCCCGGTCACGCCCATCGCGGCCGCCTCGAACGGGACCTCTTTCTCCTGCCGGGCGTGCGGAGCGTGATCGGTGGCGATGCAGTCGATCGTGCCGTCGAGAAGGGCCCCGATCAAAGCCTCCCTGTCGGCCGCGGTTCGAATCGGTGGGTTCATCTTGTGCCGCGAGGGGTCGAGATCCCTGACGCAGGACTCATCCAGACAGAGATGGTGTGGCGTGACCTCGGCGAAGATGTCCACCCCGGCAGCGCGAGCGGCCCTGACGGCCTCGACGGATTCGGCTGCAGAGAGGTGCTGGACCTGGATCCGCCCGTTTTCATAGCCGGCGATATCGGCATCGCGGGCGATCATCGTGGACTCCGAGATCGAGGGAATCCCACGAAGTCCGAGCACGGCCGAGACCTCTCCTTCGTGCATTACTCCACCGGCAGACAGCGACGGATCCTCTTCGTGAAGGGCGATGGTGCCCCCGCACATGCGCTGATAGCGAAGCGCCCTTCGGAGCAGCCCGGCGTCGGTGACCGGAAGGCCGTCATCGGTGAAGCCGACCGCACCGGCCTCTCTCAGCTCGGCCATGTCGACCAGGTCACGGCCCTCCATGTCGCGGGAGAGGGTTGCCAGGAAGCCGACGGGGATGACGGCATCGTTCGAGGCCCTGTGCCGGAGGGCCTCGATGTCCGCAGGGCTGGAGACCGGCGGGACCGTGTTCGCCATCGCGAGGATGCCGGCATACCCGCCCGCTGCGGCCGAACGGGAGCCAGTCTCGATGTCTTCCTTGTATTCCTGCCCCGGAGTCCTGAGGTGAACGTGGGGGTCGAAGAAGGCCGGGAACAGATGCTTTCCCGTCCCGTCGATCTCCTCGACTCCTTCCGGTGGAGCGATCGTGCCCGGGGCTGCAAGAGACGAAAGGACACCGCCTTCGACGAGAACATCTCTCGCCTCGTCGATTCCGGAGCCGGGATCGAACACCTGGACGGACCTCACGAGGAGGTCGGCGGCAGGGCCGCCCCGCTGGACCAGAGGTTCGGGTCCACGCCCGACGACTTCTTCGGGAACCCTCATCATGCCGGCGCTCCGATGGTCGGGAGCGGATCAGATGGTCCCTCTCCACCCTCGACCGGTCGGCCGGCGAGGAGCTCGTAGAGGATGGCCATACGGACGGCCAGCCCTGATTCGACCTGATCGGAAATCAGTGAACGGTCGGAGTCGACGATCTCACTCGCAATCTCGACCCCCCTGTTGACCGGTCCGGGATGCATGACCAGCTGCCTCGGCCCCAACCGCTGTTCGTTGATCTGGAAGAGACGCGCGTATTCCCTCACCGAAGGAATGAAGTTCCCCTCCATCCTCTCGCTCTGCATCCTGAGCAGGTAGACGACGTCGGCCTCTTCCATTCGCTCGAGCGAGAACTCCACCTTGCACCCGAGCTTCTCGATTTCCCGAGGGATCAGGGTCGGGGGACCCGCGACCGTGACTTCAGCTCCCATCATCTGGAACGCCTCGATGTTCGAACGGGCGACTCGACTGTGAAGGACGTCGCCGACTATCCAGATCTTCAGACCATCGATGCTGCCGATTCGGGTCCTGAGGGTGAAGAGATCGAGCAGGGCCTGGCTCGGATGCTGGTGCATCCCGTCACCCGCGTTGACCACCGAGGCGTCGACCCACTGGGTCAGCATTCCGGCCGCTCCCGCGTTCGGATGTCGGATCACGATGGCGGCCGGTCCGTAGGCCGACAGCGTTTCGACCGTATCGCGGAGCGACTCCCCCTTTTCGACCGAAGAGCCTCCCGCCTTGACGGACATGACATCGGCGGAGAGTCGCTTCGCCGCCAGCTCGAACGAGGACGAGGTTCTGGTGCTCGACTCGTAGAAGAGGGTGACTACCGTTTTTCCCCTGAGCGTCGGAACCTTCTTGATCTCGCGCCGGGATACCTCGGCGAAACTCTCTGCTCGATCGAGAATGGCGGTCAGGTCATCCAAAGTGAGGTCGGAGATGGAAAGCAGGTTCTTCATTCCACGACCTCCACGGGGGAGACGAGGTTCACTCCGTCCCGACCATCGGTCTCCTCGAGCAGTACGGAGACCCTCTCGCCCGACGAAGTCGGGAGGTTCTTGCCGACGTAATCCGGTCGGATCGGAAGCTCCCGGTGGCCCCGATCGCACAGGACTGCGAGCTGAACTCGAGACGGCCGGCCGTAATCGAACATCGCATCGATCGCAGCCCTAACGGTTCGACCGGTGTAAAGGACGTCATCGACGAGGACGACCGTCTTGTCTTCGATCGGGAAGTCGAGCTTGGTCGCGTGTACGACGGGCTGGGCATCCGGTGACCGAACCGAGAGGTCATCACGGTAGAAAGAGATGTCTACCTCTCCGAGGGAGACGGCTGTCCCTGAGAGTTCCTCGAGAACCGCGACCAAGCGACGGGCCAGGAAGGCTCCGCGGGTATGGATCCCGACCACGGCGATCTTCTCCGGGGAGGGATTTCCCTCGATGATCTCGTGGGCGATCCTCGTCAGGGACCGCGCAAGATCGTCCGCGCTCAGAACCTCGGTTTCCTTCACTGCGTCCTTCCTGGCCTCTCTGGACCCGGTTAAAGAACTTTCGATCAGAGTAGCACCGGTTCAGGCGTCAGCTGCTGGCCTCCCCGGCCTGCGGAATCGCGCCCTCCCGGAGATGACTGGGCTCACCCTTCTCCTCGAAGGGGATCTCGATCAGGTCGAAATCCCGCGGGGCACAGGTATTCGGGAAGACCTCTCTTGCTTCTTCCAGTGCAGCGCCAACGTGATAGCGAGCCGAGATATGCACCAGAGCGAGCATCTTCACGTTCGCCTCGGCGGCCAGACCGGCTGCGCCGGAAGCGGTCGAATGACCGGTCTCGATCGCCCGTTCGAGATCTTCGGAGAGGAAGCTGGAGTCATGGACGAGGAGGTCGGCGTCGGCAGCAGCGGTCAGGGTCTGCCGGCAGGGAGACGTGTCGCCCGTAATCACCACCGCTCTCCCCGGTCTGTCTTCACCCATCACCTGTTCAGGCCGAACCTCTCCCGAGGCAACTGCGACGGTCTCGCCGCGCTGGAGGGCGCCGAGGTCCGGACCATCGGTGACTCCGAGCTCAGCTGCACGTTTCGGGTCCAGCTTGCCGGGCCGATCGTCTTCGAGCAGGGCATATCCGAGAGCCCGCGTCCTGTGCTCGGTCGCAAAGGCCTCGACTTCGAAGTCGGGGTGCCCGACGACGTCGCCGCTGGCCAGCTCCTCGACCTCCACGTGGTAGCCGAGCCTCCCGATCAGAGGACCGAGGTCGTCCATGAACCGGTGCATCCCTTCCGGGCCGAACAGCCTGAGCGGCTCGGATCGTTCGTTCAGGTCCCAGGTCTTCAGGAGTCCGGGGATTCCCAGGCAGTGATCCAGGTGAAAGTGGGTCAGGTAGATCTCGTCGATCTGGAGCAGGCCGGTGGACTTCCTCAACTGCCGCTGGGTCCCCTCGCCGCAATCGAACATCAGCCTCGTCCCCTCACGGGTGACGAGCACGCTTGGCATGCCGCGAAGCGCCGTCGGAACGGGGCCCCCGGTGCCGATGAATGCGACCGATAAATCCACAGGCCCTAGCGTAGATGCCCAGAGCGAGCCCCGTGCCGCCGGGTCGGACCGGGGATCGCCCGGCCAGTCCCGGCACTAGACTCCGCGATTCCGCGCCCGTAGCTCAGCTGGATAGAGCGCATGCCTCCGGAGCATGAGGTCGCAGGTTCGAATCCTGCCGGGCGCGTCGGTCCTGGGTCGAGTGCTCCTTCCTCCCCAACCCGGCCCGGTTCGAGGAGGACGGACCGGATTCCTGAATACGACCGCGCGCCGGATAGGGACCCGATCGAACGGCTATTTTTCGGCCATGACGATCTGGTCCGACCCCGATCAACTGCTCCAGAGGACCCTCAACAGACCCCCTGGAATCCTCCAGAAGGCTCTCAAGGCCGGACTTCGGCTTCCGATGAAGGCCTGGAGAACCTCGGTGGACGGTCTGGACCGAATCCCGGCTTCCGGCGGTGTCCTGATCGCTTCCAATCACGGCTCCTATCTCGATCACTTCTTCCTGGCCTTCCGGATCCGCAGGCCGGTGAACTTCATGGCTGCCGCAGAGCTCTTCTCCAACCCGCTCGCAGCGAGAGTGCTCTCGACCCTCGGAGCATTTCCGGTTCGACGGGGAGAACGCGACTCCCGCTCGGTCGAGACGGCAGCGGAGCTGGTCCGATCCGGACGTCTGGTGGTGATCTATCCGCAGGGTGGTATTCGTCCGTCGCTCGAACCGACGAAGCCCAAGGCTGGAGTCGGCCTCGTCGCCACCTCGAGCGGTGCCACCGTGGTTCCGGCCGGGATTATCGACGCCACCACGCTCCACCGTTCGGGTTTTCTCCGCTTTCCCAGGATCACCGTCCGCTTCGGAGAGGGATCGTCCTACGTGGATACTGCCGCGCACGAAGTGGCAGAGATCGTTTGGGAGAAAGTGGTAGAGCTCAACCTCCGGGGCCACTGAGGTCCATGAAAGGTCGTCCCGGGGCGGGGCCTGAGCCCAGAGCCGGTCGTCCTGCAGGTTTCCCTCGCGGCCGGTAGGACGCCTACCCCTTCCCTATCCTCCGGACCCCGATGACCTGGTTGAAGAAAATCGCTGAGCCGGTCCGACGCATGCCCCGCGCGGCTCTGATCACCGTCGGGATCGGCCTGCTCCTCTCGGTGATGATCTTCGGCCTGCGGTTCGTCGACCTCGGCCTCTCTGCCGAGCTCGACTGGGCCGTCACCGAAACCGTCGAGACCCCGGATCCCGTTGGGATCCCCGGGGGCGGCTCCATCGATCTGGCCCGAACCTCCGTTGCTTCGATCGCCCCCACCGACCGGGATGAGCTCATCTTTCGGGTTTCCGGGGTGGTCGTAGCCTCGAGCGACAGGGGTCCTCTGCGTGTCAGATGCGACATAGACGCTGCAGATCCCGAGACCACCGTTGCGAGGACCCCAAAGAAGCGGGCGGCCTGGCCACGTCCGAGCGAGGACCTTGCGATTCAGGAAGTTCCGGAACTCCTGGTGATTTCATTCAGTGCCGACGGTGCCGAGACCCTGGGGCTCGAGGTCAGGGATTCTGTTCGGCGTTACACCGATTCCGCCGATCTCACGACCGTGATTTGGGACGGCTTCGAAGAGAGTTCCCAGAACTGGGTTTGGGAGATTCCGAAGGGCACCCGGGGGGTCCCTGTGACTCTCGGCTACGCAGTCGTATTCAAGACCTCCGAGCGGCCAGCAGCAACGATCGACTGTCGGGCATCCATCGACGGGGGCCGTGACGCCGGGATCGAGGCCGGTGTCCTCCAGGAAACCTGGCCTGTCCCGGGCGAGACCGAAGACGCCGCCTGAGGCCGGAGGTCCGGCTACAGGGGCTCGAGGAGGTCGGGGCCCTCAGGGACCGCACCTACCCTGTTGAGCGCCGTGTTCGCCATTCGGGATGAGAGTCGCGCCGGATCGAGCGGGTTCAGGATTGCGCGGGCTCCCTGCGGTGAGGTCGTGTCGTCCATCCATTCCGCTTCCTGTACTCGGTCCGGAAGGATCGCCGGCATTCGATCGTGGATCGGTGCGACGGCTTCGTTCGCCTCGACCGTGATCACCGTGCAGGAGACGAGCCTCTTTCCTTCCCACTCACGCTCAGTGCAGAGGCCAGCCATCGCGAAGGTCTGCCCCTCGTCCACCGTGAACCTGACCGGACGCTTCGGGCCTCCCGCCTCCCCTGGTCCGGTCCACTCGAAAAAACCGTCAGCCGGTATGAGGCACCTGCGCACAGAAGATCGGACCAGGGGTCCGTAGGCCCGGCTCTCGAGAACCGTTTCCGAGCGGGCGTTGATCATTCGGTAACCGGTCTTGAGATCGGGCGCCCACGCCGGAACGAGGCCCCATCTCGCCGCCTCCGCCACTCTGTCGCCATCGTCGACGGCGTGGATGATCAGGACCTCCTGACCAGGGGCGGCATTGAAGCGACCGAGCAGCCGGTCCAGAGGGTCGGGCATCGCGACACCGAACCTCGCCTCGAGCTGTCTCGGGTCGGCTCCGGTCAAGGTGAACCTTCCGCACATGGCCCCATTATCGGGCAGAGGTGGCCCGTAAAGAGAGACCGCTCAGGAAATCAGGGGCAGAGATCGGGTCTGGACCGATACCACTCGAAGGCCTCACGCAGGCCGGTATCGAGGTCCGTCCGGGCACGCCATCCCGTCAGGTCGAAGAGGCGCGACGGATCGACGAACTGGTCGTCTATCTCGCCCTCGGGAGGACCGTCTGCGAGCTCCGACTTCCCGAACTCGTTCCCGGTCGTCCTGCCTGTCGCCTCGATGACGTCTGCCACAGACGTCGGAATTCCAGTTCCTGCGTTCACTGCGAGACCGTGGCCACGACCTGCGGCCAGAGCATCGGCGAGGGTGAGGTAGGCCGTGACCGCGTCGGACACGTGGAGAAAGTCCCGTCTCGGTGACCCGTCGGAACGAAACCTGGGCTCGCGCCGATGGACGGCGGCCGCCATGAGTTCCGGCACGATCCGGGAGAAGTTGAGATCGCCCCCGCCGTAGACGTTGGCGAGCCTGGTGACCGCGACCGGAACCCCTGCGGCAGATGAATAGCTTCTGGCGATGACGTCGGTTGCAGCCTTGCTGGCCTCATAGGTTGCCGCCGGCTCGAGCGGCTGGTCCTCACTGTAGGGAAGCGATGTAGAAGGACCGTAGGCCTTGTCGGAGGATGCGACGACCACCGCCTCGGGGCCGGCCGCACGACAGGCCTCGAGGACTCTCCAGGTTCCCTCGACGTTGCTACGAAAGGTGCCGAGGGGATCGCTGGCGGCAGGTCCGACCAGTGTCTGGGCCGCGAGGTGGAACACCCGGTCCATGCCCGCGACCGCCGAGCTCGTCACCGCCCCGTCCGCGACATCCCCGGAAATCACCTCCACCTCCTCGAGGATGCCACGAGCCGAGAGTCCGGCAAACGAAGGTCGAGGGAGGTCGAGCACCCTGACGTCGTCGCCCCGCTCCAGGAGCTCCATGCAGATCGCGCTTCCGATGAAGCCCTGACCGCCCGTCACGAGGACTTGAGCCACGAAGCCCTCCCCTGGTCCCAGAGATCGTTGACGGCGACAAGATCCTTGTAGGTGTCTACGCAGTCCCAGAACCCGCGATGGCGGTAGGCCATCAACTGGTCGGCGGAAGCGAGCCCGGTCAGCGGACCCTCCTCGAGCACGTCGTCCTCCTCGATGAAGTCGAGCGCCCCGGGCTCCAGGCAGAGGAAGCCGCCGTTGATCCATTGGTCGACCCTGGGCTTCTCGACGAAGGCCTCGACACGGTCGTCCTCGCCGATCCTCGCCACTCCCCACTGGAGATTCGGCCTGACGGTGGTCATGGTTGCGAGGCGGCCGTGGGACTGATGAAAGGCCAGCAGTGCCTGAAGATCGATGTCCGCGAGACCATCGACATAGGTCAGGCAGAAGGTCTCGTCTCCGATTGCGTCAGCCGCCCTCCTGACCCTCCCGCCGGTCGGCGTGTCGAGGCCGGTGTCGAGCGCCGTGCATTCGATCCCGTCGAGGGAAGGCTCCGAAGCGATGTAGTCCTCGATCATCTGGCCGAGGTAGCCGGTGAGGAGAACGAAGCGTTCGAACCCCTGGGTCCTGTAGATGGTGATGACGTGCCAGAGCAGGGGCCGGCCACCGACCTCGACCAGGGCCTTCGGCAGCTCACCGGTCTTCTCCCGAAGACGGGTGCCCCTGCCGCCGCAGAGGATCAGGACCGGGGGCTTCAGCCGCCGGCCACGGCGGGCAGGATGGTCAGCTCGGACCCGTCTTCGACGATCGTTTCGAGCCCATCTCCGAAACGAATGTCCTCGCCTCCGAGATAAACATTCACGAATCGCCTCAGCTGGCCGCCTTCGGTGATCCGCTCCCTCAGGTCGGGACTCTCGAGAAAGAGCGCCTCGAGGACCTCGCCGACGGTCTCGCCGCCGAGTTCGACTTCGGCCCTGCCGCCGGCAGAGGGCCTCAACTGTGTGGGGATCTTTACGGTGACCATCGTTCAGGCGAAAGTGGTCGCGAAAGTCGATTCGAAACTCTCGACCGTCGGTTCTATCTCGCGGAGCGAGAAGGTATCGCGATTTGCGTCGAGGGTCTTGAGACCCTCGCCGGTTATGTACACGACGACCTTCTCACCGTCGGCGAGTTCGCCCCGCTCAGCCAGCTTGGCGAGGACGGCAGTGGTGACTCCGCCCGCCGTCTCGGTGAAGATGCCGGTGGTCTCAGCGAGGAGCCGGATCCCGGCGCGAATCTCGTCGTCGGTGACGGAGTCCACCCCTCCCCCGGTCCTCCTGGCCTGATCCAGCGCATAGGGTCCATCTGCGGGGTCTCCGATCGCGAGACTCTTGGCGATGGTGTCGGGCTTCTGGGGCCGACAGAAGTCCTCGCCGTCCCGGAATGCCGCCGCCACCGGCGAACAGCCCTCGGCCTGGGCCCCGTTGAAGACGGGCGTGTCGCCTTCGACCAGCCCAACCTCCTGCCACTCGGAGAACCCACGCCCGATCTTGGTGAACAGAGACCCCGACGCGATCGGACAGACGACGCGATCGGGAAGCCTCCAGCCGAGCTGCTCGATGGTTTCGAAGGCCAGTGTCTTCGACCCTTCCGAGTAGTACGGCCGCAGGTTCACGTTGACGAAGGCCCAGGGCTTCTCGTCCGAGAGCTGCGTGCAGAGCCGGTTGACGTCGTCGTAGTTGCCCTTGACACCCACCAGGTTGCTCCCGTAGATGTCGGTGGCCAGGAGCTTTTGCTCCTCGAGGTTGGACGGAACGAAGACGTAGCAGTCGAAACCGCCGGCAGCGGCATTGGCCGCAACCGAATTCGCCAGATTGCCGGTCGAGGCACAGGCGACGGTCTGGTACCCGAGCTCCCGTGCCTTGGCCAGGGCAACCGAGACGACCCTGTCCTTGAATGAGTGGGTCGGATTCGCGGCATCGTTCTTGACCCAGATCTCGGCACCGGTCCCGAGAGCCTCGGCGAGGCGATCGGCCTTGATCAGAGGAGTCATGCCGGGCTCCAATGGTCCGACCTCCGGCCTGCCACCGGTGAAAGGCAGGAAGTCGAGGTAGCGCCAGATTCCGTTCGATCCGGCCTGAATCCTCCTTCGCGCTTCATCCGGCTCGAGACCCGAGTGGTCGTAGCGCACCTCGAGTGGTCCGAAACACTGCCCACAGAAATAGGCGGCCCCTAAATCCAGGGTCGCTCCACACTCCTTGCATCCGAGTTCCACAGCTGACATCCGACCGTTCCTTTCCTAGTCCAAATATGAAAAAACCTTCGCCCGTGGGCGAAGGTCCGGTCGGACTTTCCCCCACATCTACCGGCTGACTGCCGATGGATTTGGCACCTTCTTCGGAGACGAGCTCCGATTGGTTGCCGGGGTTTCACTGGGCCATTTCCCTCCACCCCTCTTGATGTGGCGACTGCTATGTGGCCGGGAAGATAACAGAACGACCCGTTGGTCGCCGTGCCTTCGGATCATTCGGGGATGGCTCCGTGCCTTCACATCCCTTTCATGCGCAACGACCGGCTTTCCCTTACCCTTGGGCCATGGAGACGAAGCGTTCGGAAATGAATGGAGGCGGCGATGCCGAGCCTCCCTCGTCTCAAGAGGCCCCGTGAAGCGGTTCCTTCCGCTGCACCGGTGGCCGCACCCGAGATAAAGGCCCCGCGGGTCGAGGAGATCTCATCGAACGGTCTCCGCTGGTTCAACGTCGAGCAGCCCGGCAGCCTCGAACAGGCATGGCTCCAGGAGCACTTCGCCTTTCACGCACTCGACCTCGAAGATGTCCTTTCCCGGAATCAGAGGCCGAAGATCGACGAATATCCGGACTACCTCTTCCTCGTCGTCCACATCCCGGTCTTCAACAGCAAGGTCGGGAGGCTCGGAACCGGCGAGCTGGACATGTTCGTCGGCCCGGACTTCGTGGTCACGCTCCCGAACCAGCCTCTCCCACCAGTCGAATACCTCTTCGGGAGGTGTCAGTCCGACGCAGACTTCAGGGAGGCCATCTTCGCCCGCGGTGCCGGCTACCTCATGTATCGACTCGTCGACGACTCTTTCGATTACTGCTTCCCGATGCTCCGGAAGATCTCGAACAAGCTCGACGGTCTCGAGGATGAGATCTTCGAAGGGCGCTCGGACGATGTCGTGCGCGACATCTCGAATCTGAAGCAGGAGATCATCAACTTCCGAAAGGTGATCCGACCCCAACGGACCGTTCTGGGTGATCTCGAGAAGGTGAAAGGTCGCTACCTGACCGAGGAGATCGATCTCGAGATCTACTTCGATGACATCGCGGATGCACACGAGCGAATCTGGGACCTGCTCGAGAACTACAAGGAGGTCGTCGTCGGTCTCGAGGAGACCAACGAATCGATCCTGAGCCACCGCTCGATGGAACGCCTCAACGTCCTGACGGCCATCACTGTGATCGTTCTGCCGCTGACCCTGATCGCCTCGGTATTCGGCATGAACGTGGGTCTGCCTGGAGGTGGCATCCCCCAGTCCTCCGGGCTCGCAACTTTCCTGACCGTGATCGGCGTGATGGTCGCCCTCGGCGTCGGGATGGTCGCCTTCTTTCGCATTCGGCGTTGGCTGTAGCCTGAGGCCTTCATGACTCCGAACCGAATCTGGGCTCCGTGGCGCCTCGAATACGTCAAGGATGCCTCCAAGGACGAGGAGGACGCCTGCGTCTTTTGCGCCAAGCCGGCCCTGGGTGACGACGAGACAGCCTTGATCGTCCATCGGGGCGAGACCTGCTTCGTGATCCTCAATCTCTATCCCTACACGAACGGACACCTCATGGTCACCCCGTTCGAGCACTGCGGGCGACTCCAGGACCTGCCTGCAGAGACCACTGCCGAGATGCTCGAACTCTCGAAGATCGCCATGAGCCGACTCGAGACCGTCTACCGCCCTCACGGTTTCAACGTCGGGTTCAATCAGGGCCGTGCAGCAGGGGCGGGAGTCGAGCACCACATCCACATGCACGTCGTTCCCCGCTGGGGAGGCGACACGAACTTCATGCCGGTCATTGCCGACCACAGGGTCATGCCCCAGTCCCTCGAAGACAGCTACCGGGCCCTGGTCGGAGCGTTCGCTGACCCCACGACCGGGCCTGATTCATGAGCGGGATATTCAAGGCCTACGACATCCGCGGAGTCCACGGTTCCGAGATGGACGAAAGCGATGCCCGGAGAATAGGAAGGGCCTTCGTCGAGGTTCTTGCCGGCCTTCGGTCCAAGGCACCCAAAGACCTTCGGATCGGACTCGGCCGGGATATGCGCCTTACCGCTCCGGCCATGGCCGAGGCGGTCAGGGACGGGATGGTCGAGCAGGGGGCAGAGGTCCTCGACGCCGGCATGGTCGGAACCGAGATGCTCTACTTCCTCGTCGGTGACCACGGTCTGGACGGCGGTGCCATGGTTACGGCCTCCCACAACCCGAAGGCCTACACCGGAATCAAGCTGGTTCGTGAAGGTGCCCTGGCCCTGTCTGGCGAGGCCGGAATCGGCGAGATCGCGAAGATGATCGATCGAGGAATCCCGGATTCGACCGGGGCGGGAAGTCACTCCGCCGTCGACGTGTATCCGGCCTACCGCGACAAGGTCATCGGCTTCGTGGATCCGAGCCGAATCGGTCCGCTGAAGGTCGTGGTCGACGGAGGCAACGGCATGGCCGGTCCGATGGTCGGTCCGATCCTGCGTGACCTGGAGCTCGAACTGACCGAGCTCTACTTCGAACCCGACGGTGAGTTCCCCGACCACGAACCGAATCCCCTCCTGGAGGAGAACCGGCGATTGATTTCCGAGACCGTCCGGGAGACCGGCGCCGATCTCGGAATCGCCTGGGACGGGGATGCTGACCGTTGCTTCTTCATCGATGAGACCGGTGCCTTTTGCGACGGAGACTTCATCTGCGCACTCCTCGCACGTTCACTGCTGGAGTCCGCGCCGGGTGCCCGGGTCCTCTTCGACCCCCGCTCCAGTCGTGCCGTCCCGGAAACCGTCGACGCCGCCGGTGGCTCGACGGCACTGTCGAGAGTCGGACACGCCTTCTTCAAGAAGCGAATGCGCGAGGAGGGGGCCGTTTTCGGCGGGGAGGTCTCGGGCCACTACTACTTCCGTGATTTCTACTGCGCCGACTCGGGCGCGATCCCCGCTCTGCTGATTCTCGAGATGGTCTCGACCCAGGGAAACTCGCTCGGAGAAATGATGAATGAGTTCCGTTCCCGATATTTCATATCCGGCGAGATCAACTCATCGGTGCCCGAGCCGGTCGAGACGATCGGGGAGGTCCGCTCCCGGTTCAGCGACGGTGAGATCACCGAGCTCGATGGCCTCTCGGTGGACTACCCCGACTGGCACTTCAACCTGAGGCCCTCGAACACCGAGCCCCTTCTCAGGCTCAACCTCGAATCCCTCGTTTCGCTCGAAGACATGCAACTGCGCCGTGATGCAATCCTCAGGATGATCCGCGATGAGTAAGAGTCCCGAGCGAAACCCCGAAGCGGTACTGGCCGAGGCCCGAACGAAGGGCATCCACTGCCTGCCGATCCCGACGCCGTTCGCGGTCGGTCGGGTCAATTGTTACCTGGTCGAGGGGAGCCGGCTGGTGCTGATCGATGCCGGCCCGAACTCCGAGAGGTCACTCGAGGAGCTCGAAGCCATGATCGGGACGGCCGGTCATGCCATCGAGGACATCGACCTCGTCATTGCCACTCACCAGCACATCGACCACATCGGACTCATCCAGACGGTTGCCGACCGGGCCGGTGCCGAGGTGGCGGCTCTCGACAGGTCGATCGAGCGCCTCGCCAACTTCGGCCTCAATGCCGATGCCGAAGACGACATGGCGGTTTCGCTGATGCTCAGACACGGCATCTCTGAAGAGATCGCCACAACCCTCAAGGCCGTCTCCTCCACCTACCGCGGCTGGGGAGACCGGGTGGAAGTGACGCTTCCCCTGGCGGCAGGCACGACTATCGAGATCGGCGGAATGGAGATGGAAATACATCACCGCCCCGGCCACAGCCCCTCCGACACGATCTTCTTCGATCCGGCTAGTGGAATCGCTTTCGGGGGCGACCACCTCCTTTCCCACATTTCCTCTAACCCTCTCATCGCCAGGCCTCTCGATGGCGAGGGTGAACGGACCCGCTCGCTCATCGACTACACCGATTCGTTGCTGAAGACCAGAGAGATGGAGGTCGAAGTCATGTTCTCGGGCCACGGCGACCCGGTCACGGGGCATCGAGAGCTCATCGACTCCCGTCTGGCTGCCCAGGACAGACGTCGAGAGAAGATCTTCGGAATCATCGAGGCGGGGCCGATCTCCGCCTACGGGATAGCAGAGGCGATCTGGGGGGACGTCGCCGTCACCCAGGCCTACCTGACACTCTCCGAGGTCATCGGGCATGTCGACGTCCTGCTCGAAGAGGGCCGGGTCAGGGAGGTCACACAGGGCGACCTCATTACCTTCGAGGCGGCCTGATGCCCGGGGACGGCCGCCGGAGAATCCTGGTGATCGTCAATCCCCACGCGACGACCGTCTCCGATCGGCTCAAGAACCTCGTCATCTACGCGCTGCAGAGCAGGTTCGAGGTAGAGGTTGAGGCGACGCAGGGCCAGAATCACGCGACCGAGATCGGGCGAGGGGCCAGGGACGGGGCGTGGGAGATGGTGGTGGCCTTCGGCGGCGACGGCACGATCAACGAAGTCGCGAACGGTCTCGCCGGCACCGAGATTCCACTCGGCCTTCTTCCGGGAGGCAATACGAATGTCGTCTGCCGGACTCTCGGCATTCCGAATGACGTGGTCGAAGCGACCGAACACCTGCTTTCCCTTGCTGACGACCTGCGAACTACCCGTGTAGCACTCGGCCGGGTAGGCGACCGCCACTTCGTCTTCTCCTGTGGTTGCGGAATCGATGCGACAGTCGTGGAGAGGGTCGACGCCAACCCCGGCCTCAAGTCGACGGCCGGCCCGTGGTACTACTCGTGGTCTGCCCTCTCGGGATACATGCGCTCCTACATGCGGGATCCCGTGATGCTGGAGGTAGCCACTCCGGAGAAGAGCGTCGAGGGTGTCACCGTGCTGGCCCAGAACTCCGACCCGTTCACCTTCTTCGGCAGTCGCGCCGTCCATGTCTGCCCGTCGGTGGCGATGGCCGACCCCTTCCTCTCGATGTCTGTCCTCAAGAGAGGAAACCAGCTCGACGCGGCAACCCTGATACCCCGCTTGCTCTCGTCCCGGCTCGATGCCGGCCGCCACGGCCAGATGGAGACCTTCGACCGGCTGATCGAAGCCAGGATCCGGTCCCTCTCGACCGAGGCCGATGGAACCGTCCGTACCTTTCCTGTTCAGGTCGACGGAGACTTCATAGGGCGGTTCGAAGAGGTCGAGATCTCGATCGTGCCCGACGCCCTTTCCATCGTCGCCTGACCGCGCAGTGCGGCTCTGCTGCAAGTGCAACGAGGCGGCGATCGAGCCCAATACTGACCGGGATACCGGAATCTGCCGGGCATGTGAGCTCGAGCGCCAGGCCGCCGAACGCCCGCTTCTTCCCGACGCCCCCAATCTGGAGCGGGCGGAGGCTTTCATCGGGGAGTCTGGCTGGCGCCTCGCAAAGACGATGCTGGACATTCCGCACCAATATACGGTCAGGGATCTCGCTTCGCCGGATGCCGTCAAGACGACCGCCCGTGATCACTCGAGCTTCGAATGGTTCGTTCGATACGTGCGGGAGGCCGGAGTCCGAAAGCGCTGGGGCCCCCACCACAACACCTATCTGATCGTCGACGAGTGGGAGTACTGGACGATGGGATATCCGGTTGAGAACACGACGATCATCAACCGACAGGCGGTGGGCCCGGGAGCGAAGGAGAGGATCGACGCCGAGGTCAGGGAAGCGTTACGGGGCCGGGGCTGAGCGCTTCTCGGGCATGGAGATGCCGGCTCGTCTGAAGCCGAGACCGGACAGGACTACGATTGCCCTATGGCAACTGCAGAGATCACCGTCATCCCCATCGGGCGGGAAGGTGCCGGAATCGGAGACATTCTGGCTGAGGTTGCGCGCCACCTCGCGGCGCAGGATCGCGTCCGGTTCGAGATGCATGCCATGGGGACCGACCTCGAGGGCGACGTCCCCGACATCCTCAAGCTGGCTGGCGAACTCCAGGAGATACCGCTGATGCTCGGAGTTCCACGGGTCTACACCGTCCTGAAGATCGACAATCGAGTCGACAGGGACCAGACATTGGAGGAGAAGGTGGCGTCGGTCGAGGCAAGAATCCTCGATTCCGATGGCCTCCCCTCCCCTACTCCCCCGGAGTAACCCTGAAGGCGTCGAAGACGGAGTCGACCTGCCGCAGGCGTGAGATGCACTGCTTGAGCTGGCCCGTGTCACCGACCTCGACCACGAAACGGTTTTTGACCATCGGTGGGCTCGTCATGCAGGAGGCCGAGATGATGTTCACGCCGGCCTCGGCAAGGCTTCGGGAGAGATCCTCGAGTAGACGTGTGCGGTCGTAGGCATCGACCTGAACCTCGACCCTGAAGGTCGTCTCGTTATCGCCTTCCCAGGAGACTTCGACCATGCGCTCCGGGGTCTTCGAAAGCTCGCCTACGTTCCTGCAGTCCTCACGGTGCACCGTGATCCCGCGACCCAGTGAGACATAACCGACGATTCCATCGCCGGGTACGGGACGACAGCACTTCGCCAGCCTGAGCGAAACGTTCTGCTGCCCGTCCACGACGATGCCGAAGTCGGATGCCTCGCGAGCCTTCTCGCGACGCTCGGTGCCGGCGACTCCCGAACTTGGGCCGGGCTCCATGACCTCGCCACTTCGGAGCCTCTGCATCAGCTTCGTCGCCGTGGTGCGAGACGAAATCTTTCCCTGACCGAGTGCGATGTAGAAATCGTCGGCCTTCCGGAAACCCATCTCCCGCATGATGTCGGCCAGGATCGGGGAGCCAGAGAAGTGCTGTGGAGGCAGGTCAGCCTTCTTCAGCGCCCTCCCGAGGGCCTCTCTCCCCTTGCGCTCGGCGTCCTCTCTGCTCTCCTCACGAAACCAGGCGCGGATCTTGTTCCTGGCCCTGCTGGTCGTCACCAGCGTCAACCAGTCCCTCGAAGGGCCCCTCTCCTTCTTGGAGGTCATGACCTCGACGATGTCACCTGACTTCAGTTGATAGTGGAGTGGGACGATCGTTCCGTTGACCTTGGCGCCGACACAGCGATGGCCGACGTCGGTATGGATCGAGTATGCGAAGTCGAGCGGTGTCGCGCCGGCGCTCAGGCTCTTCACCTCACCCTTCGGGGTAAAGACATAGACCTCGTCCTCGAAGAGATCGATCTTCAGTGACTCGAGGAACTCGGAGGGATCCTGATCTCCCCCCTCTTCCACGAGTTGCGTCAGCCAGGGCATCGGGCCACCATCGCCACCCTGCGAGGCACCCTCCTTGTAAGCGACGTGGGCGGCAATCCCGTACTCGGCCAGCCGATGCATGTCCCTGGTCCGGATCTGGATCTCCAGCGGTTTACCGTCGATGCCGGCAACGGTGGTGTGGAGCGCCTGATAGAGGTTGGCCTTCGGCATCGCCACGTAGTCCTTGAATCGCCCTGGCAGGGGCTTCCAGAGCGAGTGGATCACTCCGATCGCTCCGTAACAGTCCTTGACCGAGTCGACGAGCACCCGCATCGCGGTCAAGTCGAGGATCTCGTTGAACTCGCGATCCTTGGTAACCATTTTCTTGTGGATCGAATAGAAGTGCTTGGGGCGCCCCGAGATGTCGGACGGAATGCCGTTCTTCTCGAGCTCCACGGTCAGGAAGTCCCGCGCCCGTTCGACCAGATCCTCCCGCTCGGCCCTCTGCCGGCCGACCAGCTGTTTGATCTCGGTGTATTTACGTGGATGGAGAGTCGCGAAGGCCAGGTCTTCGAGCTCCCACTTGAGCTTGTGGATGCCGAGTCGATGTGCGAGCGGGGCGTAGATCTCGAGCGTCTCCCGTGACTTCGCGATCTGCTTCTGCTTGGGCAGCGAACCCAGCGTCCTCATGTTGTGGAGGCGATCGGCCAACTTGATCAGGATCACCCTGATGTCCGAAGCCATCGCGACGATCATCTTCCGGTAGTTCTCGGCCTGCCGTTCGTCCCGACTCTCGAAGGTGACCTCGGTCAGCTTGGTAACTCCATCGACCAGGTTTGCGACCCGGCTTCCGAAGGAAGCTTCGATCTCCTCGAGGCTGGCCGAAGTGTCTTCGACCGTATCGTGGAGCAGTGCGGCGCAGACCGTCTCCGTGTCCACCCCGAGCTCGAGGCAGATCCTCGCAACGCCTACCGGATGGGTGATGAACTCATCGCCGGACTTCCTCTTCTGGTCGCCGTGATGAAGGCAGGCGAAGGCGAAGGCCGATGAAATTGCAACGGTGTCGACCCGGTCGGAGTCATCGCCACCGGCCCGCGCGGAGCCTCCCTCAGAGGCGACCGCGACGAGATCGTCCAGCATCGCTCGCTGGTGAGGGGTGAGATTCGCCCCCTCTCCGGTCTCTAGCTTCTCTGATTTTCCGACTGCCTGATGAATGAAATCTGCTCCTCTTGAATACGTGCAAGCTTCCGGAACTCGGCCGAACTATCGAGATCTACCTCCTTCGAGGATACGACCTCGAGGCCACGATCGGGCCCGATTCCTTCGCTGGTGACGATCCCGGCCTCCAGCATCACCGTGACAAGGGTCGCGGCCCGCTCCGGGGACCTCGCTACATCGGAGGATCCCTGGAGGGCGTCCAGCAGGCCCGAACCGACGAGGGCCCCGGCCTCGAGGATCTGCCGATAGAGAACCCTGAGTCTGGGAACGGGATCACTGCGTTCGGCGACTGCCGCCAGTGAGAACGCGAGCGATGCCCGGTCCTCGACCCGATGAACTCTGGCTCCGGACGCTCCGGCTCTCGCCAGGTCCTCCTCCGACGAGGGCGAGTCGAAAACGACGACCTCTTCGAAGGGCTCGGCGAGGCCAGGCGAAAGCGCCAGGGTCTCGAAATCGAGCAGCACCACCTGGTGATCTCCCGATCCCTTGCCGGGGCTGAGCGACTCGATCGGGCTCCCGGACCAAAGACCACAGACGGCATCGACTCCGGCCTCGACCGGATGCGGGATGAATCGCCCGATGGCCCCTCCACCCAATGTGATCCACCTGCGAAAGGCCTCGGCCGTGAGGACCAGGGCGCGGGAACCTGATGAGACGATCTGAGCCATGGCGGCCTCGGCCGACCCCGGCCAGACGACGACATCCTTCGGCCGGCCCTCGAAGGCCCTGGGGAAGACCAGTGGATCCCCGGCCAGCGCTGCCTCGAAACGCTCCCTCCACTCGGCATCGTCGGCCGACTCCAGAGGCCCGGAGTCGTCGTCCGGCCGAGGCGCGACACCGGTCACCTGAAACCGGGGCCCCGAAGTGCCCTTCCAGTGGTTGATCGACAGTTCACCGAGCAGATCGAGAGGGGCGTCCTTCGAACCCGGAAAGGAGTTGCGACCGAAGGCCAGCCCGGCCGCCCGGTGGCCGCCCGAGACGATCGAAAAACGGCAGTGCTTTCCCTCGCCCATCTCTCTAACGTCCTCGACTCTGGCACTGGGAATGACGAGACAGGGTGCACGGTTGCCGTTGCCGAAAGGCTCGAGCCTGGAAAGCTGCTCGGCTGCTTCGATGTCGACATCGCTACCTCCGACGAAGGCATCGACCGTAGGCGTGATGGTCACCGGACCGCCGCCGGTCCTCGCTGCCACTGCCCGGTCCAGTTCGACCCGCAGCTGGTCGATCCGATCCTCAGGGACAGTTAGACCGGCAGCGGCCTTGTGACCTCCGAAAGTCACCAGGAGGTCAGCGACTTCGGAAATCGCGTCATGCAGGTCGAGTCCGGGAACGCTGCGAGCCGACCCCTTTCCGATGCCGTCGGCCATCGAAATGACGACCGCGGGCAGGCCGTGCTCGCGGGAGAGTCGAGCTGCGACGATGCCGACGACCCCGGCGTGCCAGCCCTCTCCGGCTACGACGATCACGGATGCGTCGTCGCCATGGGTCCCCTGGAATTCGCGTTCGGCCTCGGCTTCGACCTGGCGTTCCACGGCCTTGCGTTCGGCGTTGGCTCTGGAAAGCTCCTTTCCGATCTCTCCGGCCCTAATCGGGTCGTCGGTCAGAAAGAGCTCCACCCCGGCATCGGCCCGATACATCCGCCCGACGGCATTGATCCGCGGACCCAGGCGGAAACCGAAGTCTTTGGACGAAAGCGCGACCGGTTCGACGCCTGACGCCGACATCAGTGCCCTCATCCCGAGACGACCACCCCGCCTGGCGACCGCAGTCCCTTCCCGCACCAGGGTTCGGTTCTCGCCATCCAGAGGCATCATGTCGGCGACCGTCGCCAGGGCCACCAGGTCGAGGTCTGCCTCGTCACCGGCAGGATCGAGGCCGGCAACCTCCCGAATCACGGAGGCCAGCTTGGCTGCAACACCGGCCCCGCAGAGGTGCGGGTAGGGATATTCATTGAGCACCGGGTGCAGGAGAGGGCAGTCAGGGAGCTCATCTCCGAACTGATGGTGATCGGTTATCACGATCTCCATCCCGAGGCTCCGCGCAAGTTCGGCTTCGGCCACCGAATTGATCCCGCAATCGACGGTCACGATCAGGTCGGTACCCCTTGCGGCGAGCGTTTCGATCAGATCCGGGTTGAGGCCGTAACCCTCGGTTATCCGATCCGGAATGAGCCAGTCGCAATCGCCTCCCAGACCCCTCAGGAGATCGACCAGTATCGCCGTGGCGCAGACGCCGTCGGCGTCGTAGTCGCCATAGATGGTCACCTTCCGACCCGACCTCACGGCTTCGAGAACCGTCCCGGCGATCGGAACGATCCCGTCGAAGTCGGTAGCCGGGTGCCGTTCGGCCGCTTCGAGGAAGGTTGCGGCCTCCTCCGAAGACCTGAATCCCTTGCGGACGAGAGTCGTGGCGCTCGGCAGACCTACACCGAGCTCTCGGTCGAGACCGATGGCCTCGTCGAGGCTGAACGGCTCGGGCCTGAAGACGGGCGACTCGCCTACGAGCCGGGCTCCGGTTCGGTGGACTCGAAGTCTTCCTGCTTCTCACCGATCTTGTAGATGATCCAGACGCCGATCAGGAACCCCGGAATCGCGGCGAAGAAGGTGATCAGATCGGTCTCTCCGATCGACCTCCCGAGCGCCGCCTGAACGATCGCGCCGCTCACGACGGCTCCGACCATCGCCCCGAGGAAAGCTCCGACTATTCCCTGCCAGAAACGATCGGGAACGAAGATCGTGAGGTGCCAGAGGGCGATGCCGACCATTATCCAGACCACTATTGCCATCTCAGACCGTCCCTCCCGGTGTCGCCGGCTGGCCGTCGCTCTCGGCCTGTCCGGATCCCTCGTCGTCCGTCTTCGAAACCTCGAGGTCGGACGCGAAAGAGGGAACGTAGCCCTGGGTCTCGATCTGCTGCCTCGCGCGACGGCGGAATGCCGGTTCGCGGTCCTTCCAGAGCGCCAGAACCGGTGAAGCGATGAAGATCGACGAATAGGTCCCGGAGGTGATCCCGACCAGGATGGCGATCGCGAAAGCCGTCAGGGTCTCGCCGCCGAAGATGAGGAGCGCGAGGACACCGAAAAGGGTCGAGAAGCTGGTGACTATGGATCTGGTCAAGACTTCGTTCATCGACTTGTTCACGACCTGGGAGAAGGTCGCCCTGGGCATGGTCGGTTGGTTCTCACGTATTCGGTCGAACACGATGATCGTGTCGTAGAGCGAGTATCCGAGGATCGTCAGGAAGGCTGCGACCGTTGCGCTCGAGACCTCGGCACCGATGAGGGCGTAGATCCCGAGTGCGATCAGGATGTCGTGCAGGATCGCGATGAGGACGGGGACCGTGTACTTGGCTCCAAATCGAACCGCGATGTAGCCAGCAATAAGAAGCAGCGAGAAGATGAGGGCGAGCCCGGCGCTTCGGATCACCGACTGTCCGAAGGTCGGACCGACGCTGGTGCTGCTGAAACCACCGGATCCAAGGCCGAGCTCCTGCGTGATCCTCTCCTTGACGCTGACCAGACCTTCCGGACCGAGGGTCGAACTCCTCAGCTGGAAGACCTGTCCTCCCAGGGCCGGGTTGTCGACCTTCTGGATCTTTGCGTCCCCGAGGCCGACCGGTGCAACGACCTCCCGGAGCTGTTCAGTCGTGGTCGGTTTCTTCACGGCGACCTCGATCCTCGTGCCGGACTCGAAGTCGATGCCGAAGTTGAGACCGTTGATCGTCAGTGCCAGCGCTCCGACGGTGAGGATCGCGGCCGACAGGGCGAAGAGCATCCGGGCACGGCCCATGAAGTCGAAATGCCAGCGCTGCTTGCCCTCGACACCGCCGAGGAGCTTGCCCGACCTGAATGCCTTCGTATTGCTCACTGCCCCCAGCAGGGCCTGGGTGAAGACCACCGCCGTGAGCAGCGAGACAATCGTCCCGACTCCGAGAGTGAAGGCGAATCCCTTGATGCCCGACGTCGCGAGCACGAAGAGGATGAAGGCGGTCAGGAGGACGACGACGTTTGCGTCGATGATCGTCCCGATCCCCCGCTTGTATCCGATCGAGACGGCAGAGGCGACCGGTCTGCCCGCCCTCAACTCTTCCTTTATTCGTTCGAAGATGACGATGTTCGAGTCCGCAGCGACTCCGATCGTGAGAACGAGACCGGCGATCCCGGGCAGGGTCAGCGTGATCGGGATCAGCTTGACCAGAGCAAAGAAGATCAGGGCGTAAGCAAGGAGTGCCAGGGATGCGACCAGGCCCAGGAACCGGTACATCGCGATCAGGAAGATGATCACCAGCAGAAGACCGACAGCGAGAGCGGTCTCGCCCTGGGTCAGGGCTTCCTGCCCGAGGCTCGCCGATATCTGACTCTGGCTGATCAGCTTGAGGTCGATCGGGAGCGCGCCCCTCTGCAGATACTCCGCGAGCTCCTGGGCCTCTTCGATGTCGAAGGAGCCCGAGATCTGTGCACCGGTCCTTCCGTCGATCCCGTCCGGGTTCTCCTGGAAGTTGATGATCGGCCGGGTTACGACCTGATTGTCGAGCACGATCGCAAACTTGCCGGAGAGGGCAGACGCGGTGTTTGCATCCACCGGACCGATGGCCCGGGCCTGTCCGTCCTGGGCGATCCGCCTGGTTATCTCCTGGAAGGCCTCGCGCCCCTTGTCGGTGAATTCGAAGGTGACGTTGGGCTGGTTGGTGGCAGGGTCCGTCTGCTGGTTGGGATCCCTGATGTCATCGCCCGAGAGCTCGGCTCGATCGGTGATGACGAAGTAGGCCTCCTGCGACGGATCGTTTACCGACCTGCCGGTCGCCGGGTCGGTGGGGAGTTCACTGACGACCGCAGTTCCCTGGGGAACCTTCTTGACGATCCCGTCCTTGGGCAGAGGCTTCCCCTGCTCGTCGAAGTAGAGGTCGGCCTTCTCAGTGACCGGGCCCGAGAGAAGTTCGTGCTTGTCGTCGTCGGTGAAGAGGTAGTACTTGTCGCCGCTGGCACAGAGTCCCTCGCACTCTTCATCGCTCAGCCTCGGCTGCTTCGAGGCAAGCTCGACCGCATCCCACATCGTCGGTTCGGCGCCCTCGCGGATGAAGTTGTTGTTGAAGCCTTCGGTCGGGAGACGGCCGGCGTCGATCCACTTCTGACGCTGCTGGCGGAATGTTCCGTCATCAGACTGGCCGAGAACCGGGTTGAGTACCGAGGCCGGGCCGACGAGGTTGTTGTCCCAGTCGTAGAAAGAGAGTTTGGCCGGACGGGTCGCACACTCAGTTGCCTTGCCGAGACTGCTGGCTCCCGGAATTCCCACCGCGATCTGATCGCGCCCGAGACGCGAGATCTCGATCTCGGAAACACCGAGCCGGTCGCAGCCGGAACGGATGATGTCGACGGACCGATCCATGGCCTCGTTCGTGACTTCCTTGACCTGTGGTGTCGGGCGGCCCTGGAGCGTGAGTTCGATTCCGCCCTTGAGGTCGAGGCCGAGCTGGGTAGGACGATTCAAGACGACTAGAGCCGACCCGATCAGGATTCCTGCCACGAACAGCAGGATGAATATGTTCAGGCGCCTGCCTCCCACGAGCGGGGAGTCTATCCCTCGGGGGTGAAGATGATCAGGAGACCACCATCGTCGTCATAGGCCGGAAAGACGTCCGCGACGGCCTCGGCGACCGTCGGCTTGCCGACGTTTAGTGCGACTCGCTTTCCCAGAGACCTCACACCCCATTCCAGAGAGGTCTCGATCGGATCGGTGAAACCGTCGCCATTGGTGTCGCTTCCGGCTCCACCGTCACCTGTATCGCGCCACTGCAGAGCCAGGGCCTCCCCGAGGGCCCGACCGATCACGTCCTCGTCGTGGAGTCCGGTCAACTCGAAACTGCCCTTGCCCGCATCGAGGATGCGGCCCTTCTGATCGCAGACGAAAAAGGCGGCATTCGGGGCCGGGTAGTAGTCGTCGAGGAGTTCGAACACGAAACCGAACCCGCACTTCGAACACCCCTTCGGTCGGGTGCTGAAACCGGCGGTCCGCTCGCCCCCGGTTTCACGACTCCCACAGCTTGGACAGATGAAGAAAGGCACGGGCCGAAGGCTAGCCGAGCCGGTCGTCGTCTGTCGTCGGACGGGAGCCGGTATCTTGCGCCGGGAGAGGGACGGCCCGTCCGGGCAACCGTGTCATTCAAGGGAGAGGGTTCGAGTAAATGGTGACAACAGTCGTTCTGCCACTGGCAATCGCCTTCATCATGTTCACCATCGGCCTGGGGCTGACCCTGGACGACTTCAGGCGTGTCGTGCGGTTCCCGAAGGGCATCTCGATCGGGCTCGTCAACCTGATCCTCATCTCCCCCCTCCTGGCCTTCGGGATTGCCGAGCTCTTCGGTCTGGATCCCCTCATGGCGGTGGGTCTGGTGCTGCTCGGAGCCTCACCGGGCGGGACGCTTGCAAACATGCTCACCCATCTGGCAAAGGGCGAGACGGCCCTCTCGGTAACCATGACCGCGATCTCGAGCATCACGGCAGTCGTGACCATTCCCCTCTTCTTCAGCCTCGCCAACGAATACTTCGGGGCAGGCGGTTCGCTCGCCATCTCCGAGATGTGGTCGGTCGTCCTGAGGACCTTCCTGATCACGGTCGTCCCGCTCAGCGTGGGAATGTTCGTTCGCTCCAGGGCTCCCGGTTGGGTCGACAGGACCAAGGACGGAATTTCCAAGGGCGCTGTCGTCGTCTTCGTCCTGGTCGTAATCGGAGCGGTCGCCTCGGAGTGGGACCTGATCACCGACAACATCGCCCGGGTGGCAGCTGCCGCGATCGCCCTCAACGTTGTCGCGATGACCTTCAGCTTCTCGGTCTCGAAGGTCGCTCGACTCTCGGACCGGCAGGCAACTGCCATCGCTCTGGAGCTCGGCGTCCACAACGGCACCGTCGCAATCGCCGTCGCTGCGATCATCAGCGATGTCTCACCCACGATCGGGGACGAGCTCCTCATTCCTGCAGCCGTCTACAGCCTGTTCCAGTTCATCACCGGCGGCACCTTCGCCTGGTTCATGTCGAAGCGGAACACGGCCTCGGCGGAGGCTGCTGCATCTGATCCGGCCTGACCGCGCACTGCATCCTTCCCTGGATGGAAGGAATCAGAAAAGTGACTCGTGCCCGGTGGGAACAGGCCTGCCGAGGTGTTCCCAGGCCGACCTCGTGAGCACCCGGCCCCTCGGTGTCCGTTTCATCATTCCCAGCTGGAGGAGGTAAGGCTCCAGCACGTCTTCGATGGTGTCGGTCTCTTCGCCGATCGCCACCGAAAGGGTCGAAAGGCCGACTGGCCCGCCGCCGAACCTGTCCGCGATCACCTCGAGCAGGGCACGGTCGGAGCGGTCGAGTCCGGCCGAGTCGACCTCGAGCATCTCCAGGGCAGCGATCGCTACTCCCCCATCCACATGGCCGGAGCCTTCCACCTCGGCAAAGTCCCGCACCCGCTTGAGCAGCCGGTTGGCAACTCTGGGCGTCCCCCTGGATCTCCGGGCGATTTCCAGAGCACCGTCGCGATCGATCTCGACCTCGAGGATCGAGGCGGACCTGACGACGATCTCGGTCAGGTGCTCGGGAGAGTAGTACTCGAGCCGATGGGTGACCCCGAAACGATCTCGTAGAGGCGTGGTCAGAAGACCGCTCCTGGTGGTTGCACCGATCAAGGTGAAGGGCGGGAGCGGCAGGGTCACGGTCCGTGCGCCGGCCCCCTGGCCGAGTACGACCGGCAGCTCGCCGTCCTCCATCGCGGGATAGAGGGTCTCTTCGATGGCCCTGCCGAGCCTGTGGATCTCGTCGATGAAGAAGACCGATCCGGGCTCCAGCGAAGTCAGAAAGGCCGCGACGTCCCCCTTCTTCTCCAGGGCCGGGCCGGCCGTCTGGACCAGCGGAACTCCCATCTCGGCCGCGACGATGTTGGCCAGCGAAGTCTTGCCGAGGCCGGGAGGCCCTGCCAGAAGGACGTGGTCGAGGGGCTCTCCCCGCCTTCGAGCGGCCTCGATGAAGACCGAGAGCTGGCCGGTGACCTGCTCCTGATTGACGAAATCCTCGAGGGTCGGAGGGCGCAGGGACCGATCGAGCTCACGATCGGGAAGGTCGGCTCGTGCGTCGTGGACTCTCGGCTCAGCACCCTCGGGGAGATCGGCCTGGATCCCGAGGTCGATTCGGCGACCGTCGATCTCGGGCAGATCGTCTTCCATCATGAACCTCCGGCCGTTCCCGAGGCAGCCTTGCGGAGAGCCTTCCCGATCAATTCTTCGGGATCCTCCCCGGGGTCGAGTCCGTCGAGCAGCCGTTCGGCCTCGAGCGGCGCGTATCCGAGGTTGACGAGCCCATCCCGGGCGAGGGATCGGGCATTGCTCTCTTCGCTCGTCGCAACGGTCCCGCCGGACTCCTCGACCTGTGCGCTGACCCTGTCCTTGAGCTCGAGGATGATCCGCTCGGCCGTCCTCTTCCCGATCCCGGGGACGGCCTGGAACCTCTTGGCGTCCCCGGCGACGATCGCGGAGACCAGCTCCCGGCAGGGACCCCCGGAAAGGGTCGCGATTGCAACCTTGGGGCCGATACCGCTGACGCCGATCAGGAGGACGAAGAGGTCCCGCTCTTCCTCGGAGGAAAAGCCGTAGAGGGAGATGCCGTCATCACGGCTGACGGTCTCGCAATGAAGGAAGGCTTCCTGTCCCGAGGCAGGCACCGTCCTGAGAGTCTCGGAGCTGACCGCAATCCGGTAACCGACCCCCGAAGCCTCGAGGATGACGTGGTCCCCCCTTCTCACCAGGACCTGCCCCCTTACTGCCGCGATCAACTGGCCACCCGGAGCGACCGGTCGCCGGGATCGACCCCGGCAGCACGCGCGGCGCCCCTGAGCCCGTCCGAGCCTCCGTGACAGATCGCCACCGCCAGGGCATCGGCTGCGTGGTCCGGCTTCGGAGTCTCCTTGAGCCCGAGCAGTACCCCGACCATCTTCTGAACCTGCTTCTTGCCTGCATCGCCGGAACCACATACGGCCTTCTTGATGGCCTGAGGGGTGTAGGTGAAGCACTCGACGCCCTTCTGGGCCCCGGCCAGCATTGCCACTCCGGACGCCTGTCCGACCTTCATCGCGGAGTCGACGTTTCGACCGAAGTAGACCTCTTCCAGGGCGATCCCCGCCGGGCGATGCCACTCGATCAACTCGGTCAGCCCTTCGTAGATCTTCTTGAGGCGCTCTTCGAGCGTACGAGCGGAATCCGTCTCGATCACACCACCGTCGAGGGGGGACATCTGGCCACCCTCGATCCTGATCACGCCAAACCCGAGATTGGCCGTGCCGGGATCTATGCCCATAACGACTCTCATCCGTCAATGATTCTGGCCCGGGCGTCGGATGCCTTCCCGGCAACCGCAGCGACGGGTCCTGTCACGACCTAGTCCGCGAGAGTGCGGAGAACCTCTTCGTCTATGTCGAAGTTGGCCCAGACCTCGTTCACGTCATCCTGGTCTTCGATTGCGTCGAGCATTCTCAGGAGAGTTCCGGCGTCCGACTCCCCTATCTCCACGGTGTTCTTCGGCTCGGTGACGAGCCCACCCGACCGTATCTCGACGCCGTCGGCCTCCAGTGCCTCGCGAACCGAAGTCAAGTCCGACGGTTCACAGACGACGACCAGGAGGCCGTCATCCTCGATCACATCAGTCGCGCCCGCATCGATCGCCCCGATCACGTCATCGTCGCCGTATTTGCCAGCGTCGAGCTGAATCGCCCCCTTCTTCTCGAACATCCAGGCGACGGACCCCGGTTCCCCGAGGCTGCCTCCGTGACGGGTGAAGGCATGCCTCACCTCGGCGCTCGTCCTGTTCCTGTTGTCGGTGAGGGCCTCGACCAGAACGGCTGCTCCACCCGGCCCATACCCCTCGAACTGGATTCGCTCGACGATGACGGCATCTGCGCCCTGCCCGGTTCCGCGATCGATTGCTCGCTCGATATTGGCCTTCGGCATCGATTCCGATCGGGCCTTCTGTATCGCCGTGGCGAGAGAGGGATTCGAGTCGGGATCGCCTCCACCTTCGCGAGCGGCCACAGTTATCGCTCTTGCAAGCTTGGTGAAGAGCTGGCCACGCTTGGCATCGGCGGCGCCCTTCTTGTGTTTGATCGATGACCATTTCGAATGACCGGACATAATCTGGATTGTATGGAGCGAAGATGACTCGCAGGGACGGCAAGGGGGTCCTCAGGTCGGCGGCGGCATATCTCGTGGCGGCCGTGATGCTCATCGCCGCCCTCTCTCTGTGGACCCTGATTCCATTGGTCTGGCTCTGGATCGGATCACAGTTGGCAGCAACACAGTTTCCGAGCATGGGCCCATACGCTGTGGTCCTGATCGGAGTGATCGTCTCGATCCTTCTCGTGGCCTGGCTGCTCGGCCACCTCAACGAGGTCTACCTGCGGCTGACCGGCAGCAGGACGGTCGAGCCGATACGGCTCGGCTGGCTCAAGAGCCTCCGCGACAGCGGGTCGACCCGGCCGCCAACGCTGCTGGAGGCCGTGATCGTGGGATCGGTGGTGATCTCTTTCATCGCACTGATCACCTGGTTCTTCACGCTCGCGGGCTCACCCGTCGACTGAGGCGGCCCACTCCCTGCACTGCGCGGCGAACCATGAGTGGATCCGGTCGTCACCCGAAAGCTCGGGATGAAATGAAAGAGCGGTCACATTCTTCGAGCTGACCGCGACGGGGTGCCCTTCGACCTCGGCAAGAACCTCGACCCCCTTTCCGGTCTGCTCGACCCAGGGCGCACGAATGAAGACCGCCCTGATCGGATCTTCGCCGACGAGGGCCGGAATCTCGATGTCGGCCTCGAAGCTCGCGAGTTGGCGACCGAAAGCGTTACGGCGGGTCTCGATGTCGATCAGCCCCAGATGTGAGTTCCCGAGGAGAATCATCCCGGCGCAGGTACCGAGGACCGGCATTCCCGACCCCGCGGCTTCCTCGATCGCCCCGGCCAGATCATCCCTCTCGATTCCCTTCGAGATCGTCGTGCTCTCCCCACCGGGGATGATCAGACCTGCCACCGACGAAAGCTCTTCCGGACGTCGGATCTCGATACCGGGCCCGCAGGCGGACCCCAGGTGCTCCAGGTGAGCCTGAAAGCCGCCCTGGACTGCGAGAACCCCGATCCGGACCGGAAGATCGTCCGGTCCCGAAGAGCTACCAGCCTCGCTCTGCAAGCCTGCCGTCGTCGCCGAGCGCCGACATCTCGATTCCCGGCATCGCTTCTCCGAGCTGCTCGCACGCGGCAGCGACTCGCTCGGGATCGTTGTAGTGCGTGGTCGCCTCGACGATCGCACGGGCGCGCCTCTCGGGGTCTTCGCTCTTGAAGATGCCCGAGCCGACGAAGTTGCCCTCGGCGCCGAGCTGCATCATCAGTGCGGCATCGGCCGGCGTCGCGATGCCTCCGGCACAAAAGAGCGGCACCGGGAGCCAGCCGCTGGTCGCGACCTCACGGACGATCTCGAGAGGAGCCCTGATCTGCTTGGCCGCGGCGGGAAGTTCAGTGGAGGACATGGTCCCGAGCATCCGGATGCCGGAGATGATCTCCCGAAGATGCCGGACGGCCTCGACGATGTTGCCGGTTCCGGCCTCGCCCTTGGATCGGATCATCGCGGCCCCCTCGCCGATCCTCCTGAGAGCTTCTCCGAGATCGGTCGCCCCGCAGACGAAAGGAGCATCGAACTCGAACTTGTCGATGTGGTTGGCCTCGTCGGCCGGGGTGAGTACCTCTGACTCGTCGATGAAATCGACGTCGAGGGATTGCAGGACCTGAGCCTCGGCGAAGTGGCCGATCCTGGCCTTTGCCATCACCGGAATGCTCACGGCTTCCTGGATGCCGCGGATCATCGAAGGGTTGGACATCCGAGCCACTCCACCGTCACGCCTGATGTCGGCCGGCACTCGCTCGAGAGCCATCACGGCGCAGGCACCCGATTCCTCGGCAACCTTCGCCTGCTCGGCGTCGACCACGTCCATGATCACACCGCCCTTCAGCATCTCAGCCAGGCCCGTCTTCACACGGAAAGTCGCTCGTTCAGTCATGAGCGAAATATAGATGGTCGGGGCCTTACGGCGACCGGCGTCCCCCGTGGGGCCGCTACTACTTCAGTTTGTAAGCCCTGATCCGATCACGGTGGGCGTCCTCGTCGCGAGAGTAGACCCCGTGGGCGAGGGCGTGGACGACAGCCATCAGTGCCGTGCTGGACCGGAAGAACGAGGGGCTGTTGGACGAGTAGTAGAGACTGAGGTCGGACTTCTTGACTGTCTCCGAGAGAGAGGCGTCGGCGATGGCGAGAGTCGTCGCCTCCCGGTGCTCGGCAAGCTTCATCGCCCTGGCAATGAGGGGATGTGCCCGGCCGGCGGTCAACGTCACCAGGACCGTGCTCTCGTCGATCCGACCGAGACGCTGGAGGGACGGCCCGGCCGTCGACGTGACGATCTCTGCGCGGATGTCGAGGAGACTGAGTGTGTGCCTCAGGTAACTCGCGAAGAAAGCCATCTGGTCGGTTCCAACGATGATCACCTGTGAAGCCGAGGAGAGCGCTGCGACGGCATCGTCGATCTGCTCTTCCTTCAGCTTGCGAGCCGTCTCCTCGAGGTTGGAGTAGTCGGTGCCGAGCGAAGCTTCGAAATCGGACCGATCGAAAGAGAAGAGAGTCCCGCTACCGGCACCCTCTGCTCCGACGGTCGCCCTGTACTCCTCGATGGCCGAGGCCTGAAGTTCGGGAAAGCCCTCGAAACCGAGTGCCTGGGAGAACCGGACGACGGTCGAAGAAGATGTCCCCGCCCTTCGGGCCAGCTCTTCGGCGGTAAGGAAGGCGGCTTCGTCGAGGTGGTCGACGATATAGCGGGCCACGTCCTTCTGGGACCGCGAGAATTCGTCGAGACGTTCCTCGATGTAACTGGACAGGGACTTGATCTGAGGGGTCGTGCTGGTCACGACGGACAGTTTCTCTGCCGGCCGCCGTTTCCCTTCCATGAACGCAGAGTCCGCCCGAAAAGTAAGGTGGGGAGCCGATGTCGAGATTCGAGGGCCTTCCAGACAGACGCCAGAGCCTGACCGGCGTGACCGATCAGGGCGACGAAGTCTGGCTGATCCGATCGATCTCGCAGAAGCTGTATCGGTGCGGGTGCTGCCACGACTCGATCGAGCCCGGCGACGAAAACGTGGTGGTCCAATACGTCATGCGAACGGGCGGCACCGAGCACAGTCATTGGCACCGACGTTGTGCCGCCGAGGTCCTGATGCCCTCCATCCGTGCCCTGAAGGCGGTCAACGCCTCCGATGCTTCGCGTGGGAAGCTCGAGTCCAGGGGCCGACGCTCACCCGGTCGACGCCGAAAGCCGCGCTAACCGAAGGCTCTGCGACGGCGCAGGACTACGAACCCGGCCGCGAGGAGTGCAACGAGCCCCAGGGCCAGGAAGTGGAAGGCCGGATTGGACTGTGGGACTTCGGGAGGCGGTGGGTTCTCGGCGGAAACCTGACTGGCGGCCCCATCATTCGATCCCCCTTCCCCGGAGGGCATGGTTCCGCCCTTGTCACCGGCTCGGTCTCCAGTAGCCGTTTCCGCCTCCCGGGACCCGGCCCGCTTCCCGTCCTTCGGAGGGACGGCCGCCTTCTCGGCCTTCGGGGCCGGTTCGGTGTGAACTTCGCCGGCATGGCCCGCGGCAAGGGCGGGCATCAAGACGGCAGCGCCCAGAGTGGTGATCACGAAAAAGGCCAGCAACCGTGCTCCCCGGCGGTCTCGCCGAAGGTCGGAATCACCCGATCGGATTGCCGTCAGAAGATCGCTCACCAATTCCATTCTAGGCATCGCTACCGCTCGAGCCGACCGGATGGCCTCCCGCTCGCCGTCGGCCCAGGATGACCAGACCTGCACCGATCGCCAGCCCACCAAGCAGCAGGAATGGCCAGAGGGGTGCCCCGCCGCCCGAACCGACCCAGAAGAGGGTCCCGGTGAGTTCGGCTCTGCGCCCGTCGACCTCCAAGGGGATCGAATAGCCGAATACCTCGGTTTTGACCGAGGGGTCGGTGACTTGAGGTGGCACCCCCTTTCCCATCCAGTGGGAACGATGGTCGTGCCATGCAAAACGTCCCTCTTCGCCGACCGGCTTCCACCTCGGCGCCGCCTCGGCATCGGCGAAATCGGGGACCTCGCCCTCCCCATAGCGATCCCGGTTGGCAAACCAGGCCGGAGACCGTGTGTTGGCATCGACCCTTCCGTCCGGAAGGAATCTGAGATAGGGCTCTCCCCTGTAGCCCTCAACGATCACGGTGCTGCCCGAGCGGTTCGAGAGCGTGATGAAGTCGTCGTAGTTGCCGACCGTGAAGGTAAGGCCATCTGCCAGGAATCCCGGGCGCACCGCTTCGATCTCGGAGCGATAGTTCGGGTCCCCCTGGTGAGCGTCGGCCCTCTGCGGCATGGACCCCGGAATGGTCAGCAGGACGGTGAGCAACAAGAAAATCACGGTCAGACCTACCGGCCCCGATATGAATCTGGCTCGCGCCATTGACTGATTGTAGGAAGCCCTGCTTCCGGGCCGAACCTCTACCCTCACTGGTGGAGGAGCCGGGCAGCCTGCTAAATGTGACTGGAGTACGGCCATGAAGAAGGAAAAGAAGAAGAAATCAAAGGACACAGTGGGCGCTGGAGCCGCGATTCGAGCCACCCTCTTCATCGATCCGGTCTGTCCGTGGGGATACTCGGCCGGCCCTGCCCTCAGGACGATCGAGTGGCGCTACAGGGATCAGATCGCCTGGGAGATGGTCCTGATCGGGCTCAGCTCCCCCGGAGGGCCGCCTCCCCCCTACACACCGACCAAGCTGGCCCAGGTCCAGGTCCCGATCCGCGACCGGTTCGGAATGCCGTTCTCGCTGGAACCCAAGTCGAGGCCGTTCACGAGCTCGCGTGCCTGCGAGGCAATCGCTGCCGTTCGTGCGACCCAGCCGGGCGCCGAATGGAAGGCCCTGAGGGCGATCCAGCTCCTCTACTTCAACACGCCCCTTCTGCCCGATGAAGACGAGCAACTCCGGGCCGCACTGGACTCGGTCCAGGGCCTGGACGGCGACGGCGCGATGGCTGCGATCGATTCGGCCGAAGTCCAGAACGCCTACGCAAAGGACAGGGCGCGAGCGCGCTCGGCGTCGGGAGGGCCGGCCTACGCTCAGGGAAAGACGGCCGACTCACCGGAAGGCCCCCGCTATACCGCTCCATCACTGATCCTCGAGTCCGACGGGGCGACTATTGAGGTCGGAGGATTCCAACCCGTCGAGGCCTATGACCTGGCCATCGCGAACCTCGCTCCGGGACTGAAGCGGATCCCGCCACCGGAAAGCCCCCTGGAAGCCCTCACCCTCTATCCGGGCGGCCTGACCACCCGAGAGGTCGCCGCGATCATGTCGAAGGGCCTGGAAGGGCCCGAACCCGAGACCGTCGAGCAGGCCCTCCTGGGCCTCTCGGGGGAGAACCGTGTCTCGCGGGTGCCGCTCGGAAACGACGCACTCTGGATCGCCGCAACTCCGGCCTGACCGAACCGGACCGTCGGGAGGCAATCGCGAGATGGGCAGCGAGTCCGAGAGGATCCGGATCGACCGAACGAAGTCGGCCACCGGTGGCGGTTTCGGTGACGGTGAACTGGCCTACCTGCACTTCACTCTCGACCACAACGGCGTGGCCTTCCTCGACGATCTCGGCGGCGGTTGGGTGGCCGGAGAGGGACCGGGCTGGGTCCTCCACTATCGCTCCGAGCCGTCCGACTCCGAAGGCCTGACGGCCTTCTTCCCGGGAATGGCCCTGACCGACGAGAAGGGCGCGATTTCCGCCGCGATCGATTTCCTGTCAGACCTCGAGGGAGCCTGACCCGGGCGTCATTCCGTTTCCTGGATCCGGAAAAGGGTTCCCCAGACGTCGGAATAGAGACTGGCACGAGCCGGGTCCTTCTGGCCGACACGATTCTTGAAATTGTCGTAATCGATCCGTCCAACCATCGCCGCCGTCAGGGCAGCGAAGTCATCACGACGAACCTCGAGTCTCCACCTGTAATCGGCCTGCTCGAGACTGAACACCCCAACTGGATCGAAGCCCTCCACTCCCTCTTCGGCCGCGATTCGGCAGAGGTTCTCCAGGTCTCCTCGTGCCCTGGCTCTGACCAGCAGGTGGTCGGGCCTCTCTCGATGAGCCACGACGCTTGCGAATCCATCCTCAGTGATCAACCACATGAAAACCCCCTTTTCCAGGAAACGGTAAGTAACAGTGTCGCGGGGACAGATGTATTCCTGACACGACTATTCGCGAGATCCGACACCATCAGAGGGCGGCATCAACAGGGCGCCGGCGAGGAAGAGGAGGCCTCCGACGAAGGTGCCGAGATTCATCAGGGCGACCGCCAGGGCGCCGGAGTCGAAGGCGACGAAATATCCGGCGAGCGCCGAGACGCCGAAGGCGACCGACCCGCCGAGGTTGGCGACGGCAACCTGCCAGTTTCGGACTCTCGGGTCCCAGAGTCTGTCCCTGATGCGTACTGCCTGAAAGGCAAGGAGGCTCGAGACGAGGAAGGCAACCGAACCGAAGGCGTCCGGTGCCCAGGCCCGCAGGTCCTCCTGCCCGGAGAGCAGACCTTTTCGCACGGCTGCGAACGTGCTTACGTTGAACAGGATGGTGCCGACGAACTGGATGGCCGCAGACCACCAGTCGGCTCTCGCTGGGCCTTTCCAGGCGCCGGGCCGCCACCTCCCGGTCAGCCGAAGCTGGACGAAGGCCGCGATGGTGAAGAAGACCGAGCCGAGGGCAAAGGTCAGGTTGTCGACGTTCGAGCCGACCAGAACGGCCCACCCCGGAACGGCACCGAGCGCGAAAAGGACCGAACCGATGGCGAAGAAGCGCGATTCGAGCCTTGCGTTCTCGAACCGGGTGAACCGGAGCTTCACCGTCTGGCCTGCCCGGAGCCGGTCAATCCTTCGGGCCCCGCCGGATTCCGACGAGGACGATGCCTCCAAGGAGCCCGGCAACGCCGAGGAGGATCGCGAATATCCCGAGATCAGTCACCGTCGGGAGGATAGGGCGATCGATCGTGGGAGACTCACCTGACCGGTGGTCCAGCCGGTGCCAACGCTCGAGCCGGCACCGGGAAGTCTCCCGTCTGAAGGTGGAATCGATGGGCCGGGAAGGACTCGAACCTTCGACCTACGGATTATGAGTCCGCTGCTCTAACCAACTGAGCTACCGGCCCGCGGGGCGATTGTAGGGGCACCGCGAGCGAGCGCGGCGCTCAGGCGCACGGGCCTCCGGATCAGATCGCGAAGAGCTGGGAGAGGGAGCGGCCGACGTCCGGGGGCTCCTCTTCTCCTGCGGCGAAGGCCTTGACGCCCTGGGCGAGCGCTTCGGCCGCCTCGGAGATCTGGGTGGCCCTCTGCGGTTTGATCTCTCCGGCCTCTGCGGCTTCGGCGAGGTCCGATTCCATCAGCCCGGCAAGTTCGGCGACCCGCCTCATGCCGAGCGTCCCGGCCGTTCCGTGGAGCGTGTGAGCCTCCTGGCGTAGGGTCTCGAAATCCGTGGTCCCGGTGTCGAGGCCCGCCGAAATAACGTCACAGCGTTGCCGGGACTCCTTTACGAACTCCTTGATCAGTTCGGGATCGGGTGCTTCGTCGCTCAACTGTTTCCCCCTTCGGAAAACGAAAACCGGCCGACCTCGGCCGTGTGGCCCTTCGAAACCTCTACTCCTCTGGCAGAGACGGGGTCAGACTAGACCACAGCGCCGGTTATGGGAAGGCCGGCTGCAGCCCCGGGGCCTCTCACCTGCCATAGGCTGTTCCGGCCCGGAGGCGAGGAAAGGAAGAGCTTTGACCAAGAGAGCAGCATTGGTAACCGGAGGATCCGGAGGCATAGGGCTCGCGATAGCCCGGAGGTTGGCCGAGAACGGCTACCACCTCACGATCTCGGGACGGCGGGAGGAAAAGCTTCTGAACACGGCCGAGGCCCTGGCAAATGAGGATTTCAAGGTCGAGGCCGTCGTGGCCGACCTGAGCAAGCCCGAGGCCATGGTCGAGCTGGTGGCCGAGCACAAGCGTCAGTGGGGACGGATGGACTGTCTGGTCAACAACGCCGGCATAGGCATCGGTCAGCCGATCGAGTCGATCGAAGACAGGTATTTCGACCTCCAGATCGCGGTCAATCTCCAGGCGATGGTGGTAGCGACCCGCGAGTCTTTCGGCCTGCTCAAGGAGGCTGGCGCCGAACACGGCAAGGCACTCGTGGTCAACATGGCGTCGGTCGCCGGCAAGATGGGACCACCCTGGCTCTCGGTCTACGGCGCCACGAAGGCTGCGGTGATCTCCTTCTCCCAGTCCAGCCAGAAGGAGTTCGGAGATGCCGGAGTGGGCGTCACTGCGATCGCGCCCGGCTTCGTCGCAACCGAGATGACCGAATTCGTCCAGGGCGAAGTTCCGGCCGAGGAGATGATCCAGCCCGATGACATCGCCGAGGCAGTCGAGTTCCTGCTCGGGATTTCTCCCAACTGCGTCGTGCCGGAAATGGTCCTGAACCGACCCGGCTCGGGCCCCGACAGCGGCGGAATGTGACCGGGTCCGGTCGGTGACCGGCTGTCTGTGGACCGTAGAGAGGGCGAGAATCCCGGCAGGCTGAAGTGTCTGGTTGCCGCCTTCGGCGACCCCGGGCACGTGTTCCCGGCCATCTCTCTCTCCAAGGCCCTTGCGGGTCGCGGGCACGAGGTCGTCCTCGAGACCTGGCCCCAGTGGGAGGATCTGGTCAAGGGGGAAGGTCTCGGATTTGCCAGTGCCGATCAGTATCAGGTCTTCCCTCCCCCCTCCTCGGGAATTGCAGGCGGAGGAGAGGCGGCCGTCGCCCTGATGCCGCTCCTCGAGGAATTCCAGCCAGACGTCGTGGTCAACGACATCCTCACCGTCGCCCCGTCACTGGCGGCAGAGAAGTTCGGCTGCCGCCGGGTGACCCTGGTCCCTCACCTCTGGCCGGAAGGCAGACGGGACTACCCCTTCTTTTCGATCGGCGCCCTGCCACCCCGCACTCCGGTCGGCAGGGCCTTCTGGCGCTCCACTTCGAAGATCCTGGATCGCGGCCTGATTCGGGGCCGAGATGATCTGAACGCCCAGCGAAGGGTGATCGGGCTTCCACCTACGGACCGGTTCCACGGTGCCACCAGCCCCGACCTCGACCTGATCGCGACCTTTCCTCAGCTCGAATACGAAGGCGGACTGCCCGAGCGGGCCGTGATCACGGGGCCGATGCCCTGGGAGGCGCCACACCCCGACGTCGATCTGCCCGATGGGGACGACCCCTTGATCCTGGTCGCGCCGAGCACCTCTCAGGATCCCGACAACAGGTTGGTCCGTGCCGCCCTGGATGGCCTCGCCGGATTGCCGGTGAGGGTCGTAGCGACGACGAACCGGGTCGTTCCGAGTCGGCCGATCGAGGTCCCGGCGAACGTAGTTCTCGTCGACTGGCTCCGCTACTCACAGGTGATTCCGCTTGCCTCGGTCGTGATCTGCCACGGAGGTCACGGCACGGTTGCCCGCTCGCTCGCCGAAGGGGTCCCCCTGCTGGTCTGCCCGATCGCAGGCGACATGAACGAGAACGCGATAAGGGTCACCTGGTCTGGAACCGGACTCTCGATCCGATGGAGCCTCGTAGGGCCCGGCAGCGTCAGGTGGGCGGTGGCGGAGTTGCTCGGCGACGAGTCCTTTGCAGGACGTGCCGGTGAGATTTCCAGGTGGTCCGAAGACCACGACGGGCCGACCGCCGGCGCTCGACTGATCGAGGCACTGGCGGGGTGAGCTCGGGGGGGCGGACTCGAACCGCCAACCACCGACTTAACAGGACGGCGCTCTACCATTGAGCTACCCCCGATCGACGCCTCCCGAACATTCGGTCGGTTCCGCCGAAACTGGGTTCCAGATCGGCATCAGCGTTGAGCGGGAACCCTACCGGACAGGGACAGCTCGGAAGTTCACGATGCGGCCCTCTCGTCCTCGGCCTTCCGGACCTGTTCGATCAGATCGGACCGACGCCGGTTCAGATCGGCCCTGACCTCCGGCGAGGCATCCTTCGCCGCAGAGATCTCTTCCTCGAGGGCAGCCAGCTCCAGCTCCATGAAGTTCCTCCGTATCGCGCCCTTTCCGACCAGCTCCGGATCGGCTCTGACGACCATGGCGGAGACGAGGCGATAGAGCTCCGGGTCGTCCTTGTCCAGTCCCTCCATCGGGTCATCGAGATTCCCGCTGAGCCAGGCTGCCGTCCGGACCATCAGAGGTCCGGAGAGGTGGCGCTCCTCGAGTCGACCGAGCCACTCTCGTCCCTCCGAGGGATTGGCGATACACATGACCAGGAGAGAGCGCTCGCGCCGCTCCCGCTTGAACAGGACCGGAGCCGCAGGTGGAGCGGCTTCGGCGACGGATTCGGCCGGTTGCGAGAGGGACGCGCTTCCCCCCGAGTCAGGGCCCTTCTCGAGCCTCGACACCACGACCGAGGGCTCGATCCCGAGTCCATCTGCGGTCCGCCGAACCAGCTCGTTCCTCAAGGCACCAGGCTCGACACCGAGGATCACGGGAACGGCCCCCGCGAGTCCGTCGTCCCTCGATCTGGGGGATGCGGGATCGACCGAATCGAGTATCAGTGAAAGGTGGAATTCCGGCAGGACGACCGCCGCGTCGAGCATCTCCCGGAACCGATCGGGCCCCCCGGGTGCAGTCGAAATCTCTGCCGGATCCTCCCCGGCAGGCATCGCGACGACGAGGATCGTGACCTTGCGCCCGGCAGCGACTTCCTGGGCCCTGAGCATGGCCTTCTGGCCGGCGGCGTCGGCGTCGAGTGCGAGGACGACCGTGTCGACGGTGGCCGAGAGGCGGGCGATCTGGTGCTCGGTCATGGCCGTTCCCATGATTCCGACGGTCTCGGTGAGGCCTGCCTGGTGGAGTGCGATGACGTCGGTGTAGCCCTCGACGAGGATGGCTCTACCGGCCTTGGCCATGGCAGGCCTGGCCAGATCTATCCCGTAGAGGATCTCGCTCTTTCGAAAGAACGACGTCTCGGCGGTGTTCAGATACTTGGGCTTCTGGTCTTCCCGCGTGGCCCTCGCTCCGAATCCGACCACCCGACCGCGGGCATCCCTGATCGGAAACATGATTCGGGAACGGAATCGGTCGTACATGCCGCCGTTCTTGCCTTTCTGTGCGAGTCCGACCGTCGCCATCTCCTGTGGCGAGAATCCTGCCCTCTGGGCGCGGACGATCAATGTGTCCCACGCACTCGGTGCAAATCCGACGCCGAAGCTCTCGAGCGCCCCGGCTTCCAGACCTCTCGAGGTCAGATATTCACGCGACTTCGCTGCCTCTTCCGAGTCTCTGTACGTTGCCGCATAGAAGGAGGCCGAACGCTCGAGCAGTTGCTGAAGCCGATCCCGCTCCTTGCGCCGCTTCTCGGCTTCGGGGTCTTCCTTGTCTCGCTTGACCTCGACCCCGTAGCGCTCGGCCAGGAGCTCGACCGCCTGGGGAAAATCGATCCCTTCCTTCTCGCATACGAAGTCGAACAGGTCCCCCCCGACCCCGCAGCCGAAGCAGTGGTAGAGCTTCTCTTCCGCGTGGACCGAGAACGAAGGCGAACGCTCGTCGTGGAACGGGCAGAGGCCCTGGTATCGGGCACCGGCCCTCTTCAGCTCGGTATGAGCCGAGACGATTTCGACCATGTCGGCCGCCGTCCGGACCCGGTCGATGGTGTCAGGGGTGAACTTGGACACTTCGGTCCAGCATAGAGCCGGGCGAGGCTTCGAACTCTCCCCTAGAAGCGGCTGACTCTGGGAACGACCAGGCCCTCGTAGGTCGCAATGCAGAAACGGTCCGTCATCCCGGCGATCATGTCGATCGCTTTCTGTTTGTCCGAGGGCTCCTCGCCCTTGCGATAGGTGACGGTGACCTCCCCGGGATTGGCGACGTAGTGATCGAAGAGCGTCTCTATTGCGAGCCCGATCCTCTCCTTCTCGCGCCGCGCCGGCTCGCTCACGTAGACCTCGCTGAACATGAAGTCACGCAACCGCTCCATCGCACCTCCGACCTTGGCTCCCTGCTGTATCTCCCCGGCATCACGGGAGGATTCGATGATGTCCATGACCAACGTGTCGATCCGGCGGGAGCCCGTCGGCCCGAGGATCGCGATCTCCTTCGCCGGAAGATCGGAACGCTCGAGCACTCCGGCTCGAATGGCGTCGTCGATGTCGTGGTTTATGTATGCGACCCGATCGACGAGCCTGACGATCTGGCCCTCCAGCGATCTGGGCTTCGGAGTGTTGGTGCCGCTGTGGCGGCGGATTCCGTCGATCACGGCATCGTTGAGGTTGAGTCCCTCTCCGTCGCGCTCCAACTTCTCGACTATCCGGACCGAGTGCCGGTAGTGCCTGAAGGCCGGGCCCTTGCGGGCCCGGCTGACCTCGTCCAGAGCCTCCTCGCCGAGGTGTCCGAAGGGGGTGTGGCCGAGGTCGTGGCCGAGGCCGATCGCCTCGGTCAGATCCTCGTTCAGATCCAGCGCCCTGGCGACGGTTCGTGCGATGCCGGTCACCTCGAGGGTATGGGTGAGCCTGGTCCGGAAATGGTCTCCTTCCGGCGCAATGAAGACCTGGGTCTTGTGCATCAACCTCCTGAAGGCCTTGCTGTGCACGATCCGGTCCCGATCTCGTTGAAATGGCGTTCGAACCTCGCTGTCTACCTCGGGCCTCTTCCGTTTAGCCGGATAGGACCGGACTGCCGACGGCGAGAGTTCCCGGGCCTCCCTTGCCTGCCACTCGACGGCAAACGGAGAGGCGGCACCGGTCCGGCTGGATTTCCGCTTCGTGCTCATGCTGCCCGAGTCTCCTCCGGACGGGGAAGTCTGACATGGGCATGGTGTTCGAGTGTCTCACCGACCGCCCTCCCGGCCTGCCTGACGGCCGCCGCCGGTGCCTCGGGAAGCTGTGCCAGGGGTCTGCCCAGGGCCTCGACCATGAAGCCGTGTGCTTCGGCCGTGATCGGGAATGAATTGGCCTCACATGACGGACAGACGACCCCGCCCGCAGGTCCCGAGAAAGCCGAAACGTGATCGCTCGCACCGCACCTCGAACAGGAGGCGAGCTCGGGTGCAAACCCTGCCGCGAGTGCCAACTTGAGCCTGAAGGCGACCATGCCTGCAGGTCCGGCCAGTGGGCCCTCGGGGTCCCTGTCGATCAGGGAGAGGTACCGGACCAGGAGGTTGTAGGCCGGCTCGTTCGGTTCGACGCCGTCGAGCAGCTTCAGGACCGCCCCGCATGCGTCGGAAGCCGCCGTGATCGCACGGCCGGAGCTCCTGAGCTCCGGGTAGCCATCCACCGTCTCGGCAGCCGTGACCGTGGAGAGGTCGCCCCGGCCCCGGTGGAGTATTAGCGAGAGACGGAAGAAGGGCTCGAGTCTTCCCCCGAACCTCGACCTCGGCTTCCGGGAGCCCTTGGCTATCGCACCGATCCGGCCGTGCTCCCGGCTGTAGAGGTGAAGGATTCGGTCGGCCTCGCCGTATCGGATCGACCGCAGAACGATCGCCTCTGTCTTGTAAGTACGACTCACCGTTCTAAGGGTGCCTAATGGCCCGGACGGGGATCACGCCTTCTTCCTGCGAGGACGACGCCGCAAACGGCTCTGACAGGAGCCACAGAAATAGGTCGAACGGCCACCCACCACGATTCTCGTTATTGCTTCGCCACAGCGTGGACAGGGCCGACCCTCGCGGCGATGGACGAGGAACTCATCCTGCATCTGGCCGCTCTCGCCACGGGCATCGCGATAGTCGTCGATGGAGGCACCACCCAGGTCGAGACCCCTCTCCAGCGCTGCCACGATGCCGTCCCTGAGTGCACTCTGATGATCCGGCTTCATCGAGCCGGCCGGAGAGAGTGGGTGAAGACTGGCTCGGTGAAGTGCTTCGTCGGCATAGATGTTTCCGATCCCGGCTACGGCCTTCTGGTCCAGGAGGAAGGATTTGAGCGGCGCGGTCCTGCCCTCGGAGGCAGTCGCGAGCGCTTCGGCCGTGAACCCCTCAGATAGAGGCTCGGGTCCCAGCCGGGCGGCGAAGTAGGTATCCAGCTCTTCGGGTCCGGCGATGAATCCGCGACCGAACCGCCGGGGATCGGTAAACCTGAGCTCGCCGCCGTCGTCGAGGTGGAAGCGGGCCTTGAGGTGCCTGGTCCCGTCGTCCTGGCGGTATATCCGGGCATCGCCCGGGCCGGTGTGTCCCTCCGGGTCGACCAGGACTAGGTTCCCGGTCATCCGGAGGTGGATGACCATGGCCTCGCCATCAGCGAACTCGATCAGGAGATACTTCCCGCGTCGACCTACGTCGGTGACCTCCCGTCCGGTCGCGGCCTGTTCGAAACCGGAGGCCGACGACGGCTTCGAGAAATAGTGGTCGAGAACCTCGACCCGATCGAATCTGCGACCGACCAGGTCCGGTTCGAGCTGGCGGCGAATCGTCTCGACCTCCGGGAGTTCTGGCACTCCCGGTTTGTATCAGCCCCGATCCATCGATCCGGCGGCCCGGGGATGGGTCCTCGTGTAGACATCCCGGAGTTCGCGGCCGGACAGGTGCGTGTACATCTGCGTGGTGGCGACGTCTGCATGCCCGAGCATCTCCTGCACCGAGCGGAGATCACATCCCCCGGCCAGCAGGTGCGTGGCGAAGGAGTGCCTGAGGGTGTGGGGGCTCATCCTGTCGGCCAGTCCCACCGACCCGGCGTGACCCTGAATGATCTTGTAGAGGCCCTGGCGGGTGAGCGGTCTGCCCCGGTAGTTGAGGAAGAGCGCCTTTTCGTGTCTCTCCCCGACCAGACGGGGTCGTCCGACCACGAGATAGGCCTCTATCGCCCGGATCGCCTCGCGGCCGATCGGAACGACCCGTTCGCGATTGCCTTTTCCGCGAGCCTTCAAGACCCCTTCACGAGTATCGACGTCACTCATCTCCAGGCCGATCACCTCGGAAGCCCTGAGCCCGGCCGCGTACATGACCTCGAGGATCGCCCTGTCCCTCGATACCTGCGGAGAGCTACCTGTCGGAGCAGCGAGGAGACGACCCACCTCGGCCTCGGTCAGAACCCTCGGCAAGGTCTTGCGCCTCTTCTGAGATGCGATGCCGACGGTGGGGTCGTCGTCGACCATGCCCTCCAGACGCATGTAGCGAAACAGTGACCTGATCGCCGCGGTCTTTCGGTGAACGGTCGACGGCGCCGGGGTTGGACCGTCCTCGGGGTTCGCGAGCAGGGCGACGTATTCGGCGAGATCCCGAGGGGCTGCCGACGCGACCTCGACATCCCTACCGTCGAGGAATTCCCCAAAACGATCGAGATCTGATCGATAGGCCGAGATGGTGTTCGGCGAGAGACCGCGTTCGAGTTCGAGGTAGGCGAGGAAATCCAAAAGTAGAGCGTCGTATCGGGCTCGTCCGGGTGAAACGGTCCTGGACTCGACGGAAGCGGTCATTGGGAGCCGTTTCTCCGGCGGGAACACTTCCCCTTGCCCCGCAACGGCGCGCCCGACGAGGGGACACCGGATCGGGAGATCTCAGGACGAAACCAGTTCGGCCAGTCGGGTGCCGGCCGCCAGCGCGCCCGAGAAGAACTCGGGGTCGGTCGCGAGGTCTCGACCCATGGTCCGGGTCGGAAGGCCAGAGGCCTCGTAACCGACGAGATCGACTTCCTCGATCACGACCCTGTGCCTGCCCCTGGCGGCAAGTGCAACCTCTTCCGACAGCGACTCGAACCCAGAGGGCAGGGGCAAGTCGACGCCGGCCAGCAGATGCGAGAGCACGGTCCGGGAGTGATGACTGAGCCCACGGTGTCTAGGCCGGGGATCCGCTCCCGAGAGCCTCGGAGCAATCACCGTCGGAAGACCGAGGGCCAGGGCGGCATGGGCGGTATCCAGCGCGACCATCCCGCCATGGCCGAAGGTCGTGCCCGACCCCAGGATTCCGGGACCTGGTCCGGCGATGACCGCGTCCCACCCGAGTGAGCCGGCTGCGTCCAGGGCCCCGATAGTGGTGATCGCCTCACCCTCGCCTCCCCAGGTGGGGCCGGCGGTCACATGCCCGGCGAGCAGGCCCCGCTCCCGAAGCTCACGGACGTCCCGGGAGAGCTGGCCCGGAAGGGCGCCGCCCGCGGTCTGGACGAAGCCGACTTCGGCCCTGCCACGGCCCTCGGCCTCCATTTTCGCGGCAAAGGCCCATGCCGCCGGAGCCAGGTGGCCGTGAAGGCCGACTACGAGGACCGGAATCGGACTCGGGGGCTTCGGGTCGGCCGATGAATCGGTGACCTCGCGCTCGACGGTTGCGACCGGATGCTGCAACGCCGAGTAGTTGAGCTTCATCACGTGCTCGGTCTCAGAGCCCTGTCCCTCCAGTCCGCGGGTCAGATTTACGACGACGATGTCGAAACCACCGGAACCGAGTCCGAGGTCCAGAGCCTCGGTGTTGATCACGACCTCATCGCCAATCTCGCACGGGCCGACCAGCACGGGGTCGGCCCAGGCCACCCGGCGTTCACCCCCCAGCTCGACCTCGAGCGGCGTCGTAGCCGTCACGATTCCGCGTCGCAGCTTCAGCAAGTCGGTTCGACTTCCTCGATGAGGCCGCAACAGATCTCGAACATCTCTGCAAGGTTCTCTCGTGGGACCGACTCGTCTGCGGTGTGGTTGTCGTAAGTCCCGTTTGCCAGCAGCAAAGCATCGAGCCCCTTTGCTCGCAGGACGTTGGCATCACTGCCCCCGCCGGGAGAGACCCGGCTGGGTTCATGCCCGCGAGCCGCAAGGACGGCCTCCGCTGCCGTCAGGGCCTTCGAGTCGTCCGGGACCGTGTAGCCGGCGAAGACCTCCTTGATCTCGACCTCTACCTCGCAACCGATCTCAGAGGCCTCGGCCATCAGCGCCTCGGCCATCTTCCCGAGGACCTCTGCCGATCGGCCTTCCACCGTCGAGCGGGCCTCGCCGAAGACCTCACACCTGCCGGGAACGACGTTGCCGGAGGTCCCGCCCTCGATCAGCCCGATGTTCGCCGTCGTGTCCTCGTCGATCCGTCCGAGGGGCATCGTGGCGATGGCTCGTGCCGCAGCCTCTATTGCCGAGGCCCCCTTTTCCGGCGCAAGCCCGGCGTGGGCCTCGACCCCGGTCACGACGGCCCTCAACTGGCCGTGGGTCGGTGACACGGTCGCGATCTGACCGATGTCGGAGGCCAGGTCGAGCACGAAGAAGAGATTGGAGGAGAGCGTCGAGGCGTCCAGTGCGAATGCCCCGAGAAGTCCCTGTTCCTCGGCAACGGTGAACAGGAGCTCGATTCCGACCGGTGGCGGCTCCTTCGCATAGCGCCGAGCCAACTCCAGCATGACCACGACTGCGGCCTTGTTGTCGGCTCCGAGGATCGTCTCCCCCGCGCTCCGATACACCCCCTCCCCGTCGAGGAGAACCTCGATCGGTCCGGTGTGCGGGACGGTGTCGAGGTGCGAACAGAACCCGATCCAGGAATCGGTACGACCCTCTATCCGGGCGAGGAGGTTTCCGCAGCCGGCTCCCGTGGGTGCCGCAGCGTCGTCCTCGCTGACGGAAAGTCCAAGAGCCTCGAGGCGCTGGGTCACGATTGCCCCGACGGCAGCCTCGTCGCCGGTAGGGCTTGCGGTCTCGCAGAGTTCTACGAAGAGGTTCACGTCGGACCGATCGACATCGAGTCCGGGCCGACCGAGCGCAGCCTCAGGACCGGACGCCCTCTTCCCCGGTGGAGGCCACGGCAGCATCGGGACGGTCGGAAGCGACCCGGGCTGCGGCCTTGATGAATTCACGGAAAAGGGGCTCGGGGCGGTTCGGCCTCGAGTTGAACTCCGGGTGGAACTGCGAGGCGACGAAGAAGGGGTGGTCCGGCAGCTCGACCATCTCGACCAAACGCTCGTCCGGAGATGTGCCGCTGATGACAAGGCCGGACTCCTCGAGGCGCGCCCGGAGGAGGTTGTTCACCTCGTAGCGATGACGGTGCCTCTTGTAGATCACGGCCTCGTCATAGATGTCGAGCGCCCTGGTCCCCTCGTGCACCTTTACCGGGTCGGCACCGAGCCGCATCGTGCCACCCATGTCGGAGATCTCCTTCTGTTCGGGAAGCAGATCGATCACGGGATGCGGAGTCTCGGGATCGAACTCTGCCGAATTCGCCCCGTCCATACCGGCCATGTTTCGAGCAAACTCGATCACCGCGATCTGCATGCCCAGACAGATTCCGAGATACGGGATCCCTTCGGTCCTGGCGATCCGCGCCGCCTCGACCTTGCCCTCCACCCCGCGCTCTCCGAACCCTCCAGGAATCAGCACGCCGTCGACTTCGTCGAGTCGTCCCGGATCGAAGTCCTCGGAATCGATCAGCTCGATCTCGACCTTGACGCCGTTCTCGATTCCTCCGTGTTCGAGGGCCTCGATCACCGACTTGTACGAGTCGGCGAGCTGGATGTACTTGCCGACCAGCCCGATCTTGACGACGCCCTCTGCCCGGTCGGCCTTCCTGAGCATCTCCTCCCACTCGGTCAGATCGGGTGGTGGTGCCTCCATGCCGAAGTGATCGAGGATGAAGTCATCGGCGCCCTCGGCGCGATACATGAGCGGGATCTTGTAGACGTTGTCCACGTCCTGGCCGGAAATCACGGCGTCCACCGGGAGGCTGGCGAAGTGGGCGATCTTCTTCCGGATGTCCCGGTCCAGGCCCGTGACCGAGCGACAGATCAGTGCATGGGGCTGGATGCCGATCCGCCTGAGTTCGTTGACCGAGTGCTGGGTCGGCTTGGTCTTCATCTCGCCGGCATGACTGATGAAGGGGACGAGGGTCAGGTGGATGAACATCGAGCGGCGATGCCCCAGATCGGTGTGGAGCTGCCGGATGGCCTCGAGGAATGGGAGTGATTCGATGTCGCCGACGGTGCCGCCGATCTCGGTGATCACGAAGTCGACGGCCTTCGACTCCGCCACGATCAGGATCCTGCTCTTGATCTCGTCGGTGATGTGAGGGATCACCTGGACGGTGCCCCCGAGGTAGTCGCCACGCCGCTCCCTGCGAATGACCGAGTTGTAGACCGAACCGGCGGTGACGTTCGATGCCCGGGAGGTGTTCTCGTCGGTGAACCTCTCGTAGTGCCCGAGATCGAGATCGGTCTCGGCGCCGTCCTCGGTGACGAAGACCTCACCGTGCTGGAAGGGGCTCATCGTTCCCGGGTCGACGTTCAGGTAGGGATCGAACTTCTGAATCTGGACCCTGTAGCCCCGGGCAACGAGGAGGCGGCCGATGGAGGCCGATGCGATTCCCTTTCCGAGGGCCGAGAGAACCCCGCCAGTGACGAAGATGAAACGGGTATCTCCTGTCTGTTCGCTCACTCGCCGGTGTCGTTCCTTGGTGGGCCTCCGACCGGACGGTCGACTGGCCTCCCGAGTGAGTCTATAAATCGAAGTGGCGGAATCTTTTCAATCGCGCGCGAGATCGAGGAGAACTCGGCAAACACCGTGAGGGCCACCACCGCCGCAAGGGCCAGGAGCCTTGCGGTCTCATCGAGGGCGGTCAGGAGAATTACTCCTGCAACTGCGCCGGCCAGGTTCGAGCCCGTGTCCCCCAGCATCGCCCTTTCGCGGAGGGTGAACCAAAATCCGACCAGGAAAGGACCGAGGAAGACCCCGGTCACCTCGATCGGCACCCAGGAGCCGGCGACCAGACAGACCACTGCCGCGAGGGTGAACAGGACCTTTTCGACTCTGCCCCCTCGAAGGTCCAGGAGGTTGAAGAGATTGGTGACGAGGATCAGCAGCAGAACGTCGGCGAGGAACATCGGCAGCTCGTTGCCGGTGCCCGTAACGACGTACAGGGCCAGGGCGAGTGCGCCGACGGCCTTGATCGCGCCGGTCGACAGGGTGCCGGAGGCCAGAGCGGCCGTATGCCCCCGCCAGCCGCGAGGCGTGCCCTCGACCGAACCGAGTCCGAGTCCGTCGTCCAGGAGGCCGAGGAACGCGATCCCGATCAGGTAGACGATCCATCGCCGCAGATCGGGATCGAGCAGTTCGAGGCCTGCCCGGTCGTTGAGGAGGGCGAGAGGTGCCAGCGCGACGATCGATGCGACCACGAGGATCGCTCCAAGAGGGAAGGCAAGAGCCAGGCCACGGTGATTCACCCTCGTGAGCCCGGCCCCCATCAGCCCCCGGACACCCGCCGGAACCACGGCGAGGGCGAAGATGAAGGAGACCGCGATTCCGGACCAGAGAATGGCTCAGCCCCGCCCGGACGGCTTCCTGTCGGGTGCCGCCAGGGGTTGCGGCGTCAGCGAGTCGGCCGTCTCCTTGACCCCGAAGCTGCCGTCGGCTCCGTCGATGGCGAACACCAGCGAAAGCCTCCCGGAGGCGAGGTCGACCGAGTCGATGGATGGAACTCTCCGGGCGGTGAAGAACCTGACCCCGGATGGCCGGGTCTCCAGCTCCTCGACTCCGACGAGCCGCGCTCGGGTCGTCCCCATGCCGGCGACGATCGAGCTGGCCAGAGCTCTGGCCTTCAGCCTGTCCGGACTACCGGCTTCGCCCTCCGGAAGGGGTCCCCTGAACAGCACCACTGCGTCGAGGCGTCCGAAGCTCCCGCTGGAACGGGACATCAGCTCGGACCTGCTCAACCGGAAAATGGGTCCGCCGACGACCATCTGCCTGCCGACCGTCCTGCCGTAATCGACGAGGCTCCCCTTCTGTCGATCCAGGTTTCCGAACCTGGTGCCGGAGAGGCTTTCGGCAAGCGCCTCCGGAGAGGGCGGTTCACGGACGGTGCCGACGGCCACGACACGAGCGCCCGTCGGTCGGAGGGCCTCATCCACGGCTCCGGCGACCGAGTCCGGGAGCGACCCGAAACCGACCAGCCCGATCCGGAGTCCGTCGAGGCGGCCGTCCACCAGGGGGAGACTGGCCGAAACACCGAGCTCGTCAGACCATCCGAGCTCACGCCTCAGACTTTCGTTCTCGGCCCTGGTCTTGTCGAGATCTTCGTTCAGGCTCTTCTCGAGGTCCCGTCGGGTCTCGTTGAGAATGTCTCCCCCGACCTCTGAGCCGATCAGGATCCCGACGGCAAGAGCGAGGAAGACCGCCGCCAGGGAAGCCACGTGGTATCGGGAGCTGTAACCCATATGGATCAGAGCCTAGGCATTGCGGATGAGGCGAGGTCGGATCGCGCCATCGTGATGCTCAGAAGCCGAGCGAGACCTTGACCTTGAGCCAGACCAGCTCGAACAGGTCGGCCAGCGCCGGCGAGGTGAAGACGACGATCGCGGCAAGGAGGACGAACGCTCCGAGAAATGCCACCAGGGGTCCGACCGGAATGCCAGGGGAGTAGAGCCTGCTCACGCCCTTGGCGTCGACCAGCGACTCCCCGATCCTCAGTCTCGTCAGGAATGTCGACGACATCCCATCCCTGTCCTTGTCGAGGAATTCGACGAGGTTGAAATGGGCCCCTACGGACACGATCATTTCGGCACCCATCTCATACGCGAGGAGCATCGCAACGTCCTGACTGGTCCCGTCTGCAGGAAACACGGTGTGGTCCAGACCGGCGGCAGCAAGACGGTCGCGACCCGGGGCCCTGCCGTCCGGATAGCCGTGGACGATCAACTCCGCCCCGCTCTCAAGCGCGCCATCAGAGGCGGAGTCCATGTCACCGAGTATCACCGAGGGGGTGTGGCCGGCCTCGATGATGGCATCGGCCCCTCCATCCACGCCGACCAGAACCGGCCTCACATCCCTTATGTATGCATCGAGGGCTCTCAGGTCGCTGCGATAGTCAGGTCCCCTCACCACGATCAGGACGTGACGGTCCCGGAATGACGTCCGGATCTCCGGGAGCGCGATGTCGCCGGTGAGGATCTCGCTCTCTCTCTGAACGTGGGTGACCGTGTTCTCGGCGAAGGCGGCCAGGGCGACGTGGATCTCGCTCTCCTGACGAGCCAGCCTCTTGACCAGGCCGGCCCTGTCCATCGCCACGCCCTGGGCTACCGGGTCACCATCGCGGAGGATCGTCGGCCCGTCGATGACGACACGGTCGCCGTCGGAGAGCAGGGAGAACAGATCCGTCTCCGGGAAGTCGACGAGGACGATGCCGGCCTCGACCAACATCAGTGGTCCCCGATTCGGGTAGCGATCATCGCTCGAGGGCTCGGTGTTGAGCACGGCAACGATTCCGCTGGCAGCGAGATCCTCGGCCGCCACCCTGTCGATGTTGCGGTGGCCGATGACCGCGATCTCGCCCGGTCTTAGTGCCTTGACGAGGTCCTTGGTCCTCGTTCCAAGCCTGACCGGCCCGGCAACCTGCGGGCCGCCCGGACCGATGTCACCACTGGCACTCCGACCGCCGGCGTTCCGGACGCCCCGGCTGCCGATCCGGGGGATCACCCTCCGTGATTCCATGAAGCGAGACTAATGCCTGAAAGCCGTGACCGGGCCTGACGGGTGCATTGGTCCTACCTGCCCGAGGAGACAAGCTCACGGGCATGACGGGTGGCGGCCTCGTCATCCTCGCCGGCGCCCATCATCCGAGCGACCTCGAGGATGACCTGCTCATCCTCGAGGTGAGTAACGGTGGCCGTCGCAACGCCCGACTCGGAATCCTTGGCGACCGCAAAATGCCGATCGGCGCGTGATGCGACCTGAGGGAGGTGAGTTATCGCAATCACCTGTCCGTCGCGCGATGCATCCCTCAGCCTGTCGGCGACTACGAGTGCGGTCTTGCCGCCGATTCCGGCATCGATCTCGTCGAAGACGATCGTCCGCCCTCCCTGCCGCCCACCGACCCCGGCCAGGGCGAGCATCACGCGGGACAGTTCACCCCCGGATGCCGTCTCCCGCAGGGGACGGGGCGCAATGCCGGCGTTTGGAGAGAACATGAACTCGACCGATTCCGCTCCGAACGGCCCTGGGCCCTCGGCAAGGGGGACGAGCTCGACCTCGAGGGCGGCGCCCTTCATCGCGAGCTCCTCGAGGTCCCCCGAGATTCCCGACGCGAGCGAACGTGCAGCCGCCTCCCGTGCGGCAGTCAACTTTCGGGCGGTCGTCTCCAGCTTCTCCCTCGTCGACCTGACCCTCTCGGCCAGCTCCCTCTCGCGCTCCGCTCCGCCCTCGAGATCAGCGATCCGAACTCGGCAGGCATCAGCATGCGCGAGCACTGCTTCGACCGATCCCCCGTGCTTGAGCTCGAGTCGGGCGATCAGGTCCAGTCTCTCTTCGACTTCACGCAGGCGATCGGGGTCGGCTTCGAGACCCTGCAGATAGGCAGAGAGCTCGACCGCGATATCCCCGAGCTCGACCGATGCCGACTCCATCCGTTCGGCGAGTCGATCGAGATCGCCGTCTTTGCCGGTCTCGGCGCCGAGCAGCCCGGCAGCCCGGGCCGCCGCATCGGCAATCCCTTCTGATCCCCCGGTGCCCCGAGTCAGGTCGGCAGCCGAGTCGGCGGCGGTCCGGAGGGCCTCGACGTGGCGCAGACGGGCGCGCTCGACATCGAGAGCCTGCTTCTCGGCCGAGTCCAGACCCGCGGCATCGATTTCATCGAGTTCGAACCTGAGGAGATCGAGATCCCGAACCCCACCTGCATCGGTAACGGAGGCGAGTTCGGCCTCAGCCTCACGAAGCTCGGCCCACACTGCGCGGTGGTCGTCGAAGACCGTCTCGAGGGCGCGACCCCCGGCAGAATCCAGGACCGCCATCTGGGTAGAAGCGATGGTCAGTTGGCGGTGCTCATGCTGCCCGTAGAACGAGATCAGCTTCTCGGCCAGCAGCCGGAGCTCACCTGCCGTGGCCGATCGCCCTCCGATGAAGGCGCTCGTCCTTCCCCCGGACGAGACCCTCCGCCCGAGCACGAGCTCTTCGGCCTCCTCGGGGAGCCGCTCCCTGATCTCGGCCAACTCATCCGCCTCCCTCCAGTCGGGCGGGAGATCAAAGACTCCCTCGACCCATGCCTCGGATGCGCCTGGCCGGACTATTCCCTTCCTTGCCTTGCCGCCACCCAGAAGATCCAGGGAGTGGGCCAGCACCGTCTTGCCTGCCCCCGTCTCGCCCGTGAGGACCGTGAAGCCGTCCTCGAAGCGGAGTTCGGCCCTTTCGATCACCAGGAGGTTCTCTATCCGAAGCTCTCTGAGCACGCACCCGGTTTAGCACCGGACCCGGACACTTCGCCCCTGCGGGCAACTCCATGCTGGGCCCCTACCAGGCCCTTGTTGGCCCTTATTGGGCCAGATGGCCGAACTTCTCGCGAATCCGTTGATAGAAGTTCGCGCCCGGAAGCTGGGCGAGGCTTGCCATCGCCGAACGGAAGCGGACCTCGGCTCCCATTCCCGGCTCGAGGCCACCGACTTCGACCCCGTCGACGACTATTTCGACCCCGTCACGACTGCGGTGATTGACCACCTCGAGGACGTCGTCGGGCGCTACGACCAGAGCTCGGGCCGTGAGCGTGTGCGGCGCGATGTACGAGACCGCGTAGCCGGCCACGCCCCAGGCGAGGATCGGGCCGTTGTTTGCGAGGTTGTAGCCGGTCGAACCGGTGGCGGTTGCGGCCACGAGGCCATCGCAACGGACCCTCCCCACTTCCTCATCGGCGATCCGGTAGCTCAGTTCGGCGACGCCGGAGTGGGGCCTTCGGCTGAAACCGACGTCATTGAGGCCGATCGCGCTGCCGCCGTCCCAGGAGACCTCCAGACCGGGAAGGTCGACCAGCTCGATCTCGCCCGCGAGAGCACGGTCCACCGCCTCCTCGACCTCCTCGGCCTCTGCCGCCGCGAGGAACCCCACTCGACCGAAGTTGATCCCGAACACCGGGAACTCGTGTCCGATGCCCAGCCTGAGCGCCCGGAGGATCGTTCCATCGCCGCCGAGCACGATGCAAAGGGCAGGTTCGCGCCCGTCAAAGGAGTCGCTTTCCCCGTCGAAGACGGAGAGATCCCAGTTCCGCCGTTCAGCGACCCTGGTAACGGTCTCGGCCGCATCGTCGATGCCGGCGGCATGGCCGTGGGTCAGGAGCAGCGCGAGCGGTCTCGTCTCATTCACAGCTCGACACCTTGGCAGAGGGTCCGTCCATCTTCCACTCCGACACCGGATTTGCCGAGTCTCAGGAACGTCTCGAGATTGCCCTTGGGCCCCGGAAGCCCGGTGGGCTGGACTCCGAGCAGCGACAAGCCGAGGGCTCGGCCGTGGTCCGCCACCATCTCGACGGCCTCGCGACGGTCGTCCGGGTTCCTGACTACTCCACCGCGACCGACCCTCTTGCGTCCGAGCTCGAACTGTGGCTTGACCATGGCCAGTATTTCCCCGCCGGGTGAGACACAGTCGGCAACGGGGCCGAGGACCTTCGTCAAGGAGATGAAGGAAACGTCGATCACTGCGAGATCCGGAGAAAAGGAGAGATCTGTTGGTTCCAGATTCCTGGCGTTCAGTCGTTCGATGACCGTCACCCGGGGTTCGTTCCGCAGGCCGAAGTCGATCTGACCATAGGCGACATCGAGAGCGATCACCTCGGTCGCCCCACGTTTCAGGAGGCAGTCCGTGAACCCGCCGGTCGAAGCCCCGACGTCCAGACAGCGAAGCCCGGACACGTCGATTTCGAGGCCATCGAGGGCATTCCTCAACTTCACGCCGCCCCGGGACACGAAGTCGGGCTCGCCCCGGATCTCGAGAACCTCGTCGAGGGCGACGTCCTGACTCGGCCGGAGCGCCATGGGGCCATCACTTCCTATCTGGACCTTCCCGGCTCGAACGGCCCGGGCTGCCGCAGTCCTCGACGGGAAAAGTCCGCGATCGGCGAGAACGCGATCGATCCTCATTCTTTCGGCAGCCATGAAGGGCAACGCTACCGACCGTCCGGCACAGTCAGAAGATCCCGCAGATTACGCAAAGGCGGAACCGGGAAAAACCCTTCATTTGCGGGTAAATGTGAGGCGACTCACACACAGCCCGGTCTGACGGGCCTACTCTTTCCCTACCCCTCATGCTCCTTCATAGGCCCCTCACCCTCCACACTCACAACGCGATCCTCATTGCGGCGAGCCCGCTACTGATGATCGTTCCGTTCGTGCTCTCTGCCGACCCCGGCGTCGGCTTCCTGACTTTCTTCATCGGGGCCTTCCTGCTGGGGGTAGCCCTCACCAGCACCTCTCCTCGCCGACCGGTTCCCCTTTCGGCGCACAGAGGACTCGAGCTGGCACTCGGGATCTCCCTCATCCTCGTCGGAATCTCCGGCGCCCTCATCGACGGCGCCTCTGCAGTAACGATCTTCCTGGTTGGGTTCGGCGCCGCTCAGATAGCGCTGACCACGGCAACGCGGTACACCGCCCGCGGCGCATGACGGACCTGCCTACCTCCCATCGATCAAAATCACATATGAGATGAAAATCTCTCTCCTCCCTAAGTAACACCGAAAGCCCCGCCCCAGGCGGGGCTTTCGTTTTCCCCCAGGCCTCGGCGAGACCGCGACGGACGCGGCCTCGATGCGAAGTGCGGCAACCGGGAGCCGCTCTGAGGGGTCAGGAAGCCGGAGTGAGGCTCTCGCCCAGCGCGGTGGCGACCCTGGTCGCAACGGCCTGGCCGGTGAAGCCGACTTCTTCGTGGAGCAAAGCCGGGCTGCCGTGGGTCACGAACCGATCGGGAAGGCCTATGCGCACCACTCGTGCCCGCTCGCCGGGCGTGGTGAAGCTGTCCTCCAGATGCTCCAGGACGGCCGAGCCGAACCCGCCGGTGAGGACGCCCTCTTCGATGGTGACGATGAGGTCATGGGAGAGGGCGAGTCGCTCGACCAGCTCGGAATCGAGCGGCTTGACGAACCTTGCATCGGCAACTGTCGGGTTGAGACCTGACTCGCCGAGAATCTCGGCCGCTTCGAGTGCCACCTGGACACCGGTCCCGTAACCGAGCAAGGCGACCCTCTCGCCGGTCTGGAGGGTCTCCCCGGATCCGATCGGCAGCGCCTCGGCCGAGTCCGGAATCTCGACTCCGACTGCCGCGCCGCGCGGGTAACGCAGGGCCGCAGGCCCGTCGAAGGCAATCGCGGTTCGAAGCATTCTCACCAGCATCGCCTCGTCCCTCGGCGCCATCGCAACGACGTTCGGAAGTGGCCTGAAGTAGGCGATATCGAAGGCTCCGTGGTGAGTAGGACCGTCATCACCGACCAGCCCGGCCCGATCCATTGCGAAAGTGACATCGAGGTTCTGGAGACACACGTCATGGACGATCTGGTCATAGGAGCGCTGCAGGAAGGTGGAATAGATCGCACAGACAGGCTTGCCGCCCTGCAGTGCGATCCCGGAAGCCATGAGGACTGCGTTCTGCTCGGCGATCCCTACGTCGAAATAGCTGTCAGGGAGCTCGTCCGCGAGCTTCTGCAGGCCCGTCCCCCCCGCCATCGCGGCGGTGATTCCGACCACCCGTTCGTCATCCCTGGCCTCCCGAACCATGGCATCGGCAAACACCTGGGTGTACTGAGGCGGGGCCGATGCCGGGTCCGGCTTCTCGAGGATTTCTGGTGCTATCGACTCGGGGGCATCGGACTCGCGAACCGGGATCAGGTCCGTCTTCACTGCCGGCTCGCCCCCGACGATCGATCCGGGCTTCGCGGCATGCCACTTCTCCATCCCGGCCAGACCATTCTCTTCGGCCGGACCAAAACCGCGGCCCTTGACGGTCTGGGCATGAACGACCACGGGGCGATCGGCCAAGAGTGCCTCGGTCAAGGCCTGCCTGAGTGCGGCGACGTCATGTCCATCTATGGGGCCCATGTAGGCGAGGTCCAGCTCCTCGAAAAGCAGCCCCGGAGCCCAGTAGGCCTTGACCGCGGACTTGAGCTCCGGTCCGAGTCGCTCGATTCGCCGACCCAGGCCCAGAGGCAAACGGGTCAACCTGTCCTCGAAGTCTTCTCTTCGGTGGAACAGGCCGGGCTTCAGCCTGGTCCGCTGGAAGTAGGAGGCAAGGGCTCCGACATTGGGAGAGATCGACATCCCGTTGTCATTGAGAAGGATGACCATCGGGGTCTGGAGTCCCCCGGCGGCATGCATGGCCTCGTAGGCGACGCCCCCGGTGAGTGCTCCGTCGCCGATCACCGCGACGACCCGTCCGTCGTCCCCGATCCCGTGGCGCATCGCCTCCTTCAGGCCCAGCCCGTAGGAGATCGAAGTCGAGGCATGGCCCGCACCCATGATGTCGTGGGGAGACTCCGGAATCGAGCAGAAGGGCGCCAGACCCTCGTACTGCCTGATCGTCGGTAGTTCGTCACGCCGCCCGGTCAGGATCTTGTGGGGATAGGCCTGATGGCCGACATCCCAGAGGATCTTGTCCCGGGGTGAATCGAGAAGGCTGTGCAGGGCGACGGCGATCTCACAGGTCCCGAGGTTCGCACCGAAATGGCCGCCGATATCTCCGATCACGTCGATGATGTACGAACGCACCTCGGCCGCGAGCTCCTGCAACTGATCTTCGGAGAGACCGTGCAGGTCAGCAGGCCCTTCGACACTTGCGAGGAGGGGTCCGACGGACGGGTTTTCGGGGGAGGTCATCTGTCTCTGTCGTGGATGTAGTCGGCTACGGCCTTGAGGGATTCGGTCTCACCGTCGACCTTCGACAGTGATTCCAGTGCCTTGCCATGTGATTCTGCGGCGAGTCTTCGGGCCTGATCGAGCCCGTGGAGGGTTACATAGGTGATTTTACCGTGCCTCTCGTCGCTGCCCTGTGGCTTGCCGGTTTCCTCGGCAGCTCCGGTGACATCGAGGATGTCATCGACGATCTGAAACAGGATGCCGAGCTCCCCCGCGAACTCCCGGTAACCGGCCCTATCGTCCTCAGGGGTGCCGGAGACGGCAAGGGCCATCTCGACGGAGGCCCCGATCAAGGCCCCCGTCTTGAGTTCGTGGAGTCGAACGAGGCCCTCGGGACCGAGGGAACTCGCGGTCACGTCCACGAACTGGCCACCGACCATCCCCTC
>CAJAIJ010000054.1 GCA_903939845.1 uncultured Solirubrobacterales bacterium
ACCCCTTTCAGATCAGCGGCCTGCTCGAGGACCGGCACGATCGCCCTGCCCACGGCATCGGCCTTGTTCACCGCACAGACGACGGGGGTACCTCCGGCGGCTGCCAGCATTGCCGAAGCAATGAAACGGTCCCCCGGACCGACACCCTCCTCGGCGTTTATCACCAGGAGGGCGACGTCTGCCTCGGCCAGCTCCATCTCGACACGACGCTGCATCCGGGAGGTAAGGCTGTCCCGGGGGCGCTGGACACCTGGCAGGTCGACCAGAACCAGCTGGCAGGTCGAGTCGGGATTCGTCCAGACACCCCTGATGGCCCTTCGGGTCGTCTGGGGCCGGAAGGAGGCAATCGCCACGGTGGCACCGACCATCTGGTTCACGAGGGTCGATTTGCCGACGTTCGGACGACCCGCGAGGCCGACGAAGCCGGATCGGACACCCGGGGGGGAAGCTGAGATATCGCTCATCGGGACCCTCCGAGTTCGACCATGATCCGGTCCTGGAGTTCGAGCATCTCGCCGTCGTCGGTCTCGTGGTCGTAACCGCAGAGATGGAGCACGCCGTGGACGACGGCCTCGACCAGGTCCTCACACTCCGCTTCGCAGACGAAGACATCCCCGAGTTCGCGCGGACCGGGCGAATCCGAACCGAAATCGACCGGAAAGGAGAGGACATCCGTGGCCGAATCCCGGTTGCGGTGCTCCCGGTTGAGCTCATGGATCCGGTCACGGTCGACCAGCTCGACGGCCAGATGACAGTCGTCGGTCCCGGTGGCGGTGAGGGTCGCAACGACGGCCGGCACGAGATCGGCCGGCACGTCTTCCAGTTCCACGTTCATCGCCTTTCCCGGTTTTCGGCGTGCCGGGTGTAGGCAGCGACGATTCGCTGGACCAGTCGGTGGCGGACCACGTCCTCCCCGCCGAAGTGGACGAACTCGACGTCTTCGACACCCGCGAGGATCTCGGTGACCACCACCAGTCCGGAACGCCTGTCCCTGGGAAGGTCGATCTGGGTGACGTCCCCGGTCACGACCATCCTCGAGTTGAAGCCGAGCCGGGTCAGGAACATCTTCATCTGCTCCGGAGTGGTGTTCTGGGCTTCGTCGAGGATGATGAATGCATCGTTGAGGGTTCTGCCCCGCATGAAGGCGAGGGGCGCGACCTCGATCACCCCGCGGTCGAAGAAGCCGTTGACACGATCGGGGTCGAGCATGTCGTAGAGAGCGTCGAAGAGGGGCCTCAGGTAGGGGTCCACCTTGGCCTGCAGATCACCGGGGAGGAAGCCGAGACTCTCCCCGGCTTCGACCGCCGGCCTGGTCAGGATTATTCGCTGGACGCTGCCTTCGACCAGGGCCGCCGCGGCCGTCGCGACCGCGAGGAAGGTCTTGCCTGTCCCGGCCGGCCCGATGCCGAAGGTCACGGTGTTGTCCCGAATCGAGTCGATGTATTCCTTCTGACGAACGGTCTTCGGGGCGATCTTCTTTCCCCGGTGCTGCCAGATGACGTCTTCGAGTATCGAGGCTGCCTTGACCGAGGATCCGATCGCGTCATCGACCGAGTCCAGCGTCTCGGGACCGACCTCGTGACCGGACTCGATCAGCTCGACGACCTCGTCGACCAGCTTCGCGGCCTGGGCCATCTCCTTCTCTTCCCCCTCGAGCGTCAACTGATTACCGCGGAGGTGGACCTTGCTGCTGGTCTTTTGCCTCAGTGCCCTGAGAACGGTGTCCCCGGAGCCGGCGAGTTCGGCCGCGACCGAGTTGTCGAGAGTCAGAGTCCTACGAGGCAAGTCGTTCCCGCACCGCTGTGCTGAGCCGCTTTCCGTCGGCCTTGCCGGCAGCTCTCTCCTTGAGGAGCCCCATGACCTTGCCCATGTCTGAAGGCCCTTCGGCTCCTGTTTCGGCAATCGCATCGTCGACCATCGCGGCCAGCTCCTCGTCGGAAAGCTGCTCGGGCAGGTAGGCGGTGATGAGCTCGGCCTCGAAAAGTTCGTCGGCAGCCTGCTCCTCGCGGCCCGCCTCCTCGTAGGCCTCGGCCGCTTCGAGACGCTTCTTCCGCTCACGCTGAAGAGCTGCGGTCTCGTCGCCCTTGCCGAGCTTGACTTCCTGCTGCAGGACGTCCTGGATCATCCTCAGGGCGGCAGCACGGCGCCGGTCACCCTCCTTGAGGGCGGCCTGGGCATCGTCTCTGATTCGTTCCGAGATCACGCCGGAAGGGTATCGCCCCGCCGCTGCCACCCGCGCAGGGGCCGCAAAACGGCTATCGCTCCACCGAAACGCTCTCGATCCGGCCGGCCAATGGAAGCTGGAGAAATCTCGTCCCTACCTCGACGAAAGAATCGAGATCGCCAGTGACCAGGAACCTGTAGTCGCCCTCCTGCCTTTCGGTCGAGAGCGAGCCGTCTGCCGCCAGAGTCCGTTGGACCGCTGCGGCGATCGCATGCCCGGCCGTGACAAGACGGACATCCCTGCCCAGCAACCGCTGCAGCATCGGGGCAACGAGGGGGTAATGGGTGCAGCCGAGCACCAGCGTGTCGATCTCGGCCCTCTTCAGGGGCTCGCAATAGGACCTGACCATGTCCATGACGCCCTCGTCGAACGGGGAGCCCTCCTGAATCAGGGGTGCCAGATCGGGGGCAGCCACCTCGGTGACCGTGAGCGGTCGCCCGAGTCGATCCAGGGCCGCCCGGTAGGCCCCGCTCGACACCGTCGCAGGCGTCGCGAGCACGCCGACCCTGCCGGTCTCGGTGATCGTCGCTGCGATCTCGGATTCCGGACCGATAACGGTTACGACCGGAACCCCGGCTCCCGCAGCGATCCGGGCGATCTCTTCCCCGGCCGTGGCCGTCGCTGAATTGCAGGCGACCACGAGCATCTTGACGCCCCGCTCGAGCAGGAACGAAGTCACGATTCCGACCCGTTCCCGAAGCTCGTCGACGGTCTTGGTGCCGTAGGGGAAGTAGTCGCTGTCACCGAGGTAGAGGAAATCCTCACCCGGGAGGGAGACCAGGCACTCGTGGAGCACCGTCAGTCCACCGACGCCGGAGTCGATGAACCCGATCGGACGGGCAAGCCCTCCTTCGGAAGCTCTTGTCATCTGGCGCTCGACTCCATGAGAAGCCCTCTCCAGCCGTCCATGACTCCAGTGGCAACCGTGCGCAGGCCGAGCCGGTCGAAGGCTGCCGTGACCTTCTCACCTTCGAGGTCGAGAAGGCCCGAACAGACCATTCTGAGTGGGATCTTGTCGGGATCGAGGTGATCGGCCAACTCGATCAGGAGCGGCGCCGTCAGGTTGGCCACGACGGTCTCCGCGAGGGCCGGGCCGGGCTCCCGGAAGTCGCGACGCTCGAAACTGGCCTCGACGCCGTTGTCGACTGCGTTCAGGCGCGCCGCCTCGACGGCGGCAGGCTCGGTGTCGAAACCTTCGACCGGAGACCAGCCCATACCGGCCGCCGCGATCGCGAGCACCCCGGAGCCCGAACCGATGTCTGTCAACCGACCCGCGGCGAGATCACGATCGGCCAGGTCGAGCATGAAGGCAAGGCAGAGCCTCGTCGTCGGATGGGCCCCAGTCCCGAAGGCCCTGCCCGGATCGATCACGACCGAGAGACCATCGACGGGTCGATCGCTCCAGGGCGGCCCGACCCAGACCGTCCGATCCGACCGGGTCGACGAAACCTCTACCGGACGGTGGAACTCCCGCCACCGGTCGGCCCAGTCGTCGGCGACCTCCGTCGAGGTGACCGAGACGGCACCCTCGGCCGTGACGGCCTCGAGCTCACCGATGTCGGGCAGCTCGCCTTCGGCCCCGTAGATCGCGAACTCGACGAACCCCTCCCCCGAGCTCTCCTCGACTCCGCCCGGGGCGAGCACCGTCAGCTCGGCAAGCACGATCTCGGCCTGGTTCGGACTGCATCTGACTGCGAGCCTGATCAGGTCCGATCACCCCTTGACCCGGCGAAGACGCGAGAAGAGCGACCGACTCTTGCCACCTCGACGGTTGTCGTCGGTGATCGTGACATCGAGACGGGCGACGAGATCGGTCTGCGCTTCGTCGAGGCGGGAGGGGATCACGACGTCGACGACGACCTTCTGATCTCCCCTGCGACCGCCACCTCCGAGCTGGGGCAGGCCGAGGCCCCGCAGGGTCTCGACGTGCCCGGGCTGTACGCCGGCCTCGAGCTCGACCGATCGGGAACCCTCGAGGGTCTCGACCTCGACTTCGCCTCCGAGCATCGCCCTCGTGGCATCGACAGGGATGACCACGATCAGGTCCCGGCCTTCCCGACGAAAACCATCCCGCTCGGCCACGTCGACACGAACGTAGAGGTCACCGTCGGGGGCACCGGCCTCGCCGGCATGGCCAGCGCCGGCGATCCGGATGCTCTGACCGTCCTCGATTCCAGGAGGGATCTTCACCTTCCAGGTCCGAGACCCATGGCGCCTGCCGAGGCCCGAACAACCGGTGCAGGGCGATTCGGGTATCCGCCCATCCCCGCGGCACTGCTGGCAGGGCCCGGCCCGGACGATTCGGCCGAAAGGCGTGTTGGCGACCGACCGGACCTCTCCGGTTCCGTCGCAGGCCGGGCAGGCAGTGATCGGGGTCCCTGGCTCGGCACCGTTGCCCCGACATTCCTCACAGGTGTCGACCGCCTCGAACTCGAGTTCCCGTTCGCAACCGTCGAGAACGTCTTCGAGCTCGATCCGAACCGTCGCGGCTACGTCTCCACCGGCCGCCGGTCCGGAGCGCGCGAAACCGGAACCGCCGAAGAAGGCACTGAAGAGGTCCTCGAACGACCCGAAGCCCGAAGCCTGCGAGGAGAAGCCACCGGATCTGAGGCCCTCCATGCCGTAGGCGTCGTAGGTCCTGCGACGCTCGGGATCGGAAAGGACCTCGTAGGCCTCGGCGGCCTCCTTGAACTTCTCCTCGGCTCCGGGATCGTGGTCGTTGACGTCTGGATGAAGCTCTCGGGCGAGATGCCTGAAGGCCTTCTTCACCTCGCTCTCGGAAGCGTCCCGGGAGACCCCGAGGACCTCGTAGTAGTCGCGTCCGCTCATACGTAGAGGCGCTCGAAGTAGCGGGAAAGCTCGCGCGCGGCTTCACTCACCGACCCGATCGCGGTCTCATAGTCCATCCGGGTCGGGCCGACCACGCCGACCGAACCGAGGTTGCGGTGGCCGAGCCCGTAGTTTGCGCCGACCACGCTCACCGAACGCATCGCAGGCTGGGGGTTCTCATCTCCGATCCAGATGAATACCGACCTCTCCTCGATCGCGGAGCGCATCATCCTGAGCACCGCCGTCCTCTGCTCGAGAGCCGACATCAGGCGATCGATCCGGGGAAGCTCCGAGGCTCGCTTCTCGTCGAGCAGGCGACCGGCACCTTCGATGTAGAGGGTCGCTTCCCGGGTCTGCTCGAGATCGAGGACGGCCGGCATCAACCTCTGGACGAACTCGGACTCGACCGGTCCGAGCGCCGGGTCGGCCAGCTGTGAAGCGATCCTCCTTGCTCCGATGTTCGTCCCCACGAGCACCTCGTTGAGGTAGGTCGAAGCCCACTCGACGAGGCCGGGGTCGACATCGCCGGCAAAGGTGAAGGCCCGCTTCGTGACGTCTCCGGCCGACGTGATCGCGATCACCATGACCACATCGGGCTTCAGCAGCATCGCCTCCACCCGATGGATCGTCGCCGTCCCCAGGGGAGGGGCGACGACCAGGGCCAGCAGGTCGGTCATTCGTGACAGGGCGGTGGTCGCCTCGCGCATCGCCTCGTCGACCTCGCGTCTGAACGCGGAGATGTCGAGGCCGTCATCGGACTTCCGTCGGGCGACGGCCCGACCCATGACCGATTCCGCGTAGTTGCGATAGGCCAGATCGGTGGGAACACGACCGGCAGAGGTATGGGGGTGGCTCAGATATCCGGTCTCCTCGAGAGCCGCGAGCTCGGCCCTGACCGTCGAGGCCGAGCAGTCGAGGCCGCCACGGCCGGCGATCGCCTTCGATCCAACCGGTCGACCGGTCTCGAGATAGGTCTCGACGACGACACCGAGGATGGTTTCCTGACGGGCTGAGAGCATCTCCCCAAGTTTAGGAGGGACGGCCCTCGAACCGGGCTGGCTCAGAGATCCCGGGAGACTCTTGCGGAGGCGTTCCGGATGACCTGGCTCTCGCCCTGGGTCGCAATCACATCGATCTCGGTGACGCCGTCCTCGACCGAGGCAACCTCCCCGGTGACGACGATCTCCTGTTCTGGAAAGCTCATGCCGCGAAACTGGACCGAGAGTCCCTTCAGGCTCCGTGGGTCGCCTCCCGCCGCATCGGTGACGGCCTTCGACACCAGGCCCATGACGTAGAGCCCGTGGAGGATCGCGCCGGGAAGGCCGACCTGACGGGCGAACTCAGGGTCGATATGGATCGGGTTGAAGTCGCCCGAGGCTCCCGCGTAACGGTTGGGGAGGTATCTGTCCGGGGTCACGGCCAGCTCGGGGATGGAATCGCCGGGGTTCATCTCGGACACGATCACACCCCCCTCACGATGTTCGTCCAGACACCCCGGACGGCCTGATCTCCGTCCTGGTTGACCGAGACGGTCTCGAAGACGTAGAAGCCCTTGCCGTCCCTCTCCTCGATCGAAAGGCAGGACGAAGTAGTCGAGATCACGTCGCCGGAACAGACCGGGACCCCCCACTCGAATTCCTGGGACCCATGGACCATCGTTGCGAAGTTCATCGCGACCTCGGGGTCGAAGATCACCGGTCCCATCGCTCCGGCCGAGTAGACGACGCAGAACATCGGCGGTGCGACGACATCCCGAAAACCCTCGGCCCTGGCAGCCTCTGTGTCGAAATGGATCGGAGACTCGAACCCGAGAACCCGGGCGTACTCGCCGATCTTCTCCTTGCCGACCTCGTAGGAGACGGACGGCCAGCTCTTCCCCACTGCTTCTGTCGAAAGTGCCATCGCCGGAACGGTAGCAACCGGGTTCGAAACCGGACGGCTCAGTCGTCGAGCTCGAGCACGGCGAGAAAGGCCTCCTGCGGAACTTCGACCCGGCCGACGTTCTTCATCCGCTTCTTGCCCTTCTTCTGCTTCTCGAGGAGCTTCCGCTTCCTGGACACGTCGCCGCCGTAGAGCTTGGCGGTTACGTCCTTGCGAACCGCCTTGACGGTCTCCCGGGCAAGTATGCGAGCCCCCACCGCGGCCTGAACCGGAATGTCGAACTGCTGCCGCGGGATCGTCTTCCTGAGTCGAGCGACGAGTTCCTTGCCCTGGTTGTAGGCAAATTCCTTGTGGACGATGACCGAAAGGGCGTCGACCTTGTCTCCTGCGAGCAGGACATCGACCTTGACGAGCTCGGATTCGCGGTTCTCGATCGGCTCGTAGTCGAGTGAGGCATAGCCGCGAGTCGAGGACTTCAGGACATCGAAGAAGTCCAGCACTATCTCGGCCAGCGGAAGGTCGTAACGGATCTGGACCCGGCTGGTACTGAGGTAGTCCATGTCGACATGGGTTCCCCGTCGGGCCTGACAGAGCTCCATCACCGGTCCGACGAAGTCCGATGGCGTAATGATCGTCGCCCGGATGCATGGCTCCTCGATCGACTCGATCCTTCCGGGGTCGGGCATCTCGGTCGGGCTCCTGACCTCTACCGACGAATCGTCGGTCAAATGGACGAGATAGCGCACCGTCGGGCTGGTCGCCAGGAGTTCGAGGCCGTACTCGCGCTCGAGGCGCTCCCGGACGATCTCCATGTGGAGGAGTCCGAGGAAGCCGCACCGGAAACCGAACCCGAGTGCATCGGAGGTCTCGGGCTCCCAGGACAGGGCGGCGTCGTTGAGGCCCATCTTGTCGAGTGCGTCGCGAAGGTC
>CAJAIJ010000055.1 GCA_903939845.1 uncultured Solirubrobacterales bacterium
CCGGATCCTCGCCAGGCCGGTCACGTACCGGAACCGGTATTCGGTCCGGAACCGGCCACCGGCCCGGACCCTGGTGACCTGGACCGGCCTCCATCGGCGGGCCGATCGCTCGAAATACTCGACCTTCACGAGGTTCCCCCTCGCCCGTCGGGCCGCCGGCCCGGGCAGGACCCTTCCGGTGAAGGTCACGAGTTCGCCGGTTCGAAGCCGACGGGGCCGCGCCCTGAACAGGACCTTCGCCCGGACCCGGAGGTCGAAGGGTCCCGAGAAGGAGCCGAGCAGTCGTGGAGTTCCCCCGAACCTGACAGAGACGGAGTGAGAAACACGGGAGAAGAGACCGCTCCGAAACCTCCCGGCTCGATCGGTGGTCACCGTCCTCGAGATCCGACGAGTGCCGATCGCGGGGTCCTGGATCACCTCCACCTCCCTGTCTGCGAGAGGCTGCCCGGATCGCGTGACCAGGCGGCCTTCGACCCGCGTCCTCGCCCCCGGCCCGACGCGAAGAGCCGAGCCGGCCCTTCCGGCCGCAGCGAGCCTGGCCGAAAGGAAGGTCTCCATCTTCGCCGGCGCCTCGACGATCAGTGCCGAGCCGTTCCCGCGGAGGTTCGTGACCAGACGGTTGCCTGCCCGGTCGGTCGCGGCCAGACGAACCTCCCAGGGGCCGGGGCTCCTGAGCTCGGACCCGAAGTCTGCCGTGACGGCTCCGGTCTCGCGATCGAGGCCGGTAGGAAGCACCTCCCACTCGCCCTCACCCTTCGGCCTGACCGAGATCTCGGCCGACTCGACACCGGAGTGGACATCGGCGACCGATGCGAGAAGCCTGTCGGGGTGGCCCTCGGTCGGGTCGGTCAGGTATCCGGAGGGCGGTCGATCGTCGAACCCGATCGAGACCGTCGCCTCGGCGGAGGGATCGGAGTTGCCGGCCGCGTCGATCAGCCAGACCGCCACGGTGAAGAGGCCCTGACCCGGCAGGACGAGCGCCTCGAGGCCGTCGCGACCGGCCTGCTCATGCTCGGAAGCGGGCGATCCGGACTCCCCGGAGATCCTGCGCCGGAAGGAGGTGACCGGGGCGGCCCGGAGCTGGTCGGGGGTCTCCCAGGTCAGGGAGAAGGAGTTCGTGTTGCGCCAGCCATCGCCGCCGACGACGGCCAGCCGGCGCGGGGGTGCCGGAGCGGTGTTGTCGGTGTTGATCGTGACCGGCTCGGCGCAGCCGCGATTGGAGGCGAAGTCGAGCGAGCAGTGGACGACCGGATGGGGGCCGTCACTGAGGCGGGCGGTGTCGATCGAGTGGACACCTGAACCGGACAGCTGACAGGGACGCATCTTCCTGCCACGCCACTGACCGGCGATCAGGGTGGCGTCGCACTCGTGGGTCGTCTGGGCGACCCGGGAGCCATCAATCGAGGTCTCTTCGCTCCAGAGTCCGGAGCCCGAGTCCCTCGACTCGAAGCGGACCTCCTGGACTCCACGGACCCACCGGTCCGGACCGAACGGACCGGTCACGGTCGGACTCGGCTTCGAAGGGTCGTCGAGGGTGAGGGTCAGGCCTCTCACCCCGGCGAGCGAGGTCGCATCCGCGCTGCAGCTCCGGTCATCGGGCCGGGCGCAGAGCAGTCTGCTCTCGAAGGCCTCGGCACCCGATGTGGCCACCCTGGAGAAGTCCCGGCGAACCTTGTCGGTCGAGGTGTGGTCGAAGAAGGGCTCGAAGCCGCCCGAGCGGACCGAGAAACCGAGGCGGTGGCGGAAACCTTCCTGGAGCACGTGCCAGCGGTCGCCGGCGACGGACATGATCTCGGTCCCGGCCGGAGCGCTCCACCTCCATCTCGCGAACCTCTCTCCGGCCACCGACGATGCCGAAGGCCTGGTCGTGCTTGCCATGTGTGCTCCGTCCCTGGGGTCGGCCCCTTCCGGGACTCCGCACCAGCTGCTCCGTCCGAACTTGCCGGAAGCCGACTCGTACCAGGCCCCGTCGTTGCCGACCTTCCACCCACACTGGGCCACCGTGTAGCGCGCCGCCCCTGCCGGGTCGGGCGAGACGAAGGCAGACAGGAGGAGTCCCGCCAGCGCAAGAGCAATCGCGATCGTGCCCGGACGACGGATCGCCGCCAGGACCGTCGCTGTCGGTGAGAGTGGGTTGGGGGGCTGGGATCGGTGCATGTCTTGCTCCTCGGATTTCGACCTCCCGGGACCGACCGGACCCCGGTCCCCCGGTAAGTGGGCCGGGCCGCTTTCTCTCCCCCCTCCCGCTCCCGTCCATCTGCCAGAATCGGGGCATGGCCCTACCTTCCGAAGAGCAGGTTCGAGAGAAGCTGACCGCAGTCATCGATCCCGAGCTGAGGCGGAACATCGTCGAGCTCGGGATGGTCCGGTCGATCGAGATCAAGGAGGACGGGCAGATCGACGTCACCGTCTCGCTCACTACTCCGGGCTGTCCGATCAGGTCCCACTTCCAGGAGGCCGTCGTCTCGACCGTCTCTGAGCTGGACGGAGTGACCGGTGTAGGTGTCGGTTTCGACGTCCTATCCGACGAGGAGAAGGGCGACCTCCAGCAGAAGCTCGGGATGGGCAAGCTTCCCCAGGGCGCCCTGGCCCAGATCCAGAACGTGATCTGCGTTGCTTCGGGCAAGGGCGGGGTCGGCAAGTCGACCATGACCGCGAACCTGGCCGCCGCCCTGCAGGGTCTCGGCAAGACCGCCGGCGCCCTCGACTGCGACGTCTACGGCTACTCGATCCCCCGCATGCTCGGAGTCGACGAGAAGCCGCTGGTCAACGGCGAGCGGAAGATCATCCCGCCCGAGTCCGACGGCGGCATCAAGACGATGTCGATCGGCTACTTCGTCGAGGACAACTCGGCCGTCGTCTGGCGAGGCCCGATGCTCCACAAG
>CAJAIJ010000056.1 GCA_903939845.1 uncultured Solirubrobacterales bacterium
CCGGATGCATTCCCGGTGTCTGAGGGTCACATGCTCGTCATCCCCCGCCGGCATGTGGCGAGGGCGGAGGAGCTCGCCGAAGAGGAGTGGGCGGACCTCTTTGGGCTGGTCAAGGTGGTCACCGCAGAGGCGGCGGCCGTACCTGGAGTCGAGGGGGTCAACGTCGGCCTCAACAGCGGCGAGGCCGCTGGTCAGACGGTCTTCCATGCCCACGTTCATGTGATTCCCAGGAGGTCGGGGGATGTCGAGGATCCACGGGGCGGTGTGAGGGGTGTGATCCCCGCGACGGCGGATTACTGGTCCGAGGGAAACGGGGATGACTGAACCGCTCGTCCTCGGCGAGAAGATCCTTTCGCTGCTGGACGAGGCATCGACCAGCTCCACCTACAAGCCGGCCCTCCTGCTGGCCCTGATCGACCGGGCTTCCGAATTCGAAGAGGGTGAAGTGATTCCTGTTCGAGCACTCGCCGAGCGAGTGATTGAGCTCTATTGGCAGCAGACGCTCGAATACCCCGATGGGAAGGTCGTCCTTCGGCAAAACCAGGCAGGTGGTCAGGCAAAGATCATCAAGCTGCTTCTCGACTTTCGGACCAAGGGTGGCTTCAGGGGTCCGCTCATCCCAGGTGTGGCGCGAAACTCCAAGGAGTGGGAGAGATTGGTGTTCGGTGTCGAGAAGGTGTTGGCAGAGATGCCGATCCCCCGCCTCCAAATCCCCTACGACCCATTCCTCTACGAATTCGACTGGACCTGGGCCGAGGACGGAAAGTGGACCGTGGCCAGCTACAAGGCCAGCAGTCGTGCGATCCACCTGCTTCCGGGGGCGCGTGATTCCCTGATCTCCCTCGGTCCACTCCTGAGGCCTTTCATCACCCGGTGGTGGATCGAGAAGGCGGCCCAGCTCAACAAGCAGGTTGGTGCCGCGATGTCGATGATCGAGTTCGAACGGTTCATGTTCGGGCGAGAGCGCCAGGCGCTCGCTCACGTGAGGGAAGGTCTGGCCGACCTTCAGGGCGGCACCTGCCTCTACTGCGAGCGGGCGATTCGCGACAAGACTGGCAGCGAAGTCGATCACTTCGTTCCGTGGTCTTTCTCCGGGGATGACGGTCTGGACAACCTCGTCGTGGCTTGCCGGGCCTGTAATGGCCAGAAGAGCGCCAATCTCGCCGGTCCGGACTTCCTGGGTGCCGTGATCGATCGCAACCAGCAATGGCAGGATGACCTGAGGTCCCTCTCGGAAGAGCGGAACTGGCCGAAGGACTACGAGAGGACGACCAAGATCACCCGGTCGATTTACCTGCTCTCCCCGGCGGAGAAGCCGGTGTGGTTGGGACGAGACTCCGTAGAGAGGTTTGCATCCGTCGGGCAGTTCGAGGCTGAATTCCAGCGGTTGCTCGCCCGGCCCTGAGACCGGCAGGTCAAGCCCACCACCGATAATCCCCTCACCTTGGAGATCCTGAGGGACAGACGGGTGCGGCGGTTGTTCGTCGCGGTTGGCGGGGAGTACGGGGCCGAGTCGCTGCTGATCGTGCTGCTCACCCTGACCGCCCTGGATGGCGGGCCGGGTGGGGTGGCGGCGGTGCTGATCGCCCAGGGGATCCCGAGGGCCGTGCTCCTGCCCTTCGGCGGGCTGGTGAGCGACAGGTTCGGGGCGGCAAAGGTGGCGCCGATCACGGCCGCGGTCCGGACAGTCCTGCTGATCGTGCTGGCGGTCGCGGTGATCGGATCGAGCGAGGCTCCGATCGCGCTGCTGGTGGTGGCCGGGGCGCTCCTCGGCGTGGTGGACGCGATCTCCTACCCGGCCTCGATGGCCCTGGTCCCGGCCGTGGCGCCGAAGGATTCGCTGGCGAAGGTGAACTCGGGGATAAGCGGGGTCGAGAGCGTGGGCGACTTCATCGGACCGGCCGCGGCAGCCGGGCTGTATGCCGCGATCGGGCCGGGAGCATCACTCGGGGTCGTGGCCGCGCTCGCTCTGTTCTCTGCGGTCGCCTTCGCGGCTCTGGCCCGGGCCGGGGTGCCCTCCGAGGAGGCGGTCGAGATATCGCCCCGGGCCTTCTTCGAGGGGATCAGGTTCGCCTGGGGGGTGGAGGAGATCCGAAGGCCACTGATTGCCCTCGCTGCCGCGAGCCTTCTCTTGATCGGGCCGATCATGGTCGCCGGTGCCGTGATGGCCGAGGAGCGGTTCGGGGACCGGGCAGAGCTCGGGTTCATCCTCGCCGGGTTCGGAGTCGGCTCCCTGATCGGGATCCTGTTGGCGCCGAGGCTTGCCCGGAAGTACTCACCGGTCATCCCGTCGGTGGCCGGAGTAGGACTGGGCCTTGCCATGGTCGCGATGGCCTTTGCCCCCACGGTGCCCTGGGCTGCGGGAGCGGCCGTCTTTATGGGCGCGGTGGCCGGTGCCACCTGGGTCACCTTCGTCACCTGGATCCAGGAGCGGACCCCGGCCCCGATGCGCGGCCGGATGATGTCGATTGTGGCCTTTGCGCTGCTGGCGCTGGACCCGCTCTCCTACGCGGTGGCCGGAGCGCTCCTGCCGCTCGGCTTCCAGCTGGCCATGGTCCTGCCGGGCGTGCTCCTGGCCGCGATTTCGATCGCCTTCTGGCCGAGGCGGGCAGCCAGACAGCCGGCCTGATCGGCCGGCCCGTTTTCCGCGATACTCCCGGGATGCTCTACGAAGGCAAGGTCGCGGTCATAACTGGTGCTGCCAGCGGGATCGGCAGGGGAGCTGCCGAGC
>CAJAIJ010000057.1 GCA_903939845.1 uncultured Solirubrobacterales bacterium
CTGCAGGCCATCCTCTTCACGTCCCACTCCCACGGACAGGGGCCGGCCTCATCGAAGTCGTTCATGTCGAAGATGATCCGGCGATCGGGTGCGGCGAAGAGTCCGAAATTCGCGATGTGCGCATCGCCGCAGCCCGTAACCAGAAGGCCGGACCTCGGCTCGCCTGCCAGATCGGCCGCCATGGGTCCGGCGGTCCCCCTGTAGTAGGCGAAAGGCGATTCGAGCATCCGGCCGATCCGGACCGGCACGAGATCCTGGAGACGGTTCCGGTTCTGGTCCTCGATGATCCCGATCGGGTCCCTCGATCCGGGGGCGAAACGGCCGGCTTCGGACCGACCGGCTCTGCTTCGCAACGACTTCCCGAAGGCCAGAGCCTCCTCGCGAGTGGCATTCCTCTTCAGCTCTCCCCCGGCCACTGGGGCGTCTTCTTCTGCAGTCTTTCCCTTTTCGGTCATCGGGGCATCCTAGACCGACCCGACCACCAGATGACGAAGAGAGCCTGGAGCACCGAGAGCAGCACGAGAGCCCCGGTCGCGGTGATCCAGAATCTCTCCGGATAGAGCCCGATCAAGGTGCTGCCTGTGGGGAAGGTCCAGGTCCCATCTTCGAAGAGGGCTTCATGGAAAAAGGTGAACACTGAATCGAAGGCGAGAGCCGAGACCAGTCCGACCAGGAGGAACGCCCCCAGGGTGAGCCAGGCTCCGACTCGAAGCGGTCGGTTCAGGCGAGCGAGACCGAATCTGTAGAGGATGATCGCGAGGACGATTGCCGAGATCGACCAGGCCACCATCAGGGCCCGAACCACGCCCCTGACGTCCGACATGTGCGAGACCTCGTCGGCATCGAAGGCCGGAGCGCCCGTCTGAAGACGGGCCTCTTCGAGAATCCGAACGCCCGGACCGACCGGCCAGATCGAAACGATTCCATCCCTCGCGAGGTCCGATCGCTCACCACCGATGAAGCGAGTCGGCGGATCCGGGAACCCGGGAACGGCGTACTGGAGTTCTGCGTGCCACGGAATCAGCAGCAGGAGGACCGAGTTGCCGACGATCACCAGGGGGAGAGCGAGGGCGACGGCCACTCGCCACGCCCCCGACCACCGACCCCCATCGGCTCCTTCGGACTCGGGCACCTCGGTAGCGGCAGAGCTCATCGCCCGCGATCCTATTCGGGCTCGGCCGCAGGCCCTCCCGGGGCGGTAGCTTTCAGGCATGGCCACTTACAGAACCACAGTCAACAGTCCAATGAGTGCCGAAGAAGCCTTCGACTATCTCGCCGACTTCGGCAACGCCGCCGAATGGGATGAGAACACCCTCTCGGCCGACTGCCTTGGTGATGACCCGTACCGGGCCGGCGCCAGATACCGCGTTGTAACCGAGTTCGGTGGTCGGACCCTGACCCTCACCTACGAAACGATCGAGTTCGATCGACCGGAGCGGGTCGTGTTCCGGAGCGATGCCGGGATCTCGACCATTCAGGACACGATCACCTTCCACGAGGACGGAACGGGGTCGAGGGTCGATTACGAGGCGAAGATCGACCTGAAGGGTCCGGCCCGCCTGCTGGATCCCCTGTTCAGCCTGATCTTCAAGCGCGTGGGTGACAGGGCCGCCGAAGGCCTGAGAACGGGCCTCGAGGCGGGATGAGCCCGGCCCCGGCGAGGAGTCAGGTCGTGGTGGTCGGGGCCGGACTCTCCGGACTCCGGTGTGCCTCGCTGCTTTCTACCCAGGGCTACGAGACCGTGGTCTTCGAGGCCTCGGACGGGATCGGCGGCAGGGCCCGCACCGACGAGGTCGATGGTTTCCGCCTCGACCGTGGATTCCAGGTGTTGCTGACTTCCTACCCGGAGGCGAGAGAGGCCTTCGACTACGACCGGCTCGACCTCGGCTCATTCGAGCCGGGTGCCCTGGTGCGCGATGACGGCGACTTCGCCCCCCTCACCGATCCTCTGCGTCGCCCTGCGGCAATGCTCTCTGCGGCCAGATCACCGGTTGCGACGATCAGGGACAAGGCAAGACTCGCCCGACTCCGTTTCGAACTCGCGGGTAAGGACCCGGGCCGGATCGCGGCCGAGCCCCAGGTCCCGACCGGTCTGTATCTCGAGCAGTTGGGGTTCTCTCGAGCCGTGGTCGAGAACTTCTTCCGACCTTTCTTCGGTGGAGTCCTGATCGATCCAGACCTCGAGACGACGAGTGCCCTCTTCCAGCTCTACTTCGGTTACTTCTCGACCGGCGATGCGGCTCTGCCGGCAGGGGGCATGGGGGCGCTGTCAGCCCAGCTCGCCGAGCGGCTGCCAGAGGGATCGATTCGCCTCGAAGTCGAAGTCGCCGAAGTCGGGCAGGGCCGGGTCGTCCTGACCGACGGTTCGGCGATCGAAGCCGACGCAGTGGTCATCGCAACTGAAGAGATCGCCGCCGCCGGACTCCTCGGTCGGGACCTTCCGACCGACTCCTCGACCACGACCTGTCTCTATTTCGATGCTCCCGCGGACGATGTCCCCGATCGCCTGAGGCGCACCCTCCTGCTCTCCGGTGACGATCCCGGTCCGATCAACGAGGTTGCGGTCCCGAGTGCCGTGGCCGAGGCCTACGCTCCGGAGGGAAGGGCCCTGATCTCGGTGAGCGCGGTCGGACGCGAGGCCATGCGGGGAGATCTGGTCTCCGCGGTGACGGACCAGCTGGCCGAGTGGTTCGGGAGCCCGGCCGTCGACCGGTGGCGCCTCCTCGGCTCCTACCGGATCGAGAACGCTCTTCCGACCTTCCCGCCCGGCAGGTTCGCTCCCGAGTCGACACCGGCAGAGGTCGAACCCGGCCTCTTCAGGTGCGGCGACTACATGGAGTCACCGTCGATTCAGGGATCACTGGTCTCGGGACGCCGGGCAGCCGAAGCCGTGGCGGGCTCGCTCGCACCCAGACTCGAGTCAGGAGCGGCCGTCGGTTGAGTCCGTTCGACGGCATCCTCGAAGTGCTGGCGCCGGTAGTGCCCGGAAGGGACGGGACCGATGCCCCGAAAGCGATGGACGTCGATGGGTACTTCCCGGCCGACAGCATGATCCGGAGGCTCCACTCCGAGCGCCTGATCTCTTTCTCGGGTGTGAGGGCCCTCCTGATGCAGGCCTGCGACCCGCTCGCCGTGGTCGGCTTCGACCGTCACTCGATCCTCTTCGACGATCCCGAAAAACGACTGATCCGGACCGATCGAATGATGAGCCGGATGTACTTTGGAAGCACCGATCTGGCGCTGGCCACCGGCAGGCAGGTCAAGTCGATGCACGACCGGGTCGCCGGAACGGTCGAGGAGGACTACGGGCCGATCCCGGCCGGAACCAGCTACTCGGCATCCGACCCTGAGCTGATGCTCTGGACGCTCGCCACCCTGGCCGACTCCGCACTGCTCTACCGGGAGCGGATCTTCGGCCGAATGGACCCCGATGATCGCGAGGCCTACTGGTCCGATTACCGGAAGATCGGGTCGCTGCTCGGTATGCCCGACGACTCGATGCCACGCACCGAGCCCGAACTCCGTGAGTACATCGAGGGAAGGCTCGGCGATGGCTCGCTCTACATCTCACCCGAGATCAGGGATCGAGCCGTTTCGATCATCTTCAACCCGCCGTACGGAGGGTGGCTGAAGCTGGTGTTGACGCCGGTGACCGAGGCGGTCAAGTTGAGCTCGGTCGGGTTTTTGCCAGAGGAGATCCGTGAGCTGTACGGCTTCGGCTGGGATCCGGCGAGAGAGGCGGCACTGGTCACCCTCCTGCTTCAGATCAGGCTGGCACGCAGGGTTTGGCCCGACGTGATCGGGATCCATCCTGCCGCGAGGATCCCGGCAGGCCAGACCTTCTGAATCAGTTCGGTCCCGATCGACCCGCTCGTTCGAACGGACTTCCTCCTTTCCGCCTAGTATCTCCGGCATGAACGAGACCCCTTCGAAGCCCGAAAGCCCTGACTCGAACCCCGACCCGGCCAAGTCCGACACGCCGACCGGGAAGGACTCCGCCAAGAGTGGCCGTGATCCCAAGGTCGCCTTTCTCGCGGGCGCCGCAGTCCTGCTCGCAATCGTGATCGGTGCCGTCCTCATCTTCGGCGGAGGAACCGCGGAGGTCGACAACTCCGATCTCGCAACCAAGCCCGTGATCGAGGCCGGCGAGGGCGACCCCCCGACCGAAGTCGTCACCGAGGACATCGTCGAAGGCGAGGGGCCCGGCGCGAAGGAGGGCGACACCTTGACCGTCCAGTACGTCGGAGCGCTCTTCGAGACCGCCGAGGAGTTCGACGCCTCCTGGGACCGTGGCGAACCGTTCGACGTGACCCTCGGACAGGGCCAGGTGATTCAGGGCTGGGAGCAAGGTCTGATCGGGATGAAGGCCGGTGGCAGGCGGGAGATAATCATCCCGTCGGAGCTCGGTTATGGCTCCACCGGCTCACCACCCACGATTCCGCCCGACGCCGCTCTGATCTTCATCGTCGATCTCGAGAAGATCGCCAAGGGCCAATAGGCCCCGAGCAGACTAGGCAGCGATGCGTGTAATCGAAGCGCTGCTCGCGAACAACCGGGGAATCGCCGAGCATGAGACCGACCAGCATCTGGACGTCCGCCCCAGCCTCAAACTGGCGATCGTCACCTGCATGGACTCGCGCCTCGACGTATTCCGGGCCCTCGGCCTTCGCGACGGCGAGGCCCACGTCCTGAGGAACGCGGGCGGGGTGATCACGGACGACATGGTCCGCTCCCTAGCAATCTCCCAGCGCCGGCTCGGAACCGAGCGGATCATGGTCATCCACCACACCGACTGCGGCATGCAGACGATCACCGACGACTCCTTCCGGGCCGAGTTGCAGGAGGCGACCGGAGTCGCCCCGTCATTCGCTATCGAGTCGTTCAGCGACGTCGACGCCGACGTGCACCAGTCTGTGCTGAGGGTCAGGAAGTCACCGTTCATTCCCCACCGCGATCGGGTCCGGGGCTTCGTCTACGACGTCGATACCCATCTGCTTCGCGAGGTCACGGTTCCGGAGGACTGAGTCCTCGCTCGGCGCGGCGGGAGCCGATCAGGCCGCCAGATGACGAATCGCCCTGTCAGCGGCGTGCCAACCGCACATCCCGTGGACACCCCCACCCGGCGGCGTCGCCTGTGAGCAGATGAACACTCCGGGGATGCCCGTGGAGTAGGGGTCGAGGGTGACCCTGGGTCTGAACACGAGCTGTCTTGCCGAATTGGCTCCGACCGCGATGTCGCCGTCCACGTAGTTCTCGTTGTATTCGGGAAACTCGAGGGTCGAGCGGGTGAAGGTCCCGACGATCCGCTCCCTGAGGCCAGGCGCGAAACGCTCGATCTGATCGAGGATGGCTCCGGAGGCATCGCCCGGATACCCGGCCGGGACGTGGGCGTATGCCCAGACCGGGTGGACATTCCCCTTCGAACGGGAGGGGTCGGCGAGGTATTGCTGGGCGACGAGGACGAAGGGGCGCTCCGGCATCACACCCCGGTTGATCGAGAGCTCGGCAGCGGCCAGCTCCTCGAAGCTACCGCCGACATGGACCGTCCCCGCCTTCCTGCAGGCTTCGTCCGTCCACGGAACGCCGCCCTCGACCGCGAGATCGAGCTTGAAGGAACCCGGCCCGTAACGGTATGCGGAGTAGGCGCTCCTGACCCTCGGGGGCATGCGTGATCCGGCCAGCCCCAGCACACCGGCGGGGGCGAGGTCGAGCAGGACGATGTCGAAATCCTCCACCTCCGAGAGGTCCGAGACTCTCCGCCCCGTCTCGATCCGCCCCCCCGCCTGCAAGAGGACCGACTCGAGGGCATCGACCACGGACTGTGACCCGCCCCTCGCCACCGGAAGGCCGAAGGCGTGGCCTGCGGTCACCAGGGCGACCCCGATCGCAGCACTCATCGGGTCGGTGAGAGGCGAGAACGAGTGCGCCGCTGCACCGCCGAAAAGGGCCCTTGCCCGCTCGGTCCGGAATCTGGCCGCGTACCGGCTCGCCGACTTCAGAGAAGGCAGCCCGAACCTGGCCAGCCGTAGAGGCTGCTTCGGGAAGTGGACGATCGGTCCGAGGATCTCCTCGCGCAGTCCGGGAAAGGACTTCGAGATCGAGTCGAAGGAACGACTCCAGGCCGTCCCATCCTCGCCGAGTCCCTCGGCCGTCCGCTCGACCGAACGGACCATCCAGGCAGCCGGCATTTCGTCGAGGGGGTGGGCCATGTCGACCTCGGGCCACAGCCACTGAAGCCCATGCTGCTCGAGGCCGAGTTGCTCGAAGGCAGGAGATGCGACCCCCATCGGGTGGATCGCCGCACAGCTGTCGTGGAGCACGCCCGGCAGGGTCAGCTCTGCCGTTCGGGACCCTCCCCCAATGACTTCGGCGGCCTCGATCACGGTCACCTCCACTCCCTTACGGGCGAGCAGGGCGGCCGCCGTGAGGCCGTTCGGCCCGGACCCGACTACCACGGCCGTGCTCACCTTCGCGCCCCCCTGGAGTCGGTGCGACCGTTTCTCATCATGCCTCTCGTGCGCCGTTTCCCGGCGCAAGCCCCTGACGCTTCCGGGCCCTCCCGCTTACGATCGGCCGGGCCACCGGTGGCATCAGGGCTCCGTCGGAGACATGGGTGATGTCGACATCCCATCCACCGCTCCGAAGCAGCTCCACCGTTCGACGATTGCACTGGCAGCCATCGGCCACCCGCTCCCAGAGTCCCCGGAGCCGGTCCTGAAGGGCTCCGAGCCAGGACCGGTCGGAGCGGATGTGTTCCATGAAGAGGAGAACTCCATCCGGCTTGAGAACCCGTCCGATCTCCTTCATCGACTCGTCCGGATCGGGAACCGTGCAGAAGCAGAGAGTGACCACAGCCGTGTCGAAGACCTCATCCCCGAACGGGAGCATCGAGGCCGGGGCCCGGACGACCTCGCCTTCGAGGTTCACCTGCCCGAGGCGGTCTCGCAGGATCGCGGCCTTGTGGCGATCCGGCTCGACCAGAACCAGTCGCTCCACCAGGTCCCGGTCGTAGTGACGGACGTTGAGTCCCGTTCCGGCTCCTACCTCCAGGACCGCTCCCCCTGCCTCGGCCAACAGGACCTCGCGGCTGCGGGAGAGTCCGCTCCGCTCGCCCCACCAGAGGATCGGGTCGTAAAGCCGGGCCGAGAGTGCCGAACCCGGCACCCTGTCGGCTTCTGCCTCGGCCTCCTGAAGGGATGGGTGGCTCATCCCCTTCGTTTCAGTCCTTGATCTCGAGGTGGGTCCTGAGCTCGATCGGGTTCTTGATGCAGAAGGCTCCGGGACACCTCTCGTCGGAATCGATCTTGATCTGCTCGAGGACCTCGGCGTCGGCGTCGGCGTCGACTTCGAGGTACCAGTCGATGCCTTCGACCGGCGGCAGATCTCCGACCCCGAGCGCCCGGCTCATGTTCATCTCGGTCCTGACCCTGGCCCTGAGGGATCGAAGCTCGACTCCCTTCATTGCGGCCTCCTGGGCGTAGGTCATCGCGAAACATGCGATCCCGCCCCAGAAGCAGTAAGCAAGGGGGTTAGGGGCCGAGCCGGTGCCGCCCATGTGAGGCGGATAGTCGGCCTCGAAGGTCACGGATCCGCCGCTCGGAAGGGGGATCTCGGTGGTGAACTGGACAGCCCCTTCGGAGGTCTGCCACTCCCCGTCGAATGCGACCGGCTGGGTGGCAGAGACGGGATCCTGTCGTGCCGCCTCGGCGGTCTCGGTGACGGCTTCCACGTTGACGTTGTGCATCTTCGCTCCTTGGGGATGGGTTGCTGGCGTCCACCCAAGGCTACGGGACGCCCGAATCTCCCGACCCGGCGTTCGACATCTCGTCGGACAGGGGTGATACCTTTCCGCTTTACTTACTTTCCGTAAGTGCCTGCCTCGCCGGTAACGACCCGCGTCTCGTGAGGGTAGGGACCGGAGAGGGACAGAGACGAACCAACGAAACGAATACAAGGAGGGGTCCATATGGACATTGTTTTTCTGGCTGCCCGAGTGCTGTTCGCGGTGATCTTCATCGCAAGCGGCATCGGTCACTTCGCAAACCGCAAGCAGATGGCCGAGTACGCGGCCGCGATGGGCGCCCCGGCCCCCGGAGCCGGAGTTCTGGTCACCGGAGCGATGATCCTCGCCGGCGGACTGATGATCCTGCTCGGTATCTGGGGTGACCTCGGTGCCCTGCTCCTGGTCGCGTTCCTGCTGCCGACGAGCTTCATCATGCACGCCTTCTGGAAGCACGAGGATCCTCAGATGGCCCAGGCCGAGCAGGTCTCGTTCCTGAAGAACATCTCCCTCAGTGGTGGAGCGCTGGCCTTCTTCTGGCTGTTCGTGGAATACGGAAGCGATTTGCCGATCACGATCACGGGACCGCTCTTCTAGGGGTCCCGGACGGCGTGAACGGGGCGGCCGCCCGCTCTCGGGCATGGCGGCCGCCTCACCTCCGTCGATCCCTGTTTGCTCAGTCCGCGGGCGGGCGAGGGATGAAGGAGCTGGTCCTGCGTATGTATTCCGCGTATCCCGGCCTGCGTTCGGCCATGTCCGACTCGAGCAACGCCACACCCGATACCCGGACCAACATGAAGGTCATGAGAGCCGGCCCGACGAGAGTCCACCAGGAAGCTCCGGAGCCGATCGCGATCAGCCAGATACCCCACCAGAGGAGGGAATCGCCGAAGTAGTTGGGGTGCCGGGTGTAGCGCCACAGTCCCCGGTCCATGACCTGCCCACGATTGGCCGGGTCACGCTTGAACGCTGCGAGCTGGGCGTCACCGATCGCCTCGAATCCGAGGCCGGCAATGAAGATCGCCAGGCCGAGCCAGGCGACGATACCCGGCGAGGCATCGTCGACTGCACCGAGCGACTGGATCGGGAGCGAGACGATCAGGGCCAGGAGACCCTGCAGGATGAAGACTCCGAACAGGGACCAGAGCCAGAACCGGCTCGGGCGCTTCGCACGCATCGCCTGATACCTGCGGTCCTCCCCGTGCCCGGCGTTCCTGATCCCGATGTAGACGGCCAGCCTCACACCCCACACCGTCACGGCCAGGGCAGCGATCAGGCCCGCGACCGACCGCCCCCCGGCAGCCCACGACGACCACGCGATCGCCACGAAGACGAGCCCCCAGGCGATGTCGGCGATCGAGGCATCGCGGCGGATCAGGCTGATCACCCAGAAGATCAGCATCACCGCGAGCGCGGCTGCCGCCGCCGAGATCGAAACGTCCAGTGACATGGCATCCAACCCTACCCGGCGCCCCCCGCCCACCGATAAGAGCTTTCCGTGTCGACGACGTAAGTTTTGTTAAGGTCCGCTAATGATTCTCGGGAGGAGGGCAAGAAGCCCGCAACTTTCTTCCCCATGAGATCCGGTCGGCCACGAAATGGGTTACCGGGCGAGAGGCTAATCGAGACGTGAGATTCAGAACCGCAATAACTGCCACCGCCGTCATCCTGTCCCTCCTGGGGACGGCATCGGCCTCGGCTTCGATCACGATCCCGGTCGACCCCGGCCCGCCTCCCTCTGCCGGCAAGCAGAGTGCGATCCGAAAGGCAATCACCAGGATCGCTGCACTCGAGCTCGGGAAGAACGTTCGCGAGCGACGCAGCGACAACGTTCCCCGGTATCGCAACGGCAAGGGTTCCGTGGCGCCCTACAGCATTGGTGACGCCTGGTGCGTCGCCTTCGGGACCTGGACCTGGAGCAGGGCCGGCATCGACGCCTTCCTGTCCACGAGATATCTCAGGACCTCCCACGGCGGGCAGACCGTTGCGGTCCAGGTGCGGGATCTGAGCGACTGGGCCAGCCGCAACGGACACTGGACCTACCGGGCCAGGCCCGGTGACCTGATCGCCTACGGCACCCGACACCTGGGCATCGTCACCGGTGTCAACAGGAAGGGACGGGCGGTCTGGTCGATCGAAGGCAACCAGAGTGACGCGGTCACCAAGGTCAAGGTCCCGATGACCGAGGTCGTCGGCTACATCAGCCCCTTCCGACTCTCGCCCGACGAGAGAGTCTCTCGCTTCTCGGCCGCTGCCGACATCGAGTAGCCGGCCCTTCCCTGAGCCTTCGGGCGCCGGATCTAGCCGCTCAGGAAACGGGCAAACTCCAGATATAACGGAATCCCGACGATCAGGTTGAACGGGAAAGTGACTCCGATGACCAGCGGCAGGCTTAGTCCCGGGTTGGCCGTTGGAAGGGCGAGCTGCATCGCCGCCGGGGCCGCTATGTAGGAGGCGCTGGCTGCGAGCGTCGCCATCAGGGTGACGTCACCGACCTCGAGTCCGAACCAGGTCGCCAGCAACGCCCCGAACGCACCACCGATCAGAGGCATGTAGATGGCAAAGGCGATGAGACTCCACCCTGCCTCCTTGAGCGCCCCGATCCGGCTGAAAGCTGTCACCCCCATATTCAGAAGAAAAAGGGCCAAAACCCCGGTGAACGGAGCGACGAAGAAGCCGTCGAGGTCCTCGAGTCCCTGGGCCCCGAGAGCTATGCCGATCGCAGTTGCGCCGAGCAGGACCAGAACCGACCCACTCGTGAGGGCCTCTCGAAGGGCCTCGTTTCGTGAAGCCTTCCCTCCCCCGTTGCCGCTCTTTCCGAGCAACACGCCTACCGCGATCGCCGGAGCCTCCATCAGGGCCAGCACCGCCGGCATGTAGCCGGAGCTCGGCTCGCCGATCTCCCCCAGAAAGGCGATGCAGGCTCCGAAGGTCACCAGGCTGACCGAGCCGTAATGGGCGGCTAGAGATGATGCATCGACCCTGCTCACCGAGGTCAGTCGCGAAAGCAAACCGAAGGCAATGATGGGAATGGTCAGACCGAGGGCAAGCCCACAGCCGAGCGCAAGGAAGGTGTCGAGGTCCAGACCCGACGCTCTTAACTCGACACCCCCTTTGAACCCGATCGCGGCCATCAGATAGAGGGCCAGGGTCTGGGAGATGGACTTCGGCAGGGCGACGTCGGCCTTCACCGCCGCGGCGAAGGCTCCCAGCGCGAAGAAGAGGACTCCTGGTGAGATCAGGTTGCTGAGGGCTGCGCTCATCGTCTCCCTTTGGCCTTTCAGAGAGGTGGTAAAGGACGAAGCACAATATACGACATTTATTACCTGTTATTTGTTTCCTGTTATTTGCTCCCCCTCTGCCTTAGGATCGGACCATGACCAACTGGACGCTCCTGACCAACCACGGCCACGTGATGGTCTACCTCGCAAGCAATCCTGAAGCGCGTCTGAGGGACCTGGCCACGGTGGTGGGAATCACCGAGCGAGCTGCCCAGCGAATAGTCAACGATCTGGTCGAGGACGGATACCTGCTGAAAGAGAAAGTCGGCCGCCGCAACCGTTACCGCCTCAACCGGAACGCCCCGATGAGGCACCCGATCGAGAGGGACCACTCTGTCGGCGAGCTCCTCTCCAGCCTCGGCGGGGGACCGCCCGACCACTCCTGATCGGCCCTCGTATTCCGGCCTGCCTTTGGGGCCGGACTCCCGAGCCTGTTACGTTGGTTGGGGCTCGGCACAGAAGTAACCAACCCCGGAAAGAAGCCGGGTTCAGGCCGGGAAGAGGAGTTGGAACCGATGGAGCGGATTACCGGCAGTGCCACGATCGCGATTGCGGCAGCGGCGATCTTTCTTTCCTGGGGTGGGGCGTCCTTCGCGGCCTCTCAGCTTCCCCCCAACAGCGTGGGTCCGAACCAGCTCAGGAACGAGTCGGTTGGCGCCAAGAAGATCCGCGCTGGAGCCATAACCCGTTCCAAGATCAGAGACCGGGCCGTGTGGAGATCGAAGATTGCGAACGGTGCCATCAACTCGACCAAGATTCAGGACACCTCGATCCAGCTCTGGGACCTCGGCTTCTCGATCTTCGAATACCTCGACGACGAATACGGAACGACCGGACCCACTGGCCCGACCGGACCCACCGGCCCAGCCGGTGTTGCAGGTGTCGACGGGACGGACGGTGCCACCGGACCCGCGGGTGACGACGGAGCGACCGGACCTCAGGGAATCGCCGGAACCGACGGTTCTACCGGGCCTACCGGTGCAACGGGCGAGGCCGGAGTGACTGGCGCCGAAGGCCCCGCAGGGCCAACCGGCCCGACCGGTGCGCCCGGCACCAACGGTGACGATGGCGCGACGGGTCCAATCGGACCCACGGGCGCAACCGGCCCTACCGGCTCGACAGGAGCCGACGGTCAGGACGGTGCCACCGGACCCACGGGTGCCACGGGTGCTACCGGAGAGGCAGGATTCGCTTCCTACCAGGGTTCCTTCTGGAGCGAGACGAGCCAGACCGTCGACGGCGCAAACACCACGACCCCGATCGACCTGTCGAATACGGACACTTCGGTGACCAGCGGGATGACCTGTTGCACGGACGGGTCGGAAGTCACGATCCTGCACGACGGGATCTACGACTTCCAGTTCTCCGCACAGCTCGGCACCGACGAGAACGACACCCTCATTTACCTCTGGCCACAAGTCAACGACAACGACATCCCGTGGGCAAACAGCTCGGTCTATCTCAGGAACAGTTCGAACCGAACAATTGCCGCCTGGAACTTCGTGCTCCCGATGCAGGCCGGTGACACTTTCGAGATGGTGATGGCGTCGGCACAGACGACGGCACAGGTGATTGCGGTGAATGACGGAACGACTCCGATCCCCGGCCCTTCGATCCCGGGAATCATCATCACCGCGGATAAGGTTTCGGAGCTTCTCCCCTAGTCCCTACAGGTGAACCTCCGACACACCTCTCTCAGGGCCGCATCTCGTAGCCGCCTGCGAGCGCCCTCGTCTTCGCCCACACGGCATCGAAGCGTTCGGGATCGACAGCCGGCTTGGTGATCACCGAGCGGGCCCAGTCCTGTTGAGCCTCGGTCGAGGAGGCCTTGCCCAGCAGCTCGACTGCGTAGGCAGAGAAGTCGCGCACGAAGACGTCGAAGATCTGATCGAGGGTGTCCAGGGGCAGGCCGACCAGAGCTGCCTGCTCGCAGATCAGCTGGCCGTATGGGATCAGGGTGAACAGCTCGCCCAGGGTCAGCAGGAAGTCGAGGTCCTTCTGCTGGGCCTCGTCCGGAGGGGCCGTGGCCAGCAGCTCCTTGAAGGACTCGGCCAGACCGACGAAACGGTCGACGTTCGGGACACCGGCGAAGGGCTCGAACGCGTCCTCCCACCGGCCGAACCTGATCTTCGAGAGTCCCCTGGCCGGCCCCTGCTCGAACAGGAATGAGTCGTCACCGGGCTCGAGCTGCCTCTCGGGAGCGGCGAGCTCGGCGTCCGGGTCGAACAGGTAGGCGAGCATGAACTTCAGGACGAGCGCCATGTTCACGTGGACGGTCCCCTCGAGCTTCGGCAGTGCCCGAATGTCCCTTGCAGCCATCTCGAACCACATGTCGCGCTCGAAGCCCTTGGCCGCGATCACGTCCCAGAGGAGGTCGACCACACGCTCGCCTTCGCTCGTCACCTTCATCTTGGTGATCGGATCGAACAGCAGGTAGCGCCGGTCATCCGGCGCTGCCGTCCGCATGTAGTCGATCGCCCTCCATGCGAAGAGCTTCATCGCCGCGAGCCTCGCGAATGCGTCCGTGAAGGCCTGCTGCACATGTGGAAAGTCGGTCACCTTCATCCCGTAGAGGACCCGGGAGTCGGCATGGGTGATCGCCTCCCAGAAGGCGTGTTCGCAGATTCCAATCGATCCGAAACCGAGGTTGAACTTGCCGACGTTGACCGTGTTCAGGGCAGCGTCGAAGGCCGCCGGGCCGGTGTGAAGGACATCTGCCACCTCGACCGGATACTCGTTCAGTCGGAACTGGGAGACGTAGCTCTGGGAGTTCACGACGTTCCGAATCAACTCGTAGTTCGGGTGCTTCGAGTCTGCAGCGAAGAAGACGTACCCTTCCGGCCCCTCGACCCCTTCGAGCCTGCCGAAGACCGAGACCATTCCGGCCTCGTTGCCGTTGCCGATGTAGTACTTCTCGCCGGTCGCGGTCCAGCCGGAGCCGTCTTCGTTCGGCGTCAGCACCATGTCGGTCGAGTAGATGTCGGCTCCGTGCGGCCGCTCCGAGAGACCGAAGGCGAAGATCGAACCGTCGGCGAGCAGGCCCGCAGCCTTCGCCCTCGCGGCCTCGTTGTCCGACATGAAGATCGGGCCGAGCCCCAGGATCGATACCTGCCACGTGTACCAGTAGGCCAGCCCATAGAAGGCAGTTATCTCGTTGAAGGCAGAGATCCGCTGGGTGTCCCAGTAGCGATCGGAGTCGCCATCAGAGTCTCTCTCCGGTGTCAGGAAGTCGCGAAAGATCCCGAGTTCGGCCTGGGCGTCGATGAAGTCGGAGTACCACTCGTGGTTCCGATCGGCCTCCTTGAGTGCCTTCTTGCCCCTCTGCTCGAACCACTCGACGATCCCCCGGAGCTTCTCGCGATCGGATTCGGGCAGATGATCGAGGCGCCAGTCATTGGGGTCCAGGATCAACCCGTCCCCGGGAGCTCCCGGTCGAACCATCTCTGTCGGATCTGCTGCCTGTGCCTGAGTCGGTTCCATGGCGGGATTGTAAGCCCGGACGACGAGGTCGTGCCGGGGCCGGGTCGCAGTAGCCTAGGCGGCCAACGGACCGCAACCGACCCGAAGGGACCCCGGCGTGATCGAGATGACGAGAGAGGCCGACGTCTTCGTCCTGAAGATGACGGCGGAAGAGAACCGCTTCAACCCCGAGATGCTCTCGGCCTTCGACTCCGCCCTGTCCGAGGTGGAAGCCGCCGACGGCACGGCCGCCGTCATAACCGGTGAAGGAAAGTTCTTCTCGAACGGGCTCGACCTCGAGTGGATGGGTGCCAACCCCGAGCGCATCGGGGAGGTGGTCAACGGACTCCAGTCGCTCTACGGCCGTCTGCTGGCGTTCCCCGCCACCTTGGTGGCCGCGATCAACGGCCATGCCTTCGCCGGTGGAGGCATGCTCGCCCTGGCCTGCGACCAACGAGTGATGCGGGAGGACCGTGGTTTCTTCTGCCTTCCCGAGGTCGACATCAACATTCCGTTCTCGGCCGGCATGTCGGCTCTGGTCCAGTCGAAGCTGACACCACAGATCGCCCACGAGGTGATGCTGACCGGCCGCCGCTACGGTGGCGCCGATGCCGTTCGAGTCGGGATCGTCGACCTCTGCGTCGCCGAGGATTCGGTCCTGCCGGAGGCGGTCGGTGCGGCCGAGGCCCTCTCGAAGAAGAGCCGGGACACGGTCGTGACGATCAAACGGACGATGTATTCGGATGCCCTCGAACTGCTGTCCGAGCAGGTCGACCTCTCGGGTCTGGGCTGAGCAGACTGCGCCGGCGCCGGGGCGCGGGACTACCATCACCAAGGAATCGTTCAGCGTTAACTACCGGAAAGGCGAGGTGGGATCGTGAAGCTCTACGTCTGTTGGGGCGACTGGAAGAAGGCGATCTTCGGACACCGCCACCCATGCGGTGATGCTCATCAGGCCCTGCTCGATGCCGGCTACGACCCCGAAGTGATCAAGGTCTACGGATTCGGTCCGCTGCCGATGTTCCTGCAGCCGAAGCGAAAGCAGGTCCTGGAGCTGACCGGAAAGACCTGGGTCCCGGCACTCGAACTCGACGATGGCACTGGCATCGCCGACTCGAAGGCGATCATCGAGTGGGCAGACCGGAACCCGGCCCCCCAGGGTCGATCCACCTGAGTCGAAGCCGGCCACCGCACCTTTGACCGTGTCGACGGTTCAGCTCATGTCTGCGCTTGTAGGCTCGTGAGCATGGATGGCTCCTTCATCGCCCCCGAGTCCGAGCAGATCCGGAAACTTGCCGATCGAGGCGACTCCGGCCCGATCATGATGCTCAACCTCCTTCGGTTCAGGGATAAGGCCCTCGACCCGGCCGAGGGGATGACCGGGGCCGAGGCCTACGGCAGGTACTCAGTCGATGTCGCGCCGATCCTCGAGCGGGTCGGTGGCCGGGTGGTGACCGCGATTCGGTGCGAAGACGGGATCATCGGACCGGCCGAGCCGGAGTGGGATGTGGCGATAGTGGTCGAGTATCCGTCCGCAGCGGCCTTCCTCGAGATGATCGGATCGGCCGACTATCTGGAGGCCCACCGCTACCGGGCGGCCGGGCTCGCCGACAGCCGCCTCGTCGCATCGACCGGGCTGATGGCCTTGTGAGTCACACTGGGGACCTCCCGGAGGGAGCCGGGGCGAGCGGGATGAAGGGCTACTGGCCTCGGCCCTGGACCTGTGAGGACGGTGGCCCGAGGCGACTCTGCCATCCGCAAGGGCAGTCCGGGATCGGCATCGAGCCCGGAGAGGAGCTGGAAGTCGCGACTGCACGGGATGCCTTTGCGTCGGACATGGTGATCAGGCGCGAACCCGGAGAGCTGTATGCACTCAGGCACACGATTCCGGCCGGCGATCCCCTGGCGGGGGATGTCGAGGGTTGGGTCGAGCGCCTGGATCCCGAGACGCTCGAGCCTACGGTCTCATCGCCACGCTACCCGTCCGGCAGGTATTGGCCGGGGGGTATCGCGGCACACTCCAACGGTGACCTCTACATGGTCTTCGGCACCGGAGCCCATCGCTTCACGCCGGATCTGGAACCGGTCGTATCCCGAACCCTCCCGATCCAGCGCCCCTATAACTCGTTCGTGATTCTCGACACGGGCCACCTGGTGACCAAGGACTGCGACGCTCCGCGTGGACTCGCCAACTCGACCGTCTCGGTGCTCGACCCCGAGACCCTCGACTCGGTGGTGCCCGAGTTCGAGCTGCCCGAACCGAGCATTGCCCGTCTCGCATCGGACGGTGAGTCGGTCATCGCGGTCGGGTCTGAGACCGTCTTCCGCCTGATGATCGACCTCGATGGCGGCAGGATCGAGATCGACGAAGCCTGGCGCCCGCGCTACGGGCCGTCGCCGGGTCGTGGCTTCGGCTGGGATCCCGTGATCGCCGAGGATCACATCTTCTGGATGGACCAGGGTCGCAACTCGGTCGACTGGACCATGGTCGGCACCGGGTCTGATCCCGATCCGGTCAGGCTCTGGTGGTGCCGCAGGGAGGATCCCGAGTCGATCCGATCGGTCGAGATCAGCGGCCTCCCGTTCGGAACCGAGTCGAACCCACCGGCCTGGGATCCCGTCGGAAACGTCGTCGTCGCCTACGACGCCGGCAACGCGGTGATGAGGGCCTGGAAGCTGGAGGGCGACGACCTGGAGCCGCTGTGGATGCGCGAGGGGCTCGCCCATGCCGGACACCTGATCGTCTTCCCCGACACCCGGGAGCTCGTGGTCCAGGACTACACCGACCTCGCCCTCAGGCGGGGTCCATTTGCCAGGAAGGCCCTCTGGCCGATGCTCCGGTGGATGGGCCGGAGCAGGGCGATGCGCCGGGCGGCACTGCCGATCGGATCGGACTCGATCGCGGTCCTCGACCTCGACACCGGTGAGGAAAAAAGCAGGGTCGAGGTTCCATCCTCGAGTCAGGCATTCCTCTTCCCCGCCCCGGGCTTCGATCGCGACCTCTATTACCTCTCGATGACCACGATCGCCCGTGTCACCGTGAAATCCTGAGCTCGAGACTGGCCATGCCGATCAGTCCGACCGGAAACACCTGCCCGGAAGAGGTGGTCTGCCCGTTGCCCGGATCTACTGGATGAACCTGAACAGCCGCCAGTAGGAAAGGGCGAAGATCGTCGTCATCGCGGCGGCCGACCCCAGACACCACTGGCAGGTGGTGTTCAGCTCCGTCGCCGAATAGAAGGTCAGGTACATCGAGGTGGCGAACCCGAACGTTCCGAGGAAGGCCGTCGCCAGACGACCGACGTTCCCGGGGATGAGCAGCGAGAGCAGGACGAGGGTGTAGCCGGTCATCCCGACCGTGGTCGTCCTGATTCCGAAGAAGAGCTCGGCTCCGTCTGAATACTGGGCAGCGGTGCATCCACCCGTCGAGCAACTCGGGAACTCCCCTGCTGCCCAGGTCGCACCCAGGTATATGGCGAACGAAAGGCCGGCCAGGGCGACGAAGGCGATCGTGATCCTGAGGGCCTTCTCGGAGAGCTCCCCCGGCCTGAAGAATCGGTAGATCACCAGGCCGGTGACCGGGACCAGCGGGATCTGGGTGATCAGGATCGACCACTTGGTCGTCTCCGGCAGAAGGCTGACCAGGAACCCGAAGGCGACCAGTACGCCCACCCAGGGCAGGAAGTGACGAAGCGCTCTCACCTGCGTGATCTTAGTGAGTGCCTGCGGCCTTTCGGTCATCTCTACCCCTCTGGCCTTCGACTCGTCCCGACCACGGCAAGGGCCATCGGCATGCCCGTCGGTCCGGTTCCCTAGTATCCCGCGCCCTCGTGGCCGCACGGACAGACATCCGCAACATCGCGATCGTGGCCCATGTGGACCACGGCAAGACGACCCTCGTCGACGCGATGCTCTGGCAGTCCGGAGCCTTCCGGAAGGGACAGGACGTCGACGAGCGGGTGATGGACTCGATGGATCTCGAACGCGAAAAGGGGATCACGATCTTGGCCAAGAACACGGCCGTGAGGCACGGCGACGTCAAGCTGAACATCATCGATACCCCCGGTCACGCCGACTTCGGAGGAGAGGTCGAGAGAGGTCTGACCATGGTGGATGGCGTCCTTCTGCTGGTCGACTCCTCCGAGGGCCCGATGCCCCAGACGCGGTTCGTTCTCGGCAAGGCACTGGAGGCCGGCCTTCCGGTGATAGTCGTGATCAACAAGGTCGACCGTCCCGACGCCCGAATCGCCGAGGTGACCGACGAGATCTACGAACTCTTCATGGACCTCGGTGCCGATGACGAACAGATCGACTTCCCGATCGTCTACTCCAATGGCCGGGACGGCTGGGCCTCGCTGACCGAGGGCGAGGAGGGCACCGACCTGAAGCCCCTGATGGACCTGATGGTCGAACACATACCGGCCCCCGAATACGACCCGGATCACCCTCTTCAGGCCCATGTCACCAACCTCGATGCCTCGCCCTATCTCGGCAGGCTGGCCCTCTGCAGGGTGAGGCAGGGGACGATCAAGTCGGGAGCCGAGGTCGCCTGGTGCCGTGCCGACGGATCGGTCGAGAAGACGAAGATCACCGAGCTGTTCGTGACCGAGGCACTCGAACGCGTCCCGGCCGACGAGGCCGGGCCGGGCGAGGTAATCGCGGTTGCCGGGATCCCGGAGGTCACGATCGGCGAGACCCTGGCCGACCCGGAAGACCCTCGGCCCCTGCCGGTCATCGAGGTCGATGAGCCTGCCCTGTCGATCGAGATCGGGATCAACACCTCGCCGTTCGCCGGCCGGGAGGGCTCCAAGGTCACTGCTCGCCAGATCAAGACCCGACTCGACCAGGAGCTGCTCGGGAACGTCTCGATCCGGGTCCTCGACACCGACCGTCCGGACGCCTGGGAGGTCCAGGGACGCGGCGAGCTCCAGCTGGTCGTGCTGCTGGAGATGATGCGGCGGGAAGGCTTCGAGCTTACGGCCGGCCAGCCCCGGGTCGTGACCCGGGAGGAGAACGGCCAGATCCTGGAACCGACCGAGCGGCTGCTCGTCGACGTTCCGGAGGAGCATGTCGGCTCGATCACCCAGCTATTGGCCGGGCGCAAGGGAAGGCTGGAGTCGATGGCTGGCCACCAGGGCGGCAGGACCCGGATGGAGTTCGTGATTCCCGCCAGAGGGCTGGTCGGGTTCCGGACCGAATTCCTGACCGAGACCCGCGGCACCGGCATCATGAACCACGTCTTCTCGGGCTGGGAGCCCTGGGTCGGCGAGATCACCACCCGAAGTACGGGTTCGCTGGTCGCCGACCGGCAGGGCAAGGCCGCGAGCTTCGCACTGTTCGGCCTCCAGGACCGCGGCGCGATGTTCATCGAACCAGGGGACGAGGTCTACGAGGGGATGGTCGTCGGCGAGCATGCGCGGTCGAACGACCTCGATGTGAACGCGGTCAAGGAGAAACAGTTGACCAACATGCGGTCCTCGACTTCGGACGTCCTCGTCCGACTCACCCCTCCCCGGGAGGTAACCCTCGAGTCGGCGATCGAGTTCCTGCGCGACGACGAGTGCGTCGAGGTCACGCCCGAGTCGATTCGGGTCCGCAAAGTCGAACTCGAAGCCGGAGCCCGAGCCAAGGAAGCCCGACGGGTCAAGAATCTGACCCGCTGACCATCCCCCGCTCGCCCGGCCCGGTCCGATCCGGTCCGGGGAACCGAGACTTGATCGATTCAAGAAAAGCGGTAGTGTCGATTCGGTGAGTCCTTCCTCGACCGAACGGATCCTCCGGGATCACGACCTCAGGGTCACCCGTCCCAGGGTGGCCGTCATGGAGGCGGTCGAGACCAACCCCCACTCAGACACCGCTTCGATCATCTCCCTGGTCAGGGACGAGATCGGTGATGTCTCTCATCAGGCCGTATATGACGTGCTCAGGGTCCTGACCGAGGCCGGATTGCTCAGGCACATCCAGCCTTCCGGCTCGGTCGCCCGTTACGAATCGAGGGTCGGCGACAACCACCACCACGTGGTCTGTCGATCCTGCGGTGCGGTAGACGACGTCGACTGCGTCACCGGAGCCGCCCCGTGCATGGATGGCTCCGACGACCACGGCTACGAAATCGACGAGTGCGAAGTGACTTTCTGGGGCACCTGCCCCGAATGCCGGATCAACCGATCCGGCACATCCGATGTGAAACCGAACACCTCCGAACGAAAGGAAATCCGTGTCTGACTCAGACTCGACCCTCGAAGAGATGAACGAGCCCACCAGCTCGAACGGCGGCTGCCCGGTCGCCCACGACCGCATGCCCGACCCGACCGAGGGCGGCGGCAACGACCAGTGGTGGCCCAACCGGCTGAATCTCAAGATCCTTGCCAAGAACCCCGAGGTGGCCGACCCGATGGGGCCCGACTTCGACTACGCGAAGGAGTTCGAGGCGCTCGACCTCGCCGAGGTCAAGCAGGACATCGCGACCCTCCTCAAGACCTCTCAGGACTGGTGGCCCGCCGACTACGGCAACTACGGCCCACTGATGATCCGGATGGCCTGGCATTCGGCCGGCACCTACCGGGTAGCCGACGGCCGCGGCGGAGGCGGCACCGGCCAGCAGCGGTTCGCTCCGATCAACTCCTGGCCCGACAACGCCAACCTCGACAAGGCCCGCAGACTGCTCTGGCCCGTCAAGAGCAAATACGGACGCAGACTCTCCTGGGGCGATCTGATGATCCTCGCCGGCAACGTCGCTATGGAGGAGATGGGCTTCGAGACTTTCGGATTCGGCGGCGGCCGGGCCGATGTCTGGGAGCCGGACGACGACGTCTACTGGGGCCCCGAGACCGAGTGGCTGGGCGATGCCCGCTACACGGGTGATCGCGAGCTCGACAACCCGCTCGCGGCCGTCCAGATGGGCCTGATCTATGTGAACCCCGAGGGCCCGAACGGAAACCCGGACCCGAAAGCGGCGGCCCACGACATCCGCGAGACGTTCAAGCGGATGGCGATGAACGACTACGAGACGGTCGCCCTGATCGCCGGCGGTCACACCTTCGGCAAGAACCACGGAGCGGCCGACCCGGACGAGTACGTCGGTCCCGAGCCCGAGGCTGCCCCGATCCAGGAGCAGGGCCTCGGCTGGAAGAACTCGTTCGGAAGCGGCGTCAACGGATCGGCAATCACCAGTGGCCTGGAGGGCGCCTGGACGAAGACCCCGACCCAGTGGGACAACACCTACCTCGAGACCCTGTTCGGCCACGAGTGGGAGCTCGTCAAGAGCCCTGCCGGCGCCAACCAGTGGAAGCCGAAGGACGGGGCGGCCGCAGACACCGTGCCGGACGCATTCGACGAATCGGTGACCCACGCCCCGACCATGCTGACGACGGACCTCTCGCTCAGAGAGGACCCGGACTACGAGCCGATCTCGAGGCACTTCCTCGAGAACCCGGACGAGCTGGCCGATGCCTTTGGGCGGGCCTGGTTCAAGCTGACCCACCGTGACATGGGACCGAGGGCGCGGTACCTCGGCCCGGAGGTTCCCGAAGAGGTCCTGATCTGGCAGGACCCTGTCCCGGTGGTCGATCACGCACTCGTCGACGACTCGGACGTCGCGACGCTCAAGGAGAAGGTCCTGGCCTCGGGCCTCACCGTCTCCGAGCTGGTCTCGACCGCATGGGCCTCGGCCTCGACCTTCCGCGGATCCGACAAGCGCGGCGGTGCCAACGGCGCCCGGGTCAGGCTCGCACCCCAGAAGGACTGGGCCGTCAACGACCCGGCCGAGCTCGGCAAGGCGCTATCGACCCTGGAGGGCATCCAGAAGGAGTTCAATGACTCCCAGTCCGGCGACAAGCGGATCTCGCTCGCCGACCTGATCGTGCTGGCCGGCGGTGCCGGTGTCGAGCAGGCCGCCCGTGAGGCCGGGCACGAGGTGAGCGTTCCGTTCACCCCGGGCCGGACCGATGCGACCCAGGAGCAGACCGACGTCGAGTCGTTCGAGCCGCTCGAGCCTACGGCCGATGGGTTCAGGAACTACCTGGCCGGAGAGCATCGCCTCCCGGCCGAGTACCTCCTGATCGACCGGGCCAACCTGCTCGACCTGAGCGCTCCCGAGATGACCGTCCTCGTCGGCGGCCTCAGGGTGCTGGGCGCAAACCAGGGAAGCTCTGATCGCGGCGTCTTCACCGACGAGGTCGGCAAGCTCACGAACGACTTCTTCGTGAACCTGCTCGACATGGGAACCTCATGGGAGCCGGTCGACGAAGACGCGACCGAGTTCGAGGGCAAGGACTCCTCAGGCAACACGAAGTGGAGGGCGACCCGGGTCGACCTGATCTTCGGCTCTAACTCCGAGCTCAGGGCTCTTGCCGAGGTCTACGGCTCCGGCGATGCGAAGCAGAAGTTCGCCGAGGACTTCGCCTCTGCCTGGCACAAGGTCATGGGGCTCGACCGGTTCGACCTCGACTGACGTCGATCCAGGGAATCTGGGAAAAGAGGCCCCGGTCGGAGAGATCGACCGGGGCTTCTCTCGTCCTGGGGACCGGAAGACTCAGGGAATCCGGGCGGTCTCGTTCCAGTGGGTGATGACCGGGCGGTCGTGCTCGAACCCGAGGATGCAGATAGCGGCCGTACCGAGGTTCAGCTTCACCCCGTCCTCCGCAGGCAGGCCAACCCACCGGGCTCCGACCACCCTGAGTACGTGGCCGTGGGCCACGAAGAGCCTGTTGCCCCGGCCCTGGCGGGCTGCATCGACCAGAGGGTCGACCCTGGCACCCACTTCGGCTGCCGTCTCCCCTCCGGGGCACCCGTCATCGAAGAGCGACCAATCCCGACTGGTCTCCTGGATCTCGACCGTGGTCAGGCCTTCGTACTCGCCGTAGTCCCACTCCATCAGCGCTTCGTCGGTCACGGCACCTTCACCGAAGCCGGCCAGCTCGCAGGTCTCGACCGCCCTGCCGAGAGGACTGGTCACCACATGATCGAAAGCCATGCCGGCCAACCGTTCTCCTGCCGCCCTGGCCTCCTGCCTCCCGGCCTCGGTCAGGGAGATGTCGGTCCGGCCGGTGTGCTGACGACTGATCGTCCACTCGGTCTCGCCGTGGCGAAGCAGGACCAGGTAGCGGTCGGTGGATCTCACGCCTCCGAACCCTAGATGAACCCGACCGGGAAACATGCGGGGAGTTCCGGTTTCTGGATCACGCCAGCTCCCTGTAGATTTCCGGATATCCGTTACGGGATCGACCCGCTCGGAATAGGGAGGGCGGAGATGACGCAGGGGCGAGCGACAGGTATTCGGATCTCGATCGGGTTGCTGTTCATGCTCGGGGCCATCGGTTTGCTCGTAGGCCTCGCCGGCCCTGCCCAGGCCGCCAAGAAACAGCGCCTGGGTGAGTTCAGGTGGGTTCCTGCGCCCGGGGTGATTCCAAAGCTGCCGAGCTTGAGGGTCGGCAGGATCGAGCTCCCGCAGGACTACTCCAGGCCGAACGGCAGAACTATCTCCCTCGCCGCGGCGAAGGTGCCGGCAACCGGGGTCAAGAGGGGAACGCTCTTCTTCAACCCCGGGGGGCCCGGGGAATCCGGAGTTGAGGCGATCGCCGCAGCCTCTGATCTACCGGCTCCGGTCAGGCGTCACTTCGACTTCATCTCGTGGGATCCCCGGGGGATCGGCCTGTCCAGGCCTTCGATCCGGGGCTGCAGGGCAAGCGCTTCGGGGCTCGGCAGCCTCCTTCCCGCAACCGGCCTTCCAACCAGGTCCGAGTGGCTCTCGACCCTCCCGCTGGCACGCAGGGAAGCGAGAAAACTCCCACGCCAATGCCTTTCGAGGAATCTCGGGATCGCCCGACACATGGGCACCAACAACGTCGTCCGCGACCTGGACAGGATGCGACGGGCGGTCGGAGACGGGAGGCTGACCTTCTGGGGCGCGAGTTACGGATCCCGGATCGGGTACGTCTACGCGCTCCGCTACCCGGGGAGACTCCGGGCGATCCTGCTCGACGGGAGTATCGACCCACGGCGGGGATACAGGGCGTTCGCCCGGGGCAGGACCCAGGCGACCGATCGGGCGCTCGAGGCCATGGCAAAGCCACGGGTGAGACCGGCCTTCGCCGCCGAGATCCTCGCAACGAGGGACGACCTGAGACTCAACGGACCGATTACCCAGTCCGATGGCAGCAGTCTCACCCAGTGGGTCTTCGAGTCTTTCGTTGGGCAGAACACGATCGCCCAGGCCCAGTGGACCAGGATTCAGGCGATTATCGACGCGGTCAAGCAGATCCGAGAGGGAGGGAGCTCGCGCAATCGCGCCCTCGAAACCATCCGGGAGGCGGTCGAGGAGGTGGAAGAACAGGGACCCTTCAATCCGGAGATAGGGAACGGCGGGGCCGGTGACGCCGCAGCAAACACGAACCTGGCCAACCGGATCGTCAACCACCTCGACTACGCCGACGGCAGTATCCCGAGCGGGGTGGCCCGGAGGACCCTCCTCAACAACGTGAGGAACTACCCCTTCTTCGCCTTGAACACGGTATTCACCATGAATGCCTCGGTCGGCCTCACCTCCCTTAAGCCCGATCCCGTGCCGCTGGCAAGCGCGCCGAGGTTCGCACGGATCGCCCGGAGGGCTCAGAACGTGCTGATCTCCGGCTCGACCGGCGACGGGGCGACTCCTGCTCCCTGGACGGCCCAGATGGCCGCCTCCTTCCCCCGCGCCGGCCTGGTCCGGTTCGACGGCTGGCAGCACGTCAACTGGACCGCGGTCGAGTCGCCCTGCGTCAACGCCCCGATCACCAGGTTCATCATGACCGGGAGGAAACCGAACCCGCTTCGGCCGCCTCTCTGCCCGTTCGCACCGCCCGGCCCGCCGGCGGTCCCCTAGACCAGCGCGCGGCAGGGGCCGGCTAGAAGCCCGGCCCGAGAACCGCCGCCCAGACCAGTGCGACCGAGATGGCGAGGAAAGAGACGATCGAGATCGCCCGATAAAGGAAGTTGCTTTCAGCGGTCTTCGAAAAGGCGAGGGGTACGAAGAGCAGGGGATTCACGAAGGTCCCGAAGGCGAGCAGCCAGGCGGCCGACTCAGGGAAGTCCGGGAGCACCACGCCGACCGCGATCGCGATCAGGCCCATCATGATGTAGTCGAGGTGGACCTGGAGGATCCGGTGAGGCTGGACAATCCCGATCCGCTGGATCCACTCAGGTTTCTCGGACCGGATCACGACCGCCCAGCCGAGGAGCGCTGCGATCGCCAGCTCGATCAGCCCGATCTGGATGAGGAGGTTCATTCGGGGCTGGACGAACGTCGGTCGAAAGTCAGGCCCGATCCAGACCCGAGTTCCACTTCCGAGTTGTCAGTCGTTTCGGACATCTCCCTGATTCGATCCTATGTGAAGCAGAGAAGACACCGGGCAGGGGGGCGGGTAACCTCACCTGATGACCGAGAACTACTACGACCTGATCGCCGGACTCCCACTGGAGATCGAAGGTCACCAGCTCGAGGGCCTCAGGTTCGAACGTGCCAGTGGTGACTTCGAACGCCTTAGCACCGTCATCCGGCTGACCGGCGCCGGGAAGGAAGGCGTTGGTGAGGACGTCACCTATGGAACCGAGGAACAGATCGCCTTCCGCGAGACCGGCGAAGCCCTGGACCTTTCCGGACAGTTCACGATCGAATCCTTCTCCGCTCTCCTCGACGGGCTGGAGCTCTTCCCTGCAGTGCCGTCATCTGAGGCTTACCGCTCGTATCGTCGCTGGGCCCTGGAGAGTGCTGCACTCGACCTCGCGCTCCGGCAGGCCGGTGAGTCGCTCCACGGACTCCTCGGTATCGAGCCCCACCCGGTCACCTTCGTCATCTCGATGAGGCTGGAGTCGTCCGGGGAAGGAGATTCGCCTGAGTTCGATTCCTTCCTGGCCCGGCTCTCGGCCCACCCTGGCAGCAAATTCAAGCTCGACCCGACCAACGACTGGACCGATGAGTTGATCGAAAGACTGGCTTCCTCAGGCGCCGTCGATTCCCTCGACCTCAAGGGGCATTACTCGGGGACAGTGGTCGACGTCGAGACCGACCCGGACCTCTACCGACGTCTGATCGAAGCCTTTCCCGATGCCTGGCTGGAAGACCCGGACGTAAACGAGGCGACCCGTCCGATCCTCGACCCGGTCTCCGAGCGGATCACCTGGGACGCGCCCATCCACTCGGTCGCAGACATCGAGGCAGCGCCCTGGAAGCCGCGGATGGTCAACATCAAGCCATCTCGGTTCGGCACCCTGAAGGAACTCTTCTCCGCCTATGCGTTCTGCGCGCGGGAGGGAATCGCGGCCTACGGCGGCGGCCAGTGGGAGCTCGGCCCCGGACGGGGTCAGATCCAGTACCTCGCGTCGCTGTTTCACCCCGACACGCCGAACGACACCGCCCCGTCCGGATACAACACCGATCCGCTCGACCCGAACCTGCCGTCGAGCCCCCTGAAACCCGATCCTGCCTCCCTCGGCTTTCGCTGGGGCGAGTGACGAAGGGCCGTTCGTCGTAGACCGACTGAGCGCGGACCAACTCGTTTCTCGGTCGTCCCGGACTTGGACCCGGGGACAGGCTCGCGCCGACAGAGAGGAGGGTCGAAGTAGCCACCGGCGCCGCAACGGGCTCCCTTGCTTACCGCACCCACCAATGCCAAAAGGCCGGACCCTGCTCCCGTAATTCCATGAACTGAGTGGACACCGCGTGCGACCCCGGCTAGTCTGAGAGAGGTCTTATCGGCCACATGGCCGCGAGAGGGAGGGATGAGAGTGGACGAGATTCGACGCACGGCAGGGCCCGTTCGGCTACTGATGGTCGGCCTGGTCGCCTTCCTTTGCCTCGCGGTGATCTCCGGCATGCAGGCCACAGGGGCAGATGCCGCCAATTCCGGAAAGGCCCGGCCGAACATCGTCTTCATCATGTCCGACGATCAGCGGACCGATGACATGAAGTGGATGCCGAAGACCGAGAGACTGCTCGGCGAGGTCGGCACTACCTTCACCCGTTTACTCGCACCCTTCCCGCTGTGCTGCCCGGCCCGGATGAGCGTGATGACGGGCCAGTATCCGCACAACCACGGGGTGGACGGAAACTTCCCCCCGGAGGGCTATTACGGCCTGAGCAGGAAGGCCCAGCTCAACACCCTTCCGGTCTGGCTCCAGCGCGCCGGCTACCGGACTTCGCACATCGGCAAGTATCTGAATGGCTACGGGGTTCTCAAACCCAGCGAGATCCCACCGGGCTGGACGGACTGGCACGGCACGATCGACCAGACCTCATACGACATGTTCAACTACTGGGTGAACGACAACGGGACCGTCACCAAGTACGGCAGTGACCCGTGGAACGAAGCCGTCATGACGGTCTCCCGCAAGGTCGCAAATCAGGAGGTCACTGACTACAACGACCTCAAGTTCTCCATCCTCCAGAACCTGATCGTCCCGTTTCGGGGAGAGAACTCGATCTTCGGCGAGACCGATCCCGATGATCACCAGGTAGATCAAATGGCCAACCGGGCAGTCCAGTTCGTGCGGCGGTCGGCACCGAAGGGGGCTCCTTTCTTCCTCCAGTTCGCCCCGCCCGCACCCCACCGCGAGGACCTGCCCGAGAGCGCCGGCTACCGGGGAATCAACCCCCGGGTCCCGGAGCGCTACCAGCAGGCGGTCGAGCAGCTCGAGTTCCCGGCCGAGGACGAACTGCCTTCGTTCGACGAAGCCGACATCTCCGACAAGCCCGGACTGCTCGCGGACTTCGCCCCGCTCGCCGATCAGGTGAACGCCCCACCGCTATCCGGCCTGGCACAGCTCGAGAACTACCGACGTGGCCGGATCGGCAACCTCTGGGCACTCGACGACGCCGTGGCCCGGCTCGTAGCGGAGATCAGGGACGCGGGCGAACTCGGGAACACGATCTTCATCTTCCACTCCGACAACGGCTGGATGATGGGCGAGCACCGGATCGTCGGCGACAAGTACGTCCCTTATGAGGAGTCGCTCCTGGTCCCGACCATCATCAGGGGTCCGGGCTGGCCGTCCGGAAGAGAGGTCTCACACCTGACCTCCAACATCGATCTGGCCCGCACGATCCTGCGGGCGGCCCGGGTCAAGGCCGGACGCACTCAGGACGGCATCGACCTCCGCCGGCTGACCGAGGGTAAATCGAAGAAGAGAAAGGCCATCCTGATCGAGGCGACGAGGTCGCTGTTCGTCCTCCCCGGCTTCCCCTACCAGTGGGATGTTCCCTATCACGGCGTCCGCACCGACCGGTTCAAGTACGTCAAATGGAGCAATGGCGGCGAGGAGCTCTACGACCTGGCGAACGACCCCTATGAGATGAAGAACCTCGCCTCGGACCCGACCTGGTCGGCGACCAGGGCCCGCCTGCTCTCGCTGGCCAACCGCCTGAAGAGCTGCAAGGGCGAAGCCTGCGTTTCCAGGTGAGCTGAATAGCGGGGCCCGATCGGCCACTCGGGGTGCCCTGCTGGTGATCCGAACCAACCGCTGGAAGACCGACCGCGCCCCTCGACCCGGTCGTCACTCCTCGGACTTGGAGTCCCCTTCTTCGACCTCGGTCTGGCCCGGGGCCTTCTTCCTCCGCCTGTAAGCCTCCCAGCCGCTGGCGATGGCTGCGACTACCGCTCCGACGATCGCCCAGGACCACCAGGGCATCTCCAGCCCCAAGAATCCGGCGATCACCCCGACCACGAGGCCAACCACCACGGACACGACGATCAGGGCCAGCCAGCTTCTACCGCTCATCCCCTCCAGCCTTCCTCCCGTGAGAGCCGCTCCCTGGCGACTTCATCTGCTTCGGACCCTTCACCCGAGTGAACGTATCAGAGGCTTCGAGACCTGTCATGGATCTTCCGATTGGGCCGAAGTGCCGGGGTTCAGTGGTCCCCGCCACGACGGATCCGAATCGCATCAGCGTGGGCCGGGAGTCCCACGTGGTCGGCAAGGCTGATCGGATCCTCAGCTGCTTCACCAACCACCTCGGGCGAGTGCTTCCCGCCAGCAGTCGGGCCCAAATCCGGGCCCAAAAAAGGCCAAGCCCGTGAAAATCGGCTTGGCCAATGGTGAAGGGAAATAGCGGGGGCAGGATTCGAACCTGCGACCTTCGGGTTATGAGATCTCTTCAGGCAGGTCTGTCGAGCACTGCACGGCTTCCCAGTGCGGCCTCGAGTGCTCTGAGGTGAGCTGAATTTCGCTCAGTTAGGTACCTGGGCTGGTACCACGGTCTTCGGGGAAGTCCGAGGTCGCTCGGGCCAGCGCTGGAAAGGCCGTACGAACGCAACCACCCAACGACAACCTCTGCTTGATTCCAATCTGCCGTGTTCATTTTTCCGGGGGAAGATCAAAGTGTTGCTGAAAGCGGGGGAGTTCCAGGCTGACCGTAGCCGGGCTCCCATCACTGGTTGGCCACCGACAGCAGATATAGACCGAGGCAGGTGAACGAGATCATCACGGCCAGCATCCAGTACTGCGACCTGGCGGCCGTCCGGTAGTCCTTCCATACGAACACCGCCCTGTCGTGAGCAAGAACCAGACCCAGAACGTGTCCGGTTACTAGGGCAACAAGCTGTACGTACCAGACGGCATTGGTGCTCACAACGTTGTAATCGATGCCCGAGTTCGCCGTGCCGAAGAGGTTCGATCCACTCCCCAATGGATCCGAGAGCAGGTATGTGAACTGGGCCTGCTCCTGAAAGACGAAAAGGCTGAAGTAGTGAGCGACCAGGTAAGCCAGCGCGATCGGTATGAGTGTGTGAGCAAACCTTTCCCGCAAGATGGCAAATGCCGGAGCGCCCGGGACACGAAGCATTCCCCTGACCCCCGCAAGGTAGATCAGGGCGACCAGTCCGATGCAGAGCAGCAGGAAGATGGTGTCGCCGCCGCGCACGGCTCCAGTGGTCCCAAGGCCGATGTCACCCAGCCGCTCCTGCAGCCACTCGATCGAACCCCGCAGAGCGCCTTCCTGGGCACCATCGAAAGTCGTCACTCCGATCGCCGAAACAACCAGCGCGAGGGAGCCGGGCACCGCAGCCCAACTCGTCGCGCCGGAGAAAGGTGCTCGACGGCCAATCGTCCGGTTGCGCACCTCGAAGACGGAAAGCTGGGAGAACATGTTGAAATACACCGAAAAGAACTCACCTCGTGAATTCCACTTTTCGACCCCGAAGATTCCCATCATTACCATCGTGAATATCGAATAGGTGATCGTCGCCTGCGCAACCACTTCGGGTGAGAGAGTGACTGACACACCGGTTGAGCCGTAGATGATTTCGAGCCACACGAATGCAACCAGGCCGAGAGAAGCGGGCCATCTGCCCAGCCGCTCCGGGTAGGTGAGGTGCGGCACCGGTCGGCGCAGCACCGCGCGGGAAAGGTGCCCTGCTGTTCTCCCGATCGCCCTCCACGGGGAGAACGCCCGAAAGACATCCCCGAGCAGGACACTGACCACTGGAAAACCAAGCCAGACAGTCACGAACACGAAGATCAGGGAGAAGTTCCTGTCGGGCGCTTCGGTTCCATTCAGTCCCGAATGGATGACGAGCCAAAGCAGGAAAACCCCAAGAGCCCCACCGATGAACTGCATCGGCGACGAAAGAAGAACGCGAGACAGGCGAGGGAGAACAGATCTCCAGTTCGGCTCTTCGAACTTCGGCTGCCTCCATGCAGCCGATAGTGCGAAGAACGAGACAACCAGGACGATCGCAGCCCCCCAGGCAAATAACCATGCCGGAATCGGCAGATCACCCTTGGAAACCAATGCGTGTGCGTAGAGGAACATCGGTCAGGGACTGACCTTAAGGCTCGCGATCGGAATCGCCGAGTTCTCCAGTTCGACTTCAAAAACCCCGCTGATGTCAGCCGGGAAAGCCAGCTTGACCGTGCTTCCGGCGGATACTTCCTTGCTTTCGTCATAGCCATGGACGTGTATCTCTTCATCCACGTCCGACTGGACCTCGAAGCGGATCATGTCTCCTTCGTCGAACTCGAGTTCGAGTTCGCCGCCTTGAGGCTCTCCGTTCTTCACAACCACTTTCGGGACCGGAGGTGGCGATGGTTTTTCGGCGTTTGATCGCTCTGGCGAGTCGTTGCCAGTGGCACCGGTAGCGAGGGCAGGGGTAGATCCCGCGGTTTCATCAGCGTCCTTTGAATCATCTGGCCGAACGACAAAAAAGAGAGCCAGAACGGCAAGGACCAAGAACCCTCCGATGAAAAATCTCTTCGGTTCGAGATTCACTGTGTACTCCTTTGATTTGAGACGGGGTTACGCGAGCGCCGCAATAATCAAAGGAGGTGGCCGGATAGCCAAAGCGTAGGCAATGAGCCTTCCGGTCCGACGTACGAGATTCAGTGAAGAGGGCACCGGTTCGGCCACCGGCCGGGCGTGGTTTCGGTCCCGGGAAATGCTCCTGATTCGAACGATGACCGTCTCGCCGGGGAAATACCCGAGGCTGAGGATCAGCAGGATTGCGATTGCCGGAGCCAGCGCCAGCGCGACGGAAGCAGAAATGGCCAGGAACGGCGCGCTGAGCACTGCAACGACTAGCGCGGTACCGAGATGTCGGCGGGGACTGGTCATGGGAGCGTTCTCCAATAATCCCAGAAAGCCTCGGCGATCAGGAGGACCACTGCCAGCAGACCGACGGTGAGGATCACGCCGTGGTAGCGAACCGCCATTTCGAGGGCCGGCTTCAAGGAAGCCGGAGTGCGAATGTTGCCGGACGAAAGATTGAAGAGAGTGACGTAGGTGAAGAGCGCAAATACCGCCACCCAAACAACCATGCAGTACGGGCACAACGCTTCGATCCGGTAGAGGCTCTGGAAAATCAGCCAGCAGACGAACAGAAAAGCGAATGAAACTGCCGCCTGAATCGCCAGCCACGCGCGTCGGGGAAACTTGACCCCCAGGGCGACCGACGCACCCGCGATCGCAAGTGTGCCGAAGCCGACGATGCCGAGCAACGGGTTGGGGAACCCAAAAGCTTCAGCCTGGTCACTCTCCATGATCGATCCACAAGACAGGATCGGGTTGATCGAACAGCTGGGCACGTAGCCCGGATCGTTGATCAGCATCAACTTCTCCACCATCAGGATCACTGCCGCAGCGAATGCGACAAGCGACGCCAACGCGATGATCACCCCGATCGCACGACCGAGAAAGCGGGCCGAGTCTGCCGCGGCGCCCCTGCCTCCGATCTCGGCCAAGGACGGCTCCGTGCTCATTTCTCTTCGAGAAGGGCATCGATCTTTTCACTGAGCATCTCGTACGAAGGCAGTGAAGGCAGCTCTTCACCGTTCAGGAAAATTGTAGGAGTTCCCTGGACGCCGAGGGCGTTGCCATCAGCCTGGTCCTTCGCGACTCGCTCGGCCGTTTTCGGGTCATTGACATCGTTGAGGAACTGTCGCTCGTCCAGTCCGAGTTCGCGGGCAAATTCCACAAAAAGGTCAGCTTTGGAGTCCTGGGACTCGCCCCACTCCCCCTGGGTTTCGTACATCTTCACGTACATCTCCTCAAAAGCGCCCTGCTTCGATGCCGCTTCGACCGCTTTCGCAGCGTTTTCGGAGTTGCTGTGACCCGGGAGCGGGAAATAGCGAATGGCAAAGTTGATCCTGCCGGCGTACTCCTCGCGAATCCGTTCCATGGTCGGGAACTGGGCCAGGCAGGCTTCACATTCGAAGTCGAGAAACTCCACGAGGTTGACCCGATCGTCTTCCGCAGTGGAGAGCATGTGCGAGTCAGCCCGGACGAGTTCAGGGTTCTCGGCAACCTCGGAACTGGCGGGCCCGCTCTCCAGCGAGAAAAACGTGATCCCTCCGAGAATCACCAGGAAAACGAGGGCGAGCGAGATCTTGGCATTCTGGGTCATTGAGGAGCGGTCCTTTCTTGGTAGCCGCGACAATCCTACTATGTCCTGTAGTAGTCAGGACCCTTCGCCAGAGAGCTTCTTCAGCCGTTCCACTTCATCGGGTCCGCCCCCTGAAACCTGGCGGGCAAACTGAGCCAGAGCAATGTCCCCGTACTCACCCACAAGGGCATCAACCTCAGTCCTGGCCCGAGTCTCGAGGTAGTCGTGTCGCGAGATGCAGGGCCGGTAGAGGTCAGACTTGCTCTCTCTCCGGCGTTCGACGATGCCTTTTTTGTGCAGCCTCGAAAGGATCGTCATGAAGGTCGTATACGCACGCTGCTTGTCGCTCGAATTGTTGACCGTCCCGGTGACCTGCCTGACCGACACTTCATCGTCAGCTCTCCACACCGCCTCCATGACTTCCCGTTCAAGGTCGGAAAGTGCAGGGGCCTGCTGTGCCGGTTCTCGAGTCACAACTTCACCGTACCTTCATCGGAGCTGGAAACTGGGTCTGGACAGGAACGCAAGTGCCGCGAGGACCATCGGCGTGAGTGTCAGGATTAACAGGCAGACGTGCAGGCCAAGAGCTTCGAAGCCAACCGGAACGCTGGTAATCAGTTCCACGGCGATGACTGGCGCGGAAAGTAGCGCCGTGAGGGCGACAAGCGTGGTGAACACTGTGGATCTAGCTGGCGCCCAGGAGTGGACATTTCCCGAAAGGTCGTCGATCCGGTCGGAGCTGTTCTCCGACATCGAAGAGGCGCTTTCGCCGGCAGGAAATGCCAGAAGTGCGTCAGCAACATCGCTCTGTCCGGCACGTGCTGCGGCAGCCGCTGCCCGATCGGCGCGTATCTCCGCAAGCGCAAGATACTTCTGGCCTACCGGACCGAGAGCCGGAAAAAAGAAGAAGCTCTGCGCGAGAGTCCTGGTGATTGCCTTGCGCAGCGGATCACGATTGAGCCGGTGCTGCTCTTCGTGAACAACGGCGACCCGAAGCGTCGCCGGCGGCAGGTCGTTCACGGCCGCACGGCTCAGGTAGATCGCAGGCTGGATGAGGCCGGCACAGAAAGCCAGATGTCGATCGTCTTCGAAAACCCGGCAGGTGTGCCCTTCAACCAGCACTTTCTCGGAAACACGCTTGAGGCCACGCACACTCTGAGCTGCGCCCCGCAACCTCCAAAGACTGCGAGTAAGCCTCGCGAGGACGAAAATCCCGGCGATCCCGACCGCCGCAAAAAGAAGCCAGCCGACGGAAAGCCTTGCCAGGACCAATCCGCAGCAGGCTTCGAGAAGCGATCCAGGCGAGGACCCGACGATGAGCGAACCGACAAGCGCAAATATCGAGAAGAGCATCGAGATGAACCCAAGAAAACCAAGAAGCGCGAACGCAGCTGATGTCGTGAGAACCGGTCGCATTGAGTCAGCGTATTGAAGGTGGACGGCGAAGCAGCCGCAGTCCATTCAAAGTAACCAGTAGGGAGATACCCATATCCACTGCGATGGCAGTCACCAGAGTCACAAAACCAAGCGGTGCCAGCACCACGAATATCGCTTTGCTGAACAACGAGACGGAAACGTTCTGCTTCATCACGAAAACCGCCTTGCGGCTCAAAGAGATCGCATCGGGAAGCCGTGTGAGATCGTCCCCCATGAGTGCGACATCAGCAGAGTCGAGGGCGACGTCGCTACCTGCCGCCCCCATTGCCACCCCGACTGTGGATCCCGCGAGGGCGGGTGAATCGTTCACTCCGTCTCCAACCATCAGCGTGGGCCCGATTTCCGACTCAAGGTCGCGGACGACCCCCAGCTTCTCCTCGGGCAGAAGACCCGAACGCCAGTTGCTGATTCCTGTGCGCCTCGAAATCGACCTGGCAACCGGTTCGCTGTCCCCCGTGAGCATCACTACTTCGTCGATGCCGAGCCGGTCCTCGAGCGCTTTCACCGCCGTAGCTGCTTCTTTCCGTGGCTCGTCGGCAAGGCCGAACACCGCCAAGACATGTTCCCCTTCGCCGAGGACGATGGCGGTCTCCCCCCTCCTCTGGGCTTTCTCGAACTCCGCTGGAAGTCGTGCAGCACGTTCAGCTGCCATGCGTGGTCCACCCGCCCAGAGGTTTCGTCCATCAACATTCGCTGATGCTCCCCGGCCTGGCATGGCTTCGAAATCCGAAACGGAAAGTGCAGAAGGGCTCATGCCCGATGCTGCCCTGACGATGGCTTGGCCCAGGGGGTGCTCAGAACCTTTTTCGAGGGCTGCCATCAATCTCAGGGGGCTGTCGTCATTCATCCCTTGCGACGAATAGATGCTGACTACCGCCGGGCGTGCCCGGGTGAGGGTTCCTGTCTTGTCAAGCGCGACGGCTTTCACCGAGGCGAGGTCTTCCAGTACCTGCCCGCCCTTGATCAGGACGCCGATCCTGGCTGCCCCACCGATCGCGGCGACCACGCTCGCCGGCACCGAGATCACCAACGCACACGGGCAGGCCACTATCAGCAGAGCCAGTGCGCGATAGAACCATTCATCGAAGGATCCGCCGGCAAGGGTGGGAATTACGGCTACCAAGACTGCGGCAAGCAGAACGATCGGTGTGTAGATCCGGGCGAACCGGTCCACGAATCGTTCAGAAGGGGCACGGCTTCCCTGTGCGTCTGACACCAGTCGGGTCACCTGGGCAAGGGTTGAGTCTTCGGCTCCGGAGGTGGTGCGCATGGTGAATGACCCTGCGATATTGAGCGTGCCGGCGTAAACCGGTTCCCCCGCTTCCTTGTCAACCGGCACCGATTCCCCGGTAAGCGTGGATTCGTCGACGCTCGAGTGCCCTCGAGCGATCTCTCCGTCCAGGGGCAGACGTTCTCCCGGACGGATCACAAGCAACGAGCCGATGGTTATCTCTTCCACCGGCATCGAGACCTCTTCTGAACCCTGGACGACTTGTGCGGTTGAGGGTGCCAGATCCCGCAGAGATTCGACTGAGCGTCTGCTGCGTTCGAGCGCGAGTTCCTCGAGAGCATTGCCGACCGCGAAGAGGACTACGACCCAGGCAGCTTCGGCGTAGTCACCGATCGCCACAGCGCCAACCGAGGCAAGTGCCATCAATACGTTCATGTCGAGGGCCCGCTGTCGGAGAGCGGCGATCGCCGAGATTGCGATTCCCCAACCACCGGTGGCCATGGTCATCAGAAAGAGCGTTCCGCTTACCTGGTCGGGAAGATTCGTCAGCGACGCGACGACCGCGACTCCCAGAAGTACGATCGCGACCATCGTGGAGAAAGTTCGTGAACTCTGCCGCCAGAAAGGAAGTTTTGCGCCTCTCGGCTCTGATGCGAGCTGCGCTGTGTAACCGGCCTTTCTGACTGCCCGTTGAACCTGATCAGATGAGGCAGGACCTTCGACGATCATGGTCGCGTTGCCGATAGAAACACTCGCCGAACTAACGCCGTCAACTTTCGACACAACTTTTTCCACAGTTGCCGCGCAAGCGGCGCAGTCCATCCCGCCGACGCGGAACCGGGTCCCTTCTACCTCAGGATCTCTCAGGGCATTCGTGGTCACGCTGACATCGCTTTCTGCGGGTCTCCGGCAACGGCCCTGAGCAAGTCCACACCCGGTTTGGTCAGCGAATAGAGCACCATCCGTCCGTCTTTTCGTGAGGACGCCAAGCCGGCGTTACGAAGCAGCCTGACGTGATGGGAAACGATCTTGTCCTGGCGCCCGACGATCCAGGAAAGGTCGCAGACACACAACTCCCCGCCTTGATCCAGGGCCATCGCAATGCCGAGGCGGCTGGGATCCGAGAGTGCTTTGGCCCGCAGGGCACTGGCCTCAAGGATTTCCAGCTCTGGCAAAGAACCCCGGAGGCTTTCCGCTTTTGGAAGGTCCAGGCAGAGCAGTTCGCAGGTTTCTTCGGTTGATGTCATTCTTAGATTCTAACATTCTTACGAATATTGTCGAAACGGCCTCGGCGAAACAATTTGTCCCGGAGAGGGTTCTACTACATCCTGTCGTACAACCCGTTACAGTCACACTTAATGAAAACTGCCGAGTCTGGTGTCCTTGAGGCACCAGAGCGGGGAACCCAACGAGACGAAAGTCTCCGGGGCGAATCGGAGGTCCTTCTTCCGTAGCGCAACTCTTTCAGCGCGAGCCCGTCAGCTAACCCCGTAGGCCTCAGAGAGAGGCAAGTCTTGACCAATTCCGCAAAGCTACACAAGGGCTTCTTGTCCGCCTTAATCATCTTCGCAGCACTCGGCAGCACCCAGGCTTCAGCGTCTTCGGGTGGCATCATCTTGACGCCTCCTGGCGGAAGCCCGGATTCCGGCAAAAGCGTATTCCCGGTCAAGGCGGCCGTCTCCTGGGGCGATGGCCTTGGTGCCGGCCGGGGACACCAAGGTCAGGATCTGATGGCGAGTTGCCGCAAACCTGTCGTCGCCGCAAAGGCAGGCCGGGTGACAACCGTTGACTACCAGGCCTCCGGGGCCGGCAACTACGCGGTCGTTCGAGGCACTACTTCGAAGTTCGACTACGTCTACATGCACATGATCAAACCGCCAAAGGTTTCGGAGGGCCAGAGAGTTCGTGCCGGCCAGGTAATCGGCTACGTCGGGTCCACGGGACGTTCCTCGGCCTGCCACCTGCACTTCGAAATGTGGACGCGGCCCGGTTGGTACAAGGGCGGCAATGTGAGCGACCCCACCCCTTACCTTCGACGCTGGAATCGTTCGAGTTGATTCTGTGAATACGCGAAGTGCCAGGAAGCTGCTTCTGACCGTCTCCATCGGAGCCGCTTCGGTCTTCGCCCTCCAGGGATGTGGAGAATCGCCGCCGGAGCAGGGCACGACTCCGGCTCCCTCCGCCAGTGACTTCCCTTCCGCGAAAGGACAATCGATCGAAGATCTGACTTCGAAAGCGGAACCCAGCAGCTTCAACCTCGCACCAGCGGGCCAGGTCTTTTCCACCGGGAAGACCAGATATTCGTTTGCCGTTCTGGATGAGTCCGGATTCCAGGTGAATGACAAAGAAGTCGCCCTGTATCTGACAAGGGGCCCAAGAGACAGAGTCATCGGGCCGTTTCCTGCGAGCGTCGAATCGCTTGTGACAGATCCTTCGTTCCGGGCACAGACAACTTCCCAGGATCCCAGGGCCGCCAAAGCCGTTTACGTGATCAGCGATCTGAGCCTTCCCACGGCTGGTAGCTGGTTCGTACTTGCCTTCATCAAGACCGGGACTGGATTCGAGGCAGCTCAGCTACCGACCATCAAGGCAAGCAAAGAAAGCACCGTGGCCCAGATCGGGGAGCCCGCGCCGAAAGTCCACACACCGGTTCCGGCAGACGTGGGTGGCGACATCTCGAAAATCGACACGCGCATTCCCGCCGACAGCATGCATCAGTCGGATCTTGCGGACGTCCTCGGCAAAAAGCCGGTGGTCCTGCTCTTCTCCACTCCGGCGCTATGCGAAAGCCGGGTCTGTGGACCGGTTGTTGACATCCAGGCCCAGGTCGCTGAAGAAACCGGTGACGAAGTCGAGTTCATTCACTCGGAGATCTACAACGACAACGATGCCAACAAGGGAGTCCGCCCTCCGGTCAAGGCCTTCGGCCTCCCGACAGAGCCCTGGGTATTCGCAATCGACAAAAACGGCGTCGTTCGGGATCAAATCGAAGGAGCATTCGGCATCGAAGAGCTGCGCCGGGTAGTGGACAAAGCTTCCTCTCAGTGACCCAAACGGAGTTCAGGCCGCTCGATGGGGCGAAGCGCGGTAAAGCCGTACGGGATCGGTGATGTGCCGAAGTTGACGGAGGCCGCTATCCTCGAAATCGATTCCGTGTCCTGTTTCCCCTGCCGCCGTCCGAGCCCTGGAGGTGATCAGCACCTCGCCCGCATCGGCCAGGCTGACGATTCGGGAAGCCGTGTTGATGGTGGCCCCGAACCAGTCACCACGACGGGACACAGCGGGCCCGTGATCAAGCCCGACCCTCACGAGCGGGAAACCTCTCTCGGGACCGATCTCACGAGTGATGCACACCGCAAGCCTCACGGCTTCGACCGGATCCGGAATGCGGATGAGGGCACCATCTCCCATCGTGTTGACGTCGGCCGCACCGTGGCTGCGGTTGAGCTGGCAGACCCGATCGCAGAAGCCTAGGGCAAGATCGGCCGCAGCCTCGTCCCCTAGCCGCTCGGTGAGTTCCGTGAAACCGACGAGATCGGCGAAGAGAAAGCCGGCGGCTTCCCCACTGGTTCTAGGATCGGTCAGTCGGTCGCCCATGGCATCAATCTACCGACCAATAAAAACGGGCCGTGGGAGACTTCTGCAGCTTCAGTCGCGACCAGGTAAGAATCAGTTTCAGCATGTCGCCTCCGGAGAACGAATCCCCACAGACCGGACCCTGGTCGGGCCAGTTGGTCCTCACCCCCGGAATGGTGATCTATACAGGTCCGGGCGGGGATGCCGACCTTCATTCGCACCACGCCATTCAGTTCATCCGGTCCATCGACTCATCGTTCGAACTAGTCGCCGACGGTGTGAGTTCGAAATGCGAAGCTGCGCTGCTACCGAGCGGGCTCGCGCACAGCCTCAGATGCGACAACTCGCCGCTCCTGATTGCTCTGGTCGAACCGTTGGGGCCCCGGGGGGCCGACTTGAATTCGTTGGCCCGTGACCGTGATCAGAGCTGCCTGGAAGAACAGTTGTCTCTCCATCCATGGGGAGATGGCGAAGATCCGGTCGAGATCGTGAGGACGACCCTTCGGGAACTACTCCCCAACCGTCCCCGTTACCCGACTCTTTCCCCTTATGTCGCTGCGGCGCTCGCCTACCTGGACGACGCGATCGAAGGCAAGCCGAGGCTCGAGCTCGCTGCCGCGTCGGCCGGCATCTCTCCGTCAAGGTTGACCCACCTGTTCACCGATGAAATCGGTATTCCATTCAGGAACTACGTACTTTGGCTCAGGCTGCGCAGAGTGGTCGACGAGATTTCCGCCGGTGGCAATCTGACCGAAGCTGCTTTCGCCGCGGGCTTCAGTGACTCTCCCCATCTCAGCAAGGTATTCCGCGACCACTTCGGCATGAGCCCGTCAGCCTTACTCGGCATGAGAGTCGCAACCGAAACCTGGCCCAGTTGAATCGCGTTCCATCGTTTCAGCCGAAAAATACAAGCAAGATAGGCGCCCTACGCCTACCTTGGAGGCATGGACAAGCACCTGAAAGCAACTCCGCTGCTGAACTTTCAAGATCCCTCGATCCAACGGCTGATCGCGGACCGGGATTGGATGTCACTGGCCGAAGACCAGCGGATCGGAGCGATCTATGACTTCGTTCGAAACGAAATCGACTTCGGATACAACATCTCGGATGATCAACCGGCCTCGCACGTTCTGGTCGACGGCTACGGACAATGCAACACGAAAACGACCCTTCTCATGGCACTCCTGCGGGGCTCCAACATCGCCTGCCGCTTTCATGGAGCGACGATCCACAAGGAACTGCAGAAAGGAGTTGTCGACGGATTCTTCTACCGGATCGCCCCGGAAAACATCGTCCACAGCTGGGCCGAAATTCAGTTCGATGGACATTGGGTCGGGCTCGAAGGCGTCATCCTCGACGCCACGTACCTGGACGGCCTGCGCGAGACGGTCGCGAAGGATGGCGGAGCCTTCCTGGGCTTCGGTGCCGGCACCGAAGACATAGATGATCCCCCGGTTGCCTGGTGCGGAACCGACACAGCTATCCAAGCCACAGGTGTCAACCGAGACTTCGGTGTCTTCGATGACCCGGACGTCTTCTACGACCGACACGGAGCGAACCTGTCGGGGCTGAAGGCTGTCGTCTTCAGATTGGTAGTTCGCCACCGGATGAACCGCAAGGTCGCTTCGATCAGAAGCTGCGCGCTCCCTGCGCCTACCCTCACCCGCCCGGAGCCGGCGTCGGCGGGTCAACGGACCGCGGCATGATCGCCTATAGCCTGCCGCTCGCGCTAAACGACACCGCGACACTGGTCTCGCGGCTGCCGAGCGTATGGGGCGTGTGGCGAAAGCGGCGGCTGGATCCGCACATCAGAGAGGAAGTGATGGTTGCCGTCGCAGCCGCGGTCGGATGCAGGTATTGCACTTTCTCCCACCGCGAAATGGTGCTTCAAAGCGGCGAGAGCCTGATCGCACTGGCTGAGTTTGAGCAGATCCGGAATCCGGACGAGCGAGTCTTCGCAGCGGTCATCTGGGCTCAGGCGAAGGTCGAGGCAGACTTCGGATCAGTTCCGGCGGCAATCGAGGGTGAGCTCCGAGCCCGCTACAACGAACAGGAATGCCGTGACATCCAGACGGTCGCGATCGCCATGAAGCTGATGAGTTCCTGCGGCCACGAAGCGGACGGTCTCGTCGGGCAACTGAAGGGTCAAAGTGCGAAGCGAGGGAATCTCGCCAACCAGACCCTCATGGCCTTCCTCTACTTCCCTCCAGCGATTCTCGTCTACCTGTCGCTGGCACTGAAGCGAGGATCGGCTCGCTCCCTGCTTGCCGACTTCCGCCGATTCTCGTCGGAGTTTCAACCTTGCGGATCCGCAAGTCGACCTGCGCCGGCCGAGACCCCTCACACTCACGCTGTAACGAGCAGTCCGGTCAGGTAGAGCGATAGCGCTCCGGCCGCGACCGCTGCGGAAGAAACTGGCGTCAGCAATCGCCCGGCTTCGTCCTTCATGGCGGGCACAAGCTGGACGACGACCTGAAGGATTGCGCCAACACCGATTCCGATCAGCGCTGCCGCGAGTTCGTCCGATGAAACCGACCCTCCCACCAGGGCACCGATCACGGCCGGGCCTCCGGCGATTAGTCCGAGCCCGAGCAATGCTCTTGCCCGGGGTTTCTCCGAGGCAAGAGGCGCGACTATCGCGAGGCCTTCGGTGGTGTTGTGGATCGCGAATCCGACGATCAATGTGGTTCCAAGGGCGAGTTCTCCGACCGAGTAGGCAGAACCGATGGCAAGGCCTTCACCGAAATTGTGAAGTCCGATACCGATCGCGACCATGAGAGCCAACTGCCAGCTGGACGCGCCCTTATCGGCAGACCTGCGCCGCCGGCCTTTCATCCAGGAGTCGATCGCAGAGAGCAGCAGGAAGGCGAGACCGGCGCTGAGGAACACCAGCGCGTCACCACCGAAGACCCCGGATCCAAGTGCGCTCAGGTCTAGCGCCTCGAGGGTGCCGTCGATTGCCAGGAAGCCGAGGAGTCCGACGGTGAAGGCGATCAGGGTGGAGGTCCACCGACGCCCGCCGCGGCGCAGGACTGGCAGGGCCAGCATGCCGAGAGTCACCGGGATCACTCCAACATAGAGACCGATCAGAATCATCGACAGCAGGAAATCGCCACCGGATTCCGGGGTCTCGACCGCGGCGGCGATGGTGTGCGGAATGACTGTCCCGGTTGACGTAAGCATCCCGATCTCGTACGGCGAGTCCTCGACCCAGGGGTACTCGATGGTGAGAGTTTCGGTTTCGAGCCTGGCCAATGGCTCGCTTGCCCCTGTGAAGTTCACATAGGCGTCATTGACGAGCACCTGGGCCACCCGGGCCTCGTCGGGACCGGCGTTCCTGACGGTCAGTTCGATCTCACCTGGTTCCAGGACCGTCTTCTCGACCCGCAGGTCCTCGATCGGTGGTCCGGTCCTTTCCGGTAGCGAATCGCCACCGAAAGCGCCGATGGCAACAAGCACCGCTGCCACCACTGCGAGCACACCGAGGGCCATCGCCCAGACGGGAACCCGGCTTGTCGGCGTGCCGTTTGGTCGTTCGTTCAAGCTTCGACCTCGAAGAAGCCCATCCATCCGAGTTCGGCGAACTCGCTCTTGTGAGCGTGGAACATGAAGTGCCCCTCGTGGGGGAACCTGAGTTCGAGAATGCCGCGCTGCCCCTGCATCTGGGAGATGGTGTCGGTGAACTCGGTCGGCTCGAGTCGGGTTCCGGTCGGGTAGTAGTCGAAGAAGTTGCCGTGGAGGTGGAACGAGTTGATCGGGTCATACTCGAGCAGGTTCGTGAGATAGATCCGGACCAGTTGGTTGCGCTTGACCTTGACCGGTTCGTGCATATAGGCGAACGGGATTCCGTTCACGAAATAGAGCTGGTTCCCGAGGCCGTCGAGTGTCGTGTTGTATCCGGCCTGGACCATTACCATCTCGTCTGCCTTCGCCCTTCCCTTCTTCGGATCGACGATGAACGTGCCGTACATGCCGCGGGCAATGTGCTCAGCCAGGGGAAAGGCGTGGCAGTGGAACAGGTGCAGCCCGAATGGCTCCGCGTCGAACTCGTAGATGGTGCGTTCGCCTGGTTGGATCAGACCGGCGCCGATACCCGGGACCCCATCCATCGCCGCCGTGTGGATGCCATGAAAATGCATCGTGTGAGGATGCGCGGAGACGTTACCGAAATCGATCCGGATTCGATCCCCCTCGTTTGCCCGAAGTGTCCGGGCGGGAATGCGTCCATCGAAGGTCCAGGCCGGAAAGTAGACACCTGGCGCTACTTCGATCTCTTTTTCGACCGCGTTGATTTCCCACTCACGAAGAACCTGCCCGTTGGGCAGTCGGGAGGTCGTCCCCCAGTCGAAATCGCGAAGTATCTCGGTCGGGTCGAAACCGTTGGCGGCATTGTCGACCTTGGCACCCTCACGAAAGGTGGGGCCTTCGTGGGAGGCAAGCATGGTTTCGGTGTCGGCTGACTTTGAACCATCCATCTCCTGGCCGTGGTTCATCCCGGAAGACGAAGCGGTGTTCGAACCGATCAGAACACCTGCGCCACCTGCTGCGGCGGTGAGGCCGACACGACGCAGAAGCCTCCTGCGAGTCAGTGATCGGGCAGCCAGAGCTTCCGGGTCATTTCGCTGTTTCATTAAGGCAGGAAATCAGATTTTAGGCATGACTCACTTTTAGATTAGCCTTGGTGTGCTTGAGCATCAAAGATATTCGAGCGGGTCCTGCGCCACACCATCGACGCGTACCTCGAAATGCAGGTGGTCACCGAAGCTGTTGCCTGTGTTTCCGACATAGCCGATCACGTCACCCTGACTCACCGCAGCGCCGACAGAAGTTCCGAATTCCGACTGGTGGGCGTAACAGGTAGAAAGCCCTCCTCCATGGTCTAGACAGGTGAAGTTTCCATAGCCGCCACTTTCAGATTCCGACTGAATCAGGATCACCGTGCCCGAATCCGCAGCCTTGATCGGCGTTCCGCCAGGCGCAGAAATATCCAAACCCTCGTGGGTTGTTCCCCATCGAGGACCAAAGGGGGAAGTCAGGGTCCCATCGATCGGCCAAATCATGCTTCCAGTTCCCGTCTTGGTGCCCGAAGGACTGGCCGTGCCGGAGGTCGATGATGCCTCGGCGATGGTCCCCTGGATCTGACTCTTGAGCTCTTCTGCGATGCCCTCCTGCTTCTCGATTCCGACTTCGATGCCACCCAGCAGGGCCACCTTGTCGGATCGGGCCGAGGCCAGACTCGCCTGACGACCCTCGAGGGAAGTCCGGGTGAGCTCAAGTTCGCGCTCCCTGAGGGCAATCTCATCGCGGGCCTTCTCGATGGTTTCTTTGGCGCTCCTGTTTCTCTCAACCGAATCCTGAGCCTGATCTCGAAGGATCCGCACTCGTTCGGCAAAGTCTTCGGTTTCATTCTGGATCGCCTCCAGGTAGGAACTCGAAGCAATGAGTCCCCCGTAGTCGGATGAGGCCAGAACAAGCGATGTGAGATCCGGAGATCCGGAGACGTAGATCGCAACCAGATTTCGGCGCAAACTGATCAATGCCCGATTCAGGTGCCGGCGCTGGACCTTGAGCTCCCGGACGGAACGTTGAAGTTCACTGATCGCCGTTTCGAGTTCCGCTTCTTTGTTCGCCAGATCTGATTCGGCGGCTGCCTCCTCCTGGCGCAGGCCGGACACTTGTATTTCCAAGGAAGAGATCTGACCTGAAATCGAGTCGATCTCGGTGGTCAGTACCCCCTGGCGGTCCTTGCCCTTTTCAATCCTGGCTTCCGCCCGATCTAGCTCTTGCTGCGGCGATACTGCACCCTGTGAGTCGCTGTTCAGTCCAGCCCAGGCCACTAAAGAGAATCCGACGGTCGCGAGGATCAGCCGGGTTTTGTCACCACTTCCGCCGCAGAGGGCTGCCATGCGGGCGCCCGGCGCCGGATCGAGGGGAAACATCTACTACAAACTGTAGTGGAACAAACTGGCGCTCGAACGCTCAATCTCCTACCGGGACAAAAGATTCAGCACAGCACCTTGGCTCGTCCAAATGCTGCTCCAAAGCTTGCAGGACACAGTCGACGTGATCGCCGACCAAACTCAAGCCCTCGGTGGTCCGATGACCGACGCGTTTGCGCGACGCCGAGCAGTTGAACTTCCACCCGATTATCCACACGGAAAGCATCGTCCTGAGCGTGAAGGATTTCTTCGCGTTCACGAGCGCCTCCGGACACGCCCCCGCGCATCGAACGCCTCCGACCATCCACCTATACGGGCCGAAACGACCGCGGCGAAGAGACCGACGGAAAACGGCACTCCCGCCGACGGGGTACTGGTCCCGGCGATCTACCGCACCTAGCGCTGGCTGCTTGTGTCCAGCTATCCTGCGACGACACACGGCAGGTGCCTGCCAAGCCCTGAGCAGACCCAATCCCCGCTTGGCTCCGGCTCTTGAGGGCATCCTCTCCCGGCAGTTTTGGGTCCCGTGGAACGGGTGGCATTCCGCTGATTCGCCGCAATCTGTTTCGGGCTTGTGGCCTTTGGCTTCGTGAAGGCTTTCTCTCGGCACCGTGGCGAATCGATCGTCCAAGTTCCTCGGCCACTTTCGGGACAGTGCGACGGTGGCCGTGCCACCTTGATGGCGCGGCGGTAACTTGGGCGACACCATCGCCCGCCCGAAAACACAAAACCCCCTGGCGAGAGGGGGCGGTGTGTCGGCCTTGCGGCCATAGCGGGGGCAGGATTCGAACCTGCGACCTTCGGGTTATGAGCCCGACGAGCTACCTGACTGCTCCACCCCGCGGCGGACTCGCGATTCTAGCACCGGTTCGCCGCTGCCCTGTCGGGTCTCTGGGCGGCAAGGGAAATCGCGCCGGCTACCAGGTCTGCTCGGTGGGCTGGATCAGGACCTCGTTGACCGAGACATGCTTCGGGCGGGTCACCGCCCAGAGGATCGAGTCGGCGATGTCTTCGGCCTGAAGCGGCTCGATCGCCCCGATCGCCTGCTTGACGCCCTCACGGAGACCGTCCCGGATGTGGTCGGTGAGCTCGGTCGCGACGATGCCCGGCTCGATCAGGGTCGATCTGACTCCCTCGGTAGTGAGCTCCTGCCTGAGTGCCTCGCTCACGGCCCCCACCCCGTGCTTGGTCAGGTTGTAGACGCCCATTCCGGCCCGTGCCTTCCGACCGGCGACGGAGCTGATGTTGACCAGATCTGCCACCCCTCTCGCCGCATCATCCGCCGCCGCCCTCAGGTGGGGGATGGCGGCGTGGGTGATGTAGAGCAGGCCCTTCAGGTTGACGTCGATCATCCGGTCCCACTCCTCGGAAGGGGCGTCTGCCATGGGACCGAGCAACATCACGCCGGCATTGTTGACGACGATGTCCAATCGGCCCAGTCCGGCGACTGTCTCCCCGACCGCCGCGATGGCCTGCTCCTGGTCGGTGATGTCGGCTTCGATCGCCAGGGCCCTCCCGCCCGACCCTTCGACCTTCGAGGCCAGCGCCTCCAGCCGCTCCCGTCTCCTTGCGACCAGGGCGACCGCAGCACCCTCTCCGGCAAGGGCGATCGCCGTCGCCTCGCCTATTCCGCTGCTTGCGCCGGTGACAAGGGCGACGGTCCCATCGAGTTTGTCCGACATCGAATTCCTTTCCCCAGGGGTGGCGGGCCGACCGCCCGTCCTCGACTGAATCCCCAATCTACCGCTACCGGTATAGCCTTCCGGCCTTGCCCTCCGACTCCCCCAGTCCGGCCGATCCGACAAGGGTCGCAATCATCGACATCGGCACCAACTCGACCCGGATCCTGGTCGCCGACGTATCCGGGAACCGTGTCGACGAGGTGGAGCGAATCTCGACAGTGACCAGGCTGGGCCGCGGGGTCGACCACTCCGGAACGCTCTCGCCGGAGGCGATCGAGGATGTCTGCGAAGCGATAGCCGGATATCTGGAACTCGTCGAGACGCTCGGAGCCACCCGGACCCGGGTCGTCGCCACCAGCGCCGTCAGGGATGCCTCGAACGCCGATGCCTTCACGGCCGAGCTGAGGGAGCGCTTCGACCTCATCACAGACGTCATCTCGGGCGACGAAGAGGCCAGGCTCACCTACCGAGGGGCGATATCGGGACGGTCCGACACGGATCCCCTCCTCGTGCTCGACATCGGCGGCGGCTCGACCGAGTTGATCGTGGGCGAGGGAGACATCATGCTCTTTCACACCTCGATGCAGGCCGGCGTGGTTCGTCACACCGAGCGGTTCATCACCTCCGATCCGCCCGATCCGGCCGAACTCGAGAACCTGGCGGCCGACATCGCCCGCCTGATCGCCGAGGTGCTCGAAGGGGAAGATCTCCCCGCGATCCATGAGGCCGTCGGGGTCGCGGGCACACCGTCGTCACTGGCTGCCGTCGACCTCTCCCTCGAGCCCTACGATCCGGAGGCCGTCGAGGGTCACCCGATCCCGATCGGGGTCGCCCAGAAGTGGCTTTCACGCCTGGCCGCGATGCCGCTTTCCGAGAGGCGCGAGGTGACCGGACTCCATCCGGCCAGGGCCGAGGCACTGGTCGCCGGCCTGGTCATCCTGATCGAGGTGATGCGGTCCTTTTCCCTGGACGAGATCCTGGTCTCGGAGCACGACATCCTCTACGGATGTGCGATCGAGGCCGCCTCTCTCGGGGCCTGACTCCGGGAGTGCTCAGTCGGGAAGCTCGAGAATGCGGGTCTTCTCGGCCGCAAACTCGTCGTCGCTCAGGACTCCGGTCTCATGAAGGTTCCCGAGCTTTTCGAGCTGCTCCAGCCGGGTTCCTTCACCACCGGTCTTCGGAACGACCGCGGTAGGTGCCTCTGACCCCTTCCGGGCATGGCTTCCTGCCTCAGCCCTGCGCCGCTCGATCGCTGCCTTGCCAGGTATCTCGCGTGGCCTCTTGTCCCACAGTCCCTTGAACTTGTCCTTCGTGCGCGTTCGGAACTCGCCCAGGGACGAGAAATCGGCATCGGGGTATTCCGCGACCAGCTGTTTCCTGAACATCACCGTCGCGATTCCGACCAGGATCACGATCGCCAGGCGGACGATGAAGCTGCGAGCATCACTCACTCCGAAGAGAAGGAAGCCGAGGGCGGCCAGACCGAGCAGGCCGAAGCTGATGCCGGGGTAGCGGCCGAAGGCCACCGCCAGATGCTCACGGCTCGAACGGGCTGCCGAGTTGGGCGATGCGAGCCAGGACAGGAACACCAGGAAGATCGCCCCGATGATCACCGACCAGGCAAAGGATTTGAGCAGCTCGGTCCCTATCCCGTAGGCGGCCGTTGCAGCGGCCTCGAGGTCCGGTGGCGCGAGCTGGCCTACCACGAAACCGCTGCCTGCCGCCCGGATTATCAGCACTACGGCTGCAGCCAGGATCAGTGCTGCGGCCAGCCACAGGAAGGTGATCCAGCGATAACCCTTCGAGAGCAGCAACGCAAGTCCGATCAAAAGCACCACCGCCAGAGAGAAGATGAGGGCCGAGCCCTGAATGGCTCCGGCGACCGTCTGGACCGTGGAGAGCTGACTGGAGTCGAGGATCCTCACCGACCCGACCGAAGCCGGGATGTTCTGCTCGGCCTGCTTGGCGAGACCGATCTGGGCCGCGATTTCGATGATCAGCGGTCTCAGCTGCAGGTCGACCTGGCCATTGCCCGTGGTCAGGACCTGACTCTTGTTGTCGATCACATCCATCAGGGTCTGGTGGGCGGCAACGTTTGCCCTCTGCCAGACGTCCTGGATCTGGGGCAGAGCAAGGGCCTGCTGGGCTCCCTGGCCTGCAACCTGCCTCAGCCCGCCGGCCGCGATCCCCGAGAAGCCCTTGAAGTCGGTGGGCAGGAAGCTCTTGATCTCGGCCTCGACGTCCACGTTGGCGTAGAGCTCTTCGACCGCATAGTCGGCAACGGCCGATTGGATCTCGGGGTTCTGGAGCATCTCGACCGAGGTCTGTCCCCACTGCTCGGTGTTCAGGAGCTGGCTATCCAGCCAGCTGGTCAGGATCGCGAAGATCCCGAACAGGCCGACCAGGAACGTGATCAGCTTGACCCAGCCACTGTGGGGGCGTGCGTTGGCGCTCATGCAGCCTGCCCCTCCGGGAGATCTCTTCTACCTGCCATCGACGGCAGGCTACCGGTTGGAGGACCGAACCGGCCGATCCAGTGCCCGGAGCGGGATTCGAACCCGCACGCCCCTTGCGGGACACCGGCTTTTAAGGCCGCCGCGTCTACCGTTCCGCCATCCGGGCCCGACGATCCTAAGTCCTGACGGAGAGAACGAGGGTGTGGCGTCCGAATCCAGCCCCCAGAGCGGCATTCAGAGAAACAGAAACAAATCTTTATGAACCGCTACATCTCGGGTACTACGGTGTTCTACAGTTACCCTGCAACCAGTCACGAGGAGAGTCGTGGAAGCGTCAGCGCTAAGCACCGCCGCACAGAGAGGACTCCTTACCAGGCGTTCGCCCCTGCTCAAGATGAAGGGGGATGAACAGCTCATCGCCCTCGTCAGGTCCGGGAACCCCGGAGCCTTCGACGTGATCGTCGATCGCTACCAGGGCCGACTGCTCGGCTTCTGCCGTCAGATGGTCGGTTCGACCGAAGATGCAGAGGACGTGCTTCAGGAGGTCTTCGTCAATGCCTACAAGGCGATGATCGCCGACAACCGCGAGATCAACCTCCGCCCCTGGCTCTACCGGATCGCCCGCAACCGCTCTCTCAACCACCTCCGCAAGCCGAAGGCCGACTGTCAGGAGTCGATGGACATGGTCCCGATGGTGGCAGCCGGCTCCACCGCGGAGAAAGTCCAGAACCGCGAAGAGTTCAGGCAGCTGCTGACGGACGTATCGAAGCTTCCCGAAACCCAGCGCGCTGCTCTACTGCTGCGAGAGATCGACGCGATGAGCTACGAGGAGATCGCCGAGGCGATGGAGACGACCGTCCCCTCGGTCAAGTCCCTCCTGGTCCGGGCCCGGATCTCTCTGGCCGAGGCCAGCCAGGCCCGCATGCTGACCTGTGGCGAAGTGAAGGTCGAGCTGGCCGAGGCCGCCGAGGGCCTGACCAAGGTGTCTGGCCCGGTTCGCAAGCACGTCCGTGACTGCGAAGGCTGTGCAGATTTCAGGAAGCAGCTCAGATCCGACTCGAAGGTTCTGGCGATGATCATGCCGGTCGGTCCCATCCTCGCCCTCAAGGCCGCGCTCGCGGCCAAGATCGGTTTCGGAGGGGCCAGCACGGCCGGAGGCGCAGCGGGAGGCGCCGCCTCGGGCGCAGCAGGCGCCGCTGCCGGAGGGGCCGGAGTGGCCGGTGCCGCAGCCGGCACGGCCGGAGCGGCCTCGGGAATCGGAGCCCTGACTAGCGCCGTCGGCTTCAAGGCAGTGGCCGGTGTCGTTACGGCCGCCGTCATTACCGCCGGCGCAGTCGAGGTCCAGCGGACTGTCACCACCGGTGATCCCGACAGGACGATCGCCGGCAGGACCGCCGACAAGCCTTCGCCCGGGGCGGTCCCGGGTGATCCGACGGCGACGGACGCTTCCGATGAGGCACCGATCGTCGTGATGAACGTCCCGGTCGAAGGTGACGTAGCTCCGGTCGCAGAGACGCTCCCCGCCCCCGAACCGGCATCAGCCCCGGTGGTCGAGGATGGCGGAGTCGAGGTCTCGCAGGCAGGGGCTTCGGATGGATCTTCGCTCGAGGGTTCGGCCGTCGACCTCCCGCCGACATCCGAACCGATCGCACCGCCAATGGAGGAACCGACTCCGGTCCCGCCGACCGACGGCTCCGAGGTCACGCCTCCGGCCCCGATCGAGCCGGCCCCGGTCCAGAACGCGGCAGCGCCGGTCGTCCCCACCGACGGCTGACCCGACTACCTACCGCTATCGGGTCGGGACGGCCCGGCCCGGCCCGGGGACCTAGATCTCTCTGGTCTCCCCGGGTTCGAGCACCAGAGGTTCGATGCCTCTGTCTTCGAGATCGGCAGCGAAGGCCGCGACATCGGTCTCGATCGCCGGGAAGGTGTTGAAGTGGATCGGGACGACCCGCCTGGCGCCGGTCAGCTCGGCCGCATAGACCGCGTCGTGGCGATCCATCGTGTAGTGACCTCCGATCGGAAGAAAGGCCAGGTCGACCTCATGGCGTCGGCCGATCATCTCCATGTCGCCGAACAGACAGGTGTCGCCGGCGTCGTAGAGCTTCCTGCCCCCCATCTCGATGATCAGCCCGGCTGCGGACCCGATCGTCACGCCCGAGGTCGGACTGAAGGGATGCTCCGACGAACCCGGGGCCGTATTGGTATGGAAGGCCTGAACGAGCTTGATCGAGCCCCAGTCGAAGGCGACCGTGCCTCCGAGGTTGGGGTCGTGGAGGTTCTCGACTCCCTGCTCCTCGAGCCAGTTGGCCAGCTCCACGATCGCCACGCACTCTGCCCCCGTCCGGCCCGCCACCGCGACCACGTCTGCGACGTGATCGGCGTGCCCATGGGTGAGGGCGATGTGGGTCGGCGAGACATCGTCGGCGGTGACGACAGCCTTAGGGTTGTTGGGGGCGAGGAAAGGATCGACCAGAAGGGTTGCCTGGCCGTCAGAGAGCTCGAAGCAGGAATGCCCGTGATACCTCAGTTCCATCTACTGCCTCCCGTCTAGTCGTCTTCTTCCGGAGCGGGATCCTCGTGATCGTCGGGGCCGTCTTCCTCCGACCCGGGATCCTCGATCAGCTCCGCTCTGAGCGCCCAGCCTACCGCGACGCCGACCAGCATCCCGATGTTTGTCTCTTCGGTCAGGAGCGACCTCAGCGCCTCTATCCGGGCCTGCTCGTCCGGCATGGTCGCGACCTTCAGGGTCTCGGCTTCATGCGGTTCGCCGAACCAGCCGCCGCTGTCCAGGGCCTCTGCCAGCAGGGTCCTTAGTTCGGGTGCGACCGAGGCGATCACCCTCTCGGCCTCGGCCAGCCTCTCCCCTGACCTGATCCTCTCGATCGCGGCCCGGAGGAGGTCGTCAGAGGCCGATTCAGGACCTTCTGTGGGATCCACGCTCAACGGGCCGCCCTCCTTCCGGCGAGACCGGCGATCGCTCCGACTGCGCCTCCGATCGGTGCGGCCCAAGGGCTTACTCCGAAAGCAAAGAGCGGCAGCAGGACTATCGCGATGGCAGCGATGGCGACCGGAATCCAGTCGAGATCCCCGCCAGTGCCGGAGTGATCGGCCTTCGCGGTAACCCACCAGGCGGCGACCGCGCCGAGCGCCAGCCCGTTGCCGGCGGCCAGAACGGTCTCTGCTCCCCTTTGGTCTTCGATCGCAAAGGCCCCGAGCAGCCCGAGTGATCCGCAGGCCATCAGCAGGACCAGGGTCGGGAAGGTGCCCAACCGCTCCTCCAGGCCGGGGCCGAAGAGCAGTGTCACCAGAGCGATCGCGAACAGGAGGCCGGCATCGTCGTAAACGAACGGGGCCGTGATGAATCGCCACCACTCGGTCTCGGAAGGAACCACCAGCGCGCCCATCTCGACCTCGCCGCGCTCGAGCAGAGTGCCGGCGACCAGCATCACGGCCGGCACGATCACGAGTAGCAGCGAGGCCCATGGCCGCCCCGAGTAGTCGGGGAGGCTCGGCCTCATCCCACGCAGCCGCTGCCTCGCTGAAGGTCTGGCCTCCAGGCCCTCCCCCTTGCGCTCCAGCTGGGGTGCCCTCTTCCTGATCCGCGCCCCGCAATACGGGCACTCGGTCACATACGGGCTGACCTCGCTGCCGCAGGATTTGCAGACGACCTGTAGTTCGGTTTCCTCCATGGCTCGATCTCGGTGACCGAGGATAGCCGCCCCGGCGTAGTCGCCCTGCCGGTGGCATACTGAAAAGGCAACTGAGAACCCCAAGAGACCGACGAGGAGCGAGAACGAGATGGAAGCCGGAAGCGTCACCGAACAGAAGTCCCTGCTGGAGCGGCTGCCGGCCGGAAAGAAGGCAAGGCTCCACCGGATGCTCTACGAGTTCGGACCTGGCAACGGAACCCTGATGCTGCTGCCGATAGACCAGGGCATCGAGCACGGCCCTCGCGACTTCTTCCCGAATCCGGCCTCCAAGGACCCGGACTACCAGTTCCGCCTCGCGGCAGAGGCCGGATATTCGGCAATCGCATGCCAGATCGGTATGGCCGAGAAGTACTACCCCGACTACGCCGGACAGGTTCCCCTCATCCTCAAGGTCAACGCCAAGACCGACATCCCGTCTTCTGCTCACGCCTTTTCGGCCTGCAACGCCTCGGTCGAGGACGCTGTCCGTCTCGGCGCCGATGCCATCGGCTACACGCTCTACGTAGGATCACCCCGTCAGGACGAGGATCTGGCCCAGCTTCGGGAGGTCCGTGAGGACTGCGACCGTTTCGGCATGCCATTGGTGATCTGGTCCTACCCAAGGGGCGAGGCGATCGACGCCAAGGGCGGCGCCACCTCCTTCTACGCGATCGACTACGCGGCACGGCTCGCGATGGAAATGGGCGCCGACGTGGTCAAGATCAACATGCCGACGATCAACCCCGAGAAGGACCGGGATGCCCAGCCTCCCTACAACGAGATGGAGGTCACCGCAGACGAGGCGATGCGCCAGTGCGTCGAGTCGGCTGGCCGGGCTCTGGTCGTCCTCTCGGGCGGCTCGAAGGTCGATGACGAGACCGTCCTCGGTCACGCCCGTTCGGTCATGCAGGCCGGTGGATCCGGCGTGATCTTCGGCCGGAACGTGTGGCAGCGCGAGTGGAACGATGCGCTCGAGATCATCGGGAAGATCAAGGAGACGCTGCTCGCGAACGTCTCCCGCACTCCCTGACGGTCACTTCCGGACCTTTTCCCAGGTGACGCAGAGCGGTCGGCATCTGCTGGTGGCCGCGATGGTCGTGACTTCGACCGTCGCGCTCGGTTCAGCGGCCGGATGCGAACGGACCGGAACGGCCGACTACCGACCGGGAGAGCGAAAGTCCGTCGAGTTCGAGCGGGTCGTAGACGGCGACACCGCCCTGATGAGGGTCGACGGCAGGACCGAGTCCGTGCGGTACATCGGGATCGACACCCCGGAGATGAACTGGGACAACCCGGACGACCTAGGGAGATGTGCAAGAAAGGCCATCCGGGCGACCGACTTCAACGAAAGCCGGCTCGAGAGCGGGAGGAAGGTCACGCTCGAGTTCGACGAGGAGCTACGGGACAAGTACGACCGGATCCTGGCCTATGTAAGGGTCGATGGCCGCCTACTGAACGCCGCCCTCCTGAGGCGAGGCCTCGCAGAAACCCTCACCATTCCGCCGAATGACCGGTATGCAGACCGTTTTTCGGCTCTGGAGCAGCGTGCAGACCGGCGGTTCGGGAGTAGCGGCACGGCCTGCTGACTTGGCCCCCCGGCCCCGGTTCTGCTACGGTCGAAAAAGCGAATGGGGCGAAAACGCCCCGCCCGCAGCTTCTACCCTCTGAAACTCCCCTCGGCAAGCACTATCGAAACTCCCATGGCCCTCAAGATGCGACAGAGCCTCAATCAGTTCGAAGCCGCCTTCGAACGGCAGAAGATGCTGGAGCAGAAGCGTCGTGAACAGCTCCGCAGGAGGGCCGTTGCCCGCTCTCACGTCCGCCGGGCAGAGCGCAGCCAGCAGGAGGGCAAGGTCAGGTTCAGCGTCCTGGCCGTCTGCCTCACGGTCACCGTCGTGGTGGTCACCGTCGCGATGTTCGAAGCGCTGACGATGATCGCCGGCTGACCCCGGACGTTCTCGTTACGAACCTTTCCACTTCCGACTGCCGGTCAGGCGCAGCCGGAAGGGTAAACCTCAGGCCTCTTCGTCTTCTGCGGTGTCGCTGCGGGAGTCCTTGACTTCCTTGCGGAAGACCTCGACCTCGCGAGGCGCAGTGATGCCGATCCGGACCTTGTCGCCGGAGACACCCAGAACCATCACCTCGACGTCATCGCCGATGATGATGCTTTCCTCGGACTTTCTCGTTAGAACCAACATTCGTACCTTCCCCTGTTTCGTATTCCGTTTCGAATCCGAGGCCGGGCGACCTACTTCCGCCTTCGCGGCCAATCCTTCCTGGATCTGCGCGAGGCCGGTCAACAGCCGCATACCTAGATTTGACTACATGATATCGGAACCGACTGATTGCAACTACCGTTGGAGAGCTCCGACATCGGCCAGAATACCCAACCGACCCCTCTCTGTGTCGGTGCCGGCCCCCTGATTCGAAGCCTCTGCCGGTCGGAACCGGACGTCCCGACACGCCCCCGAGACTCTCGCATAGACTCAATGATCAGCCATGGCCAGAAAGTCTCTACGACCACAGATGAACCAGATCCGCGCCTGGGTGCGTGAAGGCCGGACCGACGCCTGGATCGCCCACCAGCTCGATGTGAGCACTTCCGAGCTCAGGGAGTTTCGCCGTCAGCACGATCTCGCTCCGGGCGAGGACGACACCGGCTCCCTCGACGCCGACCTCCGCGACGAGATCGAGGCAGAGATCGAGGCCGCCGCGGCCGAGGAGGAGGCACTCGCCGAGTCCGTGGAAGAAGTCGAAGTCGAAGAAGAGGCCGAGACCGTCGACGAGGAGGAGACCGAGACCGACGGTGAAGAGGCCGAAGGACGACCCCGTCGCCGCCGGCGCAGGCGCCGCGGACGCGGACGGGGCGGGTCGAACGAACTCGAAGGGACCTTCGACCACGGCGAGGAGGGCTACGGACTGTGGCTCGACCCGGCCGTCCAGGACATTCCTGCCTATCGCGACAACTGGGCAGGCAACCGCGAGGTCAAGGTCACGGTCGAGGAAGACCGGATCGTGATCCGGCGCGTCGAGTCGGACTGACCCGATCTCCCCCTCTCCCCGGCCCAGGGCCGACGGAGACCTGAAAGTTCAGTCCTCCACCTCTATGCGGCGGCCACCCGCGAAATCTCTGGCCGTCTGTAGATGCAGCCAGAACGCAGCATCCACCAGTTCCTGGACGTCGCCTCGGCCGGGGTCCACACCGGGCAACCCCCGGGCCCAATCGGTTCCTGCCCCGTAGAGGTCGGCCAGATCACCTGCCGTGAAAGTCGCACCCAGCCGCCGTCGCAGGCCGTCCCTGACCGACTCGACCACCTCGAGGGCGACCTCGCCTCGCCCGGCGTCCTCGAGCCTGCGCAGGTGCTCGGCACCTGTCTCCCACCCGAAGAGGGCGTTGTCTAGCGGGTAGGAACCTTCCACCCGGACGATGTTGGCAGCTTCGACCGGCCGGTGGGCTCAGGGCGAGACCAGACCGGGTGCCTCCAGCCGCAGGTCAGGCCTTCCCCGGCAGAGGGAGGGGTCCAACGGTCCCCCGAGCTCGTAGACCACGACCGGAGGCCGTCCGGCGACCCGCTGCAGACCGTCCCGCTCGAACAGCCACTTCGCCTCATTGGGGTCGTCGGGAGGGCCCGTCGGGTCGAACTCGAGGAAGGGAGACACCACCAGAAAGCGAGCGCCGGTCCGGTTGACCTCCCTCCGGAAGGCGGCGCACTCCGAGATCACGTCGAAACCGCCGCGTGGAGCATCCCGCCCCACATAACGGACCGTGTTGTCGAGTTCCGGGCCGAAGAACCCGTAGCCCCGGAAGCCGGCCGTGGTCCCGGCCAGGGCGATCGACTCGTCCCGGGTCGAGTCGGCCCACCGATACGGCTCGGTCATTCCGAGTTCCGGCTCGAAATCCCGGTAGCGCGAATCGAAGTAATGGTCCCCGAGGGGCCAGGCGATCAGGAGGGTGGCCGCACCGAGCGCTACACCGATCACTGCGGACGGCCTTCGACCTCCGACGATCCGCGAGATTCTCTCCCGGTTGGCCCAGGCGATCGCCGGCCCGAGGACGAAGACCGCCGCGACGAAGAGCCCGAAGAACCTGCCGGACAGGCCGTAGAGGGCGTCCATCCTCGATCCGAACACGAACAGGACCAGGAGGATGAGTCCCAGAACTACGGTGGCCTTTCGGCCTCGCAGCGGCCCGGCTAGCGGGACGAGGACCAGCCCGGCGGCCAGTGCCGGTGAGAGGAACCTCAGATTGATTCCGAAGGCGGTCGGCGAACCGGCCTCACCGGCTGCAGAGAGCGGGGTGAAGAGGTAGGCGGCCGCCGACCCGAGGGTCGCCAGGGCCAGCAGCCTGACCGTAGGCCCGGGGGGCCGGGCTACGACCAGCAGGACCCCGATCACGAAGACGGCGAACAGCAGTGGCCAGAGGGGGCCCAGAGCCCGATCTAGCCCCGGCAGGAAGAAGTCCGACCATACGGTCCCGTCACCGAGGTAATCGAAAACCGTGAAGTCAGGCCGGCCCTCCTGAAGGCGATCCGGACCCGGGAGCGACAGAGGCCCGAGCTCCCTGAGCTGTGGCAGGGGGTTACCGGCGACGATCAGGTTCCGCAGGTACCAGAAGCCACCACCCGCGACCGCACCGCCCAGAACCGCACCGGCCACCCGGAGGCGGCTACCGGCGGCTGCAGCGACCACCGTCGCCAGAGCGATGAGAACGGCAGGCGGAAGTGCCGTGACCTTGGTTCCGGCTGCCAGTCCGAGAGCGAGGCCGGCAACCGCGACGGGCCACCCCGGACCGAGCCGTCCCTGACCGGGCCGGGCCGCTGCGGCCGCGTTGACCAGGACCGCCAGTGCCGAGAGGATCAAGGCGATCGCCATGATGTCGTTCTTGGCGCTGCCGGGCTCCCTGACGACGAGCGTATGGGCCGAGAGCGCGACGCAGACTGCGATCGTGGTCAGGTGCGAGCGCCCCCAGGGCCGGCCCGCCACCCACGCCGCGAGCAGGGCCAGCCCGAGCCAGCCCATGTTGACCACCAGTGACGGGAAGTCTCGGCCGGTCGTGACCATTCCGACCGTGTGAAGGACCTCCGAATTGAGCGGATACAGCCAGTTGACGAAGACCGTCTCCGGGCGATAGACGGAGAGGACGGAACCGGTCCGGGCGAACTCGGCGGAGAAGGGCAGGTGGTACCAGACCGAATCGAAATTGGTGATGCCTTCGTCGAAGGCGTAGGAGGCGAAGCTTGCCCACTGGCCGACCGTGGCCGCGACGACGAGGACGGCGAGGACGATTCCCCACGAGGGGATCGGAGTCCCGGAGGGAGGCCCGTCCTCTCCGGTCGGCCGAGGGTGGACCCGAAGCCAGGTGACCAGCGTGAGCAGTCCGAACACCAGAAGGAGGGTCCAACCCGAGAGGACACCGATGACCCCGAGGACGATCGAGATGGAGACGACAAGGAAGACCGCGAGCAGAAGGGAGACCAGCAGGCCGGGTGGTCCGACCCAGTCCGGGAGGAGGTGGCGTCGCAATCGATCGGCCGAGAAGAACGCACCGCCGAGGACGGCAGCGAGGAGGACGATCCCGGCGTAGAACTCGATCACGGTCACCGTCACATTCCCTTCATGCACGGGGACGGCGAGCGACCTTCGGTCAGCGGTCCAGCCCGTTCACCACGTAGGGCTGCTCCCCCGGGATGACCATCCCCTGACGACGGGCCTCGCGCTCGAGCACCATCTCGCTCTGGAGGTGCTTCGTTCGGCGTTCGAGGTCCTCGTGCTCCGCCGTCACCTTCTGCAGCTCGGCCCGGGTCGAGCCGGCAAGTCGATAGGACTGGGTGAGGTCGATCAGGGGTCCGATGTAAGAGATGAGAAGAACGGCGACCAGGAGCAGGAAGCCGATCCGGCCGACCCTGTCCCACCGTATCCGGCCGCTGCCGGCGAGCCCGGCATCGCGGCGCCGGGCAATCCTTCTCTTCGGTCGTTTCGAGGGCGGGCGTCGACGACCCGCATCGGCACTCGCTGCCATCTTGCCGTCTTCCACGAAGACGGCTGGTTTCCTTCACGAAAGCCGGGAGAAGACCGACTTCCCGCCGAAGCGGGCGCGGGGGCCGAGCTCGTCCTCGATCCTCAGCAGACGGTTGTACTTGGCGACCCGGTCCGACCTCGAAGGTGCGCCCGTCTTGATCTGCCCGGCGGAAGTCGCGACGGCGAGGTCGGCGATGGTGGTGTCCTCGGTCTCTCCGGAGCGGTGGGAGAGCACCGCGGTGTAGCCCGCGTCCTGTGCCATTCTCACGGCCTCGAAGGTCTCGGTGAGGGTGCCGATCTGGTTGACCTTGACCAGGATCGAATTACCGACGCCGAGCTCGATTCCACGGCCCAACCTCTCGGGATTGGTGACGAAGAGGTCGTCACCGACGAGCTGCACCCCGTCCCCGATCCGCTCGGTCAGGTGCTTCCAGCCGTCCCAATCCTCCTCGTCCATTCCGTCCTCGATCGAGACGATCGGGAAACGGTCGGCGACGTCCGACCAGTAGGCCGCCATCCCCTCGGAATCGAGTTTCCTTCCCTCGTGAGCGAGGTCATAGGTTCCGGCCTCGAAGATCTCACTGGTGGCAGGATCGAGGGCGATGAAGACGTCGTCGCCCGGGCTGTAGCCGGCGGCCCCTATCGCCTCGACCAGAATCTCGAGGGCCTGCTCGTTCGAGGACAGGTCCGGGGCGAACCCTCCTTCGTCCCCGACCGAAGTGGCCATGTCCTTGCCACCGAGGATGCTCTTCAGGGCGTGGAATACCTCGACGCCGGCCCTGAGGGACTCGGAAAAGGTCTCGAACCCGGCCGGGACGACCATGAACTCCTGGAAGTCCACCGAGTTGTCGGCGTGTGCTCCGCCGTTCAGGACGTTCATCATCGGAACCGGGAGCAGGTCGGCCTGACCTCGATCGAACAGGAGTCCGAGATATTGGTAGAGCGGACGTCTCTCGAGTGCGGCACCTGCCTTGGCAGCCGCCAGGGAGACCCCGAGGATCGCGTTCGCCCCGAGTCGCGACTTGTCAGGAGTCCCGTCGAGTTCGATCAGCCTCTGGTCCAGTCCTGCCTGGTCGGTGGCATCGAAGCCGGACAGCGCGTCGTTGATCTCTCCGTTGACGTTGGCGACGGCCCTGCCGACCCCTTTTCCGCCCCACTCCTGACCACCGTCTCTCAGCTCGACCGCCTCGAACTCGCCGGTCGACGCACCCGAGGGGACTGCGGCCCTTCCGGTCTCGCCCTCCTGGAGGGTGACTTCCACCTCCACCGTCGGGTTGCCTCTGGAATCGATTATCTGGCGTGCATTTACGAGATCTATTGCGCTCATCGGGCCGTCATTCTATTCCTGACCGTCGGGCCGGGGAGCCCGGGACTCTGCGAGCCGTCTCAGCGCCAGCTCGGGATCGACCCCCAGCCCCCTTGCGCGCTCGACGATCTCCCAGATCGCCTCGCCGATCTCGACCTCGTCGGCGGCGAGATCGGGGTTCCCGGCCTGGGAGTTGGCCGGTCGATCGGACGGGTCGAGCTTCCACTGGACCTTGGTCGCGTAGATCAGCGCCGGCAGGCCGGGCTTCCGCCAGTCACGGCTGGACGACCTGCCTTCGACGTCCCGTTTGATCACGTCCCACTGCTTCCTGACGTCCTCGGCCGTCTCGATGCCGGATCCCGAAGGGCCACTCTCCCCCGATCCTTCGTCCTCCGGGGGGTAGACGTGTGGGTGGCGGCGGATCAACTTCGCCGTGAGCTGATCGGTGATCGACGCGAGGTCGCCCTCTCCCCGTTCCTCCATGAGCAACGACAGGAAGACGACCTGGAACAGAACGTCGCCCAGCTCGTCTCGAATCGCCGGATCATCGCCTTCGGCGACGGCCTCGGCCAGCTCGAAGGCCTCTTCGACCGTATGGGGGACGATCGACCGTGCGTCCTGCTCGCGGTCCCAGGGGCACTCGGACCTGAGCGTCCGGGTCACCTCGTCGAGCCGAGCGAGGGCTTCGGCCAGATCCCGGTCAGGTTCGCCCTTTCCGGTCATCGGTTCAGGACGGGGAGACTGTGGCTCAGCCGATCGGGATCGTGCCGCCGGCCGGTGCCCCTGTCGGGGCAGCAGCCTTGCCGCCCGGAGGTATGGGCCTCTGGGGCGGCGAGACGGGGGCGGCTCCGCCCAGGGGGTTCGCCGGGGCAGCGGCATCCCCTCCGGGAGCGATCGGTGCATTCGCCGTAACCGCAGCCGGACAGGACAGGGGCAGCTCGCGATCCGAATCACCGGCGTCATCTTCGAAGCAGGCCGGGTCGGCAGCGGGGTTCCTTCCGTCGCCCTCGAAGTTCTGGCACCTGGCCACCAGATAGTCCTCTGCACAGAACGTCCTGGAACGCCACTTGGCGTTGTAGTCGGTGACGAAGGCGCTGAGGGCTTCCTGCTCCTTGGTCGGGAGGATCTGCTGCTTGATCTGCTCCTCGACCTCGGAGAGCTCTTGCGTCTCCTCCGGGTTGATCTTGGTCACCTTGAAGAAGTAGTTCTCATTCTCGACCGCGATCGGACCCTCGGTCTGGCCTTCCTCGGCCTCCATGATGGCCGGACCTGCCGGGTCGGGGAAGCTGCCCTCGGAGGCGACCGTCTCGCCGCCCTGGCTCTTGCTCGGGTTGACCGAGTACTCGCGGGCGAGCTTCTTGAACGACTTGTCGCTGTCGTCGGCCGCGAGCGCCTTCTCCACGGCCTCGGTCGACTTCTTGCCGGAGGTAACGATCAGGAGGATGTCGCGGCTCTCGGGGGTCGTGTACGCGTCGATCGACTCCTCGTATGCCTCCTCGATCTCACTTTCACTGGCAGGCGGAACGTCGTCCCGGATCTTCTCCTCGATCTTGGTGCTCAGGACCTGGAGCCGGACGCGGTCGAGGACCTGCTCGTTGGTGAACCCGCTGTCCTTCAGAAACTTGTTGTAGGCGGCCTCGCTGGGGAACTGGTCATCACGGATCGACCTGAACTGGTTCTCGACCTCACGGTCGGATGCCGTCACTCCCAGCTCCGAGGCCTCACCTGTCAGCCAGGCCTGATCCAGGAGGTCGTTCATCGCGGCCTCTCTGATCTGCTCGTACTGGGCATCCTCCCTGGCCGGGGCCGACTGGAGACCGCTTCGCTTCCAGGCCTGGCGGAAGGCGATGTCGTAATCCTTCTGGGAGATGTTGCCGATGTCGTCTGGAACTTCTTCGACCAGGGCTACGTCGCCCTCGGGAACGGAAGGGTTACCGATCCCACCTGTGATCGCGAATCCGGCAAAAAGCAGGACCAGGAGTGCTCCGAAACCGATCAGGCCGATCTTACGCGTGCTGCTCATCCAGAAAATCCTCCTCGGGCAACCCCGGTCGAAACTTCACCTACCGGTCAGGCAGCATACCCGCACCGACCTCTTTGAGGGCCCCTGCGAGCGCCTGGACCGCCCTCAAGGCGGCTTCCGGTCCGTCGTCGGACTTCAGCGTCAACTCGTTTGCCTTCCAGTCGTAGATCGCTCCCGGAACCGCGGACGTGACCGAAGCCGATGCCTCGGAGTCGATCCGAACTCCGCTCAGGATGATTCGTCCGCCTGAGATCCGGACTGCCTCGACCCCGACCATGGCCAGATCCAGACGGGCCCCCTGAAGGGCGATCAGGTTGGCGGCCTCAGGTGGCATCGGCCCGAACCGGTCGACGGCCTCGTCCTCGATCGCCTTCAGCTCTCCGGGCCTGGTCGCAGATGCGATTCGGCGGTGAATGTCGATCTTGGCCGCCTCGTAAGGGATCCAGGTGGCCGGGAGGAAGGCATCGACGTCGACGTCGAGCCTCACCGGTTCGGGCCGGGATTCACTCTCGGGACGACCCGACATCTCGGCCACCGCCTCGTCGATCAACTGGCAGTAGAGCTCGAAGCCGACCGCGGCGACATGGCCGGACTGTTCATCGCCGAGCAGGTTGCCGGCTCCCCTTATGTCGAGATCCCTCATCGCGATCCGGAACCCGGAGCCGAGCTCGGTGTGGTCGGCCAGCGTGGCCAGACGACTGGATGCATCCTTGGTCAGGGCCTCTTCGTCGGGATACATCAGATAGGCGAAAGCCTTCTCCCGAGACCGCCCTACCCGTCCCCGGATCTGGTAAGCCTGGGCCAGTCCCAGACGGTCGGCACGGTCGACGATCAGGGTGTTGGCTGCCGGGATGTCGATCCCTGACTCGATGATCGTGGTCGCTACCAGCACGTCGGCCTCGCCCTTCATGAAGGTAAGCATGGCCTCCTCGAGGTCACCTTCCGGCATCTGGCCGTGAGCGACCGTGACCCTGAGGCCCGGCACGATCGACCGAAGCGTCTCGGCCACCTGATCGAGCGATTCGACCCGGTTGTGGAGGAAGAAGATCTGGCCCTCCCTCTCGACCTCCCGCCGAATTGCCCGTTCGACCAGGCCCTCGTCCCACGGTCCCACGTAGGTCCTGACCGGTCGCCGTCCCTCGGGGGGCGTTTCGATCACCGAGATGTCCCTCAGCCCTGCCATCGACATCTGGAGCGTCCTCGGAATCGGGGTGGCCGAGAGCGACAGGACATCGACCTTCAGCTTCATCTGCCGGAGCAGTTCCTTCTGCTTGACCCCGAACCTCTGCTCTTCGTCGACGATGACCAGCCCGAGTTCCGACGCCCGGACGTCCCTCGAGAGCAGGCGGTGGGTTCCGATCAGGATGTCGACGGAGCCCTCCTCCCAGGCCGCCAGGATCTTCCTCGACTCGGCCGGCGGGGTCAGTCGGCTGATGCCCTCGACCCGGAACGGGAGGTCGGCCAGGCGCTCCGAAAAGGTCCCGAGGTGCTGTTGGGCCAGGATCGTGGTCGGGGCCAGCAGGATGACCTGCTTGCCGTCGGATGCGGCCTTGACCGCAGCTCTGATGGCCACCTCCGTCTTGCCGTAGCCGACGTCACCGCAGATCAGGCGGTCCATCGGCCTGTCGGACTCCATGTCGGCCTTGACGGCCTCGATCGCCTCTATCTGGTCGGCGGTCTCGCGATGAGGAAAGGCGGCCTCGAGCGTGGCCAGCCACTCCGAGTCCTCCTTGAACGCATGGCCGGTTCGGGTTCGGCGTTCGGCGTAGAGGTTGACCAGCTCTCCGGCCATCTCGGCGGCGGCCCGGCGGGCCCTCGCCTTGAGGTTGTGCCACTTCTTTCCGCCGAGGGCCGAGAGGTTCGGGGTCGCCAGGCCTCCGGCGTAACGAGAGAGCTTTCCGAGCTGATCGGTCGGGGCGTAGACACGGTCTTCGCCCTTGTATTCGAGCAGCAGGTAGTCGCGGGTGATCCCTGCGACCTCTCTGGTCTCGAATCCGGCGAACCTGGCGACACCATGATCCTCGTGAACCACGTAGTCGCCGACCCTGAGCTCCGAGAAGGCGAGGCGGCCCCGAACCTCTCCCGGTGCCTCGCGATCGGCCTTACGCCTCCTGTTGACCAGGCGACGCCAGGGATACACGGCCAGCTTGCCCCTCGGCCAGATGAATCCCTCGGCGATCCGGGCCTCGACAAGATTTACCCCGGGGCCGGTCCCGATTCCGCTGGCAAGACCGACCGAGACATCGGTGCGATCGAAGGCATACCGGGTCCGCTCGGCCTCTCCGATCGTGTCGAAGGCGATCACGACCCGATATCCCGATCCGGTCAGCTTCGCGAGCTCCGATTCGGCCTCGGAGGGATTCCGGGCAGGAGTCTCGGCAAGCGAGGCCCTGATCGGCTCCAGCGTCGAAGTCCCTTCGGCCTGTTCGTCGGTCGGCCGGGCGATCCCCAGGATGGCGCGACCTTCGAGCTCCTCCCTGATGTCGACGTAGAGGTGGCTTGCATCCTCCGCATGCATCGCCGTGATCGCGTCCTCCCAGTGGTCGATCAGGGCCGGCCCGATCTCCTCCACTCCGATCAGGAAGATGTCGGTCTCGGCAGGAACGAGGTCGAGCGGTGAACGGAACTGGTCGACGGGCAGGACCTCGGCCAGGGTTCCTGCACTCCCCTCGCCCCCTTCGGCCTCGGCCAGCGCCATCGCCGCCAGCTCGCGATGGTCGGCATCGAGCTCTGCCGCCGGAGCGATCGAAAGTCGGACGAGCTCCCCGGTCGAGCGCTGGGTGAAGGTCGAGAACTCCCTGATCGACTCGATCTCGTCACCGAAGAAGTCGACCCTCACGGCATGGGCGGCCGTCGCCGCGTAGAGGTCGAGGATCCCTCCCCGCACGGCGAACTGTCCGCGCTCGACGACCTGATCGACCCGCTCGTAGCCGGCTCCGAGAAGGTCGTCGGCCAGAACCGTCGGGTCGAACGAGCTCCCGACCTCGATCTCGAAGCCCGAGGGCCTCAGAGTTGCGTCCGGCACCGACTCGGCCAGGGCGACCGCGCTCGCGACCACGACCGGGGCCTCCCGGCGATCTCTCTCGAGAGAGTCGATCGCGTCCATGCGCATGCCGGTGAGATGAGGCGGCGGGCTCACCTGGGACGCATACCCGGTGCCGCGGGACGGATAGAGCTTCACCTCGATCCGGTCGGCGTATGACGAGAGGAGCGCCGAGAACGCCCGAGCGGATCGATCGTCCGGAAGCACGACCAGTGCCGGTCCAGAGGTGCTCTCCTCGAGAAGTGCAGCAACCAGCGCCGGCCTGATCGCAGGCGACACCCCCGCCCGCACGAAGGGCAGGCTCCGATCCCTGCCCCTCAGCTCGGCCGCAAGGGCCGCCGGCCCGGCCTCCTCCAGCAGGAAACCTGCCAGGGGGAGTCGGGCTTCGTCACTCGACGGGATCGAGCCGGACTCGGTCATCCAAGTCCGGGGCCGTCCTCCTGCCAGGCGACCTGACCTTTGCCTTCGTCTGACGAGCGGCCCTCGATGTCATCCCAGCGGTGGAGCATCTGCTTGAGCCGGGCCACGCCCTCGGGTTCGAACGCAGCGATCCTGCGAGCGAACTCGATGGTTGCATTCTCGGTCGCCGCCCCCGGGGCCAACCGGTTGACCAGGCCGATCCTGAGCGCTTCATCGGCCTTGACCATCTGGGAACCGATCAACAGGTACTTGGCGGCAGAAAGGCCGCACAGGGTCACCAGTCGGGCCGGACCGACCGGCACGCCGAGTTCGGCTCCGGGGAACCTCATCTGGAGATTCGACCCACCGACCCGGATGTCACAGCCGACCGCAATCTCGGCACCGCCACCCACCGTGTAGCCGTGACAGGACGCAAGGGTCGGCTTCGGAAAGCCGACCACCGAGTCATAGAGGTCGGCGAAAAGCTGCATTCGCTCGACCTTTCCCTCGCGGTCGAGATCCTCGCGGATGTCGGCTCCGGCCGAGAAGGCCATGTGGTCGGTCGAAGACATCACCACGACCCGCACCGAGGGATCTTCCTTCGCGCTTTCGAGGTGAACGAGTAGCTCCCGCAACATCTCGGTGTCGATCGCGTTCAGGGCCTTCGGCCGATCCAGCTGGATCAGGGCAACGCCCTCATCGTCGACCTCGTATCTCGTCTTCTCCAACTCTCTGCCTTTCTCCGTATTTCCTGCTCTTTACGTGCCCCGGATCGGGTGCACTCAGTCCTCGATGTCGATTCCGTCCTCGCCGGAAGCGAGCTGAAGGACGAGCCTCTCGCTCTCCCGGGCGGCCGTATCGATCAGGGCGCCGACATCGGCGGGCGGCTCCGAGAACCGGCCGAGAACCCAGGACGAGACGACCTCGGGATCGGTCGAGTCGGGACGACCGACGCCGACCCTGACCCGCCAGAAGCCACCGTCACCGAACCCGGCCTTGAGGCTCTTCAGACCGTTGTGCCCGGCCAGACCGCCGCCGAGCCTCGAACGGACCTCACCGAACGGGAGGTCGATCTCGTCATGAACGACGATGACCCTGTCCAGTGGGATCCGTTTCGAACCCCTGAGCGGGCCTGCCGCCCGTCCGGACTCGTTCATGAAGGTCAGGGGCTGGAACAGGACCACCTTCGGTCCGCCCGGCATGACCCGGCCTTCGGCCACGATGCCATTGAACTTCTCGCGGGTCCGGCCGAGCTCCCAGCGATCGCCCAGCTCGCGGACGACCTCGAAGCCGACGTTGTGGCGGGTCCCCTCGTAGCGCGGCCCGGGGTTCCCGAGCCCGACGACCAGAAACGGCTCGCTGGATTCTCCCGGGCGGCCGGTCATCCTCCGGAGGAGGGACAGGGCCTAATCCTCGGCGGAAGGCTCTGCCGACTCGGCTTCGCCCTCGGCGCCAGCCTGGCCCTCGTCCTCGCCGACGATGCCGACCTCTTCCTCGACCTCGCCCGCAGTCGGCTCTTCTTCGACCCGCGGGGGGCTGATCGTTGCGACGGTCACCTCGCCGGGATCGGCGACCACGAGAGCCACGCCCTCGGGAAGGTCGATCCGGTCGAGTGCGATCGATTCGTTGATCTCGAGTGCCGAGATATCGATCGTGAGGCTGTCCGGGATGGCGGTCGGAAGTGCCTCGACCGTGACCTCCCTGAGCGTGTGTTCGAGAACTCCGCCCTGCTTGACGCCGGGGGCGTCATCGGCTCCGTGGAGCTCGATCGAGACTTCGGCCTCGATCGCGCGGTCGAGGCGGACCTTCTGGAGGTCGATGTGCTGGAGGTCACCCCGGACGGGATGGTGCTGCTGCTCCTTGATCACGACCGGGACGGGATCGGAACCCTCGATCGCGATGTCGAACAGGGCATGCCCCTCGGTGAGGATCACTCGGAGGTCGCTGCCGGCCGCCTGGAAGGCGATCGCCTCGCCTCCATCGGAATAGACGACGCCCGGGACCTGGCCGGAACGGCGAAGGCGACGGCTGCTCCGGGAGCCGAAATCGGATCTGGGATGGGCTGTGAGGTTTGCTCGATCTGAAGACATAGGAACGGAGAGAATAGAGAAGGTCTTACCCTTGGTGCATGGCCGACGAATCCAAGATTCCAAAAGGGCGGGTGAAGAGGACCGCAAAACTCGGTTCGGTGCTGGGCGGACAGGGCGCCAAGTACGCCGGTACGAAGGCCCGTAATCTCGTTCGTGGCGAGGAGAAATCGCAGGAAAGTCTCGACCAAAGGCACATGGAGGCGGCCGCCAAGATGGTCGAGACCCTCGGCCAGATGAAGGGCGCCGCCATGAAGGTCGGCCAGTTCGCCTCGTTCATCGACACCGAGTTCATCCCTGAGGAATATCGCGAGACCTATCAGGAGGCCCTCTCGAAGCTCAGGAGCGAAGCACCTCCCATGCCCTGGGAAGACGTCGAGAAGGTGCTGCTCGAGGAATACGACGGTCAATCGGTCGAAGAGCTCTTCGGGTCCTTCGAGCGGGAGGCCTTCGCTGCAGCCTCGATCGGTCAGGTCCACAGGGCCGAGATGCTCGACGGCCGGAAGGTCGCGGTGAAGATCCAGTACCCCGGAATCGCCGAGGCGCTCGAGGCAGACCTGGGCAATGCCGGGATGCTCGTCCGGATGGCGAGGATTATCGCCCCCGGCATCGACGCCAAATCGGTGATCCGGGAGCTCCGGGAGAGGGTCCTCGAGGAACTCGACTACGAACTCGAGGCCCAGAACCAGCGCTCGTTCGCTCGCGCCTACAAGGGTCACCCGTTCATCTACGTTCCCGACGTCATCACCAGACTGTCGCGCCGCAGGGTTCTGGTCACAGAGTTCGTCGAGGGCATCGGCTTCGACGAGATCAGGGAAATGGATCAGGAGGCTCGCAACCGTTTCGGCGAGATCGTCTTCCGGGGTAGCTTCGGAGCCGTCTACCACCTGCAGCACTTCAATGCAGACCCCCACCCGGGCAACTACCTGCTGATGGAAGACGGCCGAGTCGCCTTTCTCGATTTCGGGATGACCAAGAAGCTCGATCGAGATCAGATCGAGCTGGAGCAGAGGGTGATCGACGCGGCCGCCACGGGGGACCCCGGCAACCTGATGACGGCGCTTCATGACCTCGGATTCGTGAGGGACCCGACCAAGCTCGACGCCGAACGGCTGATGGAACACGTAAGGGCGATCGGCGGTTGGTATCTGGAAGATCGCGAGGTGGAGGTCGACCCGGTCGTCGTCATGCGAATGATCGAGGCAACTCATGACCCCAGGTCCGAGTACTTCGAGCTGATGCGGCAGGAATCCGTGCCGGCCGAGGAGCTGATGGGCAGGCGGATGGAGATCGGAGTCGTCGCGGTGCTCGGACAGCTCAGGGCAAAGCGGAACTGGCACCGGATCATCAGGGAGTGGGTCTACGCGGACGAACCCGAGACCGACCTCGGCAGGCAGGAGTGGGATTTCTTCGAGTCGATGGGAGTCGAGAGGGTCCCGGGAGTGGCCGGTTCACCACGGGGCTGACCGGTAACTTCCGGGCCAGTTCCGAAACCGATCGAACGAGAAACGACTGGGAGAACGAAAGAGATGACGAGGATCAGAAACGGCTGGAGCCTCACCAAGAAGAGCTGGGGCATCCTCAGGGAAAACCCGGGCCTGGTCCAGTTCCCGATTGCCGGCGCGGTTGCGGCGATCCTTCTTGCCGTCGTTACCTTCGTCGTCGGAATACTGCTTCTGGCCGCAGACCAGACCGCACTCACCGTGATCGGGGTGATCGTCTTCGTCATCGGCCTGGTGCTCATCCTCTCGACCGCGATCTTCTTCGCGGTCGCCCTCGCCTACAACGCCGACAGGTTGCTCGCCGGCGAAAGCCCGACCTTTGGCGAAGGCATCTCGCATGCCCGAACCCGCCTCGGGGGAATCCTGGGCTGGGCCTTCATCTCGACCGTGGTCGGGACTGTGATCCAGACCCTGCAGGACCGCCTCGGAGTCGCGGGGATCATCCTGGGCGGGCTGGCCGGAGCGGCCTGGGCCGTACTTACCTTCCTCGCGATCCCCGTCATCGCGATCGAAGGGACCGGCGGGTTCCAGACGGTCAAGCGATGCTCCCAGCTGATCCGGAGCCGGTGGGGCGAACAGATCACCGGCACCGTTGCGATCGGCGTGATCCTCTTCCTGATCGGCTACCTGCCGGCGATGCTCGTGGTGGCCGGGGGGATCTACCTGATCGCCGGACCCGACCTGGTCGCGCCCGGGGTCGTCCTGATCGTGATCGGCATGATCGCCTTCACGGTCATAGCGGTCGTGAGCAAGGCCCTGATCACGATCTTCGGAGTGGCGCTCTATCGCTACGTCGCCGAGGACAGGGCAGTCGGAACCTTCACCGAGGAAGAGATGGCCGGGGCGGTAAGCACCAGGGGCGGGATGCCCCCCGGGGTCGCCGGCACCACGATCTGACCGGATCCGGTTTCAGGACCGGTTGAGTAGCCGGGGATCGTTCGAGCAGATTCCCGAAACGCCCATGGCCGAAAGCGACCGAATCCGGGCCGGGTCGTCGACCGTCCAGACATTCAGGTCGACGCCGGCTGCCCGGGTGACGGCCAGGAGTGCCGGTGAGACCACACCGAAGAACGCCCAGACCGAGTGGACTCCGAGATCCGGCAGACCTCTGGCCACGGACTCGGGCATCTGGCGGCGGGCGGCCGCTACCGCGAGAGCGAGCGCCGGCTTCAGCCAAGGGACCGACGTCCAGTCGCGAGTGACTCGTGGAACCGTCCAGCCCCGTTCGATTGAGGGTTCGAGTTCGGCGATCACCTCGAGCGAGGAGACCTCCATCGTCGAGACCGAGGCCCGTGCTGTGAGACCGGTCGCATCGAGGGCCTCCACGACCTCTGCCTCCCTCCCCGGAAGTTTGAGGTCGAGGTTGATCCGGACCTGATCGAGGGGAGGCCGGGTGAAGGCCTCGAGAATCTCTTCGAGGGTCGGTGGGTCCGCCCTCGATGCGTCATGCCAGTCGTGAGCCACCACTAGGGGCGACCGTCTCGACGCCGGAGTCCCGGGGCGCCCGTCAGGAAGCCAGAGGACGTCGAACTCGATCAGGTCGACACCGATCTCGACCGCCCGCTCGAAGCTCGCAACGGTGTTGCCGGCCACCAGGGCATCGGCACCTTTGTGGCCGATCCTCAGCGGGCCTGCGGGTCCGGTCCCGTTCGACATGGAAACGACTCTACGCGCCCACGATGACCGGCTGCGCCGGAACGTGCCTGACGGGTCACCGCCGCTTACCGGCGGGTCAGGTTTGTAACCTCTGTTTTAGTGGATCTCGTAATCGGCAAAGAATCCTCTCGACGGCCGACGGGCAAGGCAAACCTCCGACGCTCGGCTGGCAACCCAGTGCGCAGGCAGGAGTTGCTCGACATCGCCATCCGGGTGATCGCCGACAGGGGCCTTCAGGCCTGCACATTCCGGAACCTTGCCAGGGAAGCCGGAGCCTCGACCATGACCTACACCTACGAGTTCGGCACCAGGGATTCCCTGATCGAGGCAATCATCGAGAGGGTCTTCGAGCGGGCCTGGAGCCTTCGCGGGTTCGATCGTGACGACGATGCCGACGACCCACTCGGGAAGATGCTGAGGGCGGCCAACCTGGCCGTTCAGGACGAAGTCGAGATCGACCCCTTCCAGAGGACGCTCGACCGTTTCGTCTTCGAGGCCCCCTACTCGGACACGGCCCGGGCCAAGATCGATGAACTCGATGCCAGGTTGGCGACCAGGTACCACGACCTGATCGAGATGAGCAAGGAGCAGGGCCTGATCGACACGGAACTCGAGACCGACGACATCCTGATGATGATCTGGTCACTCGGTGACGGACTGAACATCCAGCGCTACGCCCATCCCGAGCAGCTCCCGCCGGAACGAATGCGGCAGATCTTCAACGACGGCCTGGCACGGATGCTCGGTCTCGACCGGGTTCCGTGAGCCGGGTCCGGCCCCGTCCGGAAAGACTCAGAAGAGCTGGTTCTCGCCGGCGAAGATCTCGGATACCGAATCGTCGGTGAAGATCCGGTTGATCGAGTCGGCGAGCGTTCCGGCAGCCGAGAGGACGGTGATGTTGTCCGGCGCCCCGGGCCTCAGCGGGATCGTGTCGGTGACGACGATTCGCTCGATGCCGGACTTCTCGTAGGGAAGGCGATCGAAGGCCTGGCCGGAGAAGACGCCGTGCGTGGCGCAGGCGATCACGCTTCGGGCGCCCTCGTCGAGCACCGTCCTCGCGGCAGCGCAGAGGGTCCCGGCCGTATCGATCATGTCGTCGGAGATGATCGCGATCTTGTCCTTGACGTCGCCCACCACGTATCCGATCTCGGCCACCTGTTGCGCAGGGCGCTCCTTCTCCATGATCGCCCACTCGGTCCCGATCTTCCGGGCGAAGTTCCTCGCCGCCTTGGCCCGACCTGCATCCGGTGAAACGACCACCAGGTCCTCGGCCCGGTACTGGTCCGAGAACCACTGGGTCAGCATCGGCATCGCGGTCATGTGATCGACCGGGATCGTGAAGAAGCCTTGGATCTGACCGGCGTGGAGATCCATGGTCAGAACCCTGTCGATCCCGACCGCCTCGAGGGTCCTGGCCACGACCCTTGCCGTAATCGGCTCCCTCGGTGCAGACTTCTTGTCCTGACGGGCGTAGCCGAACCAGGGCATCACGGCGATGATCCTGTGAGCCGATGCCCCCTGGGCCGCGTCGGCCATGATCATCAGCTCCATGAGGGCGTCATTTGGGGTCATACCGGTTTCGGCGTTGGCACAGGTCGACTGGACCAGGAACACGTCGGCGCCCCTGATCGACTCTTCGTAGCGGCCGTAGATCTCCCCGTCCGCGAAAGTCTTGAGGGTTACCTCGCCGAGCTCGAGCTGGAGCTTGTCGGCGATCTTCCCGGCCAGGTCACGAGAGCTCCGGCCCCCGAACACCATCGCCCGCTTCGAATAGTCGTGCGGAATCGTCGTCGAGAGGTCTGTCTTCGGCTCGGTCATGCTTGCTCCGGTCGTTCGGTCTGATCCTTCTCTGATTCTTGCGCCTCGAGGTCCTCCGTGTAGCCCTCGATGTTCCTCTGGAGATTCTCGCTCACCGAGAGTGAGCCGGGTGGCACGTCCTCCCTGATCACGGCTCCGGCTCCGGTGACCGCCTCGGCCCCAACGGTTACAGGCGCGACCAGCATCGTGTCAACCCCGATCCGGACGCCCGGACCGATCACAGTCCGGTGTTTGCGGATTCCGTCGTAGTTCGCGGTGATCGTTCCGGCCCCGAGGTTCGCGCCCTCTCCGACGTCTGCGTCGCCCACGTAGGACAGGTGGGGAACCTTGGCCCCGGGTCCGAGCACGGAGTTCTTGACCTCGACGAAGGTCCCGGCCTTCGAACCGTCCTCCAGCCGGGCCCCGGGCCTCAGGTAGGCGAAGGGCCCGACCTCGCAACCCTCGAGCACTTCGCACAGGTTCAGGACCGAATGGACGACGCTCGACCTCGCCCCGATCCCGCAGTCGGTCACGGTGGTGAGGGGCCCGATCACCGCTTCCTCGCCGATCTCGGTCGCGCCCCTCAGGGAACAGCCGGGCTCGATCCTGGCATCCCGGCCGATCGTGACGTCGGCGTCGATCCATGTCGAATCCGGATCGACCACCGTCACCCCGGCCAGCTGGTGGGCCCTCGCGATCCGCCTCCGGGCTTCGCCCTCGACCGATGCCAGATCCACCCGGTCATTGACCCCCATGTTCACGGCTCTATCGTCGGAGGTCCAGGCGATCACCCGGCCTCCGGACCGACCGATCGCGGTCAGGGCTTCAGGCAGGTAGTACTCGCCCTGGGAGTTGTGGTTCTCGAGCCCCGGCAGTGCCTCGGCCAGCGCTTCGGCCCTGAAGACATATGTGCCGGAGTTGATCTCCCGGACCGCCAGCTCCTCCGGGGTGCCGTCGCCGTCGGTCTTGGCTTCGACGATCTTCTCTATCGAGCCGTCCTGCGCCCTGATCACGCGGCCGTAGGAGCCGGGATCGTCGAGGATCGCGGTGAGGACGGTCGCCGATGCTTCCTGACGACGGTGCTCGGCCAGCAGCTCCCCGATCACTTCGGCCGACAGCAGCGGCACATCCCCGGAGAGGACGACGACCTCTTCGGTCTCCCCGATCTGCTCGATCGCGGCTCTTGCCGCTCCCCCGGTCCCGTCGGACTCGGGCTGGACCACCGTCTCGACCCCGTCCGGAAGCACGCCACCGAGGTCCCGATCCGGTGAGACCACGACGACGATCCGGTCGGCTCCGGCGGCAGAGGCCGCCATCACGGGCCAAAGGATCATCGGACGACCGCACACCGGATGCAGGACCTTCGGGAGATCCGAACGCATCCGGGTACCCTGCCCCGCGGCCATGATCAGGGCCGTTGTCGAAAACCTCGCCAACTCGTGTGTGGTCGCCCGGCCGGGCCCTCAGGCCCCGGAGAGCTCCTTCTTGGCCTGCTGGCCGAGCAGGATCACGACCCAGCCGCTGAAGATCAGATCGATTCCGACGAGGAGTCCGATCGCCCACTCGGCCGACTGCGGATAGTCGACCCAGAGGATCAATCCGATCAACACCGACAGGACTCCGTTGATCGCGAGCCAAACCGCCCCGGGAGCACCCCTCTCGACCACCCCGGACACGATCCTGAAGACACCGGCTACGAGGAAGTAGAAGATCAGGATGAGCGTGAGGGTCTCGGTCCCCTCGCCCGGGTTCAGCACCAGCCAGAGACCGGCAACCAGGGCCGCGACCCCGACCAGGGCTCTGAACAGACCGCGCCCGATCGACCCGAGCCCGAATGCCGACCCGAAGATGAAGATGGAAGCGATGATCAGGATCCACCCGATCAGGAGCGTCACGAACCAGCTGGTGGCCCGCTCGAAGAGGATCGCCGCCGCCCCCAGCACCATCAAGAGGATGCCCGTAGCGGTGAACACTCCCCAGTTCGGATTGCCGTCCATCGAAGATGCAGTTTGATCGTTCATGTCGAACACTCTAACCGCGCTCCGGACGTCCCCACCGCACCCGACCCGCCGGGCCGCAGTCGGCCGGTCGGCCGGTAGAGTCGGGAGCGCGGTCCGGGGTGGGGTAACTGGCTAACCCACCGGGTTTTGGTCCCGGTAATGGAGGTTCGAGTCCTCCCCCCGGAGTTGTGTCTGGTGGGGACGGCCTTTTGACAGGCCGGACTGCGACGGCTAGCCTCCTCTGAGGAGATCCGTGGGTCTGTGGCCCACCAAAAGGGGAGGGAATTTGAAACGTCTGGCCGCCTTCGCAGTTGTCGCAGTTTCGATCTCACTCGGCTTTGCCGGCACGGCTTCGGCCGAAATCGCATCCGTGTTCGGGGACAACCCCTACCTCGATGACGGAGCCCCCGGGGGGATCGTGTGCCAGGTGCAGGGACCCGGGAATGACGCGGGCCAGCGCTGGTGCGGCACCGGCCGGCACAACGCAAACAACTCGACGAGGAGCTCGGTCGAGAGCTTCGACGGAGTCCCGATCGACGTCAACGTCGCATTCCCTCCGGCACCGGAGTCCGGACCGGACGGTCCCTGGCCGCTGATGATGGTCTTCCACGGCTATGGCGGAGGCAAGCTCAACTTTTCGTCCCTTCAGCGCTGGCTCGACCGGGGCTACGCGGTATTCAGCATGAGCAACCGGGGATTCCACGAATCCTGCGGCACGGCCTCGTCGCAGGGGGCCGACCCGGACTGCCCGAGCGGTGGCTTCGTTCGCCTCAATGACACCCGGTACGAGGTAAGGGATGCCCAGGAGTTCGCAGGCATGCTGGTCGATCAGGGGGTCGTCGACCCGGAAGCGATCGGTGCCAGCGGAGGCTCCTATGGCGGCGGGATGTCGATGGCACTCGCAGCCCTGAACGACAGGACGATGCTTCCCGACGGAAGCCTGACCGCATGGGAGAGCCCGGTCGAGGGAACACCCCTCGGACTCGCGGTCGCCCTTCCGAACATCCCCTGGACCGACCTCGCTTACTCGCTGGCCCCCAACGGGAGCAACATCGACTACATCCGGGATGCCTCCTACTTCGGCCGGTTCGGTGTGATGAAGCAGTCCTATGTCACGGGTCTCTACGTAAGTGGATCGAGCGCTCCGGGCTACTACCTGCCTGCCGGACAGAACCTCTCCGGCAACATCAACGGCTGGTTCGAACTGCTCAACAACGGCGAGCCCTACCAGGGGCAGGCCGCAGCCCAGACCCTCATCGACGAGATCACCGTCAACCACTCGTCGTACTACATCGACCACTCGAGGTCGCCGGCACCGCTTCTGATCTCTTCCGGCTTCACCGACGACCTCTTCCCGGCCAACGAGGCGACCCGCTTCTACAACCGGACGAAGTCCGAATACCCGAACCAGGAGATCGGTCTCTTCTTCGGCTCCTTCGGGCATCCCCGCGGGCAGAACAAGAGTGCCGAGACGAGCGACCTGGCAGAGCTCGAGAACGAGTGGGCCGACTACTACCTCGGTGGAATCGGTTCGAAGCCGGCCTCCGAGGTGACCGCTTACGCACAGTCCTGCCCGAGCGACGCCGCCCCCGGTACCGACGCGACCGCCCCAACCTGGGGTGCGATTGCACCGGGCGAGGTCAGGTTCACGAGCCGGAGAGTCCGCACCGTCTCGCCTGAGGGAGGCAGCAGGACGGTCGCCGAGGCCTTCGACCCGATCAGCGGTGATGGTGCCTGCGCCGCGGCACCGGGCGAACCCGAGTCCGGGGTCGCGTCCTACGACCTTCCCGCCGCGACGGGCAGCGGCTACACGGTCATGGGCTCACCGACCGTGATCGCCCGGATCGCGCAGTCGGGCATCAACTCCCAGATAGCGGCGAGGCTGGTCGACGTCTCCCCTGACGGCACCATCAAGACGCTGGTCAACCGGGCGCTCTGGCGTCCGGCCGCCACCTCCGACCACCAGGTCTTCCAGCTCCAGCCGAACGGCTGGAAGGTCGAGGCGGGCCACCACCTCCGTCTGGAACTGCTGCCCGGCGACTACTCGGGAACGACCCTCGCCAACTTCGGCAGGCCATCGAACGATCAGCAAACGGCGAAGGTCTCCGACCTCGAGTTCAGGGTTCCGGTGCTCGACAGTCCCGGCTCGGCAGGTGGAGCGGTCAAGACACCGGCGAAGAAAGTCCTGCCGGATCGCCCGGGAGTTCGGCTCGCGCCGGGATTCGGACAGTCGGGGTCGGTTCGGGTTGTCGGTGGCCCGAGGTTGGTCGGCAGGGGGACCGTCGCCAATGGGCGTCTCCGCATCACGGTGACCTGTCGCGACTCCTACCGCTGCGACGGACGGTTCCGCCTCGTGGGGGCCCCTGACAACGGCGGCAAGGGCAGGGGGCTGCGGTTCGGAGTGATAGACGTCGGAGAGCTCGCGCCCGGTGCGACCAGGCGGGCATCCGTTCGCCTCAGCGCCACCGCAAACCGCTTCTTCACGTCACGCGGCACCCTCAGGACTGCCGTGGTCTGGAGGGGTCGCTACACGAGCTTTGCCGTGATCGGAACCAGGTAGGGACTCCAGAGATTCGGGCCGGCCGAAACCGGGGCCGCGACGGGGTGTTAAAGGCCTTGTAACCTTCCGGCTGGATGAACGGTCAGGGAGCTGTCGTTCAAGGGGAGAGGTCGGTTCGGCTCAGGCCGGGTCCCGACTCCATTCGAAGGAAAGGGAGAACCGTTTCAATGAGAAGGATTCTGGCTTTCGGAATCGGGCTGTTTCTCACCGGAGCTGTATGCACGGGAGTCGCCCAGGCCGCCGCGCTCGACGTGTTCACGGCACCCGAACTCGGAGGCAGCGTCCCCTGCCAGACCGACGGTCCGACCGGCGTCGTCAGGTGCGAGGGGCCCGGAAACGCAGTTTCCAAGACCGTCCGGTCCTTCGATGGAACGCCGATCGACGTCAACTTCTCGATGCCGAGCGCGGCCAGCTTCGGCCCGCCGCCCTACCCGACCGTCATGTACTTCCACGGCTACGGGGGTGGCAAGGAGGGATTCAATGGCTACCTGAAGTTCTTCAACGACCTGGGTTACGCCGCGTTCACCATGACCGAGCGTGGTTTCGGCCGGTCATGCGGGGAGACCACGCCCCTTTCGGAGCTGACGGCGGGATCCGAGGATTGCTCCAACGGCTTCATTCATCTGATGGACACCCGTTACGAGGTCCGTGACGCCCAGTACCTCGTCGGCCAGCTGGTGGATGAAGGCCTCGTTGACCCGGGGAAGATCGCGTCCGTCGGGGCCTCCTACGGCGGCGGCAAGTCGATGGCCCTTGCATCGCTCCAGAACCGCATCATGCTCGGCGGTCTTCCCGATGAGGAGGACGGGGCCTATGCACCCTGGGAGTCCCCTGAAGGCACCCCGATGTCACTCTCGGCCGCAGCGCCGATCGTCCCGTGGAGCGACATCGCATACGCACTGATGCCCAACGGAAGGACGCTCGAATACCTGGTAGACCAGCCCTACCTCGGACCCGAACTCGCCCCGACTCCGAACCCGATCGGAGTGATGAAGATCGGAATCCTGAGAGGCCTCTACGGCAGTGGTGACAACTACTCGGGCGACTCTGTCGGGACCGACCTGCTCGATCCGGCCTTCGACGTCCCGGGCTGGAAGGACGAGATGGAACTCGGCGAGACCTATTCGGAGAGGCCACGGGCAGCTTTCGTCCTCGACCAGATGACGAGGTTCCACTCCTCCTACTACATCGACGACTCGGTGAAGCCGGCTCCGCTCCTGATCGCCCAGGGCTACTCCGACGACCTCTTCCCCCTTCCCGAAGCACTCCGCTACTACAACCGCACCAAGGCAACCCACCCGAGCGCCGACATGTCCCTGCTGTTCGCGGACGTCGGCCACCCCAGGGCACCGCTCGGTGGACCGAACGCCCAGGGACGTCCGTCCGACAAGGACCTGGGCTTCGAGAGGATCCAGAGGTGGCTCGACCACTACGTGCTCGGTGATGGCGACGTCCCTCCCAACGGGGTCGAGGTCAAGACCCAGGTCTGCCCGTGGGAGTCGCCCTCAGGAGGACCGTTCACCGGAAGCGACTGGGCCTCGATGGCGCCGGGCGAGATCCGTTTCTCGGACAGAAGGACCCGGACCATCGGACGCGACTCCAACAGCACCGGCACGGCACTCAGCTTCGGCGTGATCGGTGATGCCTGCACGAAGGCCCCGATCACCAACGAGCCCGGGACCGTCGAGTACGCGCTGCCGAAGGTCCCGAAGGGCGGCTACACCCTGATGGGGGCACCGACGGTCGAGGCCGACATCTCGGTCTCGAACGGCCCCGACTCCCAGATCGCAGCCCGCCTCCTCGAGGTCGGGACGGACGGACTCCACCGTCTCGTCGCCAGGGGCGTCTACCGCCCGAATGCCACCGGTCGACAGGTGTTCCAGCTCAACGGGAACGCCTACCGGTTCGCAGCCGGAATGCAGCTGAAGCTGCAGCTCGTGGCCGGTGATGACGCCGGTTTCGGAGCCGAGATCGCGAGCTCCTTCAGGGCCTCGAACGATCAGGAGGACATCGAGATTTCGAACCTCGAGTTCAGGCTCCCTGTCATGGAGAGGCCCGGCGCAGCGGGAGGCCAGGTGAAGCCGCCGCTGCCGAAGACCGTACCTGCTGGCTATGCGCTCTCCTCCGACTACAGCGCCGCTGCACTGCGGGTGGGCAAGGCGATGCTCACGGGCAAGACGGTGAAGCTGACCATGGCCTGCCCCGCGACCGCATACAGCTGCGGTGCCGCGACCATCGATGTCTCCGGCAGGATCGGGGGCAAGCAGGTCAAGGTCGGCAGTCGCTCCGGAGTTCTGATCGCCCCGGGGGGAAATGCCACGGTCAGCCTGCCCCTCACCGGATCGGCTCGGGCGGCCCTTCGGGATTCGTCTGCTCCGAAGAGGGTGTCTCTGAATGTCAGGACCAGGGCGCGCGGAGTCGGGGCGGGCTCATCGGTAGTGACCGGCCGGGTCCGCTGAGCCAGCTCGATACCGGGGTCGGGAAAGGCCTGACCCCGGCGTAGTGCCGGGGGGCTACTGCTGTTTGCCGGTCTCGCGGGAACGGCTCCTCGGGGGCGCAATCCCGAGGACCCGCATCGCCTTGATCCCGAGTCCGAGGCGCTCACGGCCCTCTGTCGCTGTGGCGTCGTGCCCCGACAGGTCCCTGATCCGCTCGAGCCGGTACCTGATCGTGTGGCGGTGGGTGAAGAGTTTCTTGGCGGTCGCGGGCACGTTCGCATCACTGTCGAGATAGGCCTCGACGGTCGTGACGAGATCCGTCTCGTACTGCTCGTCGTAGAGGACCAGTGGTTCGACCGTCTCCGAGTAGAAGCTCCGCAGCTCCTCCTGGGAGGTACCCAGCAGGAGCCTGTAGGCGCCGGTCTCCTCGAAGGCAATCGGTGAACGCCCCTCGGCAACCCCGACGTTCAGTGCCAGACGGGCCTCCGAGGATGCCCTCGGAATCTCCTCGGGCTCGACCGCATGTCGGGACCTGGAGATGACCACTCCGAAGCCGCCCAGCGATCTGGGAAGCTCGCGATCGAGCACCTCCTGAACCTTGAGCAGTCTCGCTTCGTCCTGGCAGGGCACCAGGACACCGACCACGGACGCCTCGGGATCGTCCTCGAGCGCGGCGATCGTTCCCGGCGCCGCATTGCGGGCGGTCCTGAGGACGAGGTCGAGGACCCTGGAGCGCCAGTCGGACTCCTGAGCCGAACCCGGGTGGGCCTTCAGCATGAGAAAGCCCGCGCCCCTCGAGAGTTCGCACCCGATCTCCTCGGCTTCATCGACGAGGGCACCGAGATCGGCGACCGACTCCTCCATCAGGCTCGAAACGAGGCGCTCTGCCTGTTCCTCGTTGCCCCAGGTCGCCGACCTGGTTCGCTCCACCTCGAGCGCGGCCAGAGCCGTCAGGGTCGCAAGGAGATCACCATCGGGATCGGCCGAGAGCAGACGGGCCTCCCCCACCACCTCGTCACCGATCCCGAGCTCAATCGTGCTGACGCCCTCTCCCCCTTCCGAGAGGCGAGCCTCCTGGTCGCGGGTCGCACCGGCCACGGCGAGGACGATGCCCGATCTGTCGAGCAGGCAGACCGGGCAGTCGAAGACCTCCGAGGCTGCCCGTGCGAGGCCGGTCGGGCCGCGACCGGAGCTCACGACCTCGGCAAGCCTTGCGGCTCCGCTCAAGCCGACCTCGGAACTGCCGCCGGTCATCCCGTGGCCCAGGGAAGGATTCCCGAGACGTCGCTGGAGAAGAAGACGTAGGCCATGCCTCCGACCACCCCGACCGTCACCAGCGCCCCGAAGATGAAAAGGGAGAGGAACCCGGCCGCCATCTTCTCCGGCCACCGGCCGAATGACTTCAAAGCCGGGATGAAGATCAGGAACACGAAGGCGACCAGGCTGATCAGGAAGGCCGCGCCGAAGAAGAGGGCGTTGTTCGGGATGTCGCTCAGGAAGTCCGGCATCCGGTCAAGTTTTACGCAACTGAGAGGTCACAAGAGCGAACAGGGCGAAAAAAGCAAACCAGAAGGCCCCGAATCCCCATCCTGCCGTGACATCGCTGAGGTAGTGGACTCCGAGATAGACCCGGCTCAGACCGATCGCCGCGGTCGCCGCGATCCCGGCACCGACGAGGAGGCTGCTCCTCGCCATGTCGGGCCGCATCCTGAAGGCGACCGTGACCGCCAGCCAGGAATAGAACACCGATTGGGCAGCATGGGCACTCGGGAACGACGGCCCCGAGGCCTCGACCAGACCGTCTGAGGGCCGTCCCCGGTCGACCAGATCCTTGAGCAGGTCCACCCCGACGACGATCGCGAACATCGAGAGTACGAGGACCGCGGCCTCGGCAGGTCGACGATCGAGGAGGAGGACCACCGTCGCCAGAGCCGCGAGTGGCAGCACCACGATCTTCGAACCGAGGAAGGTCACGACCTCGGCGATTCCGGTCAGCCAGGAGGTCCTGATCAGGTCGACGATGTCGACCGCGGTCCCGTCGCCGGGGGTCGGCCCCCCGTTGCCGAGGAAGATCTCGGTGAAGGCGATGACCACGAACGAGGAGACGGCCAGAATCGCGCAGAGGGTCGTGAACTCGAGCCCGAAGCTGCCTCCCGGTGTGAGGCGATCGACCAGGAAGCGGGCCTGCGGTCGGAGCCTCCGGCCGAGTTCGACCAGTGGACGGGTGACGGCCCGGGACTCCATCCAGACCACGGCCCTCTCCCTGTTGTCGGCAACGCGCAGGAAGCTCCAGGCCTGGTAGCTGGCGAACGCAACGACGATGATCGTGCCGATGATCACTGCACCGATCCCGACGTATTCGGCGGCGGCGTCGATGCTCTGGGCGAACAGGTAGCCGATGACTATGTGGATCGTCACCTGGAGGCCTGACCCGAGGATGCTGTACGGGGCGAAGGCGGCGTAGGCCATCCCCGACGAACCGGCGACGAACGGTGCCAGCGCCCGGACCAGGCCGACGAACCGGCCGGCGAGGATCGTCTTGCCTCCGTGCCGATCGAAGTACCCCTCGACCTTCTCGAACCCTTCCCTGGTGATCCCGACCCGGGTGCCATGCCTGAGGATGAACTCTCTGCCGAGCTTCCTGCCGAGCATGAAGCTGACGGTGTCGCCGGCGAACGCCGCGGTCCAGGCGATCGCGATCAGGAGGTAGACGTTGATCACGCCCAGCCCGGCCACCGCACCACCGACCAGGAGCGAAGTCTCGCCCGGGACCAGCAGCCCCACGAAGGCGCCGGTCTCGAGGAACGCCAGGAGGCCGACCACCAGGTAGGTCCAGGCGCCGAGGAAGTTCGCGAAGTCGTCCAGCAGCTGCTGGAGGTCGAACTCGGGGAATACCGTCTTGTAGATCAGGTAGCCGCCGAGGATCAGCAGGGCGATGATCGCGATGCGGGCCGGCTTGCCCTTGAGCCAGCCCGGGACTCGCGAGACCCGGTCGGATCTTTTCGGCTCGTCTTCCCCGGTCGAGTCGCCGTCGGGTCTGCCTTCGTCGCTCACCACGCTCCCGCTACCCCGGCACTCCGCCTTCGCACAGGATCGCCTCCGGGCCGATGGTCTCGGCCGCGGCGAGGGCCTCCTGCCGTGTCCGGAACAGACCGAACACCGTTGGTCCGCTTCCCGTCATGCCGACGTGGCCGGCTCCCGCGTCCGCGAGGCGATCCTTGGCCGACCCGATCTCGGGCATCAGGGAAAGGGCGGCAGGCTCGAGGTCGTTGACCAGGAGCCCGGGGTAGTCGAGCGGCGAGACTGCACCACTTGCGACGGCCCAGAGCTTCTCCGAGATCGGGGCCAGGTCTCCGGACTTCTTCGGCAGGCCCATCCGGTCGGCCTCGGCGAAGACGGCGGCAGTCGAAAGTCCCGACTCGAACGGCAGCAGGACGACCCAGTGCTCGGCCGGCCTCGGGAGGGTCGTGATCTTCTGGCCCACTCCTTCGACCAGACACGGCATCGGGTCGAGCTGGGACGGCACGTCGGCCCCGATCAGGGCCGCGATACCGGCCAGATCACCGACCTCGCCCGCAGCCATCCTCAGGACCGCCGCAGCGTCCGCACTGCCACCGCCGAGCCCGGCCGCAACCGGGATCCTCTTCTCGATCTCGACCCTCAACGGTGGACCCTCCCAACCCTCCGAGCGCAGCACCCTGAGGGCCTGGGCCACGAGGTTCTCCCCCTCGACCCCGGGACAGATCACCTCGTCGCGATCGGACTCCGTGGCCGTGATCGAGTCCGAGAGCGTGACGGGCTCGAAGATCGAGGTGATCAGGTGGTAGCCGTCCGGGAGCCTCGGACCGAGATAGAGGCAGAGGTTTATCTTGGCCGGCGCCTCGACCGTCGTAAATTCTTCAGACATCTTCAGCCATCGCCCTTCTCCAGCGGTCCGATCAACTCCGACAGGAGGATAAATCCCTGCGGCTCGACGGCCTCTGCCCGGATGGATGTATCGAAACCGGCCCTCTCCACGGCATCCCTGACCCGGTCGAATGCTCCCGGGTAGACGGTGTCCACCGATCGGGCCAGAGACTTCCTCCGGTGGGCGAACGATGCCCTGATCAGGGCCCGCTGGTCCGCTCCGGGTGACGGACCGGTCCTGACCATCGAGAGGACCGCCGAGTCGACCCTGGGTCGCGGTGTGAAGACCTCCCGTCCGACCTTCCGAACGATCCGGATAGAGGCGGCGCTCGAGAGAGTCGCCGTCGGTGAGCCGTACTGACGGGTTCCGGCCCGGGCGGTGAGCCGATCTGCGATCTCGCGCTGGACCATGACCGTCCATCTCTCGATGGAGGGCAGCTCGACCATGGTTCGGACCAGCAGGGGGACCGCTACCGAGTAGGGGAGATTGGCGACCATCGCCGTCGGCCGGGGCTCGAGTGCACCGAGGTCGACCTTCATCGCATCACCCCAGATGAAGTCGACTCCCGGCGAGGCGATGAGATCGGCGAGGTGAGGCTCCAGTCCGCGATCGATCTCGATCACATGGACGAACCCGGCGATCTCGGCCAGACGTCTGGTCAATACCCCCTCCCCGGCCCCGACCTCGAGCACGGTCTGCCCGGCCTCGAGCTCCGAATCCCTCACGATCGCGTCGAGGAGGTTCGGGTCGTGGAGAAAATTCTGTCCCAGTCGTGCCATCGGGGGTGCTCATCCGGTGCGGCTCACCAGCCGAAGACCCGCTCTGCATTGGCCGTGACCAGTCGGTCCAGTGTCTCTGGATCCGTTCCCCTGACCTCGGCGACCACCTTCGCCGTCTCGACTACGAAGGCCGGCCGGTTCCGTTCCCGCCGCATCGGTTGGGGGGTCAGATAGGGCGCATCGGTCTCGACGAGGAGCAGGTCGTCGGGAACGGCTGCAGCGGCTTCGCGAAGTGCCGCGTTGGCCGGATAGGTGACATTGCCGGCGAAGGAGCAGATCCAGTTCCGCTCGACCGCCCGGTCGACCCACCCGGGCGCCGAGAAGCAGTGGAGCACCACGGTCAGTCCCTGGCCTTCACGATCGAGCGTCGCGAATGCCTCTGAGATCGCGGCCTCCTCTCCCTCCCGATCCCTGAGATGGAGGACCAGTGGAAGTTCGGCCTCACGAGCGATCGCGATCTGGGCAGCGAATGCAACCCGCTGATTCTCCGGCTCGGCCGTGTCGCGGTAGAAGTCGAGACCCGTCTCCCCGATCGCGACGACCCCCGGCTCCCTGGCCAACCCGGCGATCGCTTCAGCTGCCTCCTCGTCGAATCCGTCGGCGTCGTTCGGATGCCTTCCCACGCAGGCGAAGACCTCGGGGAACTCGGCAGCCATATCGATCTGCCTCTGGTTGCCCGCCTCGTCGAGTCCGACCGTGAGCATCCTGGTCAGGCCTGCCTCCCGTGCGCCCTCGACGAGGGTGGCCGGCTCCTCCGGGCACCTGTCGAGATGACAGTGGGAATCGATCAAGCTCGATCGCCCGCTTCGATCTTCGGGAAGAGCGGGTCGGTCTTCTCGACGCGATAGCCACCTGGGCGGGAGCCGAATTCCGAGAGCGCCAGCTCCTCCTGCCCGATCGCGGCCAGCAGCTTCTCGGAGGAATCCGGGAGATAGGGATGGAGCATCAGGGTCACGACGCGGAGACCCTCGGCGAGTCCGTAGAGGACGGAATCGAGCCTGCGGCCGTCTTCCTCGGTCTCGGAACGGGCGAGCTCCCACGGCTTCGACTCCTCGACGTACTGGTTGAGCCTCCTGACCAGCTCCCAGATCGTTTCGAGGCCGCGACCGATCTCGAGTTCGTCGAGGAACGCCTCGAGCGCCGAAACCGCCCCCTCGAAATCTCCGGCCAGCTCCGGCTCGGGGTCGGCATCCGGGACGACGCCATCGCGGTAGCGCTCGACCATGGCCAGGGTCCTGGATGCGAGGTTTCCGAAGTCGTTGGCCAGCTCGGTCTCGTACCTGACCCTGAAACCCTCCAGGTCGACGTTGCCATCGCGGCCGAAGCTGACCTCGCGGAAGCAGTAGAACCTGAGCGCGTCGGCCCCGTAGGTATCGATCACTTCGAAGGGGTCGAGGACGTTGCCCCGACTCTTGGACATCTTCTCGTCGCCCATCAACAGGTATCCGTGGATGAACATCCGGTGGGGCGGCTCGAGACCTGCTGCCATCAGGAAGGCCGGCCACATCACGGCGTGGAACTTGAGGATGTCCTTGGCAAGGATGTGACAGGAGAACGGCCAGAACCGTTCGGTCAGGTCCTCGCCATCGCGGGCGTAACCCAGTGCCGTGTAGTAGTTGAAGAGGGCGTCGAACCACACGTAGAGCACCTGATCCGGATCCCACGGGACCGGGATCCCCCAGGTCAGCTTCGAGCGGGAGATCGAGATATCCCTGAGACCGCCCCGGATCAGTCCGAGGGCCTCGTTGCGCCGAAACTCCGGCAGGACCATGTCGGGTCGTTCGGCGTAGAGGCGCTCGAGGTCGTCTTCGAAAGCCGACAGACGGAAGAACCAGTTGCGTTCGGCGACCCGCCTCAGGGGCTCCTCCACGTGGATCGGGCATGTCTCCCCCGGCCCGGCGTCGGACTCGCCGATGTAGTCGGCACAGGAGTCGCAGTACCAGCCCTCCCAATCGTCTTCGTAGATGAAGCCGTTCTCCTTGACCCGGGTCACGAACTCCTGGACCCTCACCCGGTGTCCCTCGTCGGTCGTCCGGATGAAGAAGTCATTGCTGGCTCCGACGTCGGCGACCATCTGCCTGAACTCGACCGCGCTCCGATCGACGAGCTCCTGGGGAGTGATTCCGGCTTTCTCGGCAGCGAGCGCGATCGGCTCCCCGTGCTCGTCGGTTCCGGTCAGGAAGAAGACGTCCTCGCCCCGTTGACGCATGTGCCTTGCCAGCACGTCTGCAGCCATGGTCGAGTAGGCATGTCCGAAGTGGGGACGGCCGTTCGCGTAGAAGATCGGTGTGGTGACGTAGAAGCCCATCGCAGTTCGGCTCAGGATATGGGGTCAGCCGAGATCGGCCACCACGGCAGCGGCGAAGAGGTCGGCGGCCGATCCCCCGGCCTCTCCATCGACCTCGAAGTAGAAGTGGGGTTCGATCAACTCGACTTCGACCAGACAGGGCCCGGCCGGTCCGTCGGAAATCATGTCGATCCGGGCGAAGAGAGGGATGTCGCCGAACCTCGCGGTCAACCAGGCGATGGTCCTGCCTGCGAGGTCGAGCTGCTGCCTGTCGGCCTCGCCCGGAACGACGAGCTCGGGGTCGTACATCGCCTCGGCAATCCCGTCGGCCCCGGTCGGTGCCTGCTCGCCGAGGGGCAGGAAGGCGGCCTTCTGAAGCACGTGTGAAACCTCTCCGCCGAACATGCAGATGGCCGTCTCGCCAGAGACCTCGACCTCGTCGAGATATGGCTGGACCATCGCCGTCCCTCCGGCATCCCAGATCCGTTCGGTCAGCTCCAGCAGGGAATCGCGATCGTCCGGGCCGAACCGGCCGACCAGACGGGCACCGCCACCGACCACCGGCTTCACCACCACTTCGTCTTCGAATTCGGGGACCGCACCCGGCCCGAGCAGCATCGTCGGCGGAACCGGCAGGCCCGAACCAGACATCTCGGCGAGATACCGCTTGTCCGAATTCCATTCGATCACTGCTGGCCGGTTCCTGAGGCGTTCCGGTCCGACCCGTTCTGTCCATTCGAGGAACTCCTCGAGGCGTCCGGTGTAGTCCCAGGCCGACCTGACCACGACCCGATCGAAGGACTCCCAGGCGATCGAGCCTTCGTCCCATGCGACGAACTCGACCTCGACTTCCTCCTTCGTCAGAGCTTCCGCTGCGAACCGATCGTCTTCCCAGCCCTGCTGACGAGGGTCGGTGGTTACGAACGCGACCCTGCTCATCTCCTCGGCCGCCGGCCCGTGAGCGCCGTGTAGAGGTCGTTGGCCCTGGTCCCGGTCAGGCTCGCGACGACCGTGGCGGCAGCCCTCGGCCTCGCACCTGCCTGGACCAGTCGCCTCAGGGCCTCGACCGCGAACCCGATCTCGTGTCCATGCCCGGTCGCCTCTGCCGGCCCGATCACGAGGACTATCTCGCCCCGAATGTCACCCCGGTATCTCAATGCCAGCTCGGCGAGGGTTCCCCGGGTGACCTCTTCGTGGACCTTCGTCATCTCACGGCACACGGCCGCCTCGCGGTCTGGCGCGAGGGCAGCGAGCGCCGCGAGGGAGTCGGTCAGTCGTTTCGGCGACTCGAAGGCGATCACGGTCTCGCCCGAACTCAGGACCCTCTCCATCTCGCCCGAACGCTTCGGCAGGAATCCCTCGAACCGCCAACGATCGGTCGGCAGCCCCGAAGCCACGAGTGCCACCGGCACCACCGAGGGTCCGGGCAGGACGACCAGTTCGAGACCCCGGTCGATCACCTCGCGAACGATCCGGTAGCCGGGATCGGAAATGCCGGGCATGCCGGCGTCGCTGACGAGAGCTACTCGCTCTCCGCGTTCGATCCGCTTGACCAGCTCGACCGCCCGGGAGGCCTCGTTGCCCTCGTGGTAGGAAACCAGCCTCGGACGAGGCCTGATCTCGAGACGCTCGAGGAGCTTGCCGGTCCTCCGGGTGTCTTCGCAGGCGATGTAGTCGGCCATCAGGAGGCTGTCCCTGACCCGCTTGGTGACATCGTCCATGTTCCCTATCGGGGTAGGACATATCGTCAGCTTTCCGGGCATCAGCCCCTGCCCTCCGCCTCGATACGGGCCAGGGTCGCTGCCCCGATCATCCCGGCATCCGGTCCGAGGACTGCAGGCATGACGGGCGTCTCCCGCATCGGCTTCAGGGCCCGGTCTCGGACCTCCTGCCGGGCCGGACCGAGCAGGAGCTCGCCCATCGCCATGGCACCGCCCCCAACCACCACGACCTCCGGCTCGAACAGGTTCACGAGCGAAACCAGTGCCGCACCGAGATAGCGGCCCGCCGTCTCGATCACCCCGATCGCCACCTCGTCGCCCTCGACCGCAGCCCGGTGAACCTGTTCGGCGGTCAACTCGCCGCTCTTTCCGATCATTTCGCCCAGCACCGAGTCGGGGTTCGCCAGAGCGGCCTCTGAACCTTCCCGGGCGATTGCAGTTCCCGAGGCCAGCGTCTCGACGCAACCCCTTCCCGGACAGTTCCCCTGACACGGGGGTCCGTCGAAGTCGACGACCATGTGTCCGAGCTCGGCCCCGGCCCCGGTCGAACCCCGGTAGATCTTTCCGTCGAGCCAGATCCCTCCGCCGATACCGGTCCCGATCGTGAGCGTGACCGCATCGCGTGCACCCTTTGCAGCCCCGTGGACCGCCTCGGCGAGCATCGCCAGGTTTCCATCGTTGTCGAGCCAGACAGTCGCTCCGGTCCGCTCTTCGAGCAGGTCCCTGACCGGAAGGTCCTCGAGACCGAGGTTGACGGTGCTTATCGCCCGTCCCCGGGCGAAGTCGATCGTCGCCGGTATGCCGACCCCGATGTGGTCGGCATCGGGTGCCTCGGACCGGGCCCGCTCGATCCCGTCCGCGAGGAGGTCAATCACGGCCTCCTGCGAATATCCCTTCGACGAGACCTGATCGCTCCAGATCACCGAACCTTCGGGGTCGACCACGCCGGAAGCCAGCTTGGTGCCGCCGAGGTCGAGGCCTACTGTTCGATCGAGAGCCATAGCCGCTCATTCTCACCATTTATGAAGCCCGACGATGACAACGGCGACCTCGGCAGGCCCGATTACAGGGTCTACCGCTCCCGGCGGCGCATACTGCCGCGCTTCGGCGGCAGGAAGCTGGGCCCACCCTCGGGAGGGAAGCCGCCCCGAAAGCGCCCCTCCCGCCGTCGTCAGGGCCTGAAGGGACAGTCCCGACGAGACCTGAACGACCGCCGGGCCGGCGGCGAGCCGATCCCGCCAGGACGGCGTGGGCCGTCCGGTCGGAAGATCCTCAAGTGGGTCATCGTCGGAGCCCTCGGGTGGGCCCTGCTCAGCCTCCTGGCCTTCGGCGTCTCCGCCCAGATCCAGGCACTGAAGCTCGACGGGGATGCGCGGTCGGCCCTCCAGGGGAACCCGTGGCTGCTGCCACAGGCCCAGAACATCCTCGTGATCGGAACCGACGGCCGCAGCCCCGACACGCTCGAGCCTGGCGCCGCCCAGGAGAAGCGGTGTTACGAAGAGCAGGCCTCGGGTTCCGCGCCCAGCAGCGGCTGCGCCGGAGCACGGGCCGACACCCTCATGGTCGTCCGGGCCGGAGGCGGGAAGTTCAACAAACTCTCGATTCCTCGGGACTCCTACGCAGACATTCCGGGTCAGGGGTCACAGAAGATCAACGCGGCATACGCCTATGGCGGTGCGGAACTTCAGATCGAGACCGTCTCGGGCTTCCTGGGCATACCGATCGACCATGTGGTGATTCTCAACTTCGATGGCTTCGAGGCATTCATCGACGCGATCGGAGGGGTCGCGGTCGAAGTGCCGGAGAGACTCTGCGCCGATATCTCGGGCGGGGAGGCGAACGGCGGCTGGACGATCGACCTCGAGAAGGGCGAGAACACGCTCAACGGGGAGGATGCGCTCGCCTACGCACGGACCCGCAAACCGAGCCCGTGCCCCGGTACGGCACCGAGCGCCTACTCGACCGGCTACGACGACCTCGACCGTGCCGCTGCGCAGCAATCGATCATGAACGGAATCAAGAACCGGATCACCTCACCCCTCAGGCTCCCTTACAACTTCGTCAAGGGGCCGATCATCGGATGGACGGCTCCCCAGGCGTTCATCTCGGACATGGGACTGATCGAGATGCCCCAACTCGCCCTCTCGAGCATCTTCGCCGGATCACCGAAGCCCGATGTGCTGGTCCCGTCAGGACCTGGGCCGGATGGGAGCCTCGAGATTTCGGTCGAAGAGCGCCAGCGGGCGGTCGCCGCCCTCCAGGGCTAGCGGACTCGCGACCTAATCGGAGGAGTCGGAGGAGCTGCCGGAGTCTGTCGAGCCGCCCGACGCCGAACCGGTCGACTCGCTCCCTCCGGATCCCGAATCTCCGTTCGATCCGGCAGACGAACCAGAGTCGCCGGAATCGCCGGACTCCTTGGCCCTGTTCCTCGACTTGGTTCCGTAATCGGTGTTGTGGAAACCGGAACCCTTGAAGTGGATCGCGGGCGAGTGCAGCACCCGGCGGGTCGGTGCCTCGCATTCGGGGCACTTCTCGAGGGGCTCCTCGGTGATCGACTGCATGACTTCGACCTCGTGGCCCTCGTCGCACCTGTATTCGTAAATCGGCATAGACGGTGATTATCGCAGCGCGTCGTCACCGGTGTCCCTGTACGGTTCCACCGTGAGCGAAGAACGATCGCAGGAGAGAAACGACGAGGTCACGATGGACGAGATCGTGGCGCTGTCGAAGCGCCGCGGTTTCGTGTTCCCGGCCTCGGAAATTTATGGCGGCCTCGGGTCGACCTACGACTACGGCCATTACGGGGTTCTGCTCAAGAACAACGTCAAGAACGAGTGGTGGCGGTCGATGCTGGTCGAACGCGATGACATCGTCGCCCTCGACTCGGCGATCATGCAGCACCCACGGGTCTGGGAGGCCTCGGGACACCTCGAGGGCTTCACCGACCCACTGGTCCAGTGCCTGGGCGACTGCAAGCGACGCTGGAGGGAGGATCACCTCCGCGAGGCGATCGAGGCCGAAGGCGGCGATCCCGGGGCCGAGCTGCGCTGCCCCGAATGCGGGGGCGAGCTGAGCGAGCCACGCAACTTCAACCTGATGTTCCAGACTCACATGGGACCGGTCGCAGAAGAGGGCAACGAGGTCTACCTCCGGCCCGAGACGGCACAGGGAATCTTCATCAACTTCAAGAACGTCCTCAACTTCGCACGCAAGTCTCCCCCGTTCGGGATCGCCCAGATCGGCAAGTCGTTCCGGAACGAGATCACTCCCGGCAACTTCATCTTCCGGACGAGGGAGTTCGAGCAGATGGAGATGGAGTTCTTCGTTCCTCCGGGCGAGGCCGAGGAGTGGCACCGGAAGTGGATCGAGATCAGGCAGGACTGGTATCTCGACCTCGGGATCCGGCCGGGATTCCTCTCGGTCCGGGCCCACGGGTCGGATGAGCTTTCGCATTACTCGTCCGGGACCAGTGACATCGAATACCTCTTCCCGATCGGATGGTCGGAGCTGGAGGGGATCGCCAACCGGGGAAACTTCGACCTGACCCAGCATCAGGAACACTCGAACGAGAAGCTGGCTTTCCACGACCAGAAGACCGGGGAGAAATACATTCCGTTCGTGATCGAACCGGCAGCCGGGGTCGATCGGGCCGCTCTCGCATTCCTCGTCGATGCCTATGAGGTCGAGGAGGTCGAAGGCAGGGAGAGGACGGTGCTCCGCCTCCATCCCCGGCTCGCTCCGGTCAAGGTCTCGGTGTTGCCGCTGTTCTCGAAGGAAGGGATGCCAGAGAAGGCCCGTGAGGTTTTCGACGCCTTCCGCAAGGCCGGCATTCAGGCCGAATACGACGAAGGCGGATCGATCGGCAAGCGCTACCGACGGCAGGATGAGATCGGCACGCCCTGGGGGGTGACGATCGACCACCAGACGATGGAAGACGAGACCGTGACCCTCCGGGACAGGGACTCGCTCGAGCAGGTCCGGATCCCGATAGCCGACCTGGTCGCCGAGATATCGACCCGGCTGGTTGCGCCCTGGCGGTCACCGAAGGCCGACTCGGGATCCTAGGCCCGAAAGGGGACCCGGTCACAAACGGGGTCCCTGCACCGACACATCTACCGGACCGGCCATCGAGTGCACGGATGCATGACCCGGATACAGCTACCCCGGGTCGGCCGGTCCAAACTTTCACCCTTCAGTCCTTCGCCGGACCGCTCGCCCTGTCTTGCGTCCTGTCGTCGGGGCATAGTCAGGCCGTATGACCACCGAAGGTAAGGCCGAGTCGCGCATCGCAGCGACGATGGTGCCCCTTTTCAGGAACGGGATCGAGGACGTCCGCTACCGCAAGTGGCGAATCCTCCAGCTCTCTCTCGCTGCCGGATTGGCCTGGTTGATCGCGACCGAGCTGTTCGGTCACGAGAGCGCCTTCTTCGCACCGATTTCGGTCGTCCTGGTTCTCGGCCTGACCGTTCGCCAGCGCGGCCGGCGGGCTCTCGAGCTCGGACTCGGGGTCGCCGTCGGAATCGCGGTCGCCGACCTGATCGTGGTGCTGACCGGAACCGGCGTCTGGCAGCTGATGCTGGTGGTCGGCCTGGCCGTGACCGGAGCACTCCTGCTCGGCGGAGGAACGATCACGGTCAATCAGGCTGCGGTCTCGGCGGTACTCGTTGCCACTCTCCCGGTACCCGATGCCGCTCAATCACTCGACCGGTTCATCGACGCCCTGATCGGGAGCGGGGTCGCACTTCTGGCGAACTCGATCACGCCTGCCGACCCGATACGGATCGCCCGGCGACACCTCGAGCCCCTGCTGTCCGATCTGTCCGGTGTCCTGATCGACGTAGCCGACGCCCTCCAGACAACGAGCATCGCCGATGCGGAGGAAGCACTGAACAGGGCCAGGGACCTCGACCCCCGGGTCCGGGAGATGAAGATGGCGGTGGAAGCCGGGAGGGAGACCGTGACGGTCGCACCGGCCAGAAAGTCTTCGGAAGGCAGGGTAACCCGGTTCGAGACGGCAGCGGAGCCGATCGATCTCGTTGTCCGGGACACCAGAGTGCTGGCCCGGGGAGCGGTCCGGGCGACACGTCTGGAGGAGAACGTCCCACCAGCGATCATCGAGTCGATCAGGGATCTGGCGACATCCGTGAGGCTGCTCGATCGCTTCCTGGCCGGCAGCAGTGCCGGCACCGAGTGCAGGAAGGCAGCCCTGCGGGCGGCAGCCCTCGCCACCAAGTCGCTCGAAGAGACCTCGAACATGGCAGCCAGCGCGATCGTCGCCCAGGTCCGGGCGACGTCGATGGATCTCCTGCAGGGACTCGGGATGAAGCCCGACGACGCCCGCGAGGCCATGATCGAGGCCCGGGGGCGACTCGAAGACTGAGGCCCAGCCCGGAGAGGACAGGGGTTCGCTCAGGCCCTCTCACGCGCTCCGTAAGGTCTTCGCTCCGACCGGGCGCAGGGGGCGGCCTCTGAGCCACTGATTAAAGGCTTTCCAAAGGTCACGGAAATGTTTCGGGAGGGCCGCAACCCGGGACACCTGCCGCTGTTTCATAGGGCAGCTTTGCCAGGGACGGATGCAGGCAGGGCTGGCAGGAACAGCAACACGAAAAGACCGGTCGGGAGCAGGGCCCGGCCGGTTTTTTCATGCCGGGCCTGAAGCCCGTAGGAAAGTCGTTACTCCGAGGCCGGAGCTTCGGCGACCGGAGTCCCGTTCGTCTGTGCCTGGGCCGATGTGGCCGAGGTGTAGACGAACTCCTCTTCCTCGCCGAAGATCGCGTCGAGGAGGGACTTCCGGGCGGTCTCGCTGAAGACCAGAACCAGGCCTCCCGTGAGCAGGCCGAGTGCGAGGACGTTGCGGACGACGTGACTCTTCCTCTGCGGCTCGCGGAAGCGCTCGGTCGCGTCGCGAAGTGACTCGGCCGCATTCTGCAGCTCGCGCTGGACCTTGCGGTCATTGGTGGCACGCTCGAAGGAAGGGTTGTCGGAGAAACGGTCGTAGGCCTTGCGGGCGGCCGCCACGGCACCGATCAGGCTCGCCCTGAGCTCTTCGTCCTCGACCAACCGCTGGACGTAGTGGTTTTCCCTCGCAGCGCCATATGCCCTGCCGGCCCTGTCTACGAAGCTCTCTTCTGCCATTTCGCCTCTTTCGTCTCTGGTTTCTCGCGCTTGAATCGAAAGACGAGGATAGCGCCGATCGACTTTCCGGTGGTCAAGATGGGCCGAGAGCGATCGAAATCGCCTCTCCGACCGTGTCTACATAGGCGAACTCGATCTCGGCACGCTCGTGCTCCGGAATCTCGTTCACGTCGCCCTCGTTTCGTTCGGGAAGGATCACGAGATTGATTCCGGCCCGCTGGGCAGCCAGTGACTTTTCCTTGACTCCACCGATCGGGAGTACCTGGCCGGTCAAGGTGATCTCCCCGGTCATTGCGACGTCGTTCCTGACCGGCTGGCCCGTGATCAGGGAGGCAAGGGCGACCGTCATCGCGACGCCCGCCGACGGACCGTCCTTCGGCACGGCTCCGGCCGGGACGTGGATGTGGATGTCGTGCTCGGCGAACCAGGCCTCGGGAACGTCGGGGGCGACCAGCGAGGCGTTCGCCCTCACGTACGAGAGTGCCGCCTGGGCCGACTCCTTCATCACATCGCCGAGCTGCCCGGTGATCACCAGCCTGCCGGTACCGGGCATCGCGGTCGCCTCGATGAAGAGCACGTCTCCGCCCGTCGGTGTCCAGGCCAGCCCGGTCGAGACTCCGGGCACCCTGGTCCTGCGACGGCTCTCCGAGAAGTACTTCTGCCTGCCGAGGAGCTCCCGGACCTTCTTTCCCGAAACCTTCACCTTGCTTCCCTTGCCGTCCTTCTCGGCGAAGCCCATTGCGACCTTGCGGCAGACCGTCCCGATCTCCCGCTCCAGACTCCTGACCCCCGCCTCCCGGGTGTACTCCTCGATGATCGCCTTGAGGGCGGCGTCCGAGAACTCGATCTTGGAGGGCTTCAGGCCGTTCGCCTCGATCTGGCGCGGAACCAGGTAGTTGCGGGCGATGTGGAGCTTCTCGTCGGTCGTGTAGCCGGCCAGCTGGATCATCTCCATCCGATCCCGGAGGGGACCCGGGATCGTGTCGAGGACGTTCGCGGTGGCGATGAACATCGTCTCGGACAGGTCGACCGGGACGTCCAGATAGTGATCGCGAAAAGTCGAGTTCTGGGCCGGATCGAGCACCTCGAGCATGGCCGACGAGGGATCGCCGCGATAGTCCGAGCCCATCTTGTCGATCTCGTCGATCATGAAGACGGGATTGCTCGAACCGGCATCCCGGAGCGCCCGGATGATCGTGCCCGGCATCGCCCCGATGTAGGTGCGTCGGTGGCCCCGGATCTCGGCCTCGTCCCGGACGCCACCGACCGATATTCGCTCGAACCTGCGCCCGAGTGCCCGGGCTATCGACTGCCCGAGACTCGTCTTTCCGACGCCCGGAGGACCCACGAAGCAGAGGATCGGACCTGGCGAGTCGGGATTCAGCTTGCGAACGGCCAGGTATTCGAGGATTCGGTCCTTGATCTTCTCCATGTCGTAGTGATCCTCGTCGAGCACCTTTCGGGCGTGAGCGATATCGAGGTTGTCCTCGGTCTCGACCCCCCAGGGCAGGTCGACCATCCACTCGAGATAGGTCCGTATCACTCCGTATTCGGCAGCTGCGGGTGGCAGTCGCTCGAGCCGCGAGAGCTCGCGCTCTGCGGCCTTCAGGGCATGCTCGGGCAGATCGGCCTCGGCCAACCTCTCGCGAAGCTCCTCGATTTCGGCCTGCTGCTCGTCGCCTTCGCCCAGCTCTGCCTGGATCGCCTTGAGCTGCTCACGCAGGAAGTATTCGCGCTGGCCCTTGTCGATCGAGGACTGGACCTCGGACTGGATCTGGGACCCGATCTGGATCACCTCCAGCTCCCGGGCCAGGATCTCCGAGAGCATCCTCAGCCGTCGGCCGACGTCCACCTCCTCGAGCAGCGACTGCTTCTCCGGAGTCGGGATCCTGAGCGCACCTGCGATCAGGTGCGAGAGGGCCGACGGGTCGTCCACGTTGGCGACCGCCATCTGGAGCTCTTCGGGGAGATACGGAATCTGCTCGATGATCTCCGAAAAAGTCTTCTGGACATTGCGCGTCAGAGCCTCGAGCTGGGGCGACTCCTCGGTCACGTCCGGGACCTCGTCGATCCGGGCAACGAGGTAGGGCTCCTCTGCGATGTAGGGGCCGACGCTGACTCGCTGGGTCCCCTGGACGAGGATCCTGATGCTGCCGTCCGGAACCTTGAGCATCCGGGTGACCACGCCGACGACCCCGGTGTCGTAGAGCTGATCGGGCTGCGGAGTTTCGACCTCGGGCTCACGGGAGGCCACCATCACCAGCATCCGGTTCGCTCCGAGCACGTCGTCCACGAGCTTGATCGACCTCTCCTGTCCGACTCCGAGAGGCGAGAGGGTGTCCGGGTAGGGCACGGTGTCCCTCAGGGGCAGGACCGGCAGCGCCTCGGGAAGGGCCTCCACGGCCCTGATCGCCTCTTCCTCGTCCCCGCTCTCGACCACCTCGAGCACGGGCAGCGTGCCGTCGGCTTCGACCCCGGAGGCACCCAGAAGGCGCTCCTTTGATTCGGCCCGATCCACGGTCGTCAGCCCCGGTCCCCGGGCCGCTGGACCGGAACCCTCCGGGAGACCTCGGACTCGTCCTTCAGGGGGAGGTCGATGCAGAGAACACCGTCTTCGTAGCTGGCCTCGGCCCTCTCAGGGTCCACGTCCACCTGGAGCTCGACGATGCGCCGGAACGGTCCCGTCGGAATTTCGACCTGCTGGTAGACCCTGCCCTCGGTCTCCTGGACCGGCCGCTTGCCCACCACCGTCACCTGCCTGCCGCTCACCTCGATCCCGACCGTGGAGGGATCGATCCCGGACAGGTCACACTTGACGATGGCCCGTTCCGGATTCGAGCAGTAATAGACATCGACGTTCGGCGAGAAGCCACTGGCCCTGCGGCTGATGTAGGCCGAGCGGCCCCAGGCGCCACCGAGCATCTCGTCCATCTCGCGCCTCATCCGGGCAAAGTTCGCGAAGAGATCTCGTTCAGACATCGAACCTCAATCCTAGACGTCGAGGCTCATCCCCTCGAAGGCGACGTCGATCCGCCCCGCGAACGCCTCGGCCGCACTCGCGGTCGCCCAGTCTGGGTCCACTTCATCGGAGATGTGGGTCAGCACCAGGCGGTCGACTCCGGCGTCCCGCGCGTGCTCGCCGGCCTCGAACGGAGTCAGGTGACCGCGATCGTCGGGGTCGGGCTCCGGGACGAGGAGCGTGGCCTCGGCCAACAGGACATCCGCACCCTCGGCGAAGCCGACCAGCTCCTCGTTGGGCCTGCAGTCGGCACCGAAGACGAAACGGCCTCCCGAGCTGCCGGTCACCGCTATCGCCCATGCGTCGATGTAGTGGGGGACGAACTGGAAGGAGACCTTCAGGGGCCCCAGCTCGAGGACTTCGGAGGGGTCGTACTCCCGGTAGTCGAAGCTCTGTGGGATCAGATCAGGCATCCCCCATACGCCCGTCACCATGCCGAACGCCTCGGTCGAGCCGGGCGGAGAGAAAAGGGAGGTCTCGGACGGTTCGGCCGGACCCGATGGCACGGCCCCGGGAAGGCCGCTGCTCCGCAGTGCGAAAGAGTTGGCGAACGCAAACGGGATCAGATCGAAGAAGTGATCGGCATGCATGTGGGAAACCACGACGGCGTCGATCTCGGCGTAGTCGGCGTGCTCCCGGAGCTTGCCGAAAACGCCGTTGCCACAGTCGATCAGAATCTTCGTGTCGCCTTCCGACACCAGATATCCGCTGCAGGCGCCCCCTACGTCCTGCCAGGCGGGAGACTTTCCAAGGACGGTGATCTCCATGACCCGCCACCTTACGCAGGTAAAGGGCCCTGGCGCGCGCCCGCGGCCCGGTGGCAGGACGGTTTCAGGTCCCGATCTTCAGCAGCTCTCGTTGGCCCACCGGGGAGGCCGCATCAGCAATACCGGCTGGCGCGGGGGCACCAGTCCCTCGGGTCGGTCGGCCCGGAAGCTCGCACACGGCTCCTCGAGGTCGAGGGCACAGAGCATCTTCCTGCGGAAGTAGCAGTCCTCACAGCTGATCTTCTCCTTGGGCTTGCCGGGCACCGGGAGGATCCAATCACCGTAGCCCGTGGACCAACGTCTGCGATTACGCAAATCGCAGGGTTATTCGAACCGGACCCGTTGCGAGTGCCCCGCATTTTCGGAGAACCGGGGCACCCGAAGGGGGGAGAGTTTTCGACTTCCGGGCTACCGCCTCCCCGCGGTTTGCGAGAAGGCGGGGCCGTCCGGGTCAGTGTGCCTCAGTAGCGGTACTGGTCCGGCTTGAAGGGACCCTCGACCGCGATACCGAGGTAGGCCGACTGGTCCGGCGTGAGCTCGGTGAGCTCGACCCCGAGTGCCTCGAGGTGCAGCCGGGCGACCTTCTCGTCGAGGTGCTTCGCCAGGACGTGGACTCCCAGCTCGTAATCGTCGCCCCGGGTGAACAGCTCGATCTGGGCGATCACCTGATTGGTGAACGAGTTCGACATCACGAAGCTCGGATGGCCGGTGGCATTGCCGAGGTTGAGCAACCTGCCCTCGGAGAGCACGATCACCGAGTGCCCATCGGGGAACTGCCACTCGTGGACCTGCGGCTTGATCTCGATGCACTCCACCCCGGCCTCGCCCTGGAGTCCGGCCATATCGATCTCGTTGTCGAAGTGACCGATGTTTCCGACGATCGCCTGGTGCTTCATCTGCTTCATGTGGTCGACCGTGATGATGTCCCGGTTCCCGGTCGCGGTGATGATGATGTCGGCGTTTCCGAGAACGGTCTCGAGTCGCTTGACCTCGTATCCCTGCATCGAGGCCTGGAGGGCGCAGATCGGGTCGATCTCGGTGATCACGACCTTCGCACCCTGGGCCCTGAGGGACTCGGCCGAGCCCTTGCCGACGTCGCCAAAGCCGCACACGACTGCGGTCTTGCCGGCGATCATCACGTCGGTCGCCCGGTTGATTCCGTCGACCAGCGAGTGGCGGCAGCCGTAGAGGTTGTCGAACTTGGACTTGGTGACCGAATCGTTCACGTTGATGGCCGGGAAGAGCAGGTCGCCCTTCTCCTTCATCTCGTAGAGACGCATCACGCCGGTGGTCGTCTCCTCGGTCACGCCCAGTATCCCCTTGCCGATCTCGGTCCACTTGTCGGGATCGCTCGAGAGCGAGTCCGCGAGCAGTTGGAGGATCACGGCGAATTCCTCGGAGTCTGCGTTGGCCGGGTCCGGAACTGCGCCCGCCCGCTCGAACTCGGTGCCCTTGTGGATCAACAGCGTCGCGTCACCACCGTCGTCCAGGAGCATGTTGGGTCCCGGCTCGCCATCGGGTCCGGACTCGGGCCAGGTCAGCGCCCGGTCGGTGCACCACCAGTATTCCTCCAGGGTCTCGCCCTTCCAGGCGAATACCGGGATGCCGGCCGGCTCTTCGGGGGTTCCGGTAGGGCCGACGACCACGGCTGCGGCGGCGTGGTCCTGAGTCGAGAAGATGTTGCAGCTGGCCCACCTGACCTCGGCCCCGAGCTCGAGCAGGGTTTCGATCAGGACTGCCGTCTGAACGGTCATGTGGAGCGATCCCGTGATCCGGGCGCCGGAGAGGGGCCTGGATGCACCGAACTCGGTGCGCAGGGCCATCAGCCCGGGCATCTCGTGTTCGGCAAGTCTGATCTCGTTACGGCCGAACTCGGCGAGTGAGAGGTCGGCGACCTTGAAGTCGCCTCCGGCTACGGGATTCCCTTCCTGAGCTGTGGCGATTTGGGATTCGGTCATTGTCGATGCCTTTCCGAGACTTGGGAGGGGGCCTTCACGCTACCATCAGCAAACGTTATGGGAAGTTCGGAAAGAACGACGAAACTTGCCGCTTCACCCGATCTGTTCGAAAATCGGGTCCTGAACTTCTTCTCCCGGGTCCACCCCTCCGTCCCGGCATTGATCTTCCTGCCCGTGATTGCGGTCATGTACTGGCTCGCGATCAGGGACGGCTCCGGAGCCGTCTCCCTGATCGGTTTCACCGCTCTGGGACTGCTCATCTGGACGCTTTCGGAATATTGGCTCCACCGGCTCCTGTTCCACTGGCACCCGAAGTTCAAGGGTGGGGATGAGCTCAACTTCATCATCCACGGCGTCCACCACGACCACCCCAACGACCGCATGCGACTGGTGATGCCTCCGGCCGTGAGCATTCCCCTGGCTGCAATCTTCTTCGGAGCCTTCCTGCTGGTGTTCGGGACCCCCGCCGTGTTCCCGGCCTTCGCCGGTTTCCTCGTCGGCTACCTGTTCTACGACTACACCCATTACTACGTCCATCACTTCGTCCCGAAGTCCCGGATCGGCAAGAAGGTCCGCGAACACCACATGCGGCACCACTTCCAGGACCACCGCTTCGGCTACGGGGTATCCAGCCCCCTCTGGGACCACGCCTTCAACACCGTGCCCAAGTCCCGCAGGAGCGACCGCTCCGACGACCGGCCTGAAGACTGAGGCACCTGCTCAGCCGACCGGCGTGACCGGGTCCCTGCCCGAAAGGACCTCGCGCACGTTCCTCGCCGCCAGGCGGGCCATTTCGTCCCTGGCACGGAAGGTGGCCGAGCCGATGTGTGGCGTGAGCACTGCCCCGGGCGCATCGAGCAGCACTCGTGGGACCTCCGGTTCGTTTTCGAATACGTCGAGGCCGGCCCCTCCCAGCTGACCCGAGGCCAGTGCCTCCGCCACGGCACTGGCGACCACCAGGCTCCCCCGGGCGGTATTGACGAGGATCGACCCCGGCTTCATCGCCGCGATCTCCCCGGATCCAATCATTCCCTCGTTCTCCGGACTCGCGGCCACATGGATGCTGACTACGTCCGACTCGGCGAGCAGATCATGCAGCCCGACCTGCCGGGCCCCCAGCTCCTGCTCGACCGCCGGCAGCCCTGACCTGGACCAGAACAGGATTCGCCCCGCAACACCGGACATGATCTCGGCGTAGCGACGTCCGATCCTGCCCATGCCGAGCACGCCGATCGTGCAGCCCGTCAGCTCGATGCCCCGGTAGCCCCCGGGGTCCCACCCCGTCCACCTGCCAGCTCGCAGCTCGCCCTCGAACTCCGGTATCCGTCGTGCGGCGGCAAACGTCAGTCCGACCGCCAGCTCGGCCGTAGCATCGGTCAGGACGTCGGGAGTGTTGGTCACGATCACCCCCCTCGATGCACAGGCCCCGAGATCGATGTTGTCGTATCCGACCGCGTAGTTGGCGACGACCTTCAACTCCGACCCCGCAGCGTCTAGTACTTCTCCATCGACCGGAACGGTGGGATCGGCGATGAGCGCGGCCGAACCTGCGACCATCTCGAGCAGATATTCACGGTCGCAATCGGGACCGCCTTCCGTCACCTCGAACTCACCTTCCAACACATTCATTCCGGCCGGGAGGAGGGTCTTCGCTACTGTGACTTTGGTAACAGAGTTAGTGTTCATACCTAATTTCATCAGTGGTGTTTCGTATTATCGTCAGTGATAGGAAGACCCAATGGAACGGACTCCGTTGTCCTGTCTACTGAACAACGTGTGTTATCAACTCGAAAGGTAGCTGTGACAGAGAAGACGGATCAGATTCGCAAGCTGGTCAAGGAACGACTGGCTGAACTGGACAAGGAGCGCAAGGCTCTCGAAGAGGCTCTCAAGCAGCTCGGCGGAGACGTCCAACGCAAGGTCAGGCGAGGCCGGCCTGCCGGTTCGACCTCCACCGGGCGCAAGCGTCGTAGCCGCAAGGGCGGCACCAGGGCCGAACACGCGCTCAACGCCGTCTCCGACAGCCCCGGCATCACCGCCGGTGAGATCGCGAAGAAGCTCGACATCAAGCCGAACTACGTCTACCGGGTGATGGGCGACCTGGTCAAGGACAAGCAGGTCAAGAAGAAGGGCCGCGGCTACTACCCCGCCTGAGTCCGGTCCCTCCGTGGAACTGAAAAAGCCCCGCCCCCTTTCGGGAGTGGGGCTTTTTCGTTGCCGGAGACCGGAGACGGATCGTCAGACCAGGCCGAGGTCAGCGACCGCCTGCCGCTCTTCCATCAGCTCTGCGGCCGAGGCATCGATCCGCTCGCGGGAGAACTCGTCGATCTCGAGGCCTTCGACGATCGAGTATTCACCGTCTGCACAGGTGACGGGGAAGCTGGAGATGATCCCCTCCGGAACCCCGTAGGAGCCGTCCGACGGGATCGCCATCGAGGTCCAGTTCCCGGAAGGAGTCCCGAGGACCCAGTCACGGACGTGGTCGATCGCGGCGTTGGCGGCCGAGGCGGCGCTCGAAGCGCCGCGGGCTTCGATGATCTCGGCCCCACGACCGGCCACGCGAGGGATGAACTCGTCCCTGATCCAGGCATCATCGTCGACTGCATCCCGGGCGTTCTCACCATCGACCTTCGCGTGGTAGATGTCCGGATACTGGGTCGAGGAGTGGTTGCCCCAGATCGTCATGTTCGAGATCGAGGAGACCGGCTTCCCCAACTTGTTCGCCAACTGCGCGATCGCCCGGTTGTGGTCGAGCCGGGTCATGGCGGTGAACCGCCCGGCAGGGACGTCGGGTGCGGCAGATGACGCGATCAGGGCGTTGGTGTTGGCCGGGTTTCCGACCACCAGGATCTTGATGTCGTCAGCCGCTACCTCATTGATCGCCTCGCCCTGGGGCTTGAAGATTCCGCCGTTGGCCTCGAGCAGGTCGGAGCGCTCCATTCCGGGACCCCTCGGGCGGGCACCGACGAGGAGTCCGATGTTCGCACCCTCGAAGGCCGACTTCGGATCGTCGCTGATCGAGATCTTCTCGAGCAGGGGGAATGCACAGTCGTCGAGCTCCATCGCCGTTCCCTCGGCAGCCTTGACCGCATCGGGGATCTCGAGCAGGCTGAGGTGGACCTTCGTATCCGGACCGAGCATCTGCCCGCTCGCGATCCTGAACAGGAGCGCGTAACCGATCTGCCCCGCCGCTCCCGTTACCGCCACCTTCATCGTGTTAGCCATCTATCTCGATTCCTCCTGTCGTTTGCTTTGCGGGATCCCGCGGGTTCGCCCCGGAGTCCGGGTCACTCTCCGGGCCCCATCTTCGCCTTCAGGTTCTCGTCGATCGAGGCGAGGAACTCCTGGGTCGTCTGGAACTCCTGGTCCGGTCCGATCAGGAGGGCCAGATCCTTGGTCATCTTGCCGGACTCCACGGTCTCGATGCAGACCTGTTCGAGCAGCTCGGCGAACCCGGTGACTTCGGGAGTTCCGTCCATGCGGCCCCTGGCGGCGATGCCGCGGGTCCAGGCGAAGATCGAGGCGATCGGGTTGGTCGAGGTCGGCTTGCCCTGCTGGTGCTGACGGTAGTGCCGGGTAACGGTTCCATGCGCCGCCTCGGCCTCGACCGTCTTGCCGTCCGGGCTCATCAGGACGCTGGTCATCAGACCGAGCGAACCGAAGCCCTGAGCGACGGTGTCGGACTGGACGTCGCCGTCGTAGTTCTTGCAGGCCCAGACATAGCCACCCTCCCACTTGAGGGCGGTAGCGACCATGTCATCGATCAGACGGTGCTCATAGGTGAGTCCGGCCTTCTCGAACTGGTCCTTGAACTCGGTGTCGAACACCTCCTGGAATATGTCCTTGAACCGGCCGTCGTACTTCTTGAGGATCGTGTTCTTCGTCGACATGTAGACGGGGAAGCCACGATCGAGTCCGTAACGGAACGAGGCCCGGGCGAAGTCCACGATCGACTGGTCGAGGTTGTACATCCCGAGTGCGATGCCCGGTCCGTCGAAGTCGAAGACGTCGAACTCCATCGGCTCCGACCCGTCCTTCGGGGTGAACGTCATGGTCAGGCTTCCCTCGCCCGGGACCAGGAAATCGGTCGCCTTGTACTGATCGCCGAAGGCGTGACGTCCGACCACGATCGGCTTCGTCCAGGTCGGGACCAGCCTCGGGATGTTCGAGATCACGATCGGCTCCCGGAAGATGACTCCGCCGAGGATGTTCCTGATCGTCCCGTTGGGGGACAGGTACATCCTGTTCAGGCCGAACTCCTCGACCCTGGCCTCGTCGGGCGTGATCGTTGCGCACTTGACCCCTACCCCGAACTCCCTGATCGCGTTGGCGGCATCGATCGTGATCTGATCGTCGGTCGCATCACGGCTCTCGATCCCGAGGTCGTAGTACTTCAGATCGACGTCGAGGTAGGGCAGGATCAACTGCTCCTTGATGAATGCCCAGATGATTCGGGTCATCTCGTCGCCGTCGAGCTCGACAATCGGGTTTTCGACCTTGATCTTCGCCAACTCCTGCAGTCCCTTCTTCGGATTCTTCCGTCGTGATTCGGCTCGATGCTAAACCTTTGCGAGGGTCGGAAGCGTTCGGACCCCGCAGGCCAGACGGCACCTGAACCCCTATTCCCTGTGGAATGATTCGTTGGTGTCTCCGACCCACGAAGTCTTCAATCAGGCGCAGCCCCTCGAAGACCTGAACCTCTTCGAAACCGACCGGCCCCTGACGGAGGCCCTGGTCAGGGAGGGCGCGGGCTGGGCGTCCGAACGGGCCTCGGAGATGGGCGGCATCTGCGGTAGTGCCGAGGTCCTGCGCCTGGGTGCCGAAGCCAACGACTTTCCCCCAGAACTCAGGACCTTCGATCGCTACGGCCACCGGATCGACGAGGTCGAATTCCATCCGGCCTGGCACCGCCTGATGGAGATCGGGATCTCGCACGAACTCCACTCCCTGCCCTGGACCGACCCCGGTCCCGGCGCAAACGTTGCCCGGGCAGCCCTGTTTGCTCAGCTGGCCCAGGCCGAGGCCGGTGTCGGGTGCCCGATCTCGATGACCTACTCGGTGATCCCGGCCCTGAGGCACCAGCCCGAAGTCGCTGCCGAGTGGGAGCCCCGCTTCCTCTCCACGGTCTACGACGGCGCTCTGAAGCCCGCCACGGACAAGCCGGGGGCTCTCGCCGGAATGGCGATGACCGAGAAACAGGGCGGCTCCGACGTCCGGGCCAACACCACCTCGGCGGCAGCTCTGAACGGAGGTGGACCCGGAGCCGAGTACGAAGTCACCGGCCATAAGTGGTTCTGCTCGGCACCGATGTGCGACGCGTTCCTGGTTCTGGCCCAGACCGAGTCCGGCCTCTCCTGCTTCCTGATGCCGAGGTTCACCCCGGACGGGGAGCTGAACCGTTTCCACATCCAGCGCCTCAAGGACAAGCTCGGCAACAGGTCGAACGCCTCTTCCGAGGTCGAGTTCGACCGCGCCTGGGCCCGGATGATCGGTGAGGAAGGTCGCGGAGTCCGAACGATCATCGAGATGGTCGGCCACACCAGGCTCGACTGTGCGATCGGCTCGATGGCAGGAATGAGGAAGGGGGTCGCCGAGGCGATCAACCACACCACCCACCGGTCGGCCTTCGGCCGGAAACTGGTCGAGCAGCCCCTCATGGAGAACGTCCTGGCCGATCTCGCGATCGAGTCCGAGGCCGCGACCGCGTCCGTGATGAGACTGGCCCGGGCATACGACGAAGCCGCCGATGGCGACGCCGGGGCCGCGATGGTCCAGCGGATCGCGACCCCGGTGCTGAAGTACTGGATCTGTAAACGGTCCCCCTGGCACGCCGCCGAGAGCCTGGAGTGCCTCGGTGGCAACGGCTATGCCGAAGAGTCGGGAATGCCCAGGCTCTTCAGGGAGAGCCCCCTGATGTCGATCTGGGAGGGCTCCGGCAACGTCCAGTGCCTGGACGCCCTGAGGGCGATGGTCAAGGAGCCCGAGTCGACCGAATTCCTGTTCTCCGAAATAGACGAGGCAAGGGGCTCCGACCAGCGCCTCGACGAGTTCACCGAAAAACTGAAGCGAGACATCGCGAGCTCACCCGAGACCCTCGAAACACGGGCCCGCCGGATCGTGGAAGGAATGGCACTGGCCTTTCAGGGTTCCCTCCTGGTCCGTCATGGCGATCAGGCCGTAGCCGACGCCTTCTGTGCCTCGCGTCTTGCCGGCGACTGGGGTGGCGCCTTCGGGACGCTCCCGGCCGGAATCGAATACCGGGCGATCATCGACCGCTCCGCGCCCGTCTAGGCCTTCCCGTTCTTCTCCCGGTGGCTGCAGCCGGGCCAGCAGCACGGCCGCCTCTTCCCCTCGGCAAGTTCGGTGTGTGCCCGCTCGATGCGCCGCGCACGAGTCTCTTCCAACTTGGCGTCCTCGACCCAGCAGATCCACTCGTTGCGCGCGAGGGGAGTGATTTCGTGCCAGGCGGCAAGGGCATCCTCGTCGCCGACCAGTGCATCGCGAAGGTCTGAAGGGAGTCCGTGGACCACTCCTGCCGGAAGGGTTGCTGCCATCAGCCGATTATGCCCGTTCGGCGTGGCGCTCTGCCGGTCCCGGACCGACCGTCTCACGCCACCCGGAGAGGCTCAGGACCGGCCCAGAGCCCCGTCCCAGTCGGAATCGAGCCGCCTGACCATCGCTTCGACGAGGTCGAGGGCCTCGCCGACCGTCTCGAAGTCGACGTTCCCGGAGAGGTCGTTGGGCCAGTGGTAGTTGGCCGGCTGCTTGTGCTCGGTACAGGAGCAGATCGATACGACCGGATATCCGGCGGCCAGAGCTTCGAGGCCATCGGTCCCGTTCCGGATCCTCAGGTTGGGAAAGAGCTCCACCCCGATCTCCTCGGCCGTCCGGTCGGCGAGCGCCAGGGCATCGGCCGGATAGTCGTACATCTTGAGGAAGCCCTCCCCCCTGAGGACGGTCAGATACGGCGACCCGATCGTGTCCATGTTGATGAAGAAGGTCCGATCTCTGGGCAGGTGCGGGAAGTGACGCTTTCCGAAGGCAAGCATCCCCTCGCTGAACGACTCTTCCGAACCGGTCGACAGCAGGATGATCCGGGTCGAATCGGGCGGCTCGGCGAGGAACCTGCCGGCCAGCTCGAGCAGTCCGACGACGGCCGTCCCGTTGTCGTTGGCGCCGGGCACCACCCCCCTCAGGCCGACGTCGGCCATCGCACCGACCGAACCTGCCGAGAGCAGGATCGAGCCTGCTCCAAGTGCGCGGCTCCCCGTCAGCGCCGCAAGGATGGCCATCGCAGGTCCGCCCAGGACCGGAGCCATCAGCATCGGGCTGGTATCGAGGTGACGAAAGAGTCCCGTCTTCGAGACCAGGTCGGGGATGCCGGGGTGGAACACCAGGCCCGAGTTGGCCGCATCATGGTGGGCCACCAGGACGACCGTATTGAGAGCATCCGGATCTCCCACCTCGCAGACCACGTTGTAGGTGTCGTGGGCCGGAAGCGCCTTCCTGAGTGGCCGTCCGTGGGGCGGGAAGTCCCGTGCGATCGCGGCCAGTCCGGTTGCCCCCAGCAGTCCTGCAAGAAGTGGCTTCCTCGCCAGGGACGCCAGCCCGGCAGCAGCCCCGAGTCCGGCACCTATCCCGAGTGGCCACCAGTAGGTCCCGTGAGCCGCTTCGACCTCCACCCTCGACTCGAGACCCCGTTCGGAAAGCCGGTCGGCGATCCACCGTGCCGCCCGCAGCTCTCCGGGAGAGGCCGAGGGACGCTCGATCGCCTCGAGCCCTTCCAGCCAGGATCGGAGCCTTGCCTGCCTGTCAGCGCGAGAGCCGGTTTCGGGACGATCGTTCATCGCCGGGACGATAGTGCCGGTCGTAGCATCCCGCCCGCCCCGGTAGCCATGTTCGTAACCGCTTACCATGCTTCAGAAGGATGCTCGGAGGCCGCAACACGATCACGCTGTTCACCGTCGGAGGTATCAGGATCGCCGTCGACTGGTCCTGGTTCATCGTCCTGTTCCTGGTCATCTTCTGGCTGAACGGCTTCTACGAATCCCTGCCTGCTGCCGAGACTTCCGCGATCGGGCCGTTCATCCTCGCGGTCCTGAGCGCCATCGGTTTCTTCGGCTCGATCCTGCTCCATGAACTGGGCCACGCGGTGGTGGCGATGAGGAACGGGATCGGGATCACCTCGATCCGGCTCTGGATATTCGGCGGTGTGGCCGAGATGGACCGCGAGTCCGACTCCCCGGGGACGGAGTTCAAGGTCGCCGCTGCCGGCCCGGCAGTCACTGCCGCGATCGCCGTGGTCCTGGTCGCGATCGGGACCGCCTTCTCGGGATCATCCGCATTTTCCAACGCCCTCATGTTCAGGGTCGACTCGGGAGCCTCGGGACTCATGGCGATGGTTGCCTGGCTGGCAGCCGTGAACGTGATCGTCCTCTTCTTCAACCTGCTTCCGGCCTATCCGATGGACGGTGGCCGGATAGCCCGCTCGATCGCCTGGAAGATCACCGGGAGCAGAGGGACGGCGACCAGATTCGCAGCGATCCTCGGGATGGTCTTCGGCTACGGCTTCATCGGGCTCGGGGTCCTGCTCGCTCTCACCGGAGCCGTGTTCAGCGGTGTCTGGCTGGCCCTTATCGGGATCCTGGTGATCGGGGCTGCGAGGGCTGCGAAGAGCCAGACCCGTTTCGCCGAGCAGCTCGAGGGGATTACGGTCGGGGACGTGATGGATCCGAGCCCGGTCGTCATGCCCTCGGAGATCTCGGCCGAGCAGGCCCTCGACCAGTACTTCCTCCGCTACGGCTGGTCCTGGTTCCCGGTCTCGGGATCGGACGGCAGGTTCCTCGGGATGGTCGAGCGGGATGCCGTCGATGCGGTCGACGAGGTCGCCAGATCCGGCACTCAGGTATCCGAGCTCGTCGATTCGGACTCGGTCGGCTTCCACATCCGGGCCGACGCCCCGCTCGACAGCATGCTCGGCAACCCCGACATCAGACGTTTCGGGGCGATGATGGTGACCGATCCGTCGGGCCGGTTGACCGGAGTGATCACGGTCGAGCAGCTCGGCCGGGCACTCGGCGAAGCGGTCTGAGCCGAAACCCCGGGCGGCAGCTCAGCCGCCGACCAGTCCCTCGGCAACGAGCAGCTCGGCGACCTGCACGGCATTGAGGGCGGCGCCCTTGCGGAGGTTGTCGCCGGCGAGCCAGAGGTTCAGCGTGTTCGGGTGGTCCGGATCACGCCTGATCCGACCGACCAGGACGTCGTCCACCCCGGCGGCGTCGAGCGCGGTCGGGTAACCACCCGAGGACGGATCGTCGACGACCGTCACACCCGGAGCGCCGGCAAGGATCTCCCGACACCTCTCGGGACTCAGATCCTCATTCGTCTCGATGTTCAGGGATTCGGAGTGGCCGGTCACGACAGGGACTCTGGCGCAGGTCGCCGAGATCGCGACCTCGTCACCGAGCCCCATGATCTTCCGGGTCTCGGCCATGACCTTGCGCTCCTCGGTCGTGTAGTCGTCGCCATCCTTGAAGACCTCCACCTGCGGCAGGACGTTGAAGGCGATCCGGTGCGGATAGACCGAGGGCTCGGCGGGAGCCTCATTCGCCAGAACTGCCCGGGTCTGGCTCTCGAGTTCCTCTATCGCCTTCTGGCCGGTTCCCGACACGGCTTGATAGGAGGACAGGATCAGACGCTTCAGGCCGACCTCGCGATGGATCGGAGCGAGCGCCATCAACATGACGGCCGTAGTGCAGTTCGGGTTGGCGATGATGCCCTGGTGGTCGGAAACCCGCTCGGGGTTGACCTCTGCGACGACCAGCGGAACGTCATCGTGCATCCGCCAGAAGCTCGTGTTGTCGACCACGACGGCTCCGGCCTCGACGAACTTCGGAGCCCAGACCTCGCTGACCGAACCTCCGGCAGAGGAGATGAGGATGTCGATCCCCTGAATCGTCTCTTCGTCGGGAACGACGCAGGTCAGGGTTCCTGCACCGAACGGAACCTCCCTGCCGGCCGAACGCTCCGAGGCGAAGGCAACGACCTCGCTCGCCGGGAACTCCCGCTGGTCGAGGATCGAAAGGATGGTCGAGCCGACGGCTCCGGTCGCCCCCAGAACTCCGACGGTCAGGCCCGAGCCACTCACGGCTTCACGGTCGGCCGGTGCTCGCCGGTCGGATCCTCCGGGAAGGTCGCGTCCTCTCCGAGTCCGAAGGCTCCGTGGAGGCCCTTCACGGCCTCCGGCACCTGATCTGCCGGGATCACGCAGGAGATCTTGATCGGAGAGGTCGAGATCATCTCGATGTTGATCCTCTTGTCGCCCATGACCTCGAACACCTTGGCCGCAACGCCGGGGTGGCTCCTCATGCCGGCCCCGACGATCGAGACCTTGCCGATCTGCTCGTCGGTCCTGATCGAGTTCGAGATGTCACCGAGGCCGTCGATCACGTCGACCGCCGTCTGGAGGTCATCCCGGTCGACCGTGAAGGAGAGGTCGGCGAGGGCGTTGTCCCCTACCGGCTCGTTCTGGATGATCACATCGACGTTCACGTTCGCCTCTGCCAGCGCTCCGAAGATGCGGCCGGCTACCCCGGGCTCGTCCCGGACTCCGACCACCGTGACGCGGGACTCGCCGGTCGAGTGGGTTACGGCTGTGACTATCGGTCGTTCCATGGTCTCGCTTTCGGGTAGGACGAGGGTACCGGGGACGTCCTCGAAGCTGCTTCTACAGTGAATCGGGACATCGTTGTTACGGGCGTACTCGACGGACCTGAGCTGGAGCACCTTGGCCCCGGCCGCCGACATCTCGAGCATCTCTTCGTAGGAGACGACCGGCAGCTTCCTGGCGTCGGGCACGATCCTCGGGTCGGCGCTGAAGACGCCGGTCACGTCGGTGTATATCTCGCAGACCGAGGCTCCGAGGGCCGCCGCGATCGCTACTGCGGTCGTGTCCGACCCGCCCCTTCCCAGGGTGGTCACGTCCCGACTGTCGGTGGAGACCCCCTGGAAGCCCGCGACCAGAACGATCTGCTCGTCCCCGAGAGCCTCACGGATCCGATCGGCCTTGACCTCCATGATCCGGGCCTTGGTGTGAGAAGAGTCGGTCACGATCCCGGCCTGAGAGCCGGTCAGCGAGATCGCGTGATGGCCCATGTCGTGGATCGCCATGGCGCAGAGCGCGCAGGAGACGCGCTCCCCGGTCGAGAGCAGCATGTCCATCTCCCGCGGGTCGGGCCGGTCCGAGATCTCATAGGCGGCCGCGACCAGCTCATCGGTCGTCTTGCCCCGGGCCGAGAGCACGGCGACGACCCGGTCGCCGCTCTCCCTTGCGGCGACGATCCTGGCGGCGGCCCGCTTGATCTCCTCCGGGCCCGCGACCGAAGTTCCGCCGAACTTCATCACCACGATTCGGTCTTCCTGGCTGTCCTTGGCTGCTGCTGCCTCCATGCACCTGAGAATAAGGCCAACCACCGACCCGCGCCCTTCAAGCCCAGCCCGGGCGCACCGATCAGTTCACTTCGGTTCCAACTATCCCGAGATACATCCCGAGGTGAGAGGTCTGCCCCGGGCCACCCGCGCCTGGGAACGCATACCTATCTTTCTGATATATCTTGACGCGACATGGAGCTGAATTCGGTCGCCAAAGTCATCCTCGGGTTCCTGAGCAGAGAGAACCTCTCGGGCTACGACATCAAGCTCCGGGTCGACGACTCGACCCGGTTCTTCTGGGCTGCAAGCTACGGTCAGATCTACCCCGAGTTGAAGCGTCTCGAGGAGGAAGGCCTGATTCAGGGAACCGACAGCCCCCACGGAGGCAGGGCGCGACGCGTCTACGGGATTACGGACAGGGGCCGGACGGCGCTCGCCTCCTGGATCATGGACACCGGCTCGACGGTCGAGCTGAGGCACGAAGGGCTGCTCAAGGTCTTCTTCGCCGACGCGATCGACTCCCCCGAAGACCGGGTGGCTGTCCTCGAAGCGATGGCCCAGGTTCATCGGGTCCAGGTCGAGGAGCTCGAGGCGGTGGCGGCCAGGAAGACGAGTGTGCCGATCGAATGCGCCCCCGAGACGATCGCCGAGGGCGATCGGCGGATGCCGGCCTTCGTGCTCAAATTCGGCCTCGACTTCCACCGCTGGGTGGTCGAGTGGTGCGAGCGGGAGATCGAGTCGGCCCTCAAGGCCGAGGCGAAGGTCGGGGCCGGCCATGCTTGAGCGTCTCGCGAGACTCGCCGACGGCAAGGCGAAGGCCGTGGTCGCCGTCACCGTCGTCTTCTTCCTGATCGCCGCCTTCTTCGGCGGAAACGTTGCCCAGTACATGGGGCCCTACGGCGACGCCGACCCGGCGACCGAGAGCATCCGGGCCGACCAGGCTCTCAAGGACGCTGGCTTCCGGGCCCAGACCGGCCAGGTCCTGATCTCGGGCGTCGACGTCGAAAACTCCGACAGGGACCTCGAGTTCACCCGACAGGTAGCCGAGCGGGTCCGTTCCGTCCCGGGGGTGAAGGAGGTGACGGGCTATCCCGACGTCCAGCTCCCGTTCTACGTATCGGAGGACGGCACGAAGACACTTCTGACCTTCTCCCTCGACTCGACCGACGACACCGAGCGACAGGAGGCCGCCGCCCGGGTGGTCGATGAGCTGGCCGACGAGCCGAACGTGCTGGTCGGTGGTGACTCGCTCGGTGAGAAACAGGTCAACGAGCAGGTCAGCAAGGACCTGACCCGGGCCGAGATCATGGTCTTTCCGCTCCTGTTCCTGCTGTCGCTCCTCTTCTTCCGGGGCTTCGTGGCGGCCGCCCTTCCTCTCATCGTCGGGGCGATCTCGATAGTCGGCGCCTTCCTCGGCCTCAGGATCGCGGCCGAGCTCGGTGAGGTTTCGGTCTTCGCCCTGAACCTGACGATCGGGCTCGGGCTCGGGCTGGCGATCGACTACAGCCTCTTCATGATCTCGCGATACCGGGAGGAGATCGCCCGCTCCGGACCGGGTCGGGAGGCGCTGCTCAGGACCATGCAGACCGCCGGTCGGACAGTCTTCTTCTCGGCGGTCACGGTCGCGGCATCTCTGGCCTCGCTCTTGATCTTTCCGCAGCGGTTCCTCTACTCGATGGGGCTCGGAGGTGTCCTCGTCTCGCTCCTCTCGATGGTCGTGGCACTCGTCGTGCTGCCCGCGATCCTGACCCTGCTCGGTGGCCGGGTCAACGCCCTCTCCCCCTCCTTCCTCCGGCGTCGCGAGGCCAAGGACTCCGACCCCGAGTTCAAGGGGTTCTGGTACCGCCTCTCCCGTTTCGTGATGGCCCGGCCCCTGCCGATCGCCACGATCACGATCCTGCTGCTTCTGATCGTGGCCACGCCTGCGCTGAGGATGGGATTCACCCAGGCCGACTTCACCGTCCTGCCACCCGATGCGAGCGCCCGGGTGGTGGCCCAGACGGTCGAGGAGGAGTTCCCGAACGGAGGGCTCGAGAACTTCCAGATCGTGGTTCGCTCAGACACGGACGACGGGTTTCTGGAAGCGCTTTCCGCGATCGATACCGTCAGGGAGCTGGAGGGGGTTTCATCGCCGTTCCCGGAACCTCCAGAGCAGGCGCTCAGGATCGATGAGGGCCTGTACCTGGTCGAGGCCGTAGCCAGTGGTGGTTACGTGGAGGACCCGACGATCACGGCAATCGAGGAGATCCGGGGCTTCGACTTCGGTGCCGGTGCGGAGGTCGAGGTAACCGGCAACACCGCCCGCTACATCGACTTCGAGGACAGCGTTGCCCGCCACCTTCCATTCGTGATCGCGATCGTAATCGGGGCGACCCTCCTCATCCTCTTCCTGATGACCGGCTCGGCAATCCTGCCGCTCAAGTCGCTCGTCATGAACCTCCTGACCCTTGCATCGGTCTTCGGGATCCTGGTCTTCGTGTTTCAGGACGGGAACCTCTCCGGTCTGCTCGACTTCGAGAGCGCGACTGCGCTCGACCTCTCGACTCCGATTCTGATCTTCGCGATCACCTTCGGCCTCTCGACCGACTACGCCGTCTTCCTTCTCTCCCGCATCAAGGAGGCAAGGGACTCGGGGGTCCCCGACGACGAGGCGGTCGCAGTCGGCCTCCAGCGAACCGGCCGGATAGTCACCGCGGCAGCGCTCCTGTTCGCGATCGCGATCGGGGCCTTCGCCACCTCTGAGATCGTCTTCATCAAGGAGCTCGGGGTCGGGACCGCCCTGGCCGTTCTGATCGACGCGACGATCATCAGGGCCCTGCTCGTCCCCGCCCTGATGGAGATGCTCGGCAAGTGGAACTGGTGGGCGCCGGGGTGGATGAGGCGCCTCCATCAGAGGATCGGGCTGTCGGAGTAGCCTGAGGCTCCCTTACCCCTCGCCACTCGGCTCATTCCTTGGACTACGAAACCTCATTCGATACCGATATCGCCGTCACGCCCGAGGGCGACGGCCGCTTCGCCACGAAACTCAGCGACCGGTGGTGGGTCGGTCGGGGACCGAACGGCGGCTACATCGCCGCGGTGATGCTGAACGCGATGAGCCGGGTGGCCGGAGAGATCGGTCCGAATCAGCCGCCGCGATCGCTCACCGTCCACTTCCTCTCGGCACCTTCCGCCGGGGAAGCAGAGGTCGAGGTCACGGTCGAGAGGGCCGGGCGAAATACCTCCTTCATCTCGGCCCGGTTGCTCCAGGGCGGCGAGGTGCAGGCGAAGGCAATGGCGGTGTTCTCCAACGACCGCGACGGGATGGCCTTCGACAACTCCGAGATGCCCGAGACCCCTGCGCCCGAGGAGTGCCAGGAATTCGACACCGAGCAGGCGCCCGTCGCCGTGTTCGCCCGCTACCGGGCCATGCTGGCCTTCGGAGACCTGCCCTACTCGGGAGGAGAGAAGGCCGAGAGCGGTGGCTGGATCAGACTGAAGGAGGACCGACCGGTGACCCCGGAACTTGCGGCCGCGATCCTCGACGTCTGGTTCCCGGCACCGTTCGTGGTCCTCGACTCCCCCGGTCTGGCGCCGACCCTCGAATACACGGTCCACTTCCCCAGGCGGCTACCGATCGAGCCAGGCGGAGAGCCGGACTGGATGCTGGTCCACCTCCACGCAGACGAGTCGACCGAGGGTCACTTCACCGAGGATGCCGAACTCTGGACCAGAGACGGCACCCTGGTCGCCCGGGCCCGACAGATGGCCCTCTTCCGCCAGGTCTGAGCCCGGGGCGGAACGGCCTCAGTCGAGGTCCCGTCTGCCGGCCATCGCTTTTCCGAGGGTCACTTCGTCGGCGTGCTCGAGATCGGCTCCGACCGGCAGTCCGCTGGCCAGCCTCGTCACCTTGACCTCGGACCTGATCAGGTCGGCGATATGAATCGCGGTCGCCTCGCCGGTCGTAGTCGGATTGGTCGCGAGGATCACCTCGTCCACCCCGCCGCCCTCGACCCTTCGCCTCAGTTCGGCGATCCTGAGATCGGACTCATCGATCCCGTCTATCGGGGATAGCGCACCGCCCAGCACGTGGTAGAGGCCCCTGTATTCGTGGGTGCGCTCGAGCGGAATGACGTCGGCCGGCTCCTCGACCACGCAGATCACCGATCCATCGCGCGTGGGGTCCTCGCAGATCCGGCATACAGGGCCTTCGGCCAGGTTGAAGCAGGTCTCGCACAGGCCGACCTTCTCCTTGACCTCGGTTATCGCCTCGGCCAGGTTGCGGGCGTCGGCATCGTCAGATCGGAGGATGTGGAAGGCGAGGCGCTGGGCCGTCCTCCTGCCTATTCCCGGCAGCTGCGACAGCTCGGCGGTCAGCCGTGCCAGCGGTGCCGGACCCTCGCTCATGCCCCTGGCAGACCGGGGATCCCGGGACCGCCCGGGCCGCCCATTCCTGGAATGTCGGGCATCTTCGAGGCGGCCAGCTCCTGGGCAGCCCTGATCGCTTCGTTGACGGCCGCCTGAACCATCTCGGCGAGCATCTCGGCATCTTCGGGATCGACCGCCTCCGGATCGATCGCGATCGACTTGACCACCAGGTCGCCGGACATCACGACCTTGACCATCCCGCCTCCGGCGCTGGCCTCGACCTGTTCGTCCTTCAAAGACTCCTGGGCCTGAACCATCTCTTCCTGCATCTGCTGGGCCTGCTTCAGGAGTGCATTGACGTCGAAACCGCCCATGCCTCCCGGACCGCCCATTCCCTTCCCTGCCATCAGATGACCTCCTCGGCGTTGAACTCTGACTTGATCTTCTCGATGAACTCCTTTTCGTCCATCGTCTTCTTTCCCGAAGGAGCCGACTCGGATGTGTGATCGACCTCGAGCTCCGCGTAGGCCACCTCGGGCCTCGAGCCGGTGGCTGACTCGATCGCGTCGAGCAGCTGACCCTTCCTCTCGGGCTTCTCGGCATTACGGCGATTGAAGCCGGCATCCGGTGGAAAGCCGATCGTAAGGATCCCGTCGTCGACCGAGACCGGCCTCGTCCCTTCGAAATACGAGGCTGCCGGCCCCGAGTCGGCCGCCCGGATCGCATCGATCACGGCCGGCCAGACCTGAACCATCTGGTGGACGTCCCCGAGAGCAACCGGACCGCTCTCTCCGGAGGCCCGGTCCGGGGATGCTGGCTCTTCAGGCGTCGTCTCTGCCGGTCCGGCCGGCTCGGCGTCGACTGGAACTTCGGGAGCGGCATCCATGCCCTCCTCCACAGGCACGGCCGGGGGGTCGTCCGGGTTCGAATCAGGCCCGGCCACGGTTTCTTCGATCGGAGCCTCGGCGGCAGGGGCCTGTTGCGGCGGTATCTGCAGCTCCGGAGCAGCCCCGCCGATCGGCGGGCCGCCACCGGCTTCGAGCCGCTCGATCCTGCGGACGAGGCCCTCGATGCCGGGATCGAGGTCCGGCCTGGCCGCCTTCAGCAGGGCCACCTCGACCGCGAGTCTTGCTTCGTCGCCGCTCCGGATTGCGCCGAGCGAGTCGGCTAGCTCGTCGATGGTCTGGACCAGATGGGCAGGGCCGATGGCCGCTGCCTGAGCCTGGAGCCTGGCCGGGTCGGCGGCGGTCACCGCGAAGGCGTCGGGTATCTCGCCGGTCATCCTGGTCAACAGGAGCATCCTCAGGTGGCCGAGCATGTCCCGGGCGAACCGGGCCGGGTCCCTGCCGCTCCTGACCACGGCCTCGACCGACTCGAGGACCGCCTTGGGGTCGCCTGCAACGACGGCATCGACCGTGCCGAAAACGAGGTCGGCATCGGCGGCGCCGAGCAGCTCGAGGACGTCGTCGAGGCCTACCTCACTGCCGCTGTAGGAGACCAGCTGGTCGAGAGTCCCGAGCGCGTCCCTGAAGCTCCCCGAAGCCGACCTGGCGACCATCGAGACGGCCGCCCCGTCGATGGTTATCCCTTCTGCCGTCGCGACCCTGTTCACGACCTCGGCCAGTTCCTCGACCGAAGGCCGGTGGAAGTCGAACCTCTGGCACCTGTCCGCGATCGTCGGCATCACCTTGTGTGCCTCGGTCGTGGCGAGGATGAAGACGGTGTTCGGCGGCGGCTCCTCCAGGGTCTTCAGGAAGGCGTTCCAGGCCTCCTTGGTCAGCATGTGGGCCTCGTCGAGGATGTAGACCTTCCAGCGGCCGGCGGCCGGGGCGAAGGCCACCCTCTCCCGCAACTCCCGGATGTCGTCGACCGAACGGTTGGAGGCGGCGTCCATCTCGATCACGTCGACCGAGGTCCCGGCGGCGATCGATCGGCAGGACTCGCATTTCCCGCATGGGGTAAGGGTGGGACCGCCCTCGGCACAGTTGAGCGAGGCCGCGAGGATCTTCGCCATCGAGGTCTTGCCCGTCCCCCGCGATCCGACGAAGAGGTAGGCGTGATGGATCTTGTCCTCGGTTATCGCGTTCGAGAGCGTCCTGACCACGTGCTGCTGGCCCACCACCTCGTCGAACGAGTGGGGCCTGTGCCGTCTGTAAAGAGAGTTCGATTCGGTCATTTCAAAGCCGCCAGACAGGACACTTCTGGCCCGTCTGCGACTGGACGCAGTCTAGCCCCGCCGAGGGACAGCCCGACCGGCCTGCCTTCCGGTTCGACCGACGCCGGAGGGCCGTTGTAGTTTGGCCCGATGCCCGATACCGGAAACCCGCTCGCGAAGGCCGCCTGGGTGATCCCGGCCGCGGTAGTAGCCGGTGTCGCACTGCTCCTCTTCCTGGTCTTCCCTACCGGCTTTCCCAACTACGACACGATCTACTACCTGCTCTGGGGCAAGGAGCTGGCCGAGGGCATGAGCCCCGACTACGGGGCACCGCTCGCGCCCACGCCCCACCCCCTCTACGACCTGTTCGGCGCCGTGATTGCGCCGCTCGACGACGGCGCGATCACGGTCGCGATGATCGTCGCCTATCTCAGCCTCGGTGCGATCGCCTGGCTGGTCTACAGGCTCGGCTCGCTCTGGTTCGACCGGCCGACGGGAGTGATCGCTGCGGTGATCATCATGACCAGCGCCCCGATCCTTTCGAACGGCCTCAGGGCCTACATAGACATCCCCTACATAGCGCTCTGCCTCGCGGCCCTCTTGATCGAGACGAGACGACCGAAGGCCGGCTGGCCGGTCCTCCTGCTGCTCGCCCTGGCCGGACTGCTGAGGCCCGAAGCGTGGCTCTTCGCCGGGTTCTACTTCCTCTATCTGGTCCTCGATTTCGGACCGGCACCGGAGGGTCGGCGCCTGCCCACGGTCCGACTCCACGGCGGAATCGACCGCCGCGTGGTCGCTCTCGCCCTGCTCGCTGCCGCAGGTCCGGTGATCTGGGTCCTGTTCGACCTGATCACGACCGGCAACCCGCTCTACTCGTTCACCGGCACCCGGGAGACGGTCGAGACGCTCGAGCGCGACACCGGCCCTGTGGACGTCTTCCTCTACGGTCCGCGACGGCTGGGAGAGGTGCTCCAGTGGCCCGGGATGATCGGCGGTCTCCTCGGCGTGGTGTTTGCCTTCTCACGCTTCAGGAGCAGAGCCGCACTCGGCATCGTGGCGGCCGTCCTCGCTCTCGCCGCGTTTGCCCTGATGGGCGCAGCCGGTCTGGCGATCATCCCCCGATACACGATGCTGGCCGCCTCGATACTGGCCATCTTCGCCGCGCTCTCGATCACGGGCTGGAGGCTGCTCGAGCCGGGCGACAGATGGCGCAGGCCCTGGCAGGCAGGTGCGGTTCTGGTCGTCATCCTCTACATCGTCTGGCTGCCCAACCAGATCGATCTCCTGAGCAAAGTGAGCCGGGACCTCGAGAATCAGGGTTTGGTCGAACGCGATCTCGAGGCACTGGTGGACGAGGGCGCCTTCGAGCCGCTGGCCGAGGCCGACTGCCTTCCGATCTCGGCGCCGAACCACCGGGCCGTCCCGAGGCTCGCCTTCTGGCTCGACATCAGGCCGTCGGACGTGGTCAGCATCGCTGCCCAGGACCAGCCGGACCAGGGCTACTTCCTGGCGCCGGCCCGGGACTTCACGATCAACAACTTCATCCTCGATCCCGGCGAGCCGGGCAGGGGAACGAAGCAGCCGCCGCCGGGATTCACGGAGATTGCCGGGAACCGATCCTGGACGCTCTACCGCCGGTGCGGCAGGGTCGTCGGGCCGCCGACCCTCGGGCCGGGCTGACCTTCCGGCACCCCTGCGGCGCCGAAATCAGCCGGGAACCACGGCCAGCCCGCGGAGCGCCCCGCGGACCGTCCCGGTCTCGATGAACGAGCGCCTCACGCCGGTTCCGTCCAGCCTCGCCCGGCCGATCTTTCCGGTCCAGTAGTCGGCCCAGTAGATGTGGCAGCCGGCGACGGCGACCGCCGATACGACCCCGCGGCCGGTTCGGATGTAGTTCCGATTCACATGGGTCCCGTCGACCCTTGCCCTGCCGATCGAGTCGGTATTCGAATTGACCCAGTAGACGTAGTCGCCGGTGGCCGCGACATCGACGGGGCCCGTCTTCCTGGTGGTGATGAACCTCCGGTCCTGAAGGGTGCCATCGATCCTCGCCCTGCCGATCGTGTGGGCCGAGTAGCGCTCGAGGGCCGTCCAGAAGATGTGGCGGCGGTTCGCGTCGACACCGAAGACCCCGTCGGACTTCGTCCGCATGAACCTCGGTTGTGCCTTTCGACCGTCGATCCTCGACCGCCCGATGAAGTTGCCCCCGTTGGACCAGAAGATGCGATCTCCCTCGACGGCAACCCCGATCGGTGCCGGTGTCCACCAGTCCGGAATCCGGACGAAGTCCCGGGAGACCCGGCTTCCGTCGAGTCTGGCCCGCCCGATCACGCCCCTGTTCTTGTCGGCCCAGAAGAGGTGTCTTCCGTTGGCGGCGAGCCCGAACGGGTTGACCAGTCCACGGATGAAACCCTTGCGAACGCCTGTGCCATCCATCCTCGCACTGCTCACCGTGCCGGCCGAGATGTTGGTCCAGTAGATCCGGGCGTCAGCTCCCGGCGCAAAGACCCCGGCGAAAAGGACGGCCGTCGAGACGAGGGCCAGCGATGCCGAGAGAAAGTGGGACCGAATCGAGATCGCCTGAAACCTGCGGGCTCCGGTTCGAAGGGGAGTTGACATTCGCCTGCCTTTCGCGCTTCACGATGACGGCCGAGGTCCGACCGCACGCTACGAACCATGACAGGGCGGCCTCCTCGCCCCGGCGACTCGTCAGCCCGGGCCAGAGACATCGGCCCGACCTGAGGCCGAGCACAGACATAGATAGTGAAAATGGACCGTGCAACCGCCTTCGAAACGCGATCACCGGGCGTATCCATCGAGTTCGGCTCTGGCCAGGCTTCCCCGTGGCACCCGTAGTTTTCGCTTAAGGCTGCTTCCTTCCGGACCTGACCTGGTTCACGAGCTTGCGTCGCACGGGACCTGGCCGTCAACGCCTCCCTCGGTGTACCGACCCCGGTGGCCGGCCCCTCGGAACGGTATTCGGCTCTGCTGAAGCGGATTGCAGATGACAAGGCACCGCTAACTCCCCGCCTAGCACGATCCACGACCAACTCTACCCGGAAGCCACATCCCGAGCCAGTTCGGTGATCTCTCTTCTTATTACCTAAATCCTGATTGGTTTTTATGTATTATCTCCGGCTACCCCGCAACGTGGGCAAATGCGCGACGAGAACCTGACCGAACGAGACCGGGAAACCGGACGAAAAAGAGAGGAACCGAACATGACCACCACCGATGACCTGCTCCAGAACGCCGAGAGCTATGCATCCGACTTCGACAAGGGCGACCTGCCCCTGCCCCCGGCGAGAAAGGTCGCCGTGCTGGCATGCATGGATGCCCGGCTCAACCCCCAGAAGGTCCTCGGCCTCGAGGAGGGCGACGGCCATGTGATCCGCAACGCAGGAGGGGTCGTCACCGACGACGAGATCCGCTCGCTTGCGATTTCCCAGCGCCTGCTCGGCACCGAGGAGATCATCCTGATCCACCACACCGACTGCGGGATGCTGACCTTCACCGACGATCAGTTCGCCGACCAGCTGGAGGGCGACACCGGCGAGAAGCCGACCTGGGAGGCCCGCTCGTTCACCGATCTCGAGGATGACGTTCGGGACTCGATCAACCGGATCCAGGAGAGCCCCTTCATCCCGAAGACCGATCAGGTGCGCGGCTTCATCTACGAGGTCGAGACGGGAAGGCTCCGCGAAGTCTCCTGACCCTCGTCGCACGGGATGGAAGACGCACGCCCGGGATGTCCCGGGCGTGCGTTCCGTCCCTTCTCCGACGGCATCGGCTTAAGGGACCCTCCCGACCAGACTCAATAAGGTTCGGGAGTGGCATTTACGACTGAACAGGTGTCCTTCCAGAGCGGCGGCGACGAGTGCGCCGGAACGCTCTTTCGGCCCGAAAGCAGCGGTTCCACGGTCCCGGTCGTGGTCATGGCCCACGGATTCACCGCCACCCGGACGGACGGCCTTCCGCCCTTTGCCGAACGCTTCGCCGAGGCCGGTCTCGCCGTGCTCACCTTCGACTATCGCGGGTTCGGTGAGAGCGGCGGCTCAGAGAGGCAGGTCCTCTCGATCGAGCGTGAGCTCGAGGACGTCGCGGCAGCGATCTCGTTTGCGAGGTCGCTGGACGGAGTAGACCCGAGCCGGCTCGCCCTCTGGGGAACTTCCCTGGGTGGCGGCCTGACCTTCGAGACCGCTGCGAACAATCGGGCGATCGCCTGCGCGGTCGCACAGGTCCCGTTCGCCGACGGGCCGTCCCTGCTCGGGAAGGTCCCTCCGCAGGCCGCGGCGCGGCTTACGGCCAAGGGCCTGGCCGATATTGCGGCCCGGAAGTCAGGAAAGGAGCGGGTGATGGTCCCGGTCCATGGCGAGCCGGGTTCGCTCGCGGCCATGACCAGCCCGGATGCCGAACCGGGGTTCGACTCGATCAGATCCGAGGGTTCCCTCCACCGCAACGAGGTAGCGGCTGCCGTCACGCTCGAGATCCTCAAGTGGCGCCCCGGCCGCAAGGCAGAGAAGATCAGGTGCCCCCTGCTGGTCCAGGTCGCAACCGCTGATGTCGACACACCTCCTGGTCCCGCAGTCAAGGCCGCGGCGGCAGCCCCGCAGGGCAGGCTCGAGGCCTACGACTGCGGCCACTTCGGGGTCTACAGCCCGCCGTTCTTCGAGAAGGTCATCGCCGACCAGGTCGAGTTCCTGACCGGGAATCTGCTCGGCGGCTGAACGCCCCTCGACTCAGTCCTCCAAGCCTGCCCTCGGAGAGACCATCAGAGCACACCCCGCATCCCCGACCAGGTCGGAGGTGACTGAACCGAGGAGCACTCGCCTCACGGGGCCATAGCTCCGGGATCCGAGCAGGAGCAGGTCCAGACCCTCCTCGGTCTCGCGACGAAGCGCTTCGGGAGCGCCACCTTCCGGAATCCTCCGCTCGGCCACGATGCTCTCATCGGGCATCAGTGAAACCGCCTCGTCGAGGTGGCCCTTCGCGACCTCCTTCGAGATCTCGCCCAGCTCCTTCGAACCCAACATGACGAGCTTCCCGAGGGCACTGTCGAGCGGAGTGGCTACCGCGATCGCCCTCAAGGTCCCGCCCTCCGACAGTCCGATCCCGAGCCTCAGTGCCTCCTCCGATTCGGGAGACCCCGCGATCGCGACCCCGACCCGATCGAGACTCCGACTTCCGTCCCGCCACCCGAGCGGGGCGATCGCGACCGTGCAGGGGCCGCCACTCATCAAGGCCCTGGCGATGTGACCGCCCTTGACCCTCCCCGGTCCGGCACCGGTCGAGCCGATCACGAGGAGGTCGGCCCCGGTCTCCATCACGATCTGGTGAAGACCCCTTGCAGGCGAGAGACTGGCCCGAATCTCGACTTTGCCTCCGACCTCGGAGGCGACCTTCTCGGCCGAGGCGCGGGCCTCGTCGGTCATCCAGACAAGTGCATCGGAGGGGAGCGCGGGCAGAACGCTCTTGGCGTAGGGCTCGGGAGCGACCGAGGCCACCACCAGCTCTGCATCGAAGCGGTCCGCCAGCTCCGCGGCCATCGCGACGGCATCGTGCCCCCCTTCGCTTCCATCGAACCCTGCGACTATGCGACTGAACATCGGGGACCTCCTTGTTTGTCAGTGAGTCGTGACCACCTCACCTAACGCTACCGAGGGCTGGCTCTCCGCCCGGGAGCATTCCCGTGGGCGAGAGCTCGAATCGAGAGAAGACCGAGCACGACCCGTTCCTGCGACGGTAATCCCCAGCAGGGCCTGAAGCAGGGCCTGAAGGTCAGGGCAAACTGACTACTGGTCAGCCAGAATGACCTTGGTCGTCAACGTCTCGATCAGGTTCAGCCATTGCTCCTGGTCCATCGGATTCGGGACGATGTCGTCGACGATCCTGCCGAGCGCGTATGACTGGATGAATACGGCGAGAGTCCTGGCGTCGAGGTTCGGATTCACCCTGCCCGAACCCTGCTGCTCGGCCTCGAAGAGAGTGGTGATCCGATCTGTGGCCTGCTGCTGGGCCTCGCCCAGGGCCTCTCGCATCCTCGGGTGGCTGTCACACATGCCCAGGATCCGCGCCCGCTCGAACCTGATTTCGGGCGCGTTGAACTCGGCAAACCTGCGGACGGCTCTGCCCGCAGCGAGCCTGAAGTCGTCACCGGTAAGCAGCTGATTGAGCACCTCCTCGACCAGTTCGGCGGCGGTCTCGAGAATGTCGACGTATCGCCTGATCAGCGCCGTCTCGACGAGATGACCGAAGTCGTCGAAGTGGTGGTAGAGCGATCCGGTCGAAATGCCGGAAACCTCGAGAACTTCCTCGACCCTCAGGTCCTCGGGAGACCGGTCCCTCAGCATCGCCAGGACCGTCACCACCAGCTTCTCCCTCGTTTCGACGCCCCGCGTTCTCGTCAGCACCTCGGCCATGAGGCCAAGTCTAGGCACCGACGAGCCTGCTCGGGAGCCGGGTGACCCTGAACCACCTATTGTCAGTCCATCACACCGTTCCTCTACCGACTGGGTTCATTCTCGTCTCGCCACCGGCTCTGGGTCATCGTCGTCTGGATCCTGATCGCGGCCGGACTCTTCGTCTTCTCGTCGAGCGCGGGCCGCAACACCTCCAACAACCTGACCCTCGACGGGACCGGCAGCCAGCAAGCCACCGATCTGCTCGAGAACCGCTGGCCGAAGGCAGCCAACGGATCCAACCCCGTAGCCCTCGGGGCACCGAAGGGGAAGAAGATCACCGACCAGGAATTCCTGGGACCGATCCAGAAGACCGTAGAGCGCTACGAGAATGACCCGGCAGTCCAGTCGGTAGCCAGCCCTCTTGCCGGGACACCACAGGCCCGAAGATTGATCAGCTCGGACCAGACGGTCGCGGTGATCAGCATCTCGATCAAGGATTCACCGTCGGACCTCACGGTCGATGAGGGGAATCATCTTGTCGACCTCTCCGCACCTGCGAGCAATGCCGGACTGAAGGTCGGAGTCGGCGGCTACATAGGAAATGCCGTGTCCGTTCCGAGCGTCGACCTGAGCGTGGCCGTGGGAATCGCCGCCTCGATAGGGATTCTGCTCCTGACCTTCGGGACCCTGATCGCGATGGGAATGCCGATGATCACCGCGCTGGCCGGCCTGTTCACCGGGATTTCGGGCGTCTACCTGCTCGGACATCTGGTCGACGTTCCGACGATCGGCCCGACCCTGGCCACGATGATCGCACTCGGGGTCGGAGTGGACTACGCCCTGTTCATGGTCAGCCGACATCGCCAGCAACTGGGACTTGGACTCGACCCACAGGAGGCCGCCGCCCGTGCGACGGCGACGGCGGGCGGTGCAGTTCTGTTCGCCGGCTCGACAGTGATCCTCGCCCTGCTCTGCCTTGCCGTCGTGAAGGTTCCGATTCTTTCGGCGATGGGCTACTCCTCTGCCCTGGCGGTCCTCTTCGCAATGCTCGCTGCGCTGACCCTGATGCCGGCGTTGCTCTCGCTTGCAGGCGGGGCAATCGATCGCCTGCGGGTGCCGTTCATCTCGATCGAAAAGCAGGAGGAGTCCGCGGGAAGCAGTGGCTGGGGGCGGTGGACATCGGGGGTAATCAAGCACCGGATCCCGGCCGTGATCCTCTCGATCCTGGTTCTGGCAGCCCTTGCCTATCCGGCCAACCAGCTCTACCTGGGCCAGCAGGACAACGGATCCTTCCCGACCGATACCCAGGCACGAATCGCCTACGACCTGCTCGACCGTGGCTTCGGACCTGGAGCGAACGCCACCTTCCTGATCGCGGTGGCGATCGACACCAGTGATCCGGTCACGGCCCAACAAGACCTCCAGGAACTCGACGCCGCCCTCTCGAAAGCCTCGGGCGTTGCCTCGGTCTCGCCGCCATCGGTGAGTCCCGACAACACGGCCGCGACGCTCAGCCTTACACCGACGACGGGACCCTCCTCGGAAGCAACCTCCACGCTGGTCAGCGACCTGAGGGACTCGACCATCCCGAAGGCCACGAAGGGCACCCCACTCAAGGCCTTCGTAGGAGGAACCACTGCCAGTTATGTCGACCTTGCCACCTTGATCTCGGATCGACTTCTGCTGACGATCGGGATCGTGGTGTTGCTCGGGTTCATCCTCATGACCATGGCCTTCCGGGCCCTGGGGATCGCCCTGATCTCTTCCCTCATGAACCTCGTGACCGTTGCGGCCGCGTTCGGTGTCACCACAGCGGTCTTCGAGGTGGGCCGGGGGATCTCCCTGGTCGGGCTGGATGAGTCGATTCCGGTCGTCAGCTACGTGCCGCTGATGATGTTCGCTGTCCTGTTCGGGCTCTCGATGGACTACAACGTCTTCCTGATGAGCGTGGTGCGAGAGAAGTGGCTCGCGACCAGAGATCCGGACCGGGCGACAATCGAGGGACTCGCCTCGACGGGCCGGATAGTCAGCGCTGCGGCCCTGATCATGATCACCGTCTTCCTCGCCTTCGTGCTCAATGGCAACCCGATCGTCAAGCAGTTCGGTGTCGGCACCGCCGTGGCGATCGTCATCTACGCGACGCTGGTTCGGTGCGTACTGCTTCCGGCGACGATGAGCCTCTTCGGCAAGGGTTGCTGGTATCTGCCGCGATGGCTCGATCGAATCATGCCCGGCATCTCCATCGAGGGCGACCAATACTTCGAGCAGTCCGGGGCCGGCCGAACCCCTCCCGGAAACAAGGCGTGATCGAACCGGCAGGGATGCGATCGAGCTGATCGATGCAGTACTGCCGGGCTACCGGGACCGCAGGGCCATTCACTCCCCGGGATCCGGCGGACTGCGCCAGATCGGGTGGGGGATACCGACGATCCGGTTGATGGCAACCGCGATCAAGGTCACGGCGACCGCCCCGGCCAACATGAAGATCCAGTCCTCGGGTGCCGAAAGAAGGCCCATCGCCACCACCAGAGCCGTCGCAACCCCTGGGATGTGGAGGATCCGCAAACCCATGAGGGCCGCGATCGCCAGCACGAGCGCAGAGAGGATCGCGCCCAGGCGATTCCAGTCGAGGTCGGTCGTGTCGGGGGCGATGTCGACCAACCCGAAGACCACGAGGGCAGTGATCCCTGCCAACAGGCCGACCAGATGCGCGCCCACCACGTTCCTGGGATTCGCCTCCTGGGCCAGGGGGAAGGCAAACAGCAGGAACATCGTCGGCCCGAGCGGGGGGAAGATGAATGGCTGGCTGCCCCAGACGGCAAGGACCCCGATGAACCCCATGGTCAGGAGGGAGGCGATGACGACGTAGGGAGGACTCGAGCGGTAGGCGCTGGAGATGTCCGCGATGTTCTTTCGCCTGGGCAGACGCACGGAGGCCAATCTACCCGCCTACCCGGTCCCCCTGCCCACTCTGCCGATTCCCGCCGGGTAGTCAGGGCGGGTCCTGTGCCCCGCCGTCCGGATCGACACGCCGCCGGTCAACCCCTTCCGGCTAGCCTTTGATCATTGAAGGTCCGCCCCCGGGCGCGTAGCTCAGCGGAAGAGCGCTCGCTTCACACGCGAGAGGTCGCTGGTTCGAACCCAGCCGCGCCCATCGAAAGCCCGGACCATGCGGGGTGGTTCGAACCCAAGTGATCACCAGCTGGGTCAAGCGCCTCCTGGAAGGAAAAACGTCTCATCCCAATGAGGCTCACCATGCCTCTCCTTCCTCGCCTCCCTGGACCTCGAGCATTCCCGTCTCTTGGGCAAGTCGGTCGTACTCCGGCATCACGACCAGGACAGATCGAGCGGCTGCCTGCCTCGCAGTTAGGAGCTGCTTCTCCGACAGCACCGTGCCCCCAGCCTCTGCCTTCAGATCCCTGCTGAAAAGGAGCAGGCCGAGCCCGACACCAACCGCGTAACGATCTCTTTCCCGATTCGCCCCCTCCTCCTTCAGGTCCCGCACACGAGCATCGAGATAGTCCCTGAAGGGGTGGAAGTCCTCATTCAAGAAAGAAGATGGTTGGAATCTTCTGGGACCCAAACCTTTCGAGCTCCTCGTAGTCCGGGGCCCTCCTGGATGAGCAGAGGATGGTCGTCGAGACGACCAAAACCCTCGACAAGCCCGAGGTCTTTTTCCACTGCGACCGGCCTGAAGCGCCGCGCAGGAGCACCTGCCGCGTCGCAGCTCTGGCTCCGGCCGACCCTCGCTAAGACACGGGCTTGCCGCCACAGTTAGCGCGGCGGCAAGCCCAGATCCTTCCTCATGTAAGGAGCCGAAGCCCGCTAGTGACCAAGGTGCATCATCGCCATCGACATCTCGCCTACCTTGCCGCGCAGGCAGCCGATCGCGTACGGATACTCGTTGTTGGTGTGGTAGTGGTACATGTACTTCTTCTTGCCATCCCAACGAATCCAGCCGTAGTGGCCGTGGCATTCATCGAGCTGAGCATTCGTGATCGGCTTGCGGGGGGAGCCCGCCACCGCACCATGGTAAGGCCCGTAAATGCCGAAGCCGTCGGCGGCGTAGCCGAATAGCGGCGACGGCTCACCCTTCTTCCCCTGGTTGGGGAAGCACTTCCACGAAAAGCCGTGGTAGTGGTACTGCTCGGCGTACGGATGGCCCCAGCACTTGTCGTACGGCAGCGCCGCGCTTGGGCTGACCGCGTTGAAGTCAGCACTCACGGCGACCTCCGCGTGAAACGCGGCGCCGGTCTGAGAGGCAATGCCTACAGCTAGCGAGTCGATGCAAGAGGGCCTCGACTGAACCTTCGGGTTCCGCGGCACAGTCAGCGACATGTTGTACGGCTTGATTGGAATCTCGGCAGCGTTCGCATACCCCTGCGCCGGAAGCGCAGCGTAATACGAATACGCATCACTGCTCGAAGGCATCGGGAACTCGCCCATTGCATGATTCGGGATGCCGTTGCCCTTCAGGTAGCGCTTCTTCGAGGTGAGCTTGATCGAGAAGCGGTGCTTCTTCTTGACCGAGCCGGGCACCGTGGGGATGTCAGCAATGTTGATCGTGGTCCCAGAGACCCACGGTGTGCTCGCGTTGGTCAACGTCGTTGGGAACGTAACACCCTGAATCACCCGCGGGCAGAAGTACAGCGTGTCCCTTGCCGGGGAGCCAATGCTCGTCCCGGTTGGTGGTGTCTTGAGCGTCGTCGGTACGAAGCCGGACGCGCCAACTGCCGGCACAACAAGAAGTCCCCCCGCGAACGCCACAAGGGCGGTGGCTACAAAGCTCTTCAACTTCATCACTCAGCACCTCCATGAATCATCGTGGTTTCCCTGCCACGAAGATTATAACTATCATTTAGTCTTCAGGCGAGGTGCTGGAGATTCGCGAGACCGCGCTTGATGGGCTCGTTGGCGTTACAGCCGACTACTGGGAAGGTCCACCAAGCGGTGACAGTGGCGCCTTCACCAACTTGCGTGCACGCGCCGGAGTGAAGCCCAGTAGGGAAAGCGCAACCTCGACGACAGCATCCGCCTCGTCGGGCTTCGGTTTCGGCAAGGACCCCTGCCGAATGAACTCATCGACGAGACAGGCGAGAAAGAGTCGGGTTCGCCTCTCGATCTGATCGATTCGAATAGCCCCGTCCGCGACGAGGCGTTCGACTCTCGCCCCAAGGTCCCCCGTCAGGGCATCCAAATCGACCGGGGTGGTCCGATAGACACTCAACCCAATACGCGCGAACTCGGGCTGGAACTCGTGACCACGCACCCCCAAGCGGGCCGCAGCGACGAATTGTTCGATCTCAGTGGGCAGATCGGAGACAGCCTCCGTCATCCAGGCTTCCCAGCGCTGCAGCATGTCAACGATCGCTGCAGCGAGAAGCCCCTCCTTCGAGCCGAAATGCTTATAGAGAGTGGCGATTGAAACGCCGGCCGACGCCGCCAAATCGTCGATCGTTACCTCCGGTCCCCGCTCAGCGATCGTGTCCTGGGCCGAGACAATCAGCGCGGCGCGCCGACGTTCGAGGTGAGCACTTTGGCGACTTGATTTGACGGAATCTTGGGTCATCTTGGATCCAGCAAGCGACCATACCGAAGGCTCCGAACCGTGGTTAGGACCCAGCCGCGCCCATCAGAATCTCAGGCCGCGGGAGTCTCAGGAAAACTGAATGGGAACCGTCACGATCGGCCCGTTCGAAGGTCGGTCGTCCTTGAGAACGGTCTTGCCGGTTGGGTCCTGCTCCTTGAGGTCCAGTTCATAGATGGACGGATTCTCGTAAACGCGGTAGTAGTACTTGAGATTTGCGAGGTCGGCGACGCCAGTCCAGATCGTGTATTCCGTCGACTCGTCGCCCTTCTCGGTGACGTTCCGCTGGATTCCCTTCGGGATGTCGAAGTTGTTCATCACATCAAGTCCGTGCAGAGAGGAAGCGGCCGAGTTCAAGCGTTGAGCCGCTTTTCAAGACCCGACCCGGCGCCCGTCCCTGTCGCCGGCTTTTCCTGCAGCGGCGACCGGGGTTAGGTGTCATGATCCTCACCAATGAGCTCGATCAATAAATATCTGTATCGCCTGTGCGGCATCTCGCTGGCGGCGTTGGTGGGAGTACTCGCATCTCTCGCCGTGACCACGGGAGCCGGTGCCCACGGAACGCTGAACCTCTACGGCAAAACCGCGACCGCTGGCAAAAACGGAACACTTACCCTCACGATCCCCCACGGCTGCGGGTCGAACGACACGACAACCACCAAGATCGTGCTCACGCTTGGCAGCGCCTGGCAGAGCGTCAAGCCGGCAATGGTTACCGGCTGGCAATCGACGGTGAAGCGTGCAGCCAACGGGAAGCGTCTGATCACATGGATGGCAACCGGCGGCGGGCTTCCAAACAACGAGTCCGGTGACTTCCCAATTGCGGTTCGGTGGCCGAGGCAAGCCGGCATCTACAACACGCCAACCGCGCAATATTGCGGCTCTCAGCTGATGTATTGGAAAGACCCTTTCAACGCAGCTGCCGACGGTGACCGGCCGTATCCGGCGGTCTACCCGGTACCCCGGGTTAGGGTGCGCTCCGCATCGAGGCACTCAGCGACCTCAGTAACCCGTTCATCGACATGGAGCCTCTGCCCGTTAGGGCGAACACTCGCTTCACACGCAAGAGGTCGCTGGTCCGAACCCAGCCGTGCCCAATCGGGCTAGAGGTTTGACGGGGTTTGAACCCAACAGCGCCCATCGACAAGTGAAGGGCGGTAGTACCTCGCCTGCTACCCTCGCCACGTCATGTCGGTGATCGCAATCGTCGTCTCGGTCCTGCTTGCACTGGTCTTCGCCCAAGCCGGTCAGAACAAGTTCAGCGGCAGCGAACTCGCTCAGGTCTGTCCGGGCCACCTTGGGATCACGCCCGGCAGTTATCGGCTGGTCGGCGTACTCGAAATCCTCGCTGCGATTGGATTGATCGTCGGGGTCATTGCCGTTCCGGCGCTCGCCGCCGTCGCCTCGATCGGCCTCGCCCTCCTGATGGTCGGCGCGGTTGCACTGCACCTCCGGGCCGGTGACCCGTTCAGGATCGCGCCAGGCTTCCTTCAACGCCGGGCGGAATCGATACGAGGCTGGCTCCCTGCGGCCGCACTCGGGTTGCTGGCGATCGCGAATGCCTTGCTGATCCTGGCCAGCTAGCCGGAACCATTCACTGGTTCGAACCCAGCCGTGCTCACTTGTTCCCCGAAACCGGTCACTTCCGGGGAGAATGGTCGCCTTGAATCCCGCCGCTGAAGAATCCGAACAGATCGCTGTGCGCGAGATGACCGCTGCCGACGCGGCAGGCGTAGCTGACCTCGTGAGGCGGGTCTACGGAGACGCCTACATTCACAAGCGGATCTATCACCCTGACCAGTTCTTCGGATACCAGCAGGCGGGACTACAGACCAGCGAAGTCGCGGTGAACGAGGACGGTGAGGTGATCGGTCACTGGGCCTTCGTATTTCATGGACCGAAGGTGGCCGAGAGCGGGATGACGATCACCGACGATCGCTACCGAGGCCACGGCATCGCATCGCGCCTCGAGGAGAACCTGCTGGACCGGATCAGGAAGCTTGGGATCAGGTGGGTAATGGGAGAGCCTGTCCTGGTCCACACCGCGAGCCAGGAGATCGTGGTCGGCCACTGGGACCAGGGGGCGATCACGGGGATCAGACTGAAGGAGTTCACGCACGTGGACCTCGAAGGCTTCGCCGACCACACCGAGCACGGACGGATTTCGGTCGCGGTGGGGTTCGCCCCGCTGGCCGAAATGACTCCCCACGACGTGTGGGTGCCTGGGGCATACGCAGAGATTCTGGAGATGGTTCTCGAGCCGGTCGAGTGGCGGCGGACGGTCCGAACCGAAATGGCAGGCGGTTTCGAACCCGCCGAGACAACGGTGCTCGCCACCGAGTTCGACCCACAGGTCCTGAAGGCAGCGATCGAGGTCGAGGTGATCGGGAAAGACCTCGCTTCGGCCGTCGAAGCAGCGCGAAATGAACTGATCGAAAAGGGAGCCGAGTTCATCGAGGCACACATCCCGACCAGCCATCCCGCCGCCGCCACGGCGAACCTCCTCGACCAGGGATTCTCGTTTGCCGGCTTCCTTCCCGAAATGCGGCCCGACTCCGACCTGCTGCTGCTCCAATGGATCTCCGACCCGGAGATCGAGCGCGACGAATGGCAGCTCCTGAACGGCCAGATCGAGCGCCTGGCCGACGCGATCGTGGACCAGGCAGAGCTGGCCGCGAAGCTCCGGGAGATCTAGGGACCCGAGGGAAAGGCTCGCTGTTTCCCTGTTCGGATTCTCGCTTCGGCGTTGTGATCCAGCCCCACCCGGACCCTCGGGTGCCCTTCGATCGTCCGCGATCGGCAACCACTTTGCCGGTGTGTCCCGTAATACCGAACGAGACAAGAGGACAGACCACTCGACCAGATCAGGAGCAGACCACCCGCATGCCGACCACGCCGAAGACAGCATCCGACACACCGCTAAGCTTCCGGGCGACCATGTTCCGGAATCGGATAGCCAGAGCCTTTGCGGTCGCCGCCATTGCGTCGGGTCTGGCATTCGCCGCCGCGCCGGCGACGGCATCCAACGCGCCGGACTGCACGATCACCGGGACACCTGGCGCCGACACCCTGCGGGGCTCCGCGCGGGATGACGTGATCTGCGGCCTGGGTGGGAACGACACGATCTTCGGCGGTGGGGGTAACGACGAGGTCTACGGCGGCCCGGGCGCGGACCGGATTTCCGGCGGCGGTGGGGACGACTCCGCCGAGGGCGGCGCCGGCAGGGACGCGGTCAACGGCAACGGCGGTGATGACTTCCTCGATGGTGGCTTCAGTCCCGACCAGCTGGGCGGTGGGCCGGGTGACGACGCCCTCAGTGGTGGCCCCGGAACGGACGGGATCAACCCCGGCACCGGCGCCAACACCTGCGCCCCGGACTCGGCAGACCGGGTCGCCGGACAGTGCGAGGTCGACACCACCGGGCCGACCGTTACCTGGCTGGACTTCCCTTCGACCATCGAAGCCGGATCGACCCTCACGGCCACCTTCTCGCTGAAGGACCCGAGCGGAATCACTTCCGGGTCGGCCACCGCGGCAGTTGGCGGGGCGCCGGGCTGGATCACGACCTGGTGCGGTCTCCGGATGGATGCCGAGCTCATCTCCGGCACCGAGTCGGACGGGGTCTGGTCGGTCTCCTGCAACGTGCCCGAGAACGCGGTCAGCGACCCCTACTCCCTCTGGGCCGGCGCCCAGGACAGCTTCGGTAACTCCACCCTGGCCGATTGGGTCGAGTTCGTGGTGGTCGGGGGTAGCGAGGACAACCAGGCACCCGTGGTCTCCGATGTCTCGATTCCGGCCTCCATCGAGCCCGGTGAGACGGCCACCATCTCCTGGCGGACCTCAGACCCGTCCGGGGTCAATGGGGCCTACCCGTGGGCCTACCTTCCCGGGCCGCCCTGGGGCGTCCTCTACGGACCGGGGATAGAGGCGCCGGTGATGACTTCGGGTGATGCCACCGACGGCACCTACTCCCAGACCTTCACCTTGCCGGAGAACTCGCCCAGCGGCACCTACGCCGTCTACATCTCGGTGCGGGACGAACTCGGCAACAAGACCTACCAGCAGTACGGGAGCTTCGAGGTAGGCTGAGTCGCCGGTAATTCCGTCCCCGGGAATCCGGTCCTCGAACGACCGGCCCCACCAGGATCGATGGCAAGACGGAGGTGAAGACCGTCGCCTTCGGTCCGCCCACAACCTAGGTCTCTCGATCCACCTTTGAGGCAATCTGCCGGCCGTCCATCATCGGTCCGTGACAGTATTCCGATACATGAATCCTAAGTCATGTATTTTTTCATTACCGACTCCTGTCAGGGAGACCGGAATGAAACCGTCGCGGGCGTCCCAAAGCGGGATGCAGGCGGCCGCAGGGACCACGAGTCCAACTCGATAAACCAGATTGGGAGCGCGATGCTGAACGGAAAGAAAGTCATATTCACCGGGATCGTCAACGACGACAGCATCGCCTTCATCGCGGCGAAGAAGGCACTCGTCTCCGGGGCCGAGATCATGGTCACCGCCTTCCCCCGCGACCGGGAGCTGACTGAAGAGGCGGCCGCCAAGCTGCCGAAGGAGGTCGAAGTCGTCGATCTCGACGTGACCGACCCCGACCAGCTGGAGGCGCTCTCGAAGAAGGTCGGTGAAGAGTGGGGCCGGCTCGACGGAGTCCTGCACGCCGCCGCCTTCGCACCGAAAGATGCCCTGGCCGGAGACTTCCTCGAGGTCCCGGCGGAGCGGCTGGATCTCTCATTCAGGACCAGCGCCCACTCCTTCGCCTCTCTCGGCAAGCTCCTGAAGGAGCATGCTCCCCCGGAGGGCGGCTCCCTGGTCGGGCTGGACTTCGACTCGACCGGTGCCTGGCCGGTCTACAACTGGATGGGCGTGATGAAGTCGGCGCTCGAGTCGGTGAACCGCTACCTGGCCCGTGACCTCGGTCCACTCGGGATCCGCTCGAACCTGATCGCGGCCGGCCCGCTCAACACCCGTGCCGCGGGCGGGATCCCCGACTTCGACAAGCTGCTGGACAACTGGGAGATGCGCTCACCCATGAAGTGGGACCCGGACGACGCCGAGCCGGTCGCCGACGCGGTGGGGTTCCTGCTCTCGGACCTCTCCCGGGCGATCACGGGGGAGATCCTCCACGTCGACGGCGGCTACCACGCGATGGCCGGCGCGCTCAGGTTCGGCGACTGAACGAAGCCCTGGGCGAGAGGCCGGTGCGAGGAGGGATTGGCCCTCCCCCGCCCATTACCTCCTGGCCCAGTCGACCGAATAGAGACCGCCGGTGGAGACCGCCGGCATCGGGAATAGCGTGTACCAGGACATGGGTGCGTTCGGTCCGAGCCAGAGGGAATAAGGCTCGACGTCCGACTCCTTCCTGAGGTAGGCGATCTCGGTTCCCGAGGGTGAGAACGTGGCGTCCGCGAACGACTGGGTCCCGGTCGCGACCGCGAGGTCGTAGCGAATCGCCCCTCTTGGCGAGAAGACCGAGAGACCGGTCGAACCGAACCCGTCGGTGGCGAAGATCAGGAGGTTGCGGCCATCCCTACTTACGTCTGCCAGGCCGTAGTCGATCAGGGACCCACCATCGTTTGTATGTCGAGTCAATCCCTTCCCGTCTTTGGCCCTGATCGAGTAGATCTCGTTGTCGGCGGAAGGGTTCCGGCTGACGGCCCGCTCGAAGTAGATCCTCTTCCCGGACCAGATGGGGCTGTAGAGGCAGGCGCCGCAAAACCTGTAGAGGGTTCGGTGACCACCGCCGCCGGAGTTGACCACGTTCAAGCTGGCGCCTCTCCGGCCTCGATCGGACACGTAGGCAACCTTCCGTCCATCCGGCGAGACAGTCTGGCCGCATCCTTGACGCTTGCCGATCAGATTCTTGATCGTGCCGCCGCCCGCCGGGACGCGATAGATCCGATAGACGCCACGCGAGCCACGGGTGGCACAGATGGCCGCGAACCGGCCGCTCGGCGCTGCCGAGACGCTCTCGGGAAACCTGAGGCCGGAGGTCAACTGCCGCCAGGTGCTGGAGGTCGTGCTCCTGAACAGGTCGCCCCTGGTCCCGGACACATCGGAGAGACCGTAGAGCTGACCCGGGATGGTCGAGATGGCCGAGGCCTGCGATGAGCCGAGCACAACCGACCCCGCCAGGGCAATCACCATCACCAGGCCAATGCTCCTCAATCTCATTTCCGAACTACCTCCTCTGACTCGATAGCCACCGACGGGAGTCGACGGTAGCTCCTCCTCAAAACCCGGAATCCATTGCCGGTTGCGGAGATGGGTTCCTACCTGATCCTGAGCGGGCCGGTGAAGTCGACCGGGTTTGGAATCGAAACGGTCTTCAGGCCGTAGAGCCCACCGGTGAACGAGGCCTCGTCGAGCTCACAGGCTCCGGTGTTGGGATTCAGCGTGTAGGTCGTGACCAAGGGTCCGTATTCCACCGTGCCGTCGCCGGTGTAGGCGACCGGCGTTCCCAGGCCCGAACCCTGGAAGGTCCTGAAGATCAGGCGATAGTCACCCAGGAAGGACTTCTTCAGAAGGTCCTGGATGAACGGCGGCTGGACGCCTCCCGATGCAACGTAGGCCTTGCCGGAGCAGTCCGCCGTCTTGAAGGTCACGGCCGCGAAGCCGGTGTTCGGGTCGACGCTAGGGAATAGCGGCCCACCGGATGAATAAGTGTAGGAACCTCCGCTCCTCAGAACCTGGAGGAGCGTGTAGGGCCCGAACTGCGAGACCCCGAGCAACCTTCCGACCCTCTTCCCGTTTGCATCGAATACGGAAAGGCCCGACTCGTTCGGCCAGGTCACCTTCTTGGACCCCTTCGGGCACTTTCGATTGGCCTTTTTGCCGAAAACCATCTTCATGGCGCCGGTCTTCTTGTTGACACAGGCAGTCAGTGTCGCCGCGTCGGCCTCGGCGCGTGGCATCGCGGCAAGCGCGATCAGGGCACCGAGCAGGGCAATCGCCAATGCAGCTGAAACTGGAATCGCTCGAAGTGCCATCGTCCCCCCGTAATCCTGAGTCTTGCCCAACCTGAGTCGATCGGACCGGAAAAGAAAAGATAGCTTCCATCAGCGAGGTTTTCCAGAGGGTGATCGATATAGCCCGGGGGTGAACCTGGATCGAGTCCGGCCGGAACCAGGCCCAATGGGATTAGGATGAACACCGAGCCAAGTCCCGAGGCCGAACGATGCCCTCCCCCCAGCCACCGACACTCCGCCAGCCCCGCGCCGTCCAGGCCGTTCGTTTCGCCCGGGGTCAGAAGAGATTCTTCGAGAAGGCCGCCCATCTGGGTGACACCTTCCAGGTCAACTTCCAGCGGCGTCGCTGGAACATGATCACCCATCCCGATGCGGTCAAGGAGGTCTTCACGACCTCCCCGGAAGTACTCCACGCCGGAAAGGGAAACGACATCCTCGCCACGGCCCTCGGCGAGCACTCTGTCCTGATCCTCGACGAAGCCGAGCACCTGCGACACCGCAAACTGCTGCTGCCTTCCTTCCACGGGGAGAAGCTGGCCGCCCAGGTCGAGACGATCGAGCGGATCGCCGAGCGGGAAGTCGAGCGGATTCCGAGGAACGAAGCCTTTGCGATACGGGATTACACACAGACGATCGCCCTCGAGGTGATCCTGGAGATCGTCATGGGAACCGAGTCGACCGGCGAGGAACACGACTTCCTCGCAGAGCAGGCCAAGGGCCTGCTCGAATGGATCGGGGGGCCATACAGGCTGATTCCGCCGGGGATCCTCGGGCCGCGCCACCGGCTGGTCAAGCGGATGTACGAACCGAAGCTCGCCCCCCTCGACGAGGCCCTCTTCCGCCTGATCGCAGAGCGCCGCCAGGAGCCCGATCTCGAGGAGCGCGAGGACATGCTCTCGATGCTTCTCACGGCACGCGACGAAGAGGGCAACCCGATGTCCGATGCCGAAGTTCGAGACGAAATCGTGACCCTGGTCGTGGCCGGCCACGAGACGAGCGCCACGGCATTGGCCTGGGCGTTCGAGAGGCTCGCCCACACAGAGGGCAGCACCGAGGCCCTCCACCACTCGGTCGCCGACGGCGACGACGATTACGTGACCTCCCTGATCCAGGAGACGCTCAGGCTCCGGCCGGTGCTCGACGTGGTAGTCCGGGTCGTGAACGAGCCGGTCGAGATTGCCGGCTACTCGTTCGAGCCCGGCGAAGTGGTCGTCCCCTGCATCCACCTCGTCCACCGTCGCGAGGACATCTATCCCGACGCTCTGGAGTTCAGGCCTTCGCGCTGGAAGGACACCAAACCCGGCACCTACACCTGGATCCCGTTCGGCGGCGGAGTGAGGCGGTGCATCGGAGCCTCCTTCGCGATGGCCGAGATGGAGATCGTGATCAAGGCCGTCGCCTCGGCAGGGGTTCTCGAGCCGGTCGGGGGCGACGAGAAGGTGGTCCAGAAATTCATCACCTCCTCCCCCGCTCGCGGTGGCGAGCTCAGGTTCGCCTGACGACCTACCAGGATTGATCGCCCGGTGCTCGATGGGAGCGGATGTAGGCTCCCCCCGTGATCCAGAAGCCTCAACAAAGAGACCGCGCGCGGGCTGTGCGTTCTGCCCTTCGCACTCTGGTTGCGGACGCGGGGCTGGACGGGGCTGCGATGAGTGCAGTTGCGAAAGAGGCCGGCGTCGCGACCGGCACGGCCTACACCTACTATGGCTCCAAGGAAGAACTGGTCATCGCGGCCTATCTCGAAACCAAGCTGCAGATGGGCGAGGTTGCCCTGAGTGCTGCCGACCCGGACCTCATTCCCGAGGAGCGGTTCGTGGCGATCTGGACGGCCCTATTCGAATACCTGATGAAGAATCGAGATCAGGCTCGGTTTCTGGTTCAAATCGAAAGCTCGCCCTACCTCGAGAAGGCCCGGAGTGAAAACGACGGCGAGAAGGGTCCCTTTGCGCAGATCGTCGAAGCAGAAGACATGGCCTCTGAACTTGCAGAGTTGAGCCCGATCGTGATCTACGAACTCGGAATCGCGCCGGCCGTGCGTCTCGCAGCGGGAGGCGTGGCTTTAGGTAGATCTGAGCTAGCCGGCACAGCAACCGGATGCTGGAGGGCGATTTCCCGGCCCAACTAAGTAAGGGGGTCGGACTGATAGACTGAATGAACATTCAGTCAATGAAAGGACAGCATGCCCTGGAGCGAACAGGAAATTCCAAGCCTCACTGGCAAAGTGGCCGTCGTAACCGGCGCAAACGGCGGATTGGGTCAGGAGAACGCCAGAGCGCTGGCCGCAGCGGGTGCGACCGTGGTCGTTGCCTCCCGAGCCTCGGAGAAGACCGATCGGGCCGTGGATGAACTTCGTGAATCCGTGCCCGAGGGCTCATTCGAGGTCGTCCCGCTGGACCTCGCCTCACTCGCTTCGGTGAGGGAGGCGGCCTCGACTATCTCGGCAGCACATCCCTCCCTCGACATCCTGATCAACAACGCCGGCGTGATGGGAGTCGCCGAGGCCGAGACCGCCGACGGGTTCGAGATGCAGTTGGGCGTCAACCACCTGGGCCACTGGGCCCTCACCGCCCTCTTGATGGAGCCTCTGCTTCAGGCCCCGGCCTCGCGGGTCGTGACCGTCACCAGCACGGCCCACCACTTCGGCCGAGGACTCGATCCCGAGAACCCACACCTTCGGGGCAACTACAAGCCATGGCGCGCCTACTTCGAGTCGAAACTCGCCAACTTCCAGTTCGGCCTGGGACTCCAGAAGAAGTTCGAGGCGGCCGGGACCACGGCCTCGAGCCTGATCGCCCACCCGGGCCTTTCGAATACCGACCTCCAGGCTAGGAGTGTCGAAAAGAACGGCGATTCCACTGCCCGGTTCTTCCACGGCCTTGCCTCGAAGACCGGGATGAGCCCCGAGAACGGTGCACTTCCACAGCTTCGGGCGGCGACCGATCCGGCGGCAAAGGGTGGCGAGTTCTACGGGCCGCTGTGGGGCAACAACGGGCCGCCGGTCCGCAAGCCGATCTTTCGGAAAATCGGGCTCGACCGCGCTGTCGATCGCCTCTGGGAAGTCTCGGAACGCGAGACCGGAATCCCGTTGGTAGTCACTCCTTCCTGAACCGGGCGACCTTTTACCCCACCAACCGTCGACTACACTGACGCCATGCGCATTCTCGGAACCACCGCACTCGTTCTGGCCACCTTGACCCTCGCCGCCTGCGGCGGGTCCTCCGATGACTCGGAGTCGACTGACACTCCGCCAGACTCGACCTCGGTGCCGACGAAGCCCGAAACTGCCGGATCGGAAGCAGAAGGCAAAGAGGTCTTCGCAGCGAACTGCGCTTCCTGTCACACCCTGGCCGATGCCGGTTCAGTAGGTCAGGTCGGACCGAACCTCGACGAGGCAATGCCCTCGGCCGCGATGGTCACCTCGATGGTCACCAACGGCGGTAACGGAATGCCTTCCTTCTCATCGACGCTGAGCGCCGAGCAGATCCAGGCCGTCTCCAAGTACGTCTCCTCGGTAGCCGGCCAGTAGCTCCGAGGCCGCGAGGAGCATCCTCGGAGTCGCCGTAGGGCCCTTCGTCACTGCCCTTCCAATCGCCGAGGCTGCAGATGCCTCGAAGCGGGCAGGGCCGGCCGGGTGCGGCTCGCCCCCGGTCTCGGATCCGGATCTCGTTACCTCTCCTCCCGCGGTCCCTACGGAAAGAAAAAAGCCCCGGAACCTCTCGGTCCCGGGGCCTCTTTTCGAGCTTCCTGGTTCGGGGTCCTGATCAGCCGCCGTTCGAGGCAGTCTCGTAATCGCGACTCGGCTGACCCCTAAGCGCGGTGGCCGACGGCAGCGGGGTGCCCTTGGCCGTCGCCCCCGAGAGCACCGGCAGGACCAGCTTCGAGGGGAACTTCCCGCCGAGGCCGATCGTGTTGGTGATGCTTCCGTCCTCGAGCGTGTCGAAGCGCCAGATCTGGCGATCGCCGCCAGGAGCCTGGATGGTCAGCCTGACCTTGGAGCCGGCCCTGAACGCGTGAGCCACCGGGAACACCGGGACCCTCACGTAGTTCCAGGCGCCCGACCGCAGGGGCTGGGCGTCCTTCTCCAGGTGGGTCGGGATCGGGTAAAGGGCAGTCGAGCCCTTCGCCAGCTTCCGGTGGGAGGCCCTCAGCCATCCGCTCTGGACGAGCGTCTCCTTGCCATCCGGGCGAACCTCGGAGAGGGTCGCCTGGAGGTCAGTGTCGAGTGCGCTCGACTTCAGCCAGAGGTCGAGGCTGATGTTTCCACCGAGCACGGTGTCGGCGGTCAGAGCCGGGGAGGTGAAGCCCAGGCCCTTGCCGTCAGCGACCGGGGCCCAGTCGTACTCGGGCTGGGCCGCCCACTCATCGCCCCTGCTGATGGTCTGTGCTGGCCTGGCCTCGGGATCTCCGGTGTACTGGGTCGTCTTGAGGACCGACGGCTTCGACCGCTGGAGCTTTCCGTCCTCGGCCAGATACCAAGCCGTCGGCTGGGCGGCCCTGATCGGCCAGCTCGAGTAGTTGAGCTCCCACCTGTGGCCGATCGCGCCGGGTTCACCCTCGAGCCCGTTGCCGTTGTCCATCAGGAGCCTTACCCTCGGGAACTTCTTGAAGTCGGCCTTCGCCTTGGCCAGCGACGTGTAATCGGCGAACTGAGACTGGTTCACCGGTATCGACGGTGCCCCGGTCAGCTCGTCGTAGAGCGAGCCGCTGAGGCTCAGGATCAGGTCCGGAACCCTGGGGATCCGGTCGGCGACGAACAGGTTCAGGAACTCGACCATCCGTCCGATCGTGCTTGGTCCGAGCGAGTCGGAGTGAACGCCGTTCATCAGGTTGAGCCAGACGTTCTTGTTGTCTGCGAGCTTGGAGAGGCTGTTGACGAAGTGGCCTCCGGTCTGCTCGTCCTGGAAGGCGCCCGCCAGGTAAACGGGAGCCTTGATCTTGTCGACCCAGTAACCGGGTGCCCTCTCTTTGAAGAGCTCCGGGGTCCTGAACGGGTTCTTCTCGATCAGGGCCTCGTAGTTCTGGGTCTGCAGCCGCATGTCCTGGTTCGCAGCACACTTCGGGTCGAAGTCCTCGCTCTCGGGATCGGACAGGATCCTGGCGTAGGGCTGACCGCCCTCCGGAGCCGGCTCCGCGTCGCGGGCCCGCTCGCGAATCCACGAGTAGGCAAACCCGTTGTTGAAGATTCCTCCCGGATAGCCGGTGGCCGTATATACGTCATCGGTAACCGAAAGCGGAGTGAGACCGGCGAGGCTCGGCGGTTGTGTTCCACCGACGAGAAGCTGGGTGATCCCGGAGAAGGAAATCCCCCCCATGCCGACCTTGCCGCCCTTGACCCAGTCCTGGGCCGCAACCGTCTCGACGATGTCGTAGCCGTCGTAGACAGTCGGAAGGCCGAACAGGTCGAACGCTCCTCCGGAGCATCCCGAGCCGCGCATCTGGACGCTCACGGTCGCGAAGTCGAGGAGCGGACCGATTGCCGATCCGACGGCCGTGGAGGAAGCCGGAAGCAGGGGGTCGTTCGCGTTGCCGCCCGGAAGGATCGAGTTGACGAAGTCCTTGGGGGCCGCGACCTGGTAGCCGGAGTACTCGATGAAAGTCGGGAACGGACCCTCGGAGAGCTCACGGGTTCGGAGTCCATCCTTGGGAAGCCTGACGGTCACTGCCAGCTCGACTCCGTCTCGCATCTTCACGTAGTTGAGGCCGGGCCTCAGCTCCTGGTTTGCGTAGAAGGACTGCTTCGGGTGGTTGGCCCGCTTGCGGACGGTGATCACGGGCGAACCCATGACCTTGCCGTTCTTCATGCTGAGGACCCGGAACTTCGCGCCCTCCTTCAGGTAATAGAAGATCTTCGAGCCGAAGCTGTCTGCCTTGCCTTCGCGCTTGATCTCGCCGAGCGAGTTGACCAGCATCAGTTCCTGGCCTGCGTCGGCATCCTTGATGTAGATCTCGCCGACCGAGGAACGGGTCACGTAGTCAGGGCTCGCGTTGACCTTGGGGGCCTTCTTCGCCGCCTGCGCCTGGGCCGCAAGGCCACTTACTCCAAGCAGAAGCGCTACGGCGACTGCCACTACACGACCAACGACACTCCCTGCACCGTTCACTGACAAAACGTTCTCCCTCTGGCAAGCCCTGCCATCGTCATGGGGCCGAATGGCTCCGGCCCCTCCCAATGTGACCATCATTACACAGCGAAACACCCGAATGTCGGATTCGGAGCGCTCCCGGTGGCATCGATCGGAGGGGTTCAGGGGGCCAGGCGCTCGATCCGCCAGCCGGAGCCATCCGGGAGGTAGCGGAAACGATCGTGAAGACGGGCCTGCCTGCCCTGCCAGAACTCGAACTGGACCGGCTTCAGGACGAACCCGCCCCAATGGGGAGGCCTCGCTACGTCCTCGACGCCTTCGAACCTCTCCGCTGCCTCGACGTTGAGCCGGTCCAGCTCCTCACGCGAGTCCGGGATGACCGTGCTCTGCGGCGACGCCCAGGCTCCGATCCGGCTGTTCCTGCCCCTCGAGGCGAAGTAGGCGTCGGAATCTTCGGCCGAGAGCCTCTCCACCGGGCCCCTGATCCTGATCTGGCGTTCGAGCTGTGGCCAGAAGAAGACCATCGCCGCTGCCGGGTTGGCATCCAGCTGTGAGGCCTTGACCCCTCCGTAGTTGGTGAAGAAGCGAAAGCCCTCCGGGCCGGCCCCCTTGAGGAGGACCATGCGGGCGTCCGGCATTCCCTCCGAATCGACCGTCGCCACACAGACGGCCTCGGGCTCCTCCACCACCTCGGCCGCCCGCTCGAACCAGATGTCGAACTGGACGAAGGGGTCGGGGTCGAGGTCATCCCGATCGAGCGGCAGGTCGATCTTCGTCCCGTAGTCGCTGCTCAATTCAGGCTCGGATCCTCGGGCATCGTCGCCAGCAGGGCGAAGTCCCCTCCCCGTCGGGTCACGGCCTCGACCCAGAGGTCGCCTTCGGAGAAGACGTCCTCGGTTTCGAGCTCGTCGACTATCCAGGCCTCGGACTCGATCTCATCGTCGAGTTGGCCCGGTCCCCAGCCCGCGTGTCCGACGAAGACCCGGGCCCGGACGACCTCGGTGTCGCCGTCGGGGTCGACCACACCGATTCGTTCGGTGACTGCCCCGGCCGAGTCGGTGGTGTCATCGAACTCACCGAGCACGACGATCGAGTCGGGCGAAACGGGACCCCCTACCCAGAGCGGGGCACCCCGCTCGACCAGCGGTCCGAGGTCGGGAACCATCTCGAGCACGTCGGCATCGGCCCGGCGATTCAGAACCACGCCGAAGGCCCCCTGCTCGTTGTGTTCGACCACCAGCACGACGGTCCGCCTGAAGAAATCGAAAAGGCTCGGGGCCGCGATCAAGATCTTTCCCTTCAGAGATTCCAACTCCGATCACCCGGCTCCGTTCGGCGAGGCGTTCCGTATGAATGACTGTGAGGGTGTGATGACGGTCCTCCTGGATCGCTTTCCGGATGACTATACGCTCCCGGTTCGGCCGACCGACTCCGGCCCTGGCCGGCTCCGAAATAGCGCGCCCGGCCGATGCCGTGAAGGCCCCGGCGACGGCTTTCCTATACGCTTCGCGGCCGAACCGATGGGCAGATACACAGGACCAAAGGAAAAGCTTTCACGCCGAGAGGGCGAGGACCTCGGACTCAAGGGTCGTCGTACCCTCGGAGGCAAGGGTGCCATGGAGCGCCGCCCGTACCCCCCGGGCCAGCATGGCCGTGGGCGTCGACGTTCGTCGGAGTTCTCGGTCCGGATGCGGGCCAAGCAGCGCGCCAAGTTCATGTACGGGCTTCGCGAGCAGCAGTTCGCAAAGCTCTTCGACCGGGCCAACCGCGAAGAGGGAATGGCCGGCGAGAACCTGATGCGGCACCTCGAGTGCCGTCTCGACAACGTCGTCTACCGGCTCGGACTGGCCACGACCAGGGCTCAGGCCCGGCAGTTCGTCGTTCACCAGCACGTCACCGTCAACGGCAAGCGGCTCGACCGCCCGTCTTACGAAGTCTCTGCCGGAGACGTCGTGGCGATCAAGCCCGGAGCTCCGATCGAGGATCTCGCCCGGGAGTCGACCGAGATGGCCGGGCCGACGCCGCCCTGGCTGCTCGCCGATCCGGACGGCCTCAAGGGAACCGTGAATCGCCTCCCCGCGCGGGAGGACATCTCGGCTCCGATCGAAGAACGTCTGATCGTCGAGCACTACTCCCGCTGATCGCTCTTCCGGCCTCCGGCCGGTGAGGTTCAGCTGCCCGTCATCTGGCTCTTGGCCAGATCGAGTGCAACCGTGAGCAGGCCGACGACCGAGAGCGGATCGGAAGAGTCCGAGACGAGCTGCACATGCATGGTCTGGTCGCCGCCCTCCTCCTCTTCGCTGAGGACTGCCGAGATCACGAGCTGGTCGAGCCTCGCTCCCGGTATGTCCCTCTCGACCTGCTCCATCAGCTCCTGGGCAAGGCTTCCGATTCTCGATGACGGTGTGGGGTCCTGTGCTTCGCTCATGACTTCACCCTACCGCTGCCATCATCCGCGGCCCCGGCAGCCCGATTGCCGCCCGGTCGGCCCGACCGGGCGCAGACTCCCGCCGGACTAGACTTGCCGACCCGATGAAGTCCTCCCGGAAAGCGACGTTTGCGGTCATCGGATCCATCTGGCTGATGGCCGCAGCGGTCCTGTTAGCCCCTGCTCCCGCCCTCTCGGCCAAGGGCGACGGTGACCTGCGAACAAAGGCACTCCTCGTCCTGATCCCGGCCGATCGGGAGAACCCGGACGAATACGACGAACGGATCACTGCCCGGTTCGGCTCGATACCCGGCGTGGCCGTCGGTCTGGTCAGTGCGACCCAGGGCTCGTACTCCCGGGACCAGGCGCTGCTCGACCTCAGCCAGGGAACGCGGGTCTCGCGCTCGACGTACGACCCGACCGAAGTTCCTCCGGTTGGCCTGGTGGGCACGGGCGAAGGCGCCACGGTCGAGGGGTGGGAAGCGATCCTGCGTCGCGCCGCCACCGCGCCCCAGACGATCGAGCCCGGACTCCTCGCCGGGTCGATCCCCGGGGGTGCGGCGCTGGTAGTGCCCTATGGCGAGAGGGCCGATGCGGCCTTCCCGGCAACCGACCGAACCGGGAAGGTCTCCTCCTACCGGCAGGTCCCCGGCAGCTCGATCGCCGAGGAAGCCGAACGGGCGCTGGCGGGTAATGACTTCGTCGTGGTGGTGACCTCGCCGGGCGGGGTCGGCCTCGGTCAGTTCACGGCTCTGGCCACCCGGAGGCACCCCGAAGTCCTGCTGATAGGGATTCAGGCACCACCGGACGGAGCGATCCTCCCGCTTCTCGGGATCGGTGTTGCCGGCCTGCCGTCGGACGGGAGCGAGCTGACCTCCAAGACGACGACCCTTCCCGGGATGGTCGCCGGAATAGACGTAGCCCCGACCGTTCTCGAGCATCTCGACCTCCCGGTGCCTTCCGAGATGACCGGAGTCGGAATCACCGCCAAGGGCGAAGGCGATGCCGAGAGCCTGACCTCGCTCCGTGAGCGCCTGAACGAAGTGGGGCCGCGTCGGTCGCCGGCACTGGTCTCCATCGCCGTCGCCTGGATGGTCCTCTTCCTCGCCGCCGGAGCCCTCTTCGGGAGCCAACGGTCCCGCCTGCCGGTTCGGAGGATCGGCGGCCTGGCCGTGCTTTGGCTTCCTTTCGTGATCCTGATTCCGGCCGCGATCGGCAACCCCTCGCGGGAGTTGGAGCTACCTCTGGTCGGGCTGTCATGTCTGCTCCTCGGGTTCCTCTCCGATCGCCTTCTTCCCTGGCCGAGAGCGACCGTCCTTCCGGCCGTCTTCGGAATCGGAGCGATCACGATCGATCTGGCTATGGGATCGGAACTGATCACCCGGTCGGTCCTCGGACCGAACCCCGGATACGGCTCGCGCTTCTACGGGGTCGGCAACGAGCTCAAGTCGGGCCTGACGGTCCTGATGCTGGCTGGCCTCGCCGGCCTGATCGGAAGCCGTCCCAAGTCTGGAAAGCTGGCCCTTGTCGTGCTCGGTGCGGGCCTCGTGCTCGGCGTGATCCTCGGTTCGGGCCGCCTCGGGGCGGGCGTAGGCGCCGCGATCATCGTCGCCACCGCGAGCGCCGTGGCCGCCGTGATGATGCTCCCTGGAAGGATCACCGGCCGCAGGATCGCACTCCTGATCGCAAGTCCCGTGATCGGTCTCGCGCTTCTTGCCGGTCTCGACCTGTTGACCTCCGGCGGTGAGGGCCACTACATCCGGAATGTCATTCAGGACGGCTCGTTCTCCTCCTTCGGCGACACGGTGGAGAGGCGAACGACTCTGGCCTGGCAGCAGCTCTGGCGGGACAACATGCCCCTGGTGACCCTGCTCGCCGCTCTGACGGCCGTGTGGGGTATCCGAAACCGCGCCATGTACCGGCCGTTCTACGGACCGATCTGGCCGGCAGTCCTGATCGGCGGCCTGGCTGGCGGCGTGGTCGGGTCACTGACAGAGGATTCGGGACCACTCCTTCTCGTTGGAGCGGTCCTCACCCTCGTCGGAGTGTCTTCCTACCTGCTCGGCCGACCGGCCGAGACGACCCCGGAAGAAGATTCGGAGGCTGACTCAGTTACAGGCTGAGGACGCCGCGTCCTGAAAGTCCTTGGCGGCAGTGCCCAGTGCAACGACCTGAACACCAAGGGCGATGTACTGCTCGGTCGAAGGACTCGACGGCAGACCCTCGATCGCATCCCTGGTGTTGTTGATCGAATCCTCGAGGCTCTGGGACTCCTGGGGGAAGTCTTCCCGGGCCGACTGGACCGCGGCATCGGCGTCCCGCTGGACGGCGTCGAAGTCGGTCTGGACCTGATTGATCGTGTTCGAGTTGACCTGGATGTTGACCAGCTCCTTGATCGAACCCTTGAGGTTCTCGACATCCGAGCAGAACTCGGGCTTCGAGTTGCTGCAGCCGGAAGCCGTCAGGGCCGAGCCCGAGAGGGCGAAGAGTCCGAACAGGGCGATGAGAGGAACCGCGATCACTTTCTTCATGACCGGGAACCCTACCCGACCCCTCGGCCCCCACGGCGCCGAACTGCCGGCCGATCGACCCTCCGGGCCGGGAGGGTCGATCGAGCCGGAAACAACGGAGGGGGTGGGATTCGAACCCACGGTACGCCGTAAGACGCACAACGGTTTTCGAGACCGCCCCATTCAACCGCTCTGGCACCCCTCCGGGTTCGACCGGAAGGCTAACGGTCCGGCCATCGATGCGTCCCCCCGAACCGGTCATGGGGGCCAGGCCCGAGCTACGGGTAATCCTCCGCCGAGGCCTCTGCCTACGCCCCGGGTGCGGTCGGGAGACCGGCCGGCGGTCGGATGGTCGCGCCGGGCACGGATGGGGCGTGGTGCAACCGGGTCGGTCGGCTACGCTTCCCCTCTCCGGAGAGGTGTCCGAGCGGCTTAAGGAGCGCGACTGGAAATCGCGTGGGCGGGATCTCTCGCCTCGTGGGTTCGAATCCCACCCTCTCCGTTTCATCCTGCGCCGGCCCGAACCCACGAGGATCCGGTCATTCCGGGGTTCGAATCCCACCCTCTCCGTCTATTCCGTCTGGCCCGAGCCAGCGCGGCGGGCAGCGAAGAACTCGGTCAGCACCGCTCCGCACTCGGCCTCGAGCACGCCGGCCTCAACCTCGGGGCGGTGGTTCAGCCCCGGCTCGCCGAGGACGTCGATCAACGATCCGGCCGCCCCGGCCTTCGGGTCGGACGCGCCGAACACGACTCTCGGTATCCGGGCCAGGACGATCGCCCCGGCACACATCGCACAGGGCTCGAGGGTCACGTAGAGAGTCGTGTCCGGCAGACGCCATCCGCCCATGGATTCCGCCGCCTCTCGAATCGCCAGGAGCTCCGCGTGGGCGGTCGGATCGAGGTCGGCCTCGCGACGGTTTCCGGCCGACCCGACCACGTCGCTACCTCGAACGATCACCGCACCGACGGGAACATCTCCCCTTGCGGCAGCCTCCCGCGCCAGATCGAGAGCGAGGGCCATCCACTCGGCGTCGGTCTTCGAAGCCACATCCATCCCGATCAGGCTACGGGAGGCCACCGCCGGTCGCGGCGCGCGACGGCTCAGGCGTCAGGTGGTCCTGGCGATGAAGACGTTGCAGGTCGCGTGGTGGCTGACCTTGTTGGGAACCGAGCCGAGCAGGTAACGCTTCGCCCCGCTCATCCCCTTGTTCCCGACCACGATCAGTTCGGCGCCGGTCTCCTCTGCGACATCGAGGATCGCATCGGCAGGATCGCCCTCCATCGGGTGCGGCCGCATGTTGACCCCGGCCTCGGCCGCGATCCGGGCCGCCGCCTCGAGGGCGAAGTTGGCCTCCTCGCGAGGGCCGAGTTCGTAGCTGACGTCATCCGGTGCCCCCTGCCTTCGGGCATCGGCACGCCAGGACGGGATCGGCTCTGCCGCGCAGACGACCTCCAGTTCCGCTCCGGACATCTTCGCCAGTTCGGCAGCCTGCCGGACTGCCTCGGCCGCAGTGTCGGACCCGTCAGTCCCGACCACGATCCGCTTGAAACCAGTCATCTGTCTCCGTTCTCGAGTTCCGGGCCTGCCGCCAGCCCGTCGTATGGATCGGTCGAAGCGATCCTAACGGCACGGACGGCCGGTCGGCCCGATTCTCAGCGGGGAAACCGGGTGTCGGCGGGCAGCCCTCGGAATCCGGCACCGAGGATCTCCTCCGGTGTCGTGACCAGTCGCCAGGTCCCGATCGCGATCGAGGCAGTGGTCGCCACGAAGATCAGGATCAAAAGGTATTTCCAGGTAGCGGGCACCGGTTCCAGATTAGAAGAACTGTCATCCTTCCCGAGTCTGGAGAGACCCGGCGATGGGCGAGGAGGCTTGCATGCACGGAAAGACGAGTGAGGGTCTGCCCAAGGGCATCGAGGAGGTGGCCGACGGGGTCTACTTGCTCCGGGGCGACCTCAAGAAGGGGATGAGCATCTACTTCGTCCGGGGGCCGGACGGCGAGTTGGTCCAGTTCGACGCCGGAACCCGCCCGATGACGAAGGCGAACCGGAGAGCGGCGGAGCAGATGGGCGGTCTCGACCGGGTCGTCCTCGGCCATGGCCATGCCGATCACAGGGGCACCGCCCCGGGGCTCGGGGTGCCGGTCCTCTGTCATCCCGACGAGGTGGCAGATGCCGAATCTCCGGCCTCGTTCCCCCCCTACATGGACCTCTCGATGCTCGAGGTAGCTCCGGTCAGGTTGCTCTACCGGATCCTGCTGCCGTGGTGGGACGGTGGTCCCGTGGAGATCGCGGACACGGTCGAGGAGGGAGACCTGGTTGCCGGATTCGAGGTGATCCACTTCCCGGGTCACGCTCCCGGCCTGATCGGGCTGTGGCGGGAATCGGACCGGGTGGCGCTGGTCAGCGACACCGTCTACCTCGTCGACTCCGCCCGACTGAAGCCTCTGCCCGAAGGCGAGGCGAGCGTTCCCCACCCGGCCTGGGCCTGGGACCACCAGAAGGCGAAGGAGTCCGTCCGGAAACTGGCCGCGCTCCACCCGAAGATGGTTCTCGCCGGACACGGCGAACCCCTGACCGGAGAGGACCTCTACGAGACACTCATTGAGGCCTCTGAGAAGCTCTGACCCAGTGATGTGAGGCCCCCCGGATGATCGACACGCTCCTGACGCTCTTCCTCTTCGTCCTCGGCTCGCTCCTTGTCGGGCGCACCGTCATGCTCGCGTGCGGTCGAAGGGAATGGAGCGGGATCGAGCCTGCGGTGGGCTACGCGACGATGGTCGCGGCCGGAGGGCTGCTGGCCAGGATCCCGGGGCAGGACATCACTCTGGTCGTCGCACTCTTCGTCCTCGCCGGCGTCGGCCTCTACTCGGTCTTTCGCCTCGGACCTTCCGTCCTGCCTCGCTCCGGTGGGTTCTGGATCGCCTCGGCCATCTCTCTGGCGATGGTCGCGATCCCGTTCCTGATCACCGGTTTCTGGGGGCTTCTCGGCATGGGCTACAACAATGATCTGGGACTCCACCTCGCCTGGACCCAGTGGCTTGCAGGAGGCTTCGGCACGGAGCCGGGCGGTGGCTACCCGCTCGGGCCTCACGGGCTGGTTGCGGGCCTCGCCAACCTTCCCCTGATCGACCTCGGTCCGGCCTTCATCGGGCAGATCATGGCCCTGCCCGTGCTGCTGACGATGACCGGCTACGCGGCGACCGGCTCGCTGGCCGGCTGGCGCAGGATCCTGGCCTCGGTTCTTATCGGCCTCCCCTACCTGATCGCATCCTTCTACGCCCAGGCGGCATTCAAGGAAATCGCGATGGCTCTCTTCCTGCTTGCCTTCATCATCCTGCTGCCGGGGACGAAACCGTTTCCGGCGGGCCTGCGAGAGCGAATCTCCCTGGTGGCTCCCTTTGCAGTCCTGACCCTGGGGGCGATCTTCACCTTCAGCTTCCCCGGCCTTGCTTTCGCAGTCGCCGTCGTCGCGGTCTGGCTGATCTCCGATCCCGATGTCAGGCGACGCCTGAGGCCACGGGAGCTCCTGCAAACGGTCTCCCGGCCCATCGTCGCGATCTCCCTGGTGGCCCTGCTCGCAGTCGTGTCGGCGCTCGCCTTCTGGAGTCCCTTCGGATTCGGAGACTCCTTCTCCGAAGTCTCGGCAAGCCCCACCTTCGGACCGGTCTCACCGGTCGAGGCCCTGGGCGTCTGGTTGAGCCCCGACTACCGACTGGATAGCGAGATCGACACCCCGCTCCCCGGTCTGATGGCAGTGGTCGGCCTGCTTGCCCTTGTGGCCTCCATCTTCTGGTGGGCCAAGCGGCCCCGTTCGCCCTACCCGGTGTCGCTCGTCGCCCTGGTCGGCTTCTACCTCGTCTCGCTGCCGTGGGTCGGGGACTACTCCCTGGCCAAGGCCCTCACGATCGCATCTCCGGTGGCGATGGTCGTGATCCTCACCGCCCTGCTGGACCGGCCCTTCCCGTCGAGAGGCCTGAAAGCCGTCGGATGGGGGGCCCTCGCAACCGTCTTCATCGGGTTGGCGCTGGCATCGAGCCTCCTGGTCCTCCGTGACACCGCGGTCGGGCCCTCCGGTCGTTATGCCGAGCTCGATCTGATCGCCGACCGGGCGGGAGGCAGCGAGGTGCTGTTCGGCGATCAGGATCGCTTCGGGCCCTACTACCTTCCCGGCTCCAGAGTCGGCGTGCCACTACCCGAGTTCCCCGACGAGACCGTGACCGCCAACCCGCGGAAGCCCTTCAGGGGTCCGTTCGGTGAAAGCTCGATCGACTTCGACTCGTTCGACCGGGAGACCCTCCAGCGTTATCGGTTCGTGCTCACGACCTCTGCCGCCTGGACCAGTCTGGCGCCCCCCTCTTTCGTCGAAGAGGCTCGTACCCCCTCCTGGGTCCTGTGGCGCAGGGAGAGTCCGGCGAAGTTCCGGGCGGTGATGAACGAGAAGGCGATGGCAGCGAAGCTGGTCGACTGCTCGGGACCGGGCGGTCGTTACTACTCGGAGCTGGAGGGCGTGGCGACCGTCAAGCCCGAGACCGTTGTCAGGGAGAAGGAGGACTGGTCACCGGACTCCACGCCAAAGGTCGGACAGAGGGCGGCAACCACCGTACGGCTCGGAAGGGGCGAGTGGAGGGTCTCGATCCAGTACTCGAGTCCCGTCGATGCCACCCTCTCGGCGCCGGGCTTCCGGCGCGACCTGATCGCCTCGCTGAACGGTCAGCGTCTTGCCAATTTCCCGGTCGGCAGCATCGGTCAGTTCTGGCCGGCCGGAGTTATCGACGTGAAGAGGTCAGGTCCGGTCGAGTTCGAATTCGAGGCCGGCGAGCCGACCTTCCTGCAGGAGCTGACCGGCTACTCCCGCCGCGCCTCGCTGGGACGGATAGCACTCACCCGCAACGAGCCCCACACCAGAGTTCCGATGTCCGGGATATGCGACAAGTGGGTCGACTTCTTCGAGAAGCGCCCTGCGGCAGATTCCTCTCGTCGCTAGCCGGACCCCGGCCCGGCGTCGGAATCCTTGCGCTTGGGAGCCCTCCGACCGAGGTTGCCGACGATCAGGGCGACGACCGTGACCAGATAGATCTGACCGATCAGGGCCAGGACCCCGGTCAACGCCCTGCCGAAGTCGGTAGCCGGGGTGTAGTCGCCGATCCCGAGCGTAGTGATGGTGGTTACCGCGAAATAGACGAAGTAGCCGTACTGATTGGCACTTTCACCCTGGGCAAAGAAGGCGGCGTCCTCGACCATCGACACGACCCCGAAGGCCGAGGCAAAGGTGATGATCAGCAGCATGTAGATGCAGAGTGCGCCGAAAACGGTCCTGATCGTGATCGACTTGTCCCTCCGCAGCTGGCGCACCAGCCCGACCGCTATGGACGGCAGCGAGGTGAAGATCAGGAGGAAGGTCGCCAGCCGGACCAGCTCCTTCTGGACGTCGTCGCCCCAGAAGATCGGGACCAGCCCGGCGACGGCGGCGGCGACCGCAAATATTTCGAGGACCCTGATCATTCGGTTCGGGGCTTCGGCTGCCCGCAGGCAGGCGACCAGGGCGAACATCTGGATCACGAGAGCAATCCCGTCCGGGATGGTGCCGGAAGGAAATGCCACCACCAAGAAGAGCGAAGTCAGAAGCAGGAACAGGGCCGATCCGTAGCGACCCGGCCCGGGAATGAAGATGTCCCGGAATCTCAAATCGGCGGCAGGATTCAAGCGACTACCTTCCTGTCGGTGACGAGCAAAGAGTTCTCGTTCTCTACCCGGCCGGCCGGGATCGAGCGGTCTCCCGCCAGGAGTCTGGACAGGGCCTCGTCCTTCCCGTCGCCGGTCACTAGGAAGAGGATCCTCCTGGCAGAGGCGAGCACCGGATATGTGAGGGTCATCCTCCGGGTGCCCATGTATTCGGTTTCAGTCATCGCCACCCTGCGATCCGTCACCTCGAGCACCGGATCGTCCGGCACGAGGGAGGCGGTATGTCCATCCGCTCCGAGGCCGAGGTGGATCAGGTCGAAACGGTCGGGCAGTGAGAATCCGTAGACCTCGCAGGCAGCGTCGAGGTCCTCCGATCCGACCGGCATCGGCCGGATCGATGCCTGACAGTTCAGGGGCAGGGTCAGGACGATCTGGGTGAGGTTCCGGTCGGGACTGCCGCTGGGGGCGACCCTCTCGTCGACCTGGAAGAGCGACGTCTTCGACCACGGAAGACGGCTTCCGGCAAGCAGCTCGAGCATCTTCCAGGGGGTCGTCCCACCACTGACCGCCAGATCGAACCGACCTCGCTCCATGATCGCGTTCTGGCCGGCGATCTCGATCACCCGGGCAGCCTCGGCTGCCGCTTCATCTGGACTCCCTACGAGCTTGGTCTGCATCGCGAGGCCCTGACCCTACCGGCGAACGCCCCGGCCCACCGATCGCATCCGCTCAGGCCGACTTCTCGTCGTGTCCACCGAACTGCTTGCGCATCGCCGAGAGGACCCTGTCCCCGAAGTCGGCATTGCCTCGGGAAGCAAATCGCGAGTAGAGGGCGGCAGTGAGCACCGGGGCCGGGACCCCCTCCTCGATCGCCGCGATCGAGGTCCACCGACCTTCGCCGGAATCAGAAACCCGTCCAGAGAACTCCTCGAGTTCGGGCGACTCTGCAAGTGCAGCCGCCGTCAGGTCGAGCAGCCACGACCCGACCACGCTGCCCCTCCTCCACACTTCGGCGACCTGCTCTACATCCAGGTCGTAGCGGTAGTACTCGGGGTGCTCGAGGGGGGCGGTCTCGGCGTCGGCATCACGGGCCTCGTTGCCTGCATCAGCTCCCTTGAGGATGTTGAGGCCCTCACCGAAGGCGGCCATGATCCCGTATTCGATCCCGTTGTGGACCATCTTCACGAAGTGGCCGGCACCGGCCGGGCCGCAGTACAGGTAGCCCTGCTCGGCGGGCGAAGGGTCGCCTCCACGGCCCGGAGTGCGCGGAGCTGCATCCACGCCCGGGGCCAGGGTCGCGAAGATCGGCTCCAGCCTTTCGTAGGCGGGCTTCGGTCCCCCGATCATCAGGCAGTAGCCACGCTCGAGTCCGAAGACGCCGCCGCTGGTCCCGCAGTCGAGGTGATCAATCCCGCGCTCTCCGAGTTCACCGGCCAGTTCGATGTCATCGCGGTAGTAGGTGTTTCCGCCATCGATGATCGTGTCGCCGGGCTCGAGCACGTCGGCGACGGCCCTGATCGTGCTGCGGGTGATCTCGCCCGCCGGGACCATCACCCAGACCGCCCGGGGTGCCTCCAGAGAAGCTGCCAGCGATTCGAGGTCGGCTGCAGGTTCTGCCCCTTCCGAGGCAAGCGCGTCGGCCGCCTCCGGGGCGACGTCGTAGACGACGCACCTGTGACCTTCCCTCATCAATCTCCGGGCGATGTTCGCCCCCATCCGACCCAGTCCGACTATCCCGATTTCCATCGGGCCATCATAGATGCGGCCGTCGGGACGGTCGGGCCGTCGTTTCACAGGTGGACGGTCGGGCTAGCGATAGGGTCTCGAGTCGTGGCAGCCGAGGAAACGAAAAAGGGTGAGGCGACGACGGATGCTCTGGTGATTTTCGGAATCACCGGTGACCTCGCGAGGAAGATGACGTTCCGTGCCCTCTATCGACTGGAGTCGCGAGGAAAGCTCGACTGCCCGGTGATCGGCGTGGGCCGTCGCTCGGACTGGCATCACGAGACGATGAAGGAGAGGGCCCGGGAGTCGATCGAAGAGTCGCTCGGCTCGATCGACGAGGAGGTCTTCGGAAGGCTGGCCGACAGGATGCGATTCGTCGCCGGCAACTTCGACAACGCGGGCACCTACACGAAGTTGACCGAAGAACTCGCGGAATCCGAGCGACCACTCTTCTACCTCGAGGTCCCGCCGTCGCTGTTCGGCCCGATCGTCAGTCAGATCGAGAAGGCCGGCCTGGCTGCCCGGGGGAGATTCGTGATCGAGAAGCCGTTCGGCCACGACCTCGCCTCGGCCGAAGCCCTCCAAAGGGAGCTGACCGAGTTCCTCGATGAAGACCAGATCCTGAGGATCGACCATTACCTCGGCAAGGAGCCGGTGATGGACATCACCTACCTGAGGTTCGCCAACCTGATCCTCGAACCGGTCTGGAATCGGAACTTCGTCGCCTATGTCCAGATGACCCTGGCGGAGAACTTCGGCGTCGACGACCGGGGAGGCTTCTACGACCGGGTCGGGGCGATCCGCGACGTGATCCAGAACCACGCGCTCCAGATGCTCGCCCTGGTCGCGATGGAGCCGCCGAGCGCCAACCAGCACGACTCGATCAGGACAAGGAAGCTCGACCTGTTCGAGGCGACCCGTGCCGCCGACCCGGCCCACTGCGTGCGGGGCCAGTACGAGGGCTACCGCTCGGTCGAGGGCGTGGCCCCTGACTCCACCACCGAGACCTATGCCGCCCTGGAGCTCAGGATCGACAACTGGCGCTGGTCCGGGGTCCCCTTCTATGTCCGGGCCGGAAAGAACCTGCCGGTCAAGCAGACCGAGATCCGGGTCGTCTTCAAACGTCCCCCCCACACCGGGATCGCAGGTGATCGGAAGCCGGGACACAACGAGATGATCATCCGGATCGACCCGACGCCCGGCGCCAGGATGCGCTTCATTGCCAAGGCGCCGGGCGAGGACACGTTCGAGGATGCAGACCTCGACGTCCTGTTCGAGAAGGAGCCCGGTGCCGAGCCCGAGCCCTACGAGAGGCTGCTCGATGACGCGATCCATGGCCGAATGGACCTGTTCACCCCGTTCGACTCGGTCGCCGAGACCTGGAGGATCGTCCAGCGGCTGCTCGACGAACCGGGCGAGGTCCACCCCTATGAGAGCGGTAGCTGGGGGCCGACCGAGGCCGATCGACTGGTCAAGGGCGTCTGCTCCTGGGCCGAGCCCTGGCGACAGATCGAGGAACCGGGCGAGGGAATGCTGCTCGGAGGCTGAGCCTCTGGTTCAGGCCGCAGCCCGCGCCGCGAGCTGCCCACAGGCGGCATCTATGTCCCGGCCACGAGTCAGCCGCACCGTCGCGTGGACACCGGTCGACATCAAAGCCTTCCGAAAACGGTCGATCGCCTCGCGGGACGAGCCCTGATAGCCGGTGCCGGAGGGATTGAAGGGGATCAGGTTCACCTTGAAGTCCCTCCCCTTCCCGAGCAGCTGCCCCAGCTCCCGGGCCAGCTCCGGGCTGTCGTTGACCCCCTCGAGCATCAGGTATTCCACGAACACCTTGCGCCTGCGCCGACGGCGCCACTCGAGACAGGCCTCGATCAGGCCGGAGATCGGATACCGCTCGTTGATCGGCATGATCTCGGACCTCAACTCGTCGTTCGGAGCGTGGAGCGAGAGCGCCAGCCGGACGGGCGGCCCCTCTACGGCCAGCCGCTCGATTCCCGGCAGCCAGCCGACCGTCGAGATCGTCGTGTGGGAGTTGGCGATCCCGACCTCGGGCAGTCGTTCGCAGGCGGCGAGGACGTTGTCGAGGTTCATCATCGGCTCGCCCATGCCCATGAAGACGGCGTGATCGACGGCTTCCGACCGTCTGTAGTGGAGGGCCTGGTCGAGGATTTCTGACTCGGTCAGGTTGCGGCCGAACTTCATCGTGCCGGTCGCACAGAAGGTGCAGGTGAGCGGACACCCGGACTGGCTGGAAAGACAGAGCGACCGGCGGCCGTCGCGATACCTCATGAGCACGGCCTCGACCGGCCTTCCATCGGCGGTCTCGAACAGGGTCTTTTCGGTGCCATCCCTGGAAAGGGCAGACCCGGCGACCCCCAGGGTCGAGATCTCGAATGAGTCACCGAGATCAGACCTCAGATCCTTCGGCAGGTCCGTCATCTCGTCGAAGCCCGCCGCTCCCCGGGCGAGCCAGCCCCAGACCTGGTCAGTCCGCCAGGCCGGCAGCCCCCGTTCGGTCATGTACTCGTTAAGTGCTTCGAGGTCCACGGGTCAAGTCTGGCAGCCCGCGAGCCAGAGCAGCGGGATGCGGAGGTCCGGTCAAAAGTCACCCGCGGACGTGTCAGGGGGCCAGGAGGGGCAGACGGGGGTGAAGCTGGAGGGTCCGGACCTGGCGTCAGCGCCTCTGGGGCGCGACCGGGATCGTGGTCCGCCCGTTACACCTCTCCACGGGCCCTCCAACCCTCATCCGAACCTCCATGGTCGGCCGGTTCCCGCTGAGATCCATCACGGTGCTGACCCGGCCCCTCCGGCCGTCAGAGCTCCTTTGCTGAGTGAATCGGGCGACGCCACGCGAAGAGAACCGAGCTCTCGCCTCGCCCTGATCGACCGTGAAGAAGACGTCGTAGGTGTCACGAGTGTCGCGGTTGTAGCAGACAACGAGCACGTTGTAGCCGACTTCGGTGACCTCCCGTGAGCGGACCTTGAAGTAGCCGAGTTCCCGAACCCGGGCGCATCCGTCTTCGAAACATGCCGTGGATCGAACTCCACCTCCCCAGAAACCGTTGCGAGGTGCCGAGTCGGCGGTCGGGGTCGCCGCGACGAGCATCAACAGGAACCCGAGAGCCGCCGCAAAGACCACCACCTGTACCGAGACTCTGCCCCTGCTCAAAACGAAAGGAAAGTGACCTGCCATTGCGTCCAGCCTAAGAAGAGGGGGCCAAAAAATCAAGGTACCCGCAGGGACTACCGGGGACCGCCAAGCCGGGCCCTTATCTCTTCACCGTGCTCGTCGAGGTCGGGAGGCGGCAGTCTGGTCTCGGCCGGCGAATCCGAAAGTCCGATCGGTGATGAGGGAGTCCGGACGCCTCCGAGCTCGTCCACCGGGTCGAGGCCGAGCCGCTCGGCCATCTCGAACCCCCCGCCGATGTCCTTGACCGGGCCGGCCGGGACTCCGGCCTCTGCGAACACTGCCTCCCACTCTCCGACCGTCCGCCTCCCCAGGCGCGTCTCGATCAGGCCCCTCAGCTCGACCCGGTTCTCGACCCGTTCGGGATTGGTCGCGAACCGCCCTTCGTCGGCAAGCGATGGCTCTCCGATCACCTCGACCAGCCGTCGGAACTGGTGGTCGTTTCCTGCGCAGATCATCAGGGGCCCGTCGGCGGCCTCGAAGGTCCCGAAGGGCTCGATGCTCGGATGTGCGTTTCCGTGACGGGTCGGCGAGACGCCGGTCGCCAGGAAGGAGCCCGACTGGTTCGCCAGGCCGGCGAGGGCGGAATTGAGGAGGTTGACTTCGACCCGCTGTCCTGCTCCGGTCTCGTCCCTCTGTCGCAGCGCCGCGAGGATCCCGGTCGCGGCGTTCATGCCGGCGATCACGTCGATTACGGCGACCCCGACCTTGCTGGCCGGGCCCGCTGCCGGTCCGGTCACCGACATCAGGCCGCTGACGGCCTCGACCAGCGGGTCGTATCCCGGGAGGGACGACCCCTCACCGCTGCCGAAGCCCGAGATCGAGCAGTAGACGACGCCGGGGTTCACCGTCGAGACGGTCTCGTGATCGAGGCCGAACCGGGCCATCGTCCCCGGCCGGAAATTCTCGACGACGACATCGGCCTTTCCGACGATCGCTTTCGCAACCTCGAGGTCATCTTCGGCCTTCAGATCGAGAACGATCGACTTCTTGTTCCGATTGACCGAGAGGAAGTAGGTCGAACGGCCCCGGTCGTCGACGGGAGGCAGCCATGAACGGGTCTCGTCCCCGCCGGGAGGCTCGATCTTGATCACCTCGGCCCCGAAGTCTCCGAGCGTCATCGTGGCCAAGGGTCCGGCCAGGACCCTGCTGAAGTCGGCAACGAGTATCCCGTCGAGCGCGCCCATCCGGGATCAGAGACCGAGCCCGGGGATGTGCTCGCGGGCGTGAGCCGTGATCGTCTCCCTGACCCAGCGACGGGTCTCGGGGTCGGCCATTCGGTAACGGCCCAGGAGCATCTTCTGATCGTCCAGTGGCAGGCCTGCGATCTCCCAGGAGACGGCGAGGCGCTCGAACAGCATCTCCTCGCGGCGCTGCCAGACGTCCTCGACGTCGGCTGCGTCCGTAGCCGCCCCCTCTCTGACCTTTTCGATCGTGGCAGGGCTCAGCTCGCACCGGAGCACCAGCACGTTTCCCTCGGAGTCCCGATAGGAGGACGTCGGCACCTCCTTCCGGGTCCTTCGCCTGTCCTTCTTGCGTCGCTTCGAGGCCATTGCTCAGCCCGCCCCGGATGCCGCCGGCCGTCCGCCTTCGAACCTCACGCTCTGCTGTCGGTCTCTCGCGGCCAGGGCCGAGATCGCAAACAGGAGGAGGAGGTCGAAACCGAGCCCGAACACGGCCGCGAACTGGGCCTCGAGGAATACGAAGACCCTCGTCAGGAAGATCGAGATCAACAGGGCAGTGGTGAAGTACCGGTATGCCGCCTGATGGTCGGACCGGAGCATCTTCCAGACGCCGAGGCCGACGAACAGGCCCGACAGCAGGACCGAGATGGTTCTGCCCCACTCGACGATCTGGAGGGTCCCGGAGTCGAGGCCGTCCTCCTTTTCGATCAGGCCGCCGAAGTTGAACTGGACCTCGATCACCCCGGCCACCGAGGTGACTGCCCAGACGATCAGGACCGTCACCACGAGTGGCTCGAACAGGCGCCACTCGGTGAACTCGGTCAGACCCTCCCTCACTTTCGCAATCGTCCTGGAAAAGCGGGTAGGCGGTCGCTCCGGAACGAGTTCGACCGTCTCCAGATACTCGCGGATTGCGACGACTCGGGGGTCGGATCGATCGGCTCTCTGGAGCAGCTCGTCGGCCACGTCCTTCTCGCGGTGGCCGAACTCGCCGGTGATCGTCGACGGGAGCAGATCGAGAACGTTCGCGAGGGCCATGTCAGGCCCGACCTTGATGCGACCCGAAAGGTGGCGGATCACCAGGAAGAGCACGATGAAGACGAGGTAGATGATCGGGGCGGCCGGCCTGAAGAAGTAATCGTTGTCCTCGGTGATGAACTTCCCGAGCTCGTCGATGAAGAAGCCGAAGCCGATCCCGCCGAGGATCGCCGACACGTTTCGGGCCCACCTGTTCACCCAGATCAGCGAGAACCAGACGGCCACCAGCATGAACAGCCCTCCCCAGAGGAGGTGGGCGATGTGGATGCTCCCCCCGCCCAGCTGCGGATAGTTGGTCAACCAGAGCTGGGTCCGGATGATCAGGATCGTCACGACCGCTGCGATCAGGAACTTCTCGAGCTTCGAGATCGCATCCCAGCGGTAGATCGGATTTGAGAGGTGCCCCTTCACTGGATTCCGGTGAGTGGTGCCGGGGCTCAGCCTTCGCCGTCGAGGTGCTCGCGACCGGGCGGAGAGTCGAGATCGAGGAGGGGACCCATCGGCACTATCCCGGTCGGGTTGATCTGGGGATGTGTCTCGTAGTAGTGGCGCTTGATCTGGTCGAAGTCGACCGTCTCACGGATCCCGGGGTGCTGGTAGAGGTCCCTCACGTAACCGGAGAGGTTCGGGTAGTCGGCGATACGGCGCTGGTTGCACTTGAAGTGCCCGACGTAGACGGGGTCGAACCGGATCAGGGTCACGAACAGGCGCCAGTCGGCCTCGGTGATCGCCGATCCCGTCAGATACCGGCTCTCCTCCAGCAGTCCGTCGATCCAGTCGAGGGCTTCGAAGAGCTCGATGAAGGCCTCCTCGTAGGCCCCCTGTGTCGTAGCGAAACCGCAGCGGTAGACACCGTTGTTGATCTCGGGATAGATCCGATCGTTGAGCCGGTCGATCTCTTCCCTGAGCGCTTCGGGGTAGAGGTCGAGTTCGGAGTTGCCTGCGAACTCGTCGAATTCCGAATTGAGCATCCTGATGATCTCGGAGCTCTCGTTATTGACCGCCCTGTTGGTCTCAAGGTCCCAGAGCACCGGGACCGTGACCCTGCCTTCGAAGTCGGGATCGGTCAACAGGTAGGCCTGCTCGAGGAACTCGAACCCGTTGATGGGGTCGGGCTCTTCGGCCATGAAACGCCAGCCGCGATCGTCCCGGACCGGGTCCACCACGGTCATCGAGATCGCCTCTTCGAGACCCTTCAGCTTCCGGTAGATGACCGCTCGCGAGGCCCAGGGGCAGGCCAGGGACACGTAGAGGTGATAGCGACCCGACTCGGCCGGAAACCCGCTCGAGCCGTCCGCGGTCACCCACTCCCTGAAGGCGCTGTCCTGCCTGACGAAGGCACCTTCTGGGTCTGTCTCCCTCGGGAACTGTGCTTCTGCCATGCCGTCTCCTTCGGCCACCGATCCGGGTCCCCACGACCACGGGTTTTCGCATCCTATTCCGGATGTGCGATTTTTCCCCGGCAACGGCATGAAGCCCTATGCTGATCGAAGGGGATTCGGTAGTTCGAAAGGACTCCGACCAGCATTCGAACGGGAGAGGGACCGGACAGCCAGATGTCAGTGGGCGAGACAGCTTCGGAAAGCATTCGGACCCCGCGCTTCAGGGGCTCGGTCATCGCGCTCGTCCTCACCCTCGCGACGGTCCTGATCGGTGCGCTTTCGCTTCCCGGCCAGGCCGGTGCCGCCCAGCCCTTCCAGATCGCCTTCGACGAGAACGAGATCGAACTCGGCCCGATCGGAAACCTGCCTATCGGCCAGATCGATCAGGGTGCCTCGATCGAGGGCACGGTCGACTCCCAGGGAAATGTCAGCATCCCGAAGGGGAAGTTCACTCTCCCGGTCCTCGGACTCGACGAGCCCATCGAGGTCAGGGGGTATATGGGGATCGAAGAAGATGCAACAGGGACCTGGGACGCGAAGACGGGCAGGCTCGAGATTCAGGCCAAGGCCGGCCTCTGGCTTTCGATCGACATCGCGGCGACCATCCAGGCCCTGCAGGGGGCCGGGGTCAACCTCGGGAGCCTCGGTCCGCTGGTTTCCATCATCGGTGCCCTCGGTGACCTCACCTGTGGCTTCTCTCCAATGGATGTCACCTTCACGACCGAGACGACCCCGCTCGGGTCCGGTCAGAGATTCACCAAGGGACTGAACGGCCCCGGCGCCCTGACTGCCCAGTGGTCCGAGCTCGGCCCCTTCGCCGGGAAGACGAGAGTGCTTTTCCTGGATGTCTGCACGACGATCCGTGGCCTCGCCCCGACCCTGCTCTCGGGTCTCGTGGGCAACGCGATTCCGGGCCTCGACCTCGGCGGCCTCGACATCGCAGGGCTGCTCCAGAACCTCGACAACGTCGACCTCGGGCCGAGTGCCCTGACGATCACTCGGACTGTCGACGAATCCACGCCCCCCGACCTCGAACTCCTGGCCAGCCGCAAGGTGATCACGGCCAGGGCCGGCAGGACCACTCGGATCCCGGTGAGGGTCACCAACACCGGAGAGAGTCCGGCGACCGGGGTGACCCTCTGCCCCAGACTTTCGAGATCCACGGGGATCACTGCCAGATGCATCCAGGTAGGAACCGTCGGCCCCGCCAGTACCGTCACTCGTCAGCTTGCGATCGTTCCCAGACGTTCGACCCGGGCGCGGTCGAACAAGGGCGGCGGGAGCAAGGTCAGGTCGGTGAGATTCTCGGTCGTCGCGTCCGGACCGGGCCTGGTCGCCCGTTCTCAGGGCTTTACCGTCAAGGTCCTCGGCTAGTCCGCTTCAGCCGCCGGGGCGGACGAGCGGCCGGATCGGACTTCCGACCGGCAGATCGGATTCGACCGACTCGAGGGCTGCATCGAGCTCGGGTGGCGTTACGCCCGGGGGAACCGGCATCGCGCGGTAGGAAGAGGACGGGAGCTCGAGACGGAAGGCCAGACGGTCACGTGAGTCGAAGCCGCTGATGAACCGGGCGTCACCCCAGCCGACCAGCCACCCGTCACCGAACTTGCGGGCAGACCCACAGCACATGCTCTTGGGCGCGACCTGGGAATCGTCGACCTCGGAAACGAAGGTCGCAGTTCCTGCTTCCGGATCGATCCGGTAGCGAACGAGTCTCGGCGGTCGCCCCTTCCTCGTCCCGTTGTCGTGAATCGTCAGCAGGTTCCCGTCGGTGATCCGGGCATCGTGGTTTCCACTCAGGGGATCGGCCCGGTAGGGATCGGGTCCGAGGATCTCGAGCGACTTCGAGTTCGGCCTCCCGCCCAGCTTCCACTTCACTTCCCCGGTCTTGCGGGATATCCCGTAGACCGCGTTGGTGTGACGGGTCGAGATGACTATCTCATCCCGCCACGGCTCGATCGAGTTGAGGTGGAAGTAGTCGTAACGGTCGAGCCCGTCCGCATCGGTGTGGGGATTCCCTGTCTGAATGCGCCTCCACATTCCCGGAATCTCGTCGAGGCCGATGTGATCCCAGGAGTTCCAGCGCCAGACGAGATCGCCACTCGGAGTTATCTCCTGGATCTCGCCCGTAAGCACGCCGGCCGGCCCCTCGATTCCCCAGCTCGACATGTCTACCCCGGCCCGGGGCCGGTAGCTCATCAGCAGGTAGTTCCCGTTCTTCAACTTCACGAACTCATGCCCATCGATCGGGGCACCGACGGTCTCGTGCCTGGCGATCGGCGTTCCGTCGAGCTCCATCAGCTCGATTCCTCCGCGGCTGTCCTGCCCGAAGCCGTCACCGAACCCTCGGGCCCACTGGAATGTGCCGTCGTCGAGAATCTGGGCCAGCAGGGCGTTGAACTCGGGCGTGTACCACCACCGGGGCAGTCCATCCTGATCGAAGGCGATGATCCAGGGGTCGTTCAGCTCCTTGGGTTCCGGTCGGAATGCGACCACGAACGTCCCGCGGGGCGGTTTACGGAACTGCTTGTACGACCAATCGGGAAAGCCGACCGGCAGACATCGGACGTTGTAGGTCCCGTTCGCCGGGCCCCCGGCACCCGTGACCTCGATTTCGAAGTCCTGGCCGGGAACCGGTCTGGCCTCGGCCGAGAACTGGCCAGACGCGGGCGGGAACCCGTCGACCTGAACCTTCACTCCCCTTCGGGCGTTCACCTCGACGTCGACCTTGGCCGGGGTGCACCTGGTCACATAGCGGCGCTGCTTCGGGCTGAATTCCGGAAACATCGACTCGGTCCAGAACTGGGCCGCGTAGCGACTGCCGGGACCCGACGGATCGCTTTTGGCATTTCCAGCACTGGCGTTGACTCCGGAGGGCGCGAGCCAGATCTCCCTGTAGGCGAGGACTCCGACGACCGCGCCTACCAATAGCGAGGCCACGACGATGACCGACGTCAGGACCATTCGGTCCCGGCCACCAACCTTTTCGATCCAGTTCCTGGGTTCTCCGGTCATGTCTGTTCCGTCCGCCGAACTCGCTGCCGAACGGCATGCCGACCGGGACGCCGATGGATTCTCCCACACCGAACTTGTGGGGGCGGAGGGCACCCGTCTCGGGTGATCCGAATAACCTTCCCGTCGGTGGATGCTCACAGGACCCCCGATGAACTCTTCGAAGGGCTTCCCGACTTCCCGTGGGAGCCGGTGTACCGGGAGTGGGACGGGCTCCGCCTCGCCCATCTCGACGAAGGCGACGGGCCTCCGTTGCTGCTCCTCCATGGAGAGCCGACCTGGTCCTTCCTCTGGCGAAAGGTGATCCCGCCCCTGCTGGAGGCGGGCTATCGGTGCGTGGTCCCCGACCTGCCGGGATTCGGCCGCTCCGACAAACCGACGGACGACTCCTGGTACTCCTTCGACCGCTACACGGCCGCCGTGTCCGACCTGGTCAGGGATCTCGACCTCACCGGAGCGACCGCCGTGGTCCACGACTGGGGCGGGCCCATCGGCCTCTATGTCGCATCGGTGGCCGAAAGGGACAGGTTCGATCGGCTCGTTGCGATGAACACCGGGGTCTTCAACGGCCACCAGAGGATGAGCGACGACTGGCACCGGTTCGCCGACTTCGTGGCGGCCAACCACGACCTCCCGATCGAGCCCCTGATCGGCGGGGCGACCTCGACCGACCTCAGCGAGGCAGTGATGCGGGGCTACACGGCACCGTTCGACACTCCGGAGGCCAAGGCGGGTGCCAGGAGCTTCCCTCTGCTGATCCCGACATCCCCCGATGCGCCGGGGGCGGTCGAGGGCCAGCAGACGATGGATGTCCTGATCGCCGACGACCGGCCGAGCCTGCTGCTCTGGGGCGTCGACGACCCGGCACTGCCTCTCGACCCCGTTGGACGGGCCGTCCAGCTCCTCTTTCCCCAGGCAGATCCGCTCACCCCGATCGAGGGCGCCAGCCACTTCCTTCAGGAGGACCGGGGTGAGGAAACAGGCCGCCTGATCGCCGACTGGCTTTCCGGTTGAGAAGGAGCCGACCCTGAGCATGACCGAACCAACCGGTTCCCGCGAGGCCCCGGCCAAAGCCGGACTCGTCCTCCTTTCCCTGATCCTCGCGGCAGCGGTCGCGAACCTGAACCTCGCCGTAGCCAACGTCGCTCTGCCCGAGATCGGGTTGGCGTTCGATGCCAGTCAGACCTCGCTCAACCTGGTCGCGGTCGGCTACTCGCTCGGGCTTGCCGCCTCGGTCCTGTACCTCGGGGCGGTCGGCGACCGTTATGGACGCAAGAGACTCCTGCTCCTCGGTACCGGGCTGTCGGTCCCGATCGCGATCCTCGCCTCCTTCTCGCCGACGATCGAGATCCTGTTCGCCGCCCGAGTGTTGGGGGGAATCGCGGCCGGCATGGCCTTCCCGACCACCCTGGCGCTGATCACGGCGCTCTGGTCTGGCCAGCCCCGAACCAAGGCGATCGCGCTCTGGTCGGCGACCGGGGGCGGGATCATGGCGCTGGGCCCCGTGCTCGCCGGAGCGGTGCTGACCGGGTTTCCCTGGGGTTCGGTGTTCCTGATCACTCTTCCCCTGGCCCTCATCGCCTTCCTGCTGAATGCCCGGGTGATCCCCTCGGGAGTCGGCGAGTCGGAGGAACCGGTCGATCACCTCGGTGGCGTGATCTCGATCGTGATGGTCGCAGCGGTGGTCCTTGCGATCAACTTCGCGGCCGAACCGGATAGCACCACGGCCGCGATTTCGCTCGGGATCTTCGGCCTTGCCCTCGTCGCAGCCTTCTTCATCCGGCAGAGCAGGGCGAAGTCCCCCCTTTTCGATCTCGAGTTTGCGGCTCGGCGGACCTTCTGGGTGGCGGCGGTCGCCGGGATGATCGTCTTCGGCACCCTGATGGGGGCGATGTTCGTCGGGCAGCAGTACCTGCAGAACGTCCTCGAATACTCGACCTTCGAGGCCGGTCTCACGATCATCCCGGCCGCAGTGGTGATGGTCCTCGTCGCACCCAGGTCGGCGAGAATCATCGAAGCGAAGGGCTCCCGCTTCACCCTCCTGGTCGGGTACCTGCTCTGCCTCGCCGGTTTCGTAGCCATGCTGCTGCTCTGGGACGAGAACACCTCGTTCTGGGGCGTCGGAGTCGCCTACGTCCTCGTCGGCGCCGGAGTCGGCCTGGCCGGGACTCCGGCATCGCACTCATTGACCAGCTCGGTGCCGGTGCGCAAGGTCGGGATGGCATCAGCCACGGCCGACCTCCAACGCGATCTCGGCGGCGCGATCATGCAGTCGATACTCGGTGCCTTCCTGACCGCTGGCTACGCCTTCAAGTTCAGTTCTCTTATCGCGGGGTCGAACGCCTCGGAACAGATCACGGACCAGACCGAGTCCGAGCTGACCAGATCCTTCTCGAGTGCCTCCGAGATGGCCGAGCGGTATCCCCAGTACTCGGACCAGATCATCGAGGCCGCCCGGGTCTCGTTCCTGAAAGGGGATGATTGGGCCTTCGCGGTCGGTGTGGTCGCGATCCTCATCGGGGCGCTTCTGGTCTGGTTCTTCTTCCCGAAGCGGCAGGAGGAACTCGACCTCCTCGAGTCCTACGCCAGACAGGAAGCGGACCCGAACGAGGCCTGAGGACGGCCGCCCTCCGAAGGGCCTCAGGAGGGCCCGGAGAACCTGACGATCCCTCCCAGCATCAGCTGGATCCCGATCGTCGCCACCAACAGGCCGCCGCTCGGCCTCGAGAGCCATCAGCTTTCGGAACCAGATCCCCGGCCGATCGACAGGGCAACCCGCTCGATGGCCCCTGAGGCTATGGTGCCTGCCGTGACCGATTTCATATTCACGATGCGCGAGGTCTCCCGTGTCCATCCCCCGGACAAGGAAGTGCTCACCGATATCTCGCTGAACTTCCTGCCCGGCGCCAAGATCGGGGTGCTGGGGTATAACGGAGCCGGCAAGTCGACCCTGCTCAGGATCATGGCCGGGACCGACACCGACTACCGGGGCGAGGCGAAACTCAGGGACGGAGCCACCGTCGGCATCCTCGAGCAGGAACCGCAGCTCGACGAGTCCAAGGACGTCCGTGGCAACGTCGAGGAAGGCCTCGGGGAGATCCGGGACCTGCTGGATCGCTTCAACGAGCTCGCGGCCAACTACTCGGACGAGACCGCCGACGAGTTCGGACGGCTCCAGGCGAAGATCGACGCCGCCGATGCCTGGAACCTGGACACCACACTGGACGCCGCGATGGACGCCCTGAGGCTGCCACCCGGCGACGCCGACGTCTCGACCCTCTCGGGCGGCGAGCGAAGGCGGGTGGCGCTCTGTCGGCTTCTCCTCTCCTCTCCCGATCTCCTGCTGCTCGACGAGCCGACCAACCACCTCGATGCCGAGTCGGTCGCCTGGCTCGAGAAATACCTGGAGGAATACGCAGGGACGGTCGTCGCCGTCACCCACGACCGCTACTTCCTCGACAACGTCGCCGGCTGGATCCTCGAGCTCGACCGCGGCCGGGGCATCCCCTTCGAAGGCAACTACTCGGCGTGGCTGGAACAGAAGCAGGCGAGACTGGCCCAGGAAGAGCGCAAGGAGACGGCCCGAGCGAGGACGATTGCGGCCGAGCTGGAGTGGGTCCGCGAGAACCCCAAGGGCAGGCGGAAGAAGTCCAAGGCGAGGCTGGCCCGTTACGAGGAACTGCTCGCCGAGGAGAAGAACGTCAAGCTCGACCAGGTCCAGATTCACATCCCGGCAGGCCCCCGGCTGGGCGGCGTTGTGATCGAAACCGAACACCTGAAGAAGGGCTTCGGCGACAAGCTCCTGATCGAGGACCTCTCCTTCTCCCTGCCACCGGCCGGCATCGTCGGGGTGATCGGTCCGAACGGCGCCGGCAAGACGACGCTCTTCCGGATGATCGTCGGCGAGGAGGAGCCGGACGACGGCAGCCTCAGACTCGGCGAGACCGTCGAGCTGGCCTATGTGGACCAGTCCCGTGACGCTCTCGATCCGGACAAGACGGTCTGGGAGGAGATCTCGGGCGGTGAGGAGGAGATCGACGTCGGTGAGCGGCGCGTGAACTCCCGGGCCTATGTCGCCGGCTTCAACTTCAAGGGCTCCGACCAGCAACGCAAGGTCGGCGCCCTCTCCGGGGGCGAGCGCAACCGGGTCCACCTGGCCAAACTTCTCCGGTCCGGAGGCAACCTGCTGCTGCTCGACGAGCCGACAAACGACCTCGACGTCGACACCCTGAGGGCACTGGAGGAGGCGCTGCTCGGGTTTGCCGGTTGCGCCGTGGTGATCTCCCACGACCGGTGGTTCCTCGACCGCGTCGCGACCCACATCCTCGCCTTCGAAGGAGACTCACAGGTCGTCTGGTTCGAGGGGAACCTCGACGCCTACGAAGAGAATCGTCGCAACCGCCTCGGCGCCGAGGCCGACCGGCCCCACCGCATCACCTATCGGAAGCTGATCCGGGACTGAACCCCGGGAGGCCGGTTGGCTACCGGATCCTGATCGGCCTGCTCGTCTCCGAGAACGGGGTCGTAATCCTCTGCGGCGGCGAGATGTTGTTGGCCGGGATCACGGTCGAGCTCCGAACCCGGTAGACCCAGACGCCCTTCGGCTCTCGGGCCAGACTGGCCATCTTCCCGCCGGCAATCTTGACCTTCGCCGTGACCCACTTCTGCCTACTCTTCGAGTTGGCTCGCTGGACCGTGAACTTCGTAGCCGGAGCTTCTGTCCCGATCCAGGCCATCTTCAGTGACTTGCCCTTGCCCCGGAAGGTCGGCCGGGCCGGTCTCAACCTCGGGAACTCCCGGGCGTTCTTCTTCAGCCTCGGCACGTCCTCGGCAAGGATGAACCCGGTGTTCAGGAACTGATCGGCAGCCCGCGAATACTTCGCGACGTAGTCGGCGTGGTCTCTGTAGAGGCTGCCCAGAGAGGGCTGGGTGAATTCCGTGCTCGATCCCAGCAGTCCACAGAAGAGGGAGAAGGCCGACTCCGCACCCTCCGCCTGCCGGTTGATCCCGGTGTTGGTGGCCGTCGGCACGGTCACGGCCGGGAAGCGGATACCTCCCTTGGCGATCCCGTACTGATCGCGGTCGAGGATCACCGAGGGGTTGGAGACCGAAACCGGTAGCTCCGGGTTGAAGGCAGGATTGGCGACATACTGGCCCCGGGGGGCGATCGGTGGCGCATCACCGCCGCCGACCCAGTCGGAGAGACCCTTGATGGCCCTGTTGACGGTAAACGGCCACTCGACCAGGGAGAGCGGGAACTTCTCGCACTCGACGGTCAGGGGGGTGAAGTCCCTGTTCAGGAGGTCGTCGAGGTTGTCCCAGGCCAGCCTCGGCAGGTGGGATCCGGCCGCGACCTCCCAGTGACGGATCGAATCGGTGTCCGGGTAGGTCTCTTCGGGACGCTGGGTCTGGTTCTCGAGTTCGCTCAGCACCCTGACCGCCTTGTCATCGGGTCGGTCGGTCCTCAGCTGGGATCCACAGACCGTCAGCAGATAGCCATCGATGGCGTCGTGGATCGGCTCGATCTTGTTGTAGTGGGTCGCAAGACGTCCGCAGGACTGCGACTCGCCGGATGCGATCACCTTCTCGGCCGTTATGCCACCGAGCGGATCGACACTGCCCTCTCCGGCCATGCCCTTGAGGGCCTTGACGACCGACCCGAAGACGTCATAGGAGAGGGCGTCGCGGTCCTGGCCCGAGTCGGTCGGCACGGTGTCGTTTCCGGTGACGGTGAGGTCCCGATAGCGAGGTCGATCGAAGCCCTTGAGCGCGTTGACGCCCACGTTCTGGGCGGTGACCGCGACGAAGGTGTAACCGTTCCTGATCAGGAACAAGGGGTCACCGAACCAATTGAACTCGACGTCCTGGCTCGAGGTCACGTTGTTCCACTCGGCGACCACGATGTCGTTGGCGTCGGCCGGGTCGGCTGGGCGCCTGACCACGATCCGGGTGTTGAAGGGGTAAGTGCCGTTCGAGTTGGGCCCGCCGGTCAGGATCTTCGAGGCCGTCTGGCCTATTCCCCCACTCGTGTCATAGCGGTACCCGAGGCCGGAGACGAAGAACTCCTCCTCGACGTAGCCGTACTTGTCGAGATCGATGTCGGTGGCGAGGAAGGGATAGGAGGTCGGGGTGACCGCGATCGGACCGGTCACGGTCGGCGTCGGGACCTGGCCGTTCAGCGCCCAGGCAGGGGGGGAAGAAACGACCAGCCCTGTAAGCACGACGAACACCGAAACAGCGGCAACCCTGATCCTGCGAACGCTCAACGGAAAGTCCCTTCGCTCGTTTGCGAACCACGAAGGCGGCGGCTCCCGCAGGACCCTGCCATCCCTCATCCATCCCTTCCCGAAACCTAACAGAGGCCCGGAAGTTGCGCCAAGGGTGCATCTCCGGGGGCCCTGCTGCACTGGTGCATCCCGGTCATTCATCCGACGTCCTGCCGATAATCGTTCGTTCGATGCTCTGCCCGATGACAGGACGGGACCACACTCTTTTCTGGATGCGATCGGCCTGGTGGTGCGAGGACTGTCGCCAGAAGATCGAGTCCTGCTGCGAGGGGGGAGGCTGCCCTTCGATCGCGGAACTCGAGCCAGGGGCAGGAGAGCGGAGCCAGACCGGAAGAGCCGACCTGGCCGCATAGACTGCGGCCATGGATCTGAAGGAGAAGCAGAAGGGGCCGATCGCGGTCTACGGCGCGACCGGGTTCACCGGGAAGCTGGTCGCACGCGAGCTCGAGAAGGCCGGTGCCGAGTTCATCATCGCCGGTCGCAACCGGGAGAAACTCGATCGGGTCGCATCCGGACTCGAGTCCGATCCGCCGCGAGTCGCCGTTACCGTCGAGGACCGGGAAGGCCTCAGGGAGATGCTCGCCGACTGCTCGACCGTGATCGCCTGCGCCGGACCCTTCACGCTCCACGGCGAGCCCGTCCTCGCCGCAGCAGTCGAGACCGGCACCAACTATCTCGACACGACCGGTGAGCAGCCATTCATCGCGATGGCCTACGACCGGTATGGCGGCCGGGCCGAGAAAGCCGGCATCGCCGTGATCCCGGGCATGGGGTTCGACTACGTGCCGGGCGACATGATCGCCTCGCTGACCGCGCAGGGCATGGACGGTTTGGACACCGTGCGGCTCGCCTATGCGACCGATTTCCAGATGACTCGCGGAACGATGCTCTCGGCACTGGAGATGATCAAGGGAGGGGATCTCGAGTGGCGAAACGGGCGACTCGTACCGGCAGACCCGAGCGTGGATCGCGGGAGATTCGATTTCGGATCGCCTCTGGGGGAGGTCCAGATGACCCGCTACCCGGCCGGCGAACACCTGACGGTCCCCCGTCACATCGAGACCGAGCGGGTCGAGACGATGCTGAGCGCCGGATCGATAGCGCCCGGTGCCCTGGAGAAGGTCACGCCGTACGTGGCGAGGCCCCTGGGGGTCCTGATGAGGACCCCGGTCCGAAAGCTCACCGGCAGGCTGGTCGGCCGGCTCCCGGAAGGCCCGACACCGGAGTCCCGGGCCGTGGCCTCCTTCACGGTCTGCTGTGAAGCGATCGCGGACGGCAGGGTCCATCGGGGACGGATCTCGGGCCGCGACGTCTACGGAATTACGGCCGCGTTCATCGTCAAGGGGGCGATCGCGGCAGCTCTGGGCGACATCGAGCGATCGGGCGGCCTCGCACCGTCGGAGGCCTTCGACCCAGCTCTCTTCCTCGACGGATTCGAGGACTTTTCGCTCGAGTGGTCGGTCGATACCGCGACCTCCTGACCGAAGGGAGTCAACCATTCGGGTCCGGGCCCATCGCCGCTCGACCCCGAGAGGACTTCTGCGAGGGATGAGGCGCAGCCGTTTCGGCCCTATCCTCGGGATGTGAGCGACGACCGAGGCAGATCGAGTCGGGGCGAGAGGCTCTTCATCTCCCTGAACCCGCCAGAAGAGGTCCGGACCGCGATCTCGGCTTGGAGTTGGGAGATCGAAGCCTCGATCCAGGGTGCCCGCCCGGTCCACCGTAACTCGATCCACCTGACACTCGCCTTCCTCGGATACAGGTCCGTTCGGGAGAGGGAAGCGTTGATGCCCGCAATCGGAGAACTCACCGGTCCCTCGGCCCGGCTTCGAACGGCCGCCCCTGTCTGGCTGCCGCCCCGACGACCGCGGGTCCTCGCGGTCGAGGTCTCGGATCCGGAGGGATCCCTCCGGGCAATCCGTGACCAGCTACTGAAGCTGCTCGAAGAGGCAATCGGTTGGAAGCCGGAACGGCCGGACTTCCTGCCTCACCTGACCGCAGTTCGCCTCGGCCGGGGCGTGGAGGTCGCGAACATCGAGATCTCTCCCCTGCCCGCTCTCTCCTTCGAAGCTCGGGAGGTCGTCCTCTACCGGTCGACTCTCGAACCCTCAGGTGCAAGATACGAGGTCCTCGGCCGATTCGTTCTGGGTTCGACCGGGGCGGCGTGACCGCTTCCGACCGGTCTCGACAGGGTTACTGTTCTCGAGGGTTCAAAGTGAAAGCCGACCCTGCCCTAATGGAATGATTGAAACCCGGACCATGGCCGCTCGCACGATCACAGCCTTGCTCGTCTCCTTCGCCTGCCTCGGCCTGAGCGCCTCTGCCATGGCGGCAGAGATCGCTCGCCCCCTGTTCTGGAAGACGACCGTGAGGATCAAGCCGAACGGTCCCACCGACGGGGTGATACTTGCCGCCGCGAGGTCGGGTGGTCCGAGCGGCTTCCTGGTGCTGAAGACCCGTGAGGTCGAGGGCCAGGAGTGGCTCGCCCTCAGGATCGGGGAACGCCCGAATGACCGGGTGGGATGGGTCCCGGCCTTTCGGGTCGAAGTCATCGAAGCCCGAAACCGGCTCCTGGTCTCGGTGGTGAAAAGGACGATGACGCTGTTCCTGAATGGAAAGGCGGCCTGGAAGACCCGGGTCATCGTCGGAAAGCCGTCGACACCGACGCCGAGAGGTCTTTTCGCAGTCCACGACTTCTATCGGGTCAATGATGACCTCAGGCCGTGGGTCGTGGAGACCACGGCTCATTCCGAGGTCCTGATGTCCTTCCTCGGTGGGCCGGCTCGGGTCGCCCTGCATGGACGACACGGGGCGCTTCGTGCGCCCTGGGGTACCGCCGTCTCGAACGGTTGCATCAGGAGTCCGGACTGGGCCTTGCGCTCGATCCGGAAGCACCTCTCGCCCGGCTCACCGATCGAGATCCGGTAACGGAACTCGGGACCGGCGGGGTCAGCTCGTGATCCGTTCGAACATGTCCCGGAACAGCGCCTCGGCACGATCCTGGGGAAACCGCTCGGGATAGGAGAACCTCGCGATGTTGATTCCATCGAGGGCGGCCCAGATCTCGTCGACCACATCCTCGGGATCGCGACCCTGCGGGATCCGTCCCTCTTCCTGGGCATCCCGAACCATCGCCAGATAACCGGGGTGGATTCCGTCCTCTATCTGCTGGACCGTTGCGAGCAGCTCCGGGTCCCTCGGGGCATGGAGGTAGACCTCGTAGATGGCCCTGACGAACCCCATCGCCCGATCGCCTTCGATCCTGATCATCCCGGCGAATGCCTCGAACAGCCTCTCGACCGGATCGGGGTCGACCACCTTGTCTACATCCGGCCAGGCAACCTCATAGGACCTCCTGACCACGGCCTCGATCATCTCCCTGCGGCTGCCGAACTCGTAGGTGAAGGGTGCGGTCGAAGTGCCGGCCCTCTCGGCCAGGGCCCTGAAAGTGCATGCCTGGTAGCCCTTCTCGGCGATCAACTCGATCGCCAGCTCGACCAAGGCGTCCCGCTTTGCCTCTCGAAGCTTGGATCTCTTCTGCGAAACGACCGGAGCCATCTGTGTTGTAATTTTACAACACGGTTATTCACCGGCTGCCAAGGAGGCAATGTGTTCGAGAAGATCGTCGTCGGATTCGATGAGAGCCAGGGCTCGAAGGACGCTCTCGCTCTGGCCGCAACGCTCGGTGGCCGTTTTGGATCCGAGATCACCGTCGCCACCGTCGTCCCGACTCCGATCGGGGGTGCCTTCGCTCCGGCCCTTCCGGCCGACGCCTACACGGTCGTCAAGGCCGAGGCCGAGGCCTCCGCCTCCCGCGCGGCCGGGGAAGTGGCCGGAACCCCGATCGTCGTCGAGAGCCTCTCCCCCGCCCGCGGACTCGATGAAGTGGTCGAACAGACCGGGGCGGACCTGCTGGTGCTCGGATGCGGCAAGGGCGACACCGGCGAAGTTCGAGCCGGGCACAAAGCACGTCACATGCTCCAGGGCGGTACTGCGGCGGTCCTCATGGCCCCGGTCGGCTACGCCTCCGGTGCTGCTTCTCTGGATCGGGTGGCAGTTGCGGTCGACGGGTCGACCGAATCCGACGAAGCGCTCCGGGCGGCCGCCACCCTGGCAGGAGACGGTCCGCTCCAGGTCATCTCGGTCGCGACGGACTTCGCCGAATACTGGGGCCACTGGGGTGCCACCTATGCGATGACGGAATTGGCCGAGGCATCGAGGGAGGCGGCGCAGCACGTGCTCGAAGCAGCCGCAGAGGAGCTGCCGGAAGGAGTCGTCCACGACGACGTCCTGCTGGAGGGCGATGCCGCTGCCGAGCTGATTCGCCGGTCGCAGCAGGGGATCAACCTCCTCTGCCTCGGGTCCCGGAGCTTCGGGCCATTCCTCAGGGTCCTTCTCGGATCGGTTTCCTCCGATGTCGTGGCCGGCGCGGGCTGTGCAGTTCTGGTGCTTCCCCGGCCGCTGTAATCAATGATTTTCACCCCGCCGGAGTGGTCGACGATTGGTAGAATCGAATTCAATTGAAGTGTCGTCCACGGGATTCGGGAGACTCACAGGGTGATCTGCCGAATTCGACGGTCGACCGGGATTTGGTCTAGTTTCTGCGAAAGGGATCGTCCCTAAAGGCATTGGACCGCCGCCCGGGTCGCCCGACCAGTCCACGCAGCATCCGACAGAAAGGTCTCTCAGCTCTTATGACACGCTCAGTCAAGTCGCTCGCACTCGCGGCCGCAACCGTTCTTCTGGCATCGCTCGTCGTCGCCTGCAGCGACTCCGGTAGCGACTCCTCCGATACCTGGAGGATCGGCCTGGAGGCACCGCTCTCCGGTGACCTCTCCGTGCTCGGTGACGGAATGCTCAAGGGTGCCCAGATGGCCGCCAACGAGATCAATGAGAGCGGTGGCCTGCTCGATCGGGAAGTCGAGATCATCCCGATCGATGATGCCGGTGACGCAAAGACCGGCGTGGACGCAGCCAACACCGCGATCGACGAGGGCCTCGACGGCGTCGTCGGCCCTTACAACTCGGGTGTGGGCATCGAAACCCTGCCGCTCTACGTCGATGACGGTCTGGTCCCGATCAGGCTCACTTCCGACAACGCGACCGACGGACTCGGCTTCACCCTCCAGCCGATGACCAACCAGATAGCTCCGGTCGCAGCCGAGGCCATGACCGATTGGCTCGACGCGAAGACCGTCGCGATCGCCTATGACGACACCGAGGCCTACACCAAGACGATCGCTAAGTCGGTTCGCTCCGACCTCGAGAAGGCCGGAGCCGAGGTCGTCGCTTACGAGGCGATAGAGCCCGGTGCCGATGATTACTCGTCCGAGGTAGAGAAGCTGGCTGGCACGGGTGCCGACGTCGTCTACCTCGCCGTCTACTTCCCGGAAGGCGGCCTGATGGCCAAGGCGATGCTCGATCAGGGCGTATCGGCGGACTGCCTGGCCGACTACGGCTCCTATGACACCGGCTTCATCGAGACCGCCGGCAAGAAGGCCGCCGAGAACTGCCCGGTGATCGGCGTTCCGGCTCCGTCCGACTTCCCCGGCTCGGCCTCGCTGGTCGACAGCTACCAGAGCGAGTTCGATTCCGAACCCGGCACATGGAGCCCTTACACATACGACTCGGTCAACTTCCTCGCCGAGGGAGTGACCGCGGCCGGCTCGTTCGATGCGGCAGCGGTCAAGGCCGAACTCGACAAGGTCGACGGCTGGAAGGGCTGGACCGGCTCGGTGACGATCGATGCCGAGACCGGCAACCGCGACCCGGCTACGGTCGTCGTGGTCGAGACCGATGCCGAAGGTGCCTTCACGGTCGACCAGGAGTGGTCGAAGGCCGTTGGCGCCCCGTACACGAAGTAGAGGTAATGCGGCCACGGACCGGGGGCACATCCCCCGGTCCGTGACTCGTCGAGCAGGGCCTGAACGTTGACCGGGGACACCGCCGAAGGAGGCGATGGCAAGGACGTCCCACGTTCCCTGAGGAGCCGGATCACGGGGGCACTCTCCTCCAATCCGGTGCGCCCGGCCTGGGGGCTGTCGATCGGAGGACTCGTCGGCGGGGGCCTGGGGTTCGGATTGGGCAGCCTCGTTCTGCCGATCGAGGCCGCGGTCGGAGCCGGTGTCACCGGGATCCTGGTGACCGCAATCGGACTCGCGACCCCCAGGGGGCTGCGCTCGAAGTTCACCCCTCTCACCGGTCTGATCGTCCTGGTCGCCCTGCTCCTGGCCCACCTCTCGACCGGGAGCCCGCTGGTTGCCGGCCTGGCCATGGCCCTGGTGATGTTCGTTTCGGCGCTAAGCGTCGCCGGGGGAAAGGCCGTCGCCGTGATCGGGACCGTCCTCGGCACGGCCTACTTCATCCCGGCCGTGGTCGGCTATACGGCCGACCTTTCGACGCTCGAGACCGTGCTTCAGGGAATCTTCGGTATCGCCGCCGGTCTGGTGACGGTCGCCCTGCTCGCCCGATTCGTCAAACCTCTCGAGACCCCCGCAAAGCCGCAACCGGGCGGGACAGGCGATGGGGCGACTGGTGCCGGCCCCCTGCACCTGATGCTCGCGGCGGCCGGAACCCGCTCGCCGTTGCGGGCCTATGCGGTCCGAAGGGCGATCGTGATCGGTCTTGCTGTCGGTGTCTACCAGGCATCAGGGAGCCACAATGTCTTCTGGGTCGCCCTGACGCTCTTCGCCGTCCTCAGTCCGGACGAGTCCTCGACCTGGGGGAAGGCATTGAGCCGCTCGGTCGGCACGATCGCCGGGGCACTGCTGCTGGGTGCGCTCGCACAGGTCCTCGAGCCCCAGATCGTGATCGGGATCGGAGTGGCCGCCCTGATCGTCGGCATCAGCTTCATGAAGCGAAACTACGCCGTCTATTCGGCCGGCATGGCGATGCTCATCGTGGCCCTGTTCGGGGCGAGCGACGACCAGTTCTTCGCGTGGGCCGAACTCCGGATCCTCGACACCATCATCGGCGTCACGATCGCGATCGCCTCGCTGTACCTGCTCCCCTATCGAGACCACGACGGGCCCGAAGAGGCGACCACCTAGATCGGCTCGTTACCGGGCTTCCCCCGTCTTCCATTTGATCGAGCAACCGAGACTCGGCACCTGCGGTTCCGGGACCGGCTCGCCGGCCAGGATCGCCCTCACGGCCCGGTCGAGGTCGAAGCCGGTAGCGGGACCGCCGCTGCCCGGCCGGGTGGCATCGAACTGCCCCCGGTAGGCAAGCTCGCGATCGGCACCGAAGACGAAGAGGTCCGGGGTGCAGGTCGCACCGTAGGCCTTCGCAACCGACTGGTCCTCGTCGACCAGGTAGGGGAATCGGTAGCCGTGAAAGGCCGACTCCCTCTCCATTGCCTCGGGCGAGTCGTCCCGGTAGGCAGCAGCATCGTTCGAGTTGATCGCAAACACGGCCGCGCCGCTGTCGATCAGCCCCGAAGTCACACCGGCCAGGGCCGGTGCGATGTGCTTGACATAGGGACAGTGGTTGCAGATGAATGCGACCACCACGGCGCCGGCTTCACCGGCGTCGGCCAGTGAGTGGACTGCTCCCGAGGGATCCGGCAACGAGAACTCCGGAGCCGGAGTTCCCAGCGGCATCATGCTCGACTCTACGGCGGGCATATCCGAACCACCTTCAGTTCCTCAGGCGACCGACGGGGCTTCGGGGAGCGCCGCCAGAGCCCGCTCCATCTCGGCCTCGGAGAACTCCAGATCCTCGAGCTCGCCCGACATGAACGCCTGGTAGGCGGCCAGGTCGAGGTGGCCGTGGCCGCAGAGGTTGAACAGGATCACCCTCTCTTCACCGGCCTGCTTGGCGGCCTCGGCCTCGTTGAAGACGGCCCGGATCGCGTGGGTCGGCTCGGGCGCCGGAATGATTCCCTCGGCCCGGGCGAAGGTGACTGCGGCCTCGAAGGCCTCGGTCTGGGGAATGGCCTCGGCATCGATCAGACCCTCCTTGACCAGAGCGCAGAGAATCGGTGCGTCACCGTGGTAACGGAGTCCACCGGCATGGACCGGCGGCGGCACGAAGTCGTGGCCCAGGGTGTACATCGGCATCAGCGGGGTCATGCCGACCGTGTCGCCGAAGTCGTAGGCGTAGACCCCCTTGGTCAAGGTCGGACAGGCCGCCGGCTCGACCGCCAGGAACCTCGTGTCGAGGCCCTCCTTCAGCTTCTTCCTCAGGAGCGGGAATGCGATGCCGGCGAAGTTTGAACCGCCACCGACGCACCCGATCACGACGTCCGGATATTCCCCGGCCATCTCGAGCTGGGCGATCGCTTCGTCACCGATCACGGTCTGGTGCAGGCAGACGTGGTTGAGAACCGAGCCGAGCGCGTACTTGGTGTCCTCGCTGCCGGCGGCCACCTCGACGGCCTCAGAGATCGCTATGCCGAGACTTCCCGTGGTGTGCTCGGCCTGGGAGCGACCGGCTTCGGTCAGATCCGAAGGACTGCGGTGGACGTTGGCCCCCCAGGTCTCCATCATCGCCCGGCGATAGGGCTTGTGGTCGTAGGAGACGCCGACCATGAACACCTCGCAGTCGAGGCCGAACATCTCGCAGGCGAAGGCGAGTGAGGAGCCCCACTGCCCGGCACCGGTCTCTGTCGCGAGCTTCTTGACGCCCTCCTTCGCGTTGTAGAAAGCCTGCGGGACTGCGGTGTTCGGCTTGTGGGAGCCCGAAGGCGAGACGCCTTCGTACTTGTAGTAGATGTGAGCCGGGGTGTCGAGCGCCTTCTCCAGGCGGGTCGCCCTCATCAGCGGGGTCGGACGCCACAGCCGGTATGCCTCACGGACCTCCTCGGGGATCTCGATGTTCGGATCCATCGAGACTTCCTGCTCGATCAGGGCCATCGGGAAGAGCGGCGCCAGGTCCTCCGGTGCGAGGGGCTGGCCGGTCCCGGGATTGAGCGGTGGCAGCGGTTCTCCCGGGAGGTCGGCAGCGATGTTCGTCCACTGCTCGGGGATCTTCGACTCGTCCATCAGGAACTTGTGCTGCTCGGCCATTCTCTTCTCCTCCTCGTCGTATCCGCAGATCGTCGAACGCAACCGTGAAAGCCCGAAGCAGTCTAGTGGTCCGGGGCCGGTTCGCCACCCCGCAACTTGGGGGATTCGGACTCAGGCCGAGAAGTCGTCCCTGAGGCCGGTGGCCGTGCGCCGGATCTCCTCCAGCTCGTCATCCTCGATCCGGTCCAGGTTCTTCATCTGCATCCACATCCGCCGGTTCGAGCCGAGGAGCTCCCTGTTTCGATCGAGGAAATCCCAGTACAGAACTGTGAGCGGGCAGGCGTCGGGTCCGGATCGCTCCTTCAGCGTGTATCGGCAATCGCGACAGTGGTTCGACATCCTGTCCACATAGCGGCCAGACGCCGCATACGGCTTGGTCATCATCTTCCCGCCATCGGCCCAGAGCGCCATCCCGGCGACGTTCGGGACCATCACCCACTCGAAGCCATCAATGAAGGACGAGTGGAACCAGTCCGTTGCAGCCTTCGGTTCCACTCCGAGAGTGAGAAACAGGTTTCCGAGCACCATCAGCCTCTCGATGTGGTGGGCGTAGGCGGTGTCCCTGATCCCTCCGATCACGTCACCCAGACACCGCATCTCGGTGGCGGATGGATCGAGTCCAGAGATCGCGGCCGGGACGGGGCGATCGGCGGCAAGGGCGTTCTCCTCCTTCATCCCGGCCCCCCTCAACCGGTAGACGCCCCATACGTACTCCCTCCACCCGATCACCTGTCGAACGAACCCCTCGACCGAGGCGATCGGGGCATTGCCCTTCCGGTACTCGGCCTCGGCCGCCTCGGCGCACTCCAGAGGGGAGAGCAGTCCGAGATTCAGTGAACTCGACAGCAGGGCGTGCCACATGAACCTCTCGCCGCCGATCATCGCGTCCTGGTAGGGGCCGAAGGTCGGGAGGCGATCCCGGCAGAAGGACCGGAGCGCCTGAAGCGCCTGCTTCCTTGTCGCCGGGAAGATCCTGGTGCCGTCCTCACCGGAAGTCTCGAGGCCGGCCGCCTCCATCCGGTCGAGATCGGCCCGAACGGCTTCATCCGTCTCGTCCTCCCTCGGCCGGTAGGGCTTCGGTGGCCGGATGTCGGCTGGCGGCGGTTTGCGATTCTCGGGATCGAAATTCCAGGCCCCGCCAGCCGGCTCCTTCCCGTCCATCAGCAGCCCGAAGCGGCGACGCTGCTCCCGGTAGAAATCCTCCATCCTGAGGGTCTTTCGTCCCGATGCCCAATCGGCAAAACGGGACGGTTCGGTGAGAAACAGGGTCTCGTCCACTATTTCGACCACTGGGTCGAGGCCGGCAAGCCGCTCCCCGGCCCCGAGGCGATTCGGTTCGAGAATCGCGACGGATTCAGGTTCGTACTCAGCCAGGTGGGAGGCAAGCCCGGCGGCAAGGCTCTCGGAGCGTCGATAGTCGACTTCCACCCCCCGCTCCCGCATCCCGTCCGCGAAGTTCCTCATCGCGGTGAAGACGAGGTGGAGTTTCTGGCGATGGAAGGAGAGGCCGCCGGGACGGACGGCCGCCTCGACCATCAGGACCCTGTCGGCACCCCGCAGGGCCGGGTTTTCGAAGGAAAGCTGGTCGGCAAGGACCCAGGCGGTCCTGCCGGGCATCGACTCAGGCGCCCGCCAGGGCGCCTGCGTAGACCTGCCACGCGAGAACCGTCTTCGCCACGAAACTCAGGACGATGTAGGCCAGCTCGACGAACAGCGGATTACGCCATCGTCCCTTGCCCCTGTATCCGAGCCACATGTTCACCGCGAATCCGTTGAACAGGATGAACAGGGAGATGAAGATCCCGTAGACGAAGCCCGGAACCCCGTCGCCCTCACCCTGAGAGAGCGCGAGCTGGACGACGATCCCGATCCAGGGGACGGCCCCGATGATGCATCCGTAGATGAAGGGAACCCAGTCGGTCTGCTGACGGCCGAGGTTGACCTTTTCCATCACCAGGCCGAAGAGGATCATCGCCGCATTGGCACCGAACATCATCAGGAGTGCGACCAGATCACTGACTCCGGCCAGCATCGCGATCAGGACGACCATGATCGAGGCGCTGATGGAGTACTCGATCCACCGGGTCGGGTTGACCCCCTCGGAGACATTCCCCTCGTACTGGCGCCTGTAGAAGGTCGCGACGACGAAGTGGTCGACGGCCGCAAGGCCCAGGAATATCGCGACCATCAGGTCGATCCTCAGACCGAACAGCTCCTTGGTGCCATACAGGCCGGAACCGGGGGCATCGAGAAGGAAGGAGCCGTTGACCGGAAGGCTCGCCGGACCGGCGAGAATCAGGATGGCGACGACCTGTGCGGCGAAGAAGATGGCAGCGATGACGTTCAGCCGCCTGAGACGCCTCAGGCGGCCGGCGTCCGGACCTGCGGTTGACTCTTCCGACCCCCCATCCGCAACGGAGGGTTGAACCGTAGATTCCATGAAGGGAAGCGTAGCGTCACGAACGGCGACCGAGTGAGGTGGAGCGCTACTTTCGGCTCTACGCGCCCTTATTGGTCATTGAAGGTTCATCGGCATACTTGATCTCGTGAACGTCTCTGTCCCGAAAAGCCGTATTTCAGCTCTGTGGCGGGTTCTCGCAGCTGTCAGCCTGCTCGGGATCACCCTTCTGATCACGTCCGTGACTACGGCACCGGCTTCCCCTGGCGACGACATCCCCGGCGAGCCGGTTCCGACCGATGTTCGATCGGGCGGAGATGAAGCCGCCGATGGCGCCGGGAGGCGTTTGCTGGTGCGGTTCGAGGCCGGAGTCGATCCAGCTGATCGGGCCGCGATAAGAGACTCGGTCGAAGCCGAGTTCCTCCGGTCCTATTCCTTGGTGCCGAGGCTCCAGCTCCTCGAGCTGCCCGCAGGGACCGACCGGGGGGAAACGATCGAGACGCTCGAGAGCGAACCGGGGATCGCCTACGCCGAGCCTGACCTGATCAGGCATATCGAGGTCACCATCCCGAACGACACTTTCTACCGGAGCCCCAACTTCTACCTCTGGGGTCTGAACAACACGGGCCAGAGCTTCACGGTCGGCTCGACCGGCTACACCGGAACTCCCGACGCAGATATCGATGCCCCCGAGGCATGGGATCTGACCAGAGGCTCCTCGAGCGTCACAGTTGCCGTGATCGACTCCGGCATGCAGCTGAACCACCCCGACCTTGCCTCAAACCTCTGGACCAACCCGAACGAGACACCGGGAAACGGGATCGACGATGACGCGAACGGCCGAATCGACGACGTCAACGGCTGGGACTTCGTCAACTCGGACAACGACCCGACCGATGACGATGGCCACGGGACCCACGTGGCCGGGACGATTGGAGCCGTAGGGAACAACAACAGCGGCGTCACCGGGGTCGCCTGGAACGTCAAGCTGATGCCGCTCAAGGCCTGCAATGCGGCGGGTAGCTGTGCGATCTCGGCGACGATCGCCGCCCTCAACTACGCGGTCGCCCAGGGAGTGAAGATCTCGAACAACAGCTACGGCGGCATCAGCGGCCAGTCGACATCCGAGCGAAATGCGATCACGGCGGCCCGGGATGCCGGGCACCTGTTCGTCGCGGCCGCCGGAAACGACGGGGTCAACACCGACGTGCCGGCCAACGCCCACTATCCCTCCAACTACAACCTCGACAACATCATTTCCGTCGCTTCGACCACCTTGAACGACGGCCTCTCCTCGTTCTCGAACTACGGAACCACATCGGTCGACCTCGGTGCGCCAGGCAGTCAGATCCTCAGCACCTACCCGACCAGCTCATACGTCTGGGCCAACGGCACCTCGATGGCCAGCCCTCACGTCGCCGGTGTGGCTGCTCTGGTCAAGTCCAGAAAGCCCGACTGGACCTACTCGCAGGTGAGATCCCGGCTCATCGACAACACTCGACCGCTGGCGTCCCTGAGCGGAACCACGGTAACCGGGGGCATGCTGAACGCCTACAGCGCCCTGCTCTTCGCGCCCGACCCGCCAACGATCGGATCGGGGGCCTCGGGCTTCGTCTCTTCCACGTCTGCTTCTTTCAGCTTCACCGGTGAGACGGTCGGGGCCGGAGTGACCTTCGAATGCCGGATCGACTCCGGCTCTTGGGGCTCCTGTTCGTCGCCGAAGTCCTACACCTCCCTCTCGCAGGGATCCCACACCTTCGAGGTTCGCCAGACCGATCAGGCCGGAAACACCTCGACGGCCGCTTCCCGCACCTGGACCGTAGACACCGTCGCGCCTTCGGCACCATCGATCACCTCGGGACCCTCGGGGTTCGTGAGCTCTACCTCGGCCTCGGTCTCGTTCACCGGCGAGGCGTCGGCCACCTTCGAGTGTCGGATCGACTCCGGCTCCTGGGGTTCCTGTTCGTCGCCGAAGTCCTACTCGGGCCTGAGCCAGGGCAGCCACACCTTCGAGGTTCGCCAGACCGATCAGGCCGGAAACACCTCGACGGCCGCTTCCCGCACCTGGACCGTAGACACCGTCGCGCCTTCGGCACCGTCGATCACCTCGGGACCCTCGGGGTTCGTGAGCTCTACCTCGGCCTCGGTCTCGTTCACCGGCGAGGCGTCGGCCACCTTCGAGTGCCGGATCGATTCGGGGTCGTGGAGCTCCTGCGTGAGTCCGAAGTCCTACTCGGGCCTGAGTCAGGGCAGCCACACCTTCGAAGTTCGCCAGACCGATCAGGCCGGAAACACCTCGAGTGAGACAGGCAGGACCTGGACCGTAGACACCGTCGCGCCCTCGGCCCCCACGATCGACTCAGGGCCGTCCGGATTCGTGAGCTCCACCTCGGCCAGCCTCGCCTTCACCGGTGAGGCGTCGGCCACCTTCGAGTGCCGGATCGATTCGGGGTCGTGGAGCTCCTGCGTCAGTCCGAAGTCCTATGCCTCCCTCTCGCTTGGCAGCCACACCTTCGAGGTTCGCCAGACCGATCAGGCCGGCAATGTCTCTACCGAGGCCTCCCGCACCTGGACCGTCGACACCTTCACGCTGTCGGCTCCGTCGATAACCCAGGGCCCGGAGGGCGAGGTGAACTCGGTGGAGGCCTCGTTCGAGTTCTCGGGAGTCAGCGGCGCGACATTCGAGTGTCGGCTCGACGACGGGCCGTTCGAAACCTGTTCCTCGCCGTTCGAGGTTGCGGACCTGGATGCGGGACCGCATGAGCTCGCCGTGAAGCAGACCGACTCCATCGGCAATGTCTCGGAAGCGGCTATCCGTAGCTGGACCGTCCTCGAGGTTGCGACCGTCCAGCCCCAGCTCGCCGGGACGAATGAGACGGGAGAAGTCGTCTTCGAGGGAGCCCCCGACGGCTTCACCTACCTCTGCGCAGTGGGATCAGAGGAACTCCACCCCTGCGAGAGCCCCTACATTCCGACCGGTCTGACCGATGGGTCTTACCCGATACAGATCGTGATCGAGGATCCCGAGGGAAATCTCTCTGCGCCGACCGAAACCGAGCTGGTGATCGAGGGAACCCCCCAGCCTCCAGAGGGAGAGCCTTCGATCATCGTGAACGGAGGGGCGGTCTACGGACGCACAGTGGAGGTGGAGCTCGGGATCATCTGGCCAACCGGAGCCCGTCGAGCCGTCATTTCAAACGCTTCCGAACCTCCGGGCCAGAGCACCGTGCTGTCGCCGTCGATCCCGTGGACGCTCGCCACGGGCCAGGGGGCGAGGACGGTCACGGTCGAGTTCATCGGCGCCGGGGACGTCCCGCTCGGAACGGCCTCGGATTCGATCTTCCTCGACCCGAACCGCCCGAGCCTGAAATCGGCAAAGGTTCGAAAGAACCGGGGCAAGGTCTGGTGGACCGCAGTGAAGGCGACCGACTCCGGCTCCGGCCTCTCGAAGCTTGCCTGGTCGACCCGGCGATCCAGGCCCGGCACCAACGCAGTGCCAGCGAAGATCGTCAACTTCACGAAGTCTTCGACCGTGAAGACCAGGCTTCCCTCCCGGCCCCGGTGGGCAAAGGTCAGGGACAGGGCCGGTAACTGGTCCGGGTGGCGCGCGGTCAAGCCTCGCTGACGACCTTCGGGACCTCTAGATTCCTCTCACCAACCGAACGGGGGACGACCGCTATGGACGAGAGGAAGTCGACTGTGAGATATCGAGCGGGACGGCTGCGACTACTGGCCGGGGTCGCGATCTCGGCCGCGGCACTGCTTGCCGCTTCGGGATGTTCGGGCTCCGATCAGGACTCCACCTCCTCCGGGACCACGGGCGGTGGCGAAGCGATCATCACCGGAGCGGCGAAGTGCGATCAGGCCTCGATGCAGAAGGCCGTCGAGAGCTGGGCAGAGGGCTACGGAGACGGGGAGAAGGCGACCCTCGCCGAGGCTTCCGGAAGCTTCAGGTGTGCCGACGGCTGGGCAGTCGCCTTCCCGGACCTCGGACCGGCGGCTACTGCGGTGACCGTGACTGCCGTATTCGAGGCGGAGGGGCAGTTCTGGATCCCGAAGGACCGGGCGAAGGTCTGTGGCGATAAGGCCTCGGGTTCCGCTGTGCCGAAGTCGCTGTACCGGGACGCCTGCCAGACCAACTGACCGGACCGGGAAGGGTCTCACCCGGGTCTGACCCGGGGAAGCCCTTTCAGTATCCGCCTGGCGACCCCCTTCAGAGTCGCCTCTCCATACGAGGTCCATGGGTTGCCCTCGGTCAGGATCGCGATCCCGATCCGGAGGCCGCCCCGTTCGAGCAGGGCGATCTGGTGATTCACGGTCCCGCCGAGGCTGCCGTCGGAAATACCCCATCCTCCCTTGAAGAAGAGCCTCCAGCCCTTCGGTCGCACCTCCGGGATACCCCATCGCTGGTATCCCTCGATTCGGGAAAGCAACCCCATCGCCCAGCCTCTGTGGGGCTCCGGAAGGAGGTTCGGAAGGGCCCTCATGAACCGTGCCTGGTCGGCTGCGCCGGTCTTCGATCGACCCCAAATTGTCGAGTATTCGAAGCCCTCCATCCCGACCCGCCGTGCGAGGGATCGCATCCTGGCCGGTCCGACCATCGAGGCAATCGCGTTGGCGGCGTCGTTGTCCGACACCGTGATCATCGGAGAGATCAGGCCCTTCTCGTAGTCCGTGAGCCGTCTGCTCCGGACCTCCTCCATGTTCAGGTACGCGACCATCAGCATCGCCTTGACCGTGCTGGCCATCCGCGCCCGAACCGAGGCCCCGCGATTCCATGAACGCCAGCCGAGATCGACGCTGAACGAGACCCGGCCCTCCCTCGACGCCGCAAATTCGGAAGCGGCCCCGATGTCAGGCTGCCACCTCACGAACCTCCACCGCCGGACGGCCGGGGTGGAATCCACCGCCCCCTCACCATTGATGGCACGAACCCGGAATTGGTGGGTGCCCGGCCCGAGGTAGGTCAGGAACCTCCCACTGCGGCATGGCTGCCAGCGACCTCGATCCACCCGGCACTCGAACCCGACGGCTCCACCTTCCGACCGGAACCGGAAGAAGGCCGGAGCGACCCGCGTCAGGATCACGTGGCGACCGGTCTCGGCTTCGACGATCTCGGTCCGGGGTGTCTTCGGTTCCGCCGCCGGACCGGTAGGTGCTGCCGTTACGGAACCGGGAGCGAAGAGCAGCGCAATCACGACAGCCGGCAGGCAGAACGGAATGGCCCGCCGCCCGCCCGTCATCAGGCCGGCTCCCGGTAGCGCCAGGAGGAACTCTGGGCGTAGAGGATCATCAACAGGGCAAGACTTCCCATTCCGACCCGCCAGTTGTCCGGTGTGAGATAGACGAACCCGAGCGTCAGGGCGGCGACCACCACAGCCAGTCCGAACATCTCGTTTGCTCGCAGCCCGGATTGACGGCCGCCGCCGATCCTGTCGAGGAGGGCCATGGCCAGCACGGCCCCGGCAACCCCGAAACCGGCACTCAGCCCGTTCCAGTAGGTCAGCCCGCCCTTCGGCGTGACGTACTCGACCATGCCGCCAGATGCCACGAGCAGCGAGAAGGCGAGCAGCAGGTGCAGGAGCAACCAGGCCCTGAACTTGAGGGGGTCGGACGGAACGGGATGGTCCCCGACCCTGGAGACGTAGAGCCTGAATATGGAAAAGATGATCAGGCTGACGAACACGAGCTGGATCGCGCTCAGCGAGTCGGCAATGTCCCCGTTCCAGTAGACGATGATCTTCAGGAAGAGGTCTCCGGCGATGATCAGGGTGAAGAGCATCAGCCGCTCCGAAATGTGGGCGGCCTGAACGGGAGAGTCGAGGTGGCGCTCCCTCCCGATGAACCAGAGCCCCGGCAGGAAGGTGGCCATCATCCCGCCGAACCAGAGCAACTGCTCCGGCTCGCCGGAGACGAGTCCCGCTGCGACGAACAGGCCGATCGAGAGGATCTCCCAGGGCCTCCGGACCTTGACCGTTTCGGCCAGCTCCGGTTTGCTGCGGGCTCCGAGCTCCCTGAGGGCGAACAGGAAGAAGATCGCGGCCGCCGATGCCCAGGAGAAGGCGCCCTCGAAGCCTTCTAGCTCGAGTCTGGCCGGCTCGTAGAGGGCCAGGAGGATGATCGAGATCATCTGGAGCAGGCAGACCGAACGGGCCAGAAGGAGGAGGATCGCCTGGCGTCGGTCCTGGCCCGTGCTCAGGGGACGGAGGGGATCGCCGAACCGGTTGGTGAAGAGCATCGTCTCCTGCCAGACCCACCACGCGAGCAAGAGGGTCGAGAACGCGATCCCTACTGCAGCCCAGCTCTCGGTCCTGCCGAAATCGATACTGAGGCCCAGGATGGCCCCGGCAAAGACCAGGTCATAGAAGAGCTCATAGGGCGAGACACGGGCCTTCGGCGTCCCGCCGTCAGCCTCCGCTACACCCCCCTCCCGGGACCCGGCCGTCACGGATGTCGGCCGTCCATCCGGAGGATGCCTTCGTCCCGGTGCAGCTCAGGATGACCGGGCGGCTCCCGAAACCGGAGAGCGGACCGGCCTTTCGAATCCGAACCCAAGCCCCGTTCCGGTCAGGAGTTGGGGACGACCCGGATCGCACCCCTCATCAACGGGTGGATCCGACAGTAGAACGGGTAGGTCCCTGGCTTCAGGTCGGTCGGCGTGCTCCAGAAGTTGCGCCCGACGGCACCTGTGTTTTCTTCGCGGGGTCCCAGCTGCCCGGAGTCGAACACCGGCTCGCCATCAGGCAGCGGGTAGGCGATACCGGTGGAACGGTTACACGGCGCCTTGCAGGAGGTGAGCGAATGCCACATCTCCTTGGCGACGTCGCCGGCCGCGAGCCTGAAGGTCAGACTGTCGCCCTTCGCCACGACCAGGGGCCGCCCCGCAGCGCCGGGAATGCTCATGAAGTCACCGCCGCCGAAGGTGTAGCCACCGATCAGGAGTTCACCGGATGGCGAGAGGCCGTTCGGCATCTTGGTCGGATCCGGGGCTCCCTCGACGGGCTTGCCGCCGTGGTTCTCGTTCTCGGGCAGAGGGCCGTGGTTCAGCTCCTTCTTGTGATCCACCCGGTTCAGGAACGGGTCCACCCCGTCTTCGCCGAAGGCGATGTAGGAGATGTGGATTCCCATCGACTCGTACCAGGAGCCGACCTTGGTCTCGTAGGTGGTGGTGGTCTCGAGCCAGTCGCCCTGCTCGACCTTCACCCGATAGTCCTCGGTCGAGCCATACATGCCCATGTCCCAGGAGACGGGACCGGACTTCTTCGGACCGGGGATCCTGTCGAAATACTTGGCATTGGACCGGAGCAGGAGGACCTTTGGATCGCCGGAGGCCTCATCGGTCGAGATCCTCGGGACCTCGCTGTCGCAGGCTTCGAACGATGCCTCTGCACGGGTCAGGGCCGCAAGCGCTCGCTGCCTCTGCTTCCCGGCCTGAACCACGGACTTCCTCAAGGCCGTAGCCGCACGTGCCTTCGTCGGCCGCTTCTTCGCCTTCATGCGATCGAGGCGTGCCTCGGCTCTGCTCAGGTTCGCTTCGGCGGCGCGGAGCCGACCGGCCTGGGCCTCGCAAGTGGGGCCCTGGTAAGTGGAGGCGCCGTCTCTGATCAGGTTGAGATCGGTCCAGAGGCCACCGGAGTGGACGTGCCCGACCGAAGAGACGATGGAGCCGCTCTGGGGAACCCTCCACTTCTGGCGCTGGCCGTAGTTCCCGCCCGGGTTGCAGTAAGGGTCGGGGTTACTGGCATCATCGGGGTAAGAGAACTTCCCGTCGCTTCCGCCATCTCCCTTTTCGACATCGAAAACGGGGTAGTAGCACCCGTTCTGGACATCCATCCAGACGGTCCTGACCGGCTTGATCCCCGCCGCCAGAGGCGAGGTATCGGGGATGAAGTCCACTTCCCAAGTGATGTACATCGCGAAGCTCTGGGGTACGAGGTTGTGAATCATGTGGTTGAGGATCCAGGCCTTCGACCTCTGGTAGCGATACCCGAAGCCTTCGGGCAGCCGCATCTCGGTCTTCTCTTCGCCCGTTGCGTAGATCCGCTCGGGACCACTACCGGTCAGATCCGTCTGACCGAGGTTCAACCAGACACCGTGGTGGAACATGACCTTGTCCGAAGGAGGCGTGTAGAGGTCTTCGATTCCATCCACCACCGAAACTCCCGGCTTGGCCGCCATCATATTCGGCTTCATCCTCGTGATCCACCCGTCCTCGGACGGACGGTCGGGCAGGTTCACCGGCTGGTAATCGATCCGGTTCGAGCCGGAGTAGACGGGGATCGGACCGCAGAAATAGGTGTGCGTCTCGACCGGCTCGCCCTCGTTCTCGATGATCGGAGGAATGGGACTGAAGCCAGTGGTCGGACTCGCCTCGGCGGTCTCACTTCCACACGGCAACCTGCTCGGAAAGGCTCCAGCCGAATCGGCCGGGTTCCACAGCAAGAGAGTCGCCGCCATCGAGAGGATCAGCAGCCCCACCCAGAGGATCTTCCCGTCGGCTGCGCTCATTGCCCTGCGGTTGCTCGAGACGTTCAACGGAGAACCTTTCTGGAAGTTGATGGCTGGCCGAACTCGACCCAGGTCGTAGCCGAGACGGCCGCCGACCTCTTTCCCTCGAGGAATCTATTCCCCTGCGGTGACAGTCTAGCCGTGATCGCCTTGCGGCCACCGGCCGGAATCGTGATCGCACGAACCACTCCTAACGCCTTTTGACCGAGCCGAAGCGTGACTCTGCCGCCCTGGACTCCCGTCGAGCTGCTGACCGTGATCCTGATGGCTCCCTTGCGGCGGACCGAAGACAGACGCTGGGTCTGAACCGCAACCCCAAGAGCCGGCCGGTTTGCGCGCCAACCCATCTCGGTGACCTGAAGAACTCCGTCCATTCCGGGATGCAAGGTGCAGGCGAACGGATAGTTACCGGCGTCGAGATACTGGGTACCCCTGACCGGGACATCATTGCCCGGTGCGATCGTCTCCGAGAAGAAGAGGTTCCTTCCATCCGGGCCCTTGCCGGTCGCATAGACATTGTGGAGTGCTCCGGCGGCAGCAGGATTCGAGAAGTTTGCAACCTCACCCTGAGGTTGATCGAAGGGAGAGCCAACGAAGGCGAAGTCTTCCTCGGCGGCGAGGATGATGGCCGGCGAAGCCGACGCCGCGGGGCCGAACGGACTGAATGCCGAAAACACCGCAGCCAGAGCGGCAGCGCCCAATGCCCAGCGAAGGGTTGCTCTCCCTGACCTCATGTTCGAATCATGACGCATCGCTCGGCTCCTCGCTGACATTCCTATTTCGAAAACAGGCCGACGGGAGCCTCACGCAATGACTCCCTGATGCATCAACCCCTTCCGTAGGGCATTGCTTCGGTTCAGGGGATGGTCGCTCTCCTCGTCGATACCGGAATAGAAAAGGGCCCGGAGTTTCCCCCGGGCCCTTTCCGATACTGAGATGCTGTTTACCGTCTACCGCTTGATGCCCATGCGGCGGATGACTTCGGCCATCGCACCGGCGCCCACGGCGTTCACGGTCACAGTGACCGAACCGGTCTTCTGGCCGGTGAGGCGCCTGACGACCGAACCCGGGGCCTTGGCCCTGACGGTAGCCGTCTGGCCACTCGGAATCGTCGTCCGGCTGATCACGGCGTTGGTCGTGACCGACTGGAGGTTCTGCCTGGCCTGCCAGGCAACCCTCGCGCTCCGCACGATGCACTGGGTCTGCTGTGTCGGACAGGTGATCCTGACCAGCGTGTAGCTCTTGCCGGCCTGAAGCCTGATCGGTGAGCTGTACAGCCTGTTCACCGAGGGGACGGGGCCGCTCGGACCTTCCGGTCCGGTCGGGCCGCTCGGGCCGGTCGGGCCGGTCGTTCCGGTGCCGGTCGGTCCGGAGGGACCAGACGGACCACTCGGGCCGGTGGAGCCGGTCGGTCCGGAGGGACCAGACGGACCACTCGGGCCGGTCGAGCCGGTCGGTCCGGTCTCGCCGGTCGGTCCGGTCTCGCCCTGGGGAGCCTCACGGATTGTGACCTGGCCGCAGTCGGTGTCCTCGTAGTCGAGGTCGCCGGTGACCGACACAGAACCGGTCTCGAAGCCGGCCTGCAGGGATCCTGTGAACGTGTAGGTGTTGGCTCCGGTGAAGCCATCGTCATCGATCCAAGAGGTATCGAGGTTATCCCCGACGCGATCGAAATCGATCGGGGAGGATGGGAAGCCCCAGTCGCGCTGCTCACCGGCCGAGTTGGTCGTAATGCCCGCGGTCGGGTACGCGATGCCACCAGGCCCGGAGTCATCGGCTGTGTAGATCACCGAGTTGCCGATCTCGCAGGTCATTGTCAGGTAGGGGCTGTAGGCGACGTTGTCACCACCCTGCGTCGGCAGGTCAGAACCGGGACCCGAGTCTCCGACACCGCCGTCGATGATGAGCTCGCCAGTTGAGACAGACCCAAATCCATCGTCACAAATCAGGCCGCCAGAGGTAAGGGCCTCGAAATCGGCCTCATCCGGGTTGTATGTCGGACCCTGGTTGCATCCCCACCAGTTGTTTCGGGCGTCGACCGGGTCGACCTGGAGGTTCGCTGCCGGCAGACCACCCTCGTTGTAGGGGTTCCACTCGTCGTCGTAGTAGTTGACCAGTCCGTATGAGCCGTTCCAGTAGCCGGCTGTGACGTTGCTCAGACCGGATGCGATCCGGTTCCCGGACATCGTGAGGTCGAGAGCTCCGGGGAGGCCGGCATTGGTGGAGAGGACCCCGTACTGGAAGCCGGTCAACGAGTTGCCATTGACTTCAGCCTGGACTTCGTCGAACTGACTTGCCTCGGTAAATCCGAACTCCGCGACAGGGCCGACGGTCATGCCGGTGACGGTGTCATCGATCCTGTTATTGGTGATCGAGTAGACCCCGTCGTTGGCAACGATGCCGACCTGCGGCTGGAGGCTCCCGATGTCGTTATCGAACTTGTTGCCGGTGATCGTGATTCCACCTGCCTCGTCGACCGTATCGGCCGTATCAGGCGCCACCTGATCGTAGGCCACGACGCCGGCGTTGTTGCCGTCGATCGTGGAGTCCTTGACGAGCGAGTTGTATGTGTTGCCGTCCATCAGAACTCCAGCCTGGTTCATGTTGAACATGGACATGTCCAGGACCCTGAGCCGGGTGTCGTTCTCGGCCAGGATGCCGACCTCGGTGTCGCCACCGAATCCGTCGATACCACCGTGCTCGACCCTGAGGACGAGGTTGGAGCAGACGTCATCTTGACTGGTGCCGTAGACGGCGCGGCCATTGCCGCCCCCACCGATGGCCTGGAAGGAGGTGTGCGAAACGGTCACCCGGTCGGGTTCCTCACAGCTGTTTCCGGGCTCCAGAAGCGGCGGGACGAGGGAGCGATATGCCGCGACGCCCTGACCGATCGCAAAAGGCTTGGCCTGGGTGGTCGGGGCGTTGAAGCCGGAGATTCCGACGTTCTGAACGTTGCCGCTTGCGTTGTTGAAGGTGACGCCGGTGTAGACCTTGTTCAGATCCTCATCGTTCGACTGGCTCGCGTTGGCGCCGTCGAGGAACATGTTCCGCACGGTCACATTGGTGGTGCGACCGTTGGAGTCGGTGTCCTCGATGCAGATCAGCGAGCGGTTGTTCGGGTCCGCATCAACGTTGCCGCCGTCGCAGACCACGGCGCCGTTCCCGGCGGGCGGGCCGGTGTTGACGGTGCCGGTGATGGTGGTCTGAACATCCGGGGTCGACTGGTTGTTCTGAGTCTGTCCCTGAATCAGCATGTTGGTGAAGTCCTGCACGAGGGCTCCACCCTGGAAGCCAATATCACCGGGACGCGGCTCCGGGGCGAAGGGACCGTCGAAGCTCGGCCCAACTTCGATCTTGGTGAAGCCGGTCCGCTGGCTCTGGGTCGGCAAGTTGACCGTGACGCCGCCCGGCGTCGGAGTGGTGTAGCTGATCTGGTCGCCGACCGGCGAGGTGCCGTTCTCGGCGTAGTTCAGGTTCTGGTTCACCGCCTCCTGCAGCTGGCGGCAGGCCTCCTGGGCGTTGGCCGTGGGAGTTCCCTGCGGCTCGTAAGGCTCGGTGACCGTGGCGTCGTTCCAGTTGTACGGACCGAGACAGTCGTTGATCGGCTCGTTCGGGTCGGTGAGGTTGGGAGCCTGGCCCCAGTTGCCTGCCGGGTTGCCGTCCGTGAAGGAGGCGCCGGTCCTCACCTGGTAGGTGTTGCCGAAGGCTCTCTGAATCCGGCCACGGGCGTTCGAGTCGGCGTCATCGGTGTCGCCGTTTCCGGGCGTGACCGTGTTGCCGTTCTCGAGTTCCACGTTGACCCGGACGTCACAGTTGACGTCGCCGGGGAAGTTCGGGTTAGCGGGCGGTGCGGGGGAGACGGAATCACGCGGGTAGTTCTGGGCCGTGTAGGTCGAGGCGAGCTCGTCCGGGGTGCCACCGTTGGTCTGGTAGGCGACCCAGCCTCCGCCACGATTCGGGCAGTTCTGCTGCCACTCGTAGGAGATCGTGACGCCGTTGACGACGCCCGACCCGGCCGGCTTCTCGGGGTAGCCCGGATCCCAGCCTCCGTTGGTGAGGACGAAGAGGGTCTCGCCGATCCGCCTGATGCCGGAGATGACCGGGTCGGAGCCTGTGTTGAAGCTCGGGGCGAGGCCGTCGACCAGTGAGGTCGGGCTGCTGGTCGCCGTGGCGGTGCTGCCATCGGGGCCGGTCGCGGTCACGACCAGGCGGACGCACCGGTTCCACGGCGGGGTTGCCTCGGGAAGAGTGATGGTGGTCGAGTCTCCGCCGACGTTGTTGAAGTAGGTGCAGGTCGAGTCCGATGAATACTGCCACTGATAGGAGTAAGTGATCGGAGTCGAACCGGTCCAGCCCGTGGTCGAGCCGGTAAGAGTCTGCGTGACCTCGGGGGTCGTGTCGTCGATCGAGGCGGTGCCGGGAGTGGGATCAACGCATTCGACCGCGCTGGTTACCAACGAAGTCGCGGGGGTAGAGCCATCGCCATTCACTGCTGTCACCGTGACACGGATGAACTGGGTGCAGCCGGACACGGTGTAGAAGGCCGAGTCAGTGCCTACGTTGGTCCAGGGCCCGGTGGCGGTGGTGCCCGTCTGCCACTGGTAGTTGTACTCGTCTACGCCACCGCTCCAGTTACCGGTCGTGGTCGAGATCGATTGACCATCCGTCGGCGTGGTGTCGCTGATCACCGGGAGGGTGTCATTGGTGGGAGGAGCTGCGTACGCGGACGCACCAATCCCCAGGAAAGCAACGAAGAAGGCAGCCATCGCCAGTCCGAGAACGACGAAACGGCCGGCGAAACCGGCACGGAAAGCTTCGGTGGACGAGACTGCACTTGCGTGATTCAACTTATGCCTCCCTGGCGGGGTAGCTGGACTAGACGTTTCGTGAAACAGGGACCGAAACTAGGAGTTGCGGTCCACCGGAAAATCTTTCTCAATCCTTCGGTCGCCGGGACTATACAGAACCCCGATGCGCCAATACTGTCGATTTGTATCTCTCTGGTTGAAATATCCCATCTCTAGTCCCGGCAACGGCACCGATGTGCCCCGGGCTGTGGCGGTAGTTCCGGATCGAGACCCGATCTCCTTCCCGAGCGGTCGAAATCGATCGTGGCGTCGGCTGAGACCTGAGGTGGCAATCAGGGCGCGATCAAACCGGCAGCCGGGTACAGGATGCCGTTCGAGGCCAGTGTTCCGGCCCCGGTATCGAACCGAATCCCGTCCACCCGGAAGTCATCGCCAGACTTCGTGATCCGCAGGGTGTCACCCGCGAGCGGATCCAGCTTCAGTCCGGCCTTGACTGCCTCGGGTGGGAGCTCTCCGTTCGCGATGCCGCGCCTCATCAGGTCTGAGAGGCCTTCTGGATCGGCAATCTCTGGCTGGACTCCCTTACCGAGAGCGGCGAGTACGGAGTCGAGGTCCTTCGGCTTCAGGTATCTGTCCAGGAGGCGGGACTGGGCCTGGACGGCTTCGTTCACGGGTGCGAACACGGTCAGAGAGTCTCCGGTGGCGAGGTCTTCCGAAACCCCGCTCAGCTGGAGTAGCTTCACGTAACTGGAGTAGTCGGGCTCCGCCTGCAGGACGGCAATCAGGGCCTGTCCGGTCTCATCCTCGAGCCCCTCCGGCACCTTCTGTCCGGTCTCTATCGCCGGGGCCTGAAATGCCTGGCTCTTCTTTACCGAGCCCTCTGGCCCTTGGTCGGGAGCGACGTCCGAGCCGCCGCCGCAGGCAGCCGGGCCGATGGCCAACAATGCGACGGCCCCGATCGACGCGACCAGTCGGACCGCTGAACGGTCATTTCGGAACTTCAAAGAGTCTGAGGTTTTGATCAGCACGTCTGTGAGAATAGAAGATGCTCAGATGGTCGTTTCGGGAAAGCCGGGGAAACGGAGAGGTTCGCCGGGAGGCGAAGCTCTCCGCCTCCTTGCCCTCTTCATCCTCTCGGTGGCCTCGATTCTTGTCGCGACCCCTCCGGTGTCTGCCACCGCCGCACCCGGCCCGGCCGGCACCACAGGGATCCTGATCGGCTTCGAACCCGAAGCCGGCAGAGACTCCAGATCCGACGTCCTGGACGCAGTAGACGGGGAGGTCGTCAGGGCATTCCGTCTCGTTCCGGGACTGAGGCTGGTCGAACTCCCCGGAGCAATCACTCCGGCCGAAGCGGTCGAGGAGGTCGACGAAATGCCGGGCGTCGCGTTCGTCGCCAGGGACTCGGTGATGAAGATAGATCGTGCTGCCAACGACACCCAACTGGACCAACAGTGGGGAATCACGGCGATCCGGGCGCCCTCGGCCTGGGACGTGACGACCGGCTCCTCCGAAGTGCCGGTGGCCGTTCTCGACACCGGGATGGACCTCGACCATCCGGACCTTGCCGGAAACCTCTGGACCAACCCTGACGAGATCGGGGGAAACGGAATCGACGACGATGGAAACGGGTTCGTGGACGACGTCCATGGCTGGGATTTCGTCAACCGGGATGCCGTCCCGGAGGATGACCAGAGCCACGGGACCCATACGGCCGGCACCGTCGGAGCGGTCGGGAATAACGGGATCGGGGTTGCCGGGGTGGCCTGGGACGTCTCGCTCGTGCCGCTCAAGATCTGCTCGGCAACCGGCCGCTGCCTGGTCTCGGACTCGATAGCGGCTCTCGAATACGCGGTCCGCGAAGGGATCCCGATCTCGAACAACTCTTATGGTTACACCGGTAACTGTTCGACCGCCTTCGGGGCCGCGATTCAGGCCGCCGGTGCAGCGGGTCATCTCGTCGTCGCATCTGCCGGCAACGACGGACGCGACCTCGGCGAGTCTCCGAAATACCCGGCCGCCTGTCCACAGGAGAACGTGATCAGCGTGGCCTGGCTCGCAGACGAAACCACCCTGGCCTCGAAGTCGAACTTCGGGAAGCCCGAGGTCGACCTCGCAGCGCCCGGTAGCCAGATTCAGAGCACCGTCCCCGGGGGCACCTACGGAGCGAAGAGCGGAACGTCGATGGCCGGACCTCACGTAGCCGGGACGGCGGCGCTGCTCAAGTCGGCAGAGCCGGAATGGGAGTGGGAGGAGATCAAGGACCGGATCATGGCTTCGACCCGCGAGGTCTGCGGACTGCCAGTCGTCACGGGCGGGGTGCTGGATGCGGGAGCCGCCGTCCTGGGTGAGGTCGGTCCCGGTCCGGCCTGTCCCGACGCACCCGTGATCACCACTGGCCCGATGACCCTGACCAATTCGGGGACGGCGACCTTCACCTTCACGGGGGTTGCCGGATCGTCTTTCGAGTGCAGGCTCGACTCCGGCCCGTGGCAGGCGTGCTCGTCGCCGTCGACCTACACAGGGGTGGCAAACGGCTCCCGCGTGTTCCGGGTCACCCAGAGGGTCGGCGACGGCCCGGCCTCGGCGCCGTCCTCCTGGAGCTGGACCGTCGACACGAGCGCCCCGACAGCCCCGACCACCTCGGCCGCTCCCACCTCGCCATCGAACGCGACATCGGCCTCTTTTACGTTCTCCGGCGAACCCGGGGCGAGCTTCGAATGCCGGCTGGACGATGGCCCGATCACGAACTGCACATCGCCCTACACCGTCTCCGGTCTCGCAGACGGCCCCCACTCGGTGACCATCTTCCAGACCGACCGGGCCGGCAACCGGTCGGCCGGGACGACGAGAACCTGGACCGTGCTGGCATTCCCACTCGACCCTCCGGTTGTCACCTATGGCCCCCAGGCCCTCTCGAACGCAAGGTCGGCCTCGATCACCTTCTCCGGCTCGAGCGGCATGACCACCAGATGCCGACTCGACCGGAACGGCACCCCGGGTGAGTGGTCGAACTGCACCTCGCCGGTCGAGCTCACCGGGCTGACAGACGGCGACTACCGGCTGTTGCTCAAGCTGCGCGATGGTGCGGGAAACGAGTCGGCCTCGGTCGAGTGGGCCTGGACGGTCGACGCAACGGCTCCGGCCGCCCCGCGGATCGAGTCGGGTCCCGCGGCATTCGCGGGCCGGTCGGTCGCGGTCTCGTTCTCCGGGGAGGCCGGTGCCGACTTCGAGTGCCGTCTCGACGGGCCCGACCTCGAGGGTCCCTGGGAGACCTGCGGCTCGCCCTTCGTCCGAGACGGTCTCGGGGAGGGAGGCCACACGCTCCTGATCCGCCAGCGGGACTCGGCCGGGAACCTCTCCGACTCCTCGACGGTCGAGTGGATCGTCGACACCGAGGCTCCCGCAGCACCGACCGTCCTGAACGGGCCAACGGGTTCCGTGAGCTCGACCGTGGCCGAGTTCGTGATCGAGGGTGAGTCCGGCGCCACGGCCGAGTGCCTGATGGATGAGGAACCGGCTCCGGGAGCATGGGCCGCCTGCCCACCAGAGAACCGGTGGGTGAACCTCGGTGAAGGCCCAAAGGAACTCCGGGTCAGGCTGCGGGACAGGGCCGGAAACCTCTCCGGGGAGACGGTCCGAGGCTGGACGGTCGACACGATCGCACCGGTCGCACCGACCCTCTCGGGCGGCCCGGATCCCGTTACGCGGACGACCTCGGCCTCGATCTCCATTTCGACCGAGGCCGGTGCGACGGCGTCCTGCAAGCTGGGCAACACCGGCTGGATGCCGTGCGAGGGGTCATTCGATGCAGACGGACTCCCGGATGGCGGTCAGCTCCTTCGTGTCCGCCAGACCGATAGCGCAGGCAACGACTCGCTCGAGGCGACCTGGCTCTGGATCGTCGACACGAGCGACCCTGCCGCCCCTTCGATAGAGGCAGGGCCTTCCGGGCTCTCCCGAGAGGCCGTCGCCCGCTTCTCGCTCGAGACGGAGGAAGGCGCCAGAGTCGAGTGTCGATTCGAGGGTGACCCCTGGGAGGCCTGTCCGGAGCCGATCGGCTTCGGCCCACTGATGGACGGCCGACGGACGGTCTCGTTCAGGCAGGTCGATCAGGCCGGGAATTACTCCCCGATCACCGGACGGTCCTGGACCATCGACTCGATGCCACCCGAGGTGATGGCCGCCAGGCGAGCGATCGACAGACGGGGAAGAGTCGGCCTCTCGGTTCGGGCTACTGACAGAGGGAGCGGTCTGGACGGACTCGAAGTGTCTTTTTCATCGCTCAGACCTTCGGAGCGAGCCGACCGCCGGATGCCGTGGCAGAGCACCGGGAAGGTGATGATCGGTCGGTCGATGGTTCCGTTCTGGGTGCGGGTGGCCGATCGAGCTGGAAACCGCTCGGGCTGGTTCAGGCTGGCGAACCGCTGATTACTTCCGGCTGACCCTCGGCTCGCTCCTCCCGATTCCGGTCGGCCGATCCCGCCAGCCGGATCCCGATCAGACCACCGAGACCGGACGCCCAGAGCGCGGTCATCGCGGTCATGTGCCAGCTCCAGTCGATCAGGCCAGAGAGCAGGAACCCGACTACCAGCGGGATCAGGAGTGCGCCACCCGACAACGCGCGAACCCGCCAGGACAGGAGAAAGGCACCGACATAGAGCAGGAGCGAGAGCAGCAGGCCGCCGATGCCCAGCTCGACCCACATCTCGCCGGGGATGGAGTGAGCAAACCTGGTCTGGGAGCTGAGGAGGGTTAGTTGCTCTCCGATCGAGGCCTGCCCGTAACTGCCGGCACCGAACCCCTTGATCGGCTCCTCCTTTGCAGTCCCGATCGTCGCCTCGTAATAGGCCTGACGGCTCTGGGTTACGTCACCGGGTGCGAAGGGGCCGACGACGAAGGCGATCGCTCCGACCACCGCCAGGGCGGCTGCCGCCTGAACCAATCGGGTCGCGACCCGGTCGCTGATCCTTCTGGCGCCGAGTCCGAAGGCCCAGGCAACGAGAGGCATGGCGACCACGAGGCCGACCATGACCACCTTCCGGCCCGACTGGTCTCCGGCCGTCTGGCCGAGAACCTCCCTGAACATCAACCAACCGGCGAAGGCAACCACGAATGAGGCTGCCGCGATTCCGAGTGCGACCTGACGCCGGACCCCGAGGGCTCCTCCCGGAAAGAGGACCGCGACGGCGACGAGAACGAACGACATCAGCCATGCGAAGTCGCTGCCCGAGGTGGCGACGACAGTGACCGAGACCCCGAGGCCGAGGCCGGCGACGATCGAGAGGAGGGCCCGGGGAGGCTCGAGGGAATCCCAGACGGCCCATCGGGCCAGCGGGATGAGCGTGGCGGCAGCGAGCAGTGCAAGGGTGTTTCGGTACCGGAAGGGGCCTGCCGGAGTCAGCTCGCCCTGGTTGATCACCGCCAGCGAGGAGGTCTCGAGGTTGGCGAAACCCCATAGCCCCATGGCACCGGCGACCACGGCGACTGCGACCAGGAGGCCTGCCAGAGGCAGGACCGTCAGCCGGGTCGCGGCAACGGCCGCCGCAACCGCGATCAGGACGTAGGCCGCCAACGCCATCCCGAGGCGAGTCGCCTCGGCCGGAAGCACGGTCGTCCAGCTTCCACTGGCGAAGGTCAGGATGGCGAGGCCGATGAGAGCGATGACCGGGATGGCGAGGAGCGCCCGCAAGGTCAGACGGAGGTCGATGATGACCGCCAGGATCACGGCCGCGATTGCCGGGCCGAGGATCGGCCATGAGGCCTCGGCGCCCTCCCCGGGCAACGCGAGTCCGCCGTCCCGGAAGAGCTGGGTGAAGACCGCATAGGCGATCAACAGAACCACGACTCCGGCCAGGCCCTGCTGCCAGAGCGGTGCCGCCGGAACCTCCACCCCTAGCCGAGCGAGGATCGGCTCGGGCCGCGACGAGGTCCCCTCGGCTGATTCCCCGATTGCTTCGGCCGGAGCCTCCTCCGGTTCAAGTGCAGTCATCGATGGAAAGGTATCCGACCGCTCCGGGGGATCAGGAAGGATTCTGGGACCCGGGGCGGGGCTCCGGGATCAGCGCCTCCTGCTTCGGGTCCCGGCTCTCGACCATATGACCCTCCAGAGAGACCGAGGGGATGATCCGGTCCATCCAGCCCGGAAGCCACCAGGCCCTGTCCCCCAGGAGATAGACGACGGCCGGCGAGATCAGGAGCCTCACGGCCAGGACGTCGACCAGGATCGCCACCCCGAGTCCCAGTCCGAACATCTTCGCGACGACGTCCGGTTGGGACACGAAGGCGAGGAAGACCGAGGCCATGATCAGCCCGGCGAACAGGACCACCTTGCCGATCCTGGAAAGCCCGTGGATCACCGACTCCCTCGGACCATCGCCCTCGTTGAAGGCCTCGTGAACCCTCGAGAGCAGGAACACGTTGTAGTCCATGCTGAGACCGAAGAGGATCGCGAACACGATCACCGGGACGAAGGAGATGATCGGTATCGGGGCGTCGACACCGATCAGGCCCGCACCGATCCCGTCCTGGAAGACGGCCGTGATCACTCCATAGGCGGCGGCCACCGACATCAGGTTGAAGACGGCCGAGATCAGGGGTATCCAGAGCGAGCGGAAGGCGATCAGAAGCAGCAGGACCGAGAGCCCGATCACCATCGCGATGAAGACCGGGAGCCGCTCTGCGACCTTGGTCGAGAAGTCGACGAAAGCAGGAGCATTGCCCCCGATGGATACCTCCAGAGGCGTTCCGGCAGTTGCGGCCGGCACGGTTTCCTGCCTGAGTCGGTCGAGCAGCTCGGTCGTCGCCTCGTCCTGGGGCGAAGTCTTCGGGATCACCGTGATCGTGGCCATCTCGCCGTCCCGGCTGGGGGCCGCCGGCAGAACTGCGGCGACGCCCTGCTCGGCGCGCAGGGCCGCCTCGAGCCGCTTCAGCTGACCGGCCGTCTCCGGGGCACCTCTGGGCGTGTCGACCGCGACCAGGAATGGTCCGTTGGAACCTGGCCCGAACCCTTCGCTCAGGGTGTCATAGGCGAGGCGCTGGGTCGTCTCTTCGGGCTGGTTGCCGTCATCGGGTTGACCGAGCCTCATGTCGACGACCGGGGAGGCAAAGACCAGCAGGACCAGTGCCCCGGCCCCTATCGCGAGCCACGGCCGTGCGGTCACCCATCTGCCCCATCTCTCGAAACCCTTCGAGGGCAGGACGTGAGCGGCCTTCTTCGGTCTCAGGCGTCTCTGGAAGGCGCCCATCATGATCGGCAGGACCGTCAGGGCCGAGACCACCACGGCCGCCACACCGATCGCGGCGCCGATGCCCATCTTTCCAATCAGGGGGATCCCCACAACGAGGAGACCGGCTATCGCGACCATCACGATCAGCCCGGCAGCGACCACGGAAGATCCAGCCGTCGCGGCGGCCTTGGCCGCGGCGTCCCGGGTCGAGTCGCCGAGGGCAGCCTGTTCCCTGAATCGACCGATGATCAAGAGGGCGTAATCGATCCCTGCCCCGAGACCGAGCATCACCGCGATCGTTGCCGCGAAGTCCGGCAGTGCGAGGGGTCTGGCGAGGATTACGAGGAGGAGCTGCCCGGCAGTCACTCCGATGAGAGCCCCGCCGAGGGTGGCGGCGACCGCGACACCGGATCTGAACAGGAACGAGAGGAGGATCAGCGCGATTGCCACCCCCACCAGCTCACCGACCGGGAACTCCTGCTGAGCTCCGGCATCGACGAGTGGGCCCCTGAACGAGACCTCGATCCCGGCCCCTTCCGCCGTCCTGCCGGCTTCCTGGAGGAGCTCGCTGTCCTCGGCGACGACGTCGCCGTATTCCATGTCGTAGCGGACATCGGCTAGCGCGAACTTACGGTCCGGTGAGAGCCCGGGCGCCCCGGGGTCGAATGGGTCGCTGACCGTGATGACCGAAGGAAGCGCCGAGACCTCGGCCAGGGCCGCCTCGATGGCAGCCTTCTTCTCCGGCTCGACCAGAGTCCCGCTCTCGGACCGAAACACGACCGTCGCGTCGACACCGGCCAGGGCCGGAGTGTGGGCTGCGAAAAGATCGAGTGCCCTCTGGCTCTCGGTGCCGGGTATCTGGAAACTGTCGGCGGGGGGTTCGGAGGAGTTCCCGGCCACCACGACCAGGCCGACCACCACGAGGACCGCGATGACGGCCGATCGCTTCCAGTGATGAGAGATGGACCTGGCTAGGGCTGCGAGGAGATCGGACAAGGGCTGAGGGTAAGAGTCGAGGGGTAGAGGGGTGCGAACCGGCGCGGACCCGATTCGTCGAAGCTGCTGCTACCGCGGAGGATACGAAACGGCAGACCGGTCCGCCGCGGTCGTCCCTAGAACCAGAGCGTCTCGCACTTGCGGCTGGCGACCTGATCGCGAACCGCCACCTGTCCCGATCGGGTGCGATAGGACTCGACCCACCACTCGCAGGTCCGGTACGGCACTTCGTCGTCGGTGATTATCTCGACCGCCTGCCCGACCCAGGCAACGCACCTGACCCGGATTCCCCCGGCCAGCTTCTGACAGCCGCCGGCCCCGCGCTCGTTCCAGTTCGTCTCGACGTCCTGCTCGGCCTTGTTGACGTAGGGACCCTTGCTGACGAAGAATTCCTCGGCCGACCTGCGGGCATTTGCCCTTGCGGCATTCGGCGAGACCGGCTTCAACTTCCGCCTGACCTTCCGGACCGGGGACGTTCCGTCGGTCGTACCGGAATCGGTGACGACGGCCGGCGATGCAGTCCGGGTCTTGGCCTCAGCGGCCGCCGATGAGGCGACCCCCACGGATCCGGCGCCCAGGGCGATCCCGAGGCCGATGGCGACAAGAGTCTTTGTGTGTTGGAAGCGGCTCATTTGCAGGTGTGGGGCGTTCGGTCAGGACCGCGTCCCCGAAAGGACCTGGGTCACGTTACCAACGGTTCCTTTCCACAAACCCGGCAGACCCCGGTCGGTTGCGGTGTACCGCGAGATCGAACCTCCGCGAAGAGATACCCGTGCCGAATCAGGGCTCGAACGGTTGCCGTAGGGTTCGATTGGCCAAGACCCCGTTAGGAGACCCCGATGCCAGAGACCAACCGCCGCTTCCTGCTCGCCGAAAGGCCCGTTGGGCCAGTGGACGAGAACACCTACGAAATGGCCACCGAGCCGATCCCGGAGATCGGTGAGGGCGAGGCGCTCGTGAAGGTCGGCTGGATCTCGATCGACCCGACCAACCGGATGTGGATCGGAGAGGAGCCGACCTACCTCCCCCCGGTCGCGATCGGTGAGGTGATGCGTGGACTCGGCCTCGGCGAGGTCGTCGCCTCCAACAACCCGAACTTCCCCGTCGGTGCCCGGGTCCAGGGCCTGACCGGATGGCAGGACTACACGGTGATCAGCGACGAGATGCCCTTGATGGTGATCCCCGACGAGGTAGAGGCCGAGGCCCCGACCCTGCTCGGCGCACTGGGAATGACCGGTGTCACGGCATGGTTCGGAATGATGGAGATCGGTGAGCCGAAGGAAGGCGACACCGTGGTCGTCTCGGCGGCCGCCGGTGCGGTCGGATCGGTGGCGGGCCAGCTCGCCAAGGCGGCCGGTGCCCGGGTCGTAGGGATCGCCGGCGGCCCCGAGAAATGCGCCTGGATCGTGGACGAGCTCGGCTTCGATGCCGCGGTCGACTACAAGGCAGACGACTGGCGCGACCAGCTCAAGACGGCTACCCCTGACGGGATCGACCTCGACTTCGAGAACGTAGGTGGAGAAATCATGGAGGCCGTGTTCGCCCGACTCAACGTCGGCGCCAGGGTCGCGCTGTGTGGCCTGATCTCCGGCTACAACGAGACCGAGCCGCCTCCGGGCCCGCGCTCGTTCGGCAACCTCCTGGTCAACCGGGTCAAGCTCCAGGGATTCATCATCCTCGACTACTACCCCCGCTTCGGCGAGGCAGTGGCCGAGTTGGCCAAGCTCGCGGCCGAGGGCAAGCTGAAGGCCGAGGAGACCGTGGTCGAGGGATTCGAGAAGCTCCCCGAGGCGCTGAACATGCTGTTCGCCGGCGAGAACCGCGGCAAGCTCGTCGTCCATATCGCCGAGTAATCGCCATCCGGTTGGCGGTCGGTCCTCCTCCTGGCCCTGACCTAAGCCCTTATTCGAAGAACGGAAGCGGCTCGTTGGCGAGCCGCCGGAGTGCCTTTCCCGCGATTCCCGGCTCCCGAGGTTGAGACTCCCGTCTCAGCTCGATGTACCGTTCCGAGTCGGCCAGGATCCTCTCCCTGTCGAAGTCGGAGTTCAGATGACGGGCCTCCATTTCGTTTCGGAGCAACGGTCCGATCGATTCCAGAGAGCTACCACCCATCCGGTAGGTGGCACTTTCCCGATGCCACCTCTTCAGGTAGAGGGCATCGGTTACTTCGACGATGTCACCCGAAAGGAGCATCGAGAAGATCCAGACCACATCGGAGGAGGTCCCGGCTTCGATCGGGGGCATCGGCCGGGAGCGCTCCCTGCGGAAGACGCCCCTCCAGGGGATCCCGAGCCGTCGGGACTCGAACAGGGCCTCCGGTTCTGCGGCCCTGAATCTGAGTGGATCGGAGCCGGTCGACCCCACCAACCGGGAAATGAACTCGGGTCGCCGGCGAATCCTGCCCCTGCCGAACACGGCATGGACATTCGGGAAGGCCAGAACCGCCTCCGGGTCGTCGCGGAGCAGGTCGACCAGCCTCTCGAAGTAATCGTCGCTTAGGACGAGATCGTCCTGCGGTAGCCAGCAGAAGAACTCCGTTTCGGCTTCGGCCAACAGGAGGTTGCAGTGCGAGACCCAATCGAGGTGCCGGGGCCTCTTCACGACCGAGACGACGGGGTCTGTAGCGAGAAGGGCGGTGAGCCGTGCGGCCGAGTCATCGAGCCCCGAGGCGTCAGAGATGACGACCCGGCTCCACTCGGGAGCCTTCGAGACATTGGCGGCGATCCCCTCCAGCCACCGCTCGGCACCGTGGAGCGGAATCGCGATCGTCAGCTTTGGTGGTCGTAGCGCTTCCATCTCCGCCCCCTGAGCCGCCACCGTAGCTTCTCGACCGCTCCCCGAAACCTCTTCTCCTTCTCGGCGAGAAACCGGAAGAAAGGCTTGATAAGTGGCACCCGCCACGGACCGCGGCCCTCGACCTGCCAGCCGATCATCCGGTACTGAATCCGGAGCTTCCAAAGGCCGACACTGCCATTGCTGCTGGCCTCCGCCCTTTCCATGATCGGAGTCCACATCGAGTCGAAGATCGCCTGTTGCCATGGATTGGACACGACGAGCCAGGGCCGGGGCAGGGGCAGGGTCCACCCGAAACTGGGAGGGCGAAGCACGCCGGCCGCGAACAGACCCCATCTGGTCCTCTGACACTTCTCGCAGACCCCGCAGTTGAAGGCGTTGCAGACCCGGAGGAGTCCAAGTGATGCCGGATCTCCGGCGATGTCCTCAGCCTTTTCGAGCCGGCTGTGGTCGTAGCCGAAGGTCTCCACCGGGAACTGATTCGAACTCATCAGATGGTCGGTGAAGGGATTGTGGCTACAGGGGATGAACTGCTCAGCCAGATCACGGTGGTGGTGGGCTCCGGTCCACGCCATTGAGAATGCGTTACCAAATGGCTGCAAGGCACTCACAAGGCCAGTTGCGTAGTCCATAGAGATCGATACCGAACCGACCTCGCTCCAGTTCGTCTCCACGAGGGCAAGGCGGATCCCGATTCCGTCCAGGACTTCCGCCGCGTGTCGTGCAACCTCGAGAAAGTACGAATCGCGCTTCCGATAGTCGAATCCCCAGAGACTCACGGCGACCACGGGATCTCCGGACGAAACCTGTCGGGCATGCCTGAGCGTGTGCAGGGAATCGAGCCCGCCCGAGAAGGCAACCACCGATCCGGACCTGTCAGCAGGGAGCGTGACCTCACCCTCCGCCCGCACCTCCAACGCCTCGAACAGGTCCGGGCGCCACCCATGCCATATCTCCGAGAACTCCGCCAGCCGTCCCCTCATTCCCTTCTGAACGACTCCATCCACGACGAGATCGGCACCGAGGTTCATCGCCACGGGAATCACCCCGACGGCGGCCCAGGTCAGGTCGCCCCCATTCGCCTCGTAGTCACCGTCGAGCAACGGGCTTCGATCCGGACCGGACAGGTGATCCGTCCTCTCCGCAAGCTTCAGGATCCGGGTTTCGCCGTCGGGAAGGTCGATCGCCGCCGAGACCCTTCCCGGCCCTCCCGGAAGCGGACCGACCCGAAGTTCGGGCCGACTCATCGAAAGGTTTCGGGGTCGGGGATGCTGACCCGAGGCTCCGTTCCGGTCAGCTCGGCAACACAGAGTTCCGATGCCAGCGGGGCCGTGGTCAACTTTCCTCCGTTCACCGACCACCAACCGCCCCGTTGGTCGACTTCCGCGGCTCGCCGGGCGTGAAGGCCACTGTCGGCCTCGTCGATGTCGACACTGCCCTCCCCGACGATCCAGGCTCCACCGAAGTCGACTACTTCCAGTCCCTCGAGGGAAGGGATGATTTCGGCCAGGCCTTCGAGCGTGGCCTCGGCTACACCCCGGTCGGGATCGGTTCCGGCAGATGGCGTGTCCCCGATGAAGGTCCGGGCTGCGGGATACCAACTCACGTAGATGTCGCCGTTCGGCCATGGCACGAGATCGCCATAAGGACCCTGAACCAGTGTGATCGGGACGAGCTCGACCGTGGTCGCCCCTCTCGCCAGAACCTGGTGCTTGATCCGGTAGCAGGCCGTCGGAGCTTCGCCCAGTGCCTGGCGATCCAGTTCGAGTCGGTTCTCCCAGGAACAGTTGAGGACCGTATCTGCCTCGATGACATAGGGGCCGGCCCCGGAACCGATCTCGAGCGAGAACCCCGAGCCGTTCGGTTCGACCCCGTTGACGACCACACCGGTGTCGACCTCGACGAGGGGGTTCGAGGCGATCGCCCTCGTAAGCCAGTCACACAGAGCCCTCGGGTCCACCGATCGCTCCGGGGTCGAGAACCAGTCGCCCGAAAGGTCCCCGGCCAGGAGTGGATGGCTGCCGTGATGGCGAACGGGCTCGACCCGTGCAGAGCTACCGAGGTAGTTGTCGCCGAGCTCGCTGGAGGCGGCCTCGATCATCGAAGCGACCTCTTCGTAATGCCTGCCGAGAGCATCGGAATCTGCGAGGCCCGCGTCCACGACGCAGTAGTCGAAGCCCTCCGAGCAGTTGGAGGCCCAATCGACCTCGCCACACCAACTCTCGATCAGGTCCGAGAAGGTGAGGGCTCCTTCCACCATCCTCCGGGCGGTCGCTCCCGTGTTGTCCAGCGCATAGACGAACCCGAGGTGGACCTTTCCCTCGTTGCGATAGCTCGCTCCCCGGAGAATCCTCTCGCCCCGCTCGAGAATCCGACTGCGAATGCCCCGCTCGGCGAGCGCCAGGGCAGCGGTGACCCCCTGGATCCCCCCGCCGATGATCGAGACCTCTTCGGTAGATCCGCTTCGAATCACTACTGCAGGCCTTTCGGCATCTCCTGTCCCCGGGGTCATCGGGTGGTGAGGCTACCCACTCGGCCGCCCCGGCCGGGGCGCCAGAGGTGAGAGTTCCGAGCCAGAGATCACGCCCTGGCCCGGAACACCCGGTCGACGCATGCCGTCGAGCGAACTACTCGCCAGCGATGTTGGCGGCCTGGTCGAGGCCCATCTCGAGCTCGGCGACGGCCTTGTCGACGTCGCCCTTGTCGATCGCCTTGCTGGCCTTGCGGGTCGCCTTGTCGAGGGCCGAATCGATGTCGGTCGAGACGGCATCTACCGCCACGGCGATGATTGCGGCCTCGCCATCATCGAGCTGTTCGCCGAGTTCGCGGAGGTCCTTGCGGGATGCACCACCGGCGAAGTGTCCTACCGCCCCCAGAACCACGCCGCCGACGGCAGCATCCACGGCCATCGCTCCGAGCACGGCAACGCCGGCCGGCGGGAAGATCGCCCCCACGATCGCGCCTCCTACGACACCGACCCCCGCCGCAACCTTGCCGGCATGGGTGGACTGGTGGGTATGGATCCTGCCGTTCTCATCCTTGCTGACGATCGCCGCCGTGAGGTCCCTTATCTCCCCCTCGGACTTGATCTCCTTCAGGCCCTCGAAGTCGGCAAGGGCATCGTCGAGCGACGGGTAGGCCGCCACGTAGGCGAGGTAAGTCTTGTCTGCGTTCACTGTTACTCCTCCTGGATCGAACTGCGGGTCCCCGGATCACCGGGGCTGGTTCGAGCGTAGGGAATCCGGAGCCCGTACGTGGCAGGTTGTGGTGAAACTCCTGCTCAAAGCGGTCGAGCATTACTTCGGTCGGGCGCCCGTACAATCGCGAGGTGAACTCGAAGTCGGATGAGTCCGGACGGCCGGAGACCGGGAGGGGAGGATCGGCGGCCCCGGGAGGCGAGGTCGTTCGAGTCGCGTTCTTCTCACCGGAGACAAGGGACCTGAAGGCAACGCAGACATGGTGTGAGCTGCCTGCCCGGAGGGGCTCGGATGTCGGCCTGGAGGGTGTTTCATATTCAGCCCCTCTTCCCGGTCTGGTCGATCGACTCTGGCGACTTTGGGCCAGGACCCACCAACTGGGCAGGGTGCTCTGGGGGGTCTACTGGTTTGTCGTCTTCCTTCCCGTGAGAATCGTCCAGATCGCCGGCGTACGCCGGTTCGACGTGGTTTTCATCCAGAGAACGATGTTCAGGGAGAAATCACCTCCGATCCTCGAATGGTTCGTCTCACGCCTCCTTCGCAGGCCGATGGTTCTCCACATCGACGACACGCTATGGCTGAAGGTCCCGCGCAGACACGTCGAAAGACGGTGTCGCCTGGCCGATCTGGTCATTACCGGCAACGACCAGACGGCGGACTTCATTCGTTCGGCGGGCGGGTCGGTCCGAATGGTCGAATATGGCCTCGATCCCGATCTCTACGCCGAAAAGCAACATCGCGGCACCCGGGGGCTAACGGTAGGCCTGACGAAGACCGGTGGCGATCTCTTCCCCGACGAAATCGCCGGGGCAGTCGCTCGGGCCTGTGCCGAAACCGGCTCTCGCTTCGTCCACCGTGGGGGCCCGGTCCGGCCCGAGGTCCCGGCCCTCGACTCGATCATGGAATGGTCACCATGGGACGAGAGTGACCAGACGTCGTTCTTCTCCGATTTCGACGTCGCGATCTGCCCCCTCGTCGATGACGAGGGGACTCGGGGCAAGGAGACCTTCAAGATCAAGGAATACATGGCGGCCGGGCTGCCCCAGGTTCTCTCCCCGGTCGGCTACGGCCTGAAGGTAATCGACGACGGGGTCGAGGGTTTTTTCGCCGAGTCGCCGGAAGAATGGTTCGATCGCCTGACCCTTCTCCTGGGTGACCCGGAACTTCGGAGCCGGATGGGGTCGGCCGCGCGGCGACGTATAGAGGCCGACTACCGATTCGAGAAGATGCTGGAAGGACTGGCCGACGTCTGTAGGGAGGCCGCTCGGGGCGGGGCTGGCTAGGCGTCGAGGTCCGGAGGGAGGGACCGGGCGTTTGCCCGATACCACTCGACCGTTTCGGCGATCCCCTCCCTCAGGCCGACTCGGGCCTCGAATCCGATCGTCTCCCGCGCCCGTTCGACATCGAGGTACCGGGCCATCTGCCCGTCTGGTCGACTCGGGTCCCAGACGATCTCGCCATCGAATCCGACCACTTCGGCAACCATCGAGGCGAGATCCCTTATGCGGGTTTCGACCCCGTTACCGACATTGAAAGGCCTTTCCACCCGATCGACTTCGGCCCCCAGGATGACGGCCCGGGCCGCATCAGCAACGTGCAGGAACTCACGCGAGGGCTTGCCGCTCCCCCACAGCACGACCTCTCGGTCTCCCCGATCAGAAGCCTCGATGAATTTCCGGATCATCGCCGGGATGACATGGGAATCCTCGAGATCGAAGCTGTCACCCGGTCCGTAGAGATTCGCCACGATCGGGACTCTGGAATCGAGTCCCCACTGCCGACGGTAGGCGTCGGAGAGGGTCACCAACATCCTCTTGGCGATCCCGTAAGGGGCATTCGTCCCCTCGGGGTATCCGGAGAAGAGCTCGTCTTCCCGAAACGGCACGGATGCCTCCCCGGGATAGGCACAGACCGAGCACACTGCAACCAGACGATCGACTTCGCCGATCCGGCAGGCCTCGAAGACATTGATTCCCATCTGGACGTTGTCCCGGATCAGGGGCCCGGGACTTCGCTGGTTGTAGCCGATGCCTCCGACGTTTGCGGCAAGGTGGATCACTACCGAAGATCTCTCGACTGCCGCGGTTGCTTCCTCCGGTCTGGTCAGGTCGAAATCGGCCGTCCCCAACGCCCTGACCTCGGCGCCGACGGACCTGAGCTGTTGACAGACCGACTCTCCGAGGAAGCCCGTTCCCCCGGTGACCGTAACCTTCCGATCGACCCAGAAGGATTGCGAGGGATTGCCCGATCGGGTGCCCATCGTCAGGCTACTCCCGGTGTGATCCCTACCGCCTCGAGGTCGGCATCCACCATCAGTGCAACCAGCTCCTCGAACCCGACCTCGGACTCCCACCCGATCTCCCGTCGGGCTTTCGAGGCATCTCCCCGGAGGTCGTCAACCTCGGCCGGACGGAAGTAACGCTCGTCGATCTCGACGTGTTCTGCCGGATCGAGTCCGACCCGGCCGAAGGCGATCTCGACCGCCTCCCGAACGGAGTGGCTCTCTCCCGTGGCGATCACGAAGTCATCAGGCCGGTCGAGCTGGAGCATCCGCCACATGGCTTCGACGTACTCGGGGGCATAGCCCCAGTCTCTGCGAGCATCGAGATTGCCCAGGAAGAGCGTCTGCTCGAGGCCGGCCCTGATACGGGCCGCCGCTCTGGTGACCTTCCTGATCACGAAGGTCTCACCCCGCCTTGGCGACTCGTGATTGAACAGGATCCCATTCACGGCGAAAAGGCCATATGCCTCGCGGTAATTGATGGTGGTCCAGTAAGCGGCCGCCTTGGCTACGGCATACGGGCTGCGCGGGCGCAGAGGGGTCTGCTCCGACTGGGGCGCCGGGGCCGAGCCGTAAATCTCCGAAGACGACGCCTGGTAGAAGCGGGTCTCGATACCCGAGTCCCTGATCGCCTCGAGCATCCGAAGCGTTCCCATGCCCGAGATGTCGAGCGTGTATTCAGGGATGTCGAACGAAACCCGAACATGGGACTGGGCACCGAGGTGGTAGATCTCGTCGGGAGCGATGTCGTGGACAAGCCTGGTCAGGACGACCGGATCGGCAAGATCGCCGTAATGAGTGAAGAACTTGGTCCCGGGTTCGTGGGGGTCCCGGTAGAGGTGCTCGATCCGGCCGGTGTTGAAGGTCGAAGCACGCCTGATCACGCCATGGACCTCGTAGCCCTTGTCGAGGAGCAGCTCGGCGAGATATGAACCGTCCTGTCCTGTGACACCGGTGATCAGTGCCTTCTTCATGGTCGACCGGCCCCCTGAGGGGAACCGTCTTGAGTACGGACGAAGAGTCCATCGACCTGAAGTAGTTCGCCCGAGTCCGGATCACGAAAACCGTCGCCGAAGGCGACCGGAACGAACCCGTGACCCCTGATCTGGTCCGCCACCTCACCCCAGAGAGGCTGGTTTTCGTAAAGCGGGACCAATGACAGTTCGAGCTCGACACCCACGACCTCGTCGCGGTCCAGCGTTTCGCCAGCCCCCTTCAGGACTTCTGCCTCGAATCCCTGGACATCGACCTTCAGCAGGGCTGCCGAGCATTTCGCGACGTAGGACTCGACGGGGCGATCGAGGGGCACGACATCGACGGACTCCCGTCCGATCGTTGCCGACGACGGTGCCGCCTTCACATGCCGATCGAGCATCGGCAGAAAGGACGAGCTTGCGCCGTTGCCGGCGATGTTGATTTCCATCCGGCCGTGCTCCGGTCCGACCGCTGTCCGAACCACGTGCCAGTCGGGATCGCGAGAAGAAACCTCGGACAGCACAGAAAAGGCCGACGAAAGGGGCTCTATGGAAACCACCGGCCCGCGGTAGCCGGACTCCCTCAGGCCCCGAACGTACTGGCCCTCGTTCGCTCCAACATCGATGACCAGATCGACTCCGGCCTGCTCCATCAAGTTGGCCCGATGGGCTTCCAGATCGACGTTCGGAGACCACCTGCGGAGGTCCAGGCCCAGACGGTGCAGGGGTCGGTTCAGCAGGCGTCTGGTCCGTCCCGGAAGTCCCACGGCGGCGACGCTACCACTCGAATGGCTGCGGGCAGGCGCCTCAGTTATCGCGAGAGGCGTAGCTCGAACCGTTCGAACCGTTCGAGCCGCCCCACTCCTCCTCGAAGTCGATGATCTCCCGCTGCTCGGCAGAGGTTTCGACTTCCGAGAGGATCTCGGTGGGAGGAGCCTCGACATCGACCTGGATCTCGACCTTGCGGCCGAGGACGACCGAGGCCGAGTCCCGCCGGACCACGCCGTAGCGGTCCCAGAGCTGACCGAGAGCCTTGACGGCGATCCCGGGAGGGCCGTCGAGCTGCTTGACGAACTCGGCGTCTTCGGGTGCATCGAGGCGGAAAGATGTGACCTCGAAGGGCTTCTCGGAACCCATGCCGTAGCTCAAACCGACCGCACGCCGGGCAGTTGCCTCGCGGTGCCAGGAGAAGTCGAGGTATCCGTATCCGACCCCGTCGGGGATCGCCTTGTCGGCACGAGTCGCCTCATAGACGAAGGCCAGGCGCGGCCACTTCGCCCCGACCATCGTGTCGGAGAACGTGAAGCCGCGAGAAAGGTTGAGCTCGAAGCCCTGCTCGGTGTCGGCAAGGCCGTATTCCTCGCCGGAGAGGGACCACTCGAGGAAGTAGCCACGGCGATTGAAACCGATGCTGGAGACGCCGACGCCTACGGGCTCGCCGTCTTCGTCCCTCATCACGTTGAACCAGGAACCCTCGATGTCGTAGCGGCCGAGGACCAGACGACGGAAGGGTCCGATACGGAGGAACGAACCCTCGAAAAGGAGCTTGCCGAGCGCGATCACGACCGCTGCGATCGCGATGCCGGTGATCACCACGAAGGCCTCGGGGAGCCCATCGAAGGAGCCTGCCGAAGTCAGGGCCACTGCCACTGCGACGGCGATGCCCGTGATTACTGCCAATGCAGAGATCTGTACTTTTCTGAGTCGGTCCACCTGATGCCCCTTGCCGTGTGCGCGGGTCTCATCCAGAGTCCCGGGTTTACTTGCCTGCCCTTCAGGTTGGCAGGCCGCGAGTACCGGCAAGCACCGGGGGGTGGATCCGAAACCGATCTTTCACCGCCCTCGCCCATCCGGGCCCGGAAACGCTCAGGGGTGTTCTTCGAGCCGATCCTCGATCACTGCTGCGATCTCGCCCGGGGTTTCGAGGTGAGCCGCATGGCCGCCACCGTAGGAAATGGCCCTCCCCCCGATCCGCCCCGCAAAGGCCTCGGCGCTCTCGGGGTCGGTGACGGGACTCTTCTCGCCGAACAGGACGACCGGCTCGACCTTCGACCCGGGTGGACCGGTCTGCCCGTCCGGATCTCCCGTCAGCTCCAGCCCGGCCAAGAGGGTCTCCCGGTCGGCCGCCATCAGTGAATTGGCGTTTGCCACGAGATCGGCCTCCCCGAGGTCTCCGGTAAGGGGGTTCTCCCGCATCAGCTCGATCGCCTCTTCGAGATCGGGCGCGTAATAGATCGCCGTGAGCTTGCGGATCGCCTCGTCCCTGGGTACCGAAAGCGATCGGGCCATCCGTCGTCCAAGGTCCTCCAGGCCGACGGCATCCACGACCGACCTCACGACCGAGCGGACCCTCTGCCTGCCGGAGCCTCCCTTGCTCGCCCACCTGAAGAGAGGACCGTAGGTCAGCGGGGGGTCGACGAGGATCAGCTCCGAGACCATCCCGGGTCTCGTCCTCCAGAGCTCCATCGCGACCCAGCATCCGAACGAGAACCCGGCCAGGGCCAACGGTCCTTCCTCGTCGAGCAGTGGCAGGAGATCGGAGGCGAAGGCCTCTACCGTGACCGGCAGTGAGGCCTCGGAGGCTCCGTGTCCCCTCAGGTCCGGGGCGACGATCGACCGGCCAGCGTCCATCCGGGAGATCAGGCGAGAGAAGTCCTCCGACCTCGATCCGAGGCCGTGGATCAGCAGGAGGTCAGCCGGGCCGCTGCCCGATCGCTCGACATGGATCAAAGGACCGTCTGAAGCGGGAGCACCATTCACTATCGTCAGCATTTCGCATGGGGGTCCTCTTTTGCATCTCGGGAATCGGTTCGGGCCACGTCAGCCGGTGCAGACCGTTCATCGAGGCACTTTCGGCCCAGGGCCACCAATGCTCGGCTGCCGTCACGGGATACAGGGCGGGAAGCCTCCTCGAGCACATCTGTCCGGTATCGATACCGCCGCCCGAATACCGGGATCGGGTCGCACCTCCTTCGGGATCGCTCCCTCCCTACATGGTGATTCCGAATCTCGATGCCGTGTTCAGCGCATACCAGCGGGACGCAGCCGACGGCCTCGACGCGACGCTGGACTTCTTCGAGGAAGTGATCGAACGGGAGAGACCCGATCTGGTGGTCGTCGACCAGGTGATGGGGCCGGCGGCCCTGGCCAGGGCACGCGGGATACCCGTGGTCCAGGTGACCCATCCCCCGTTCCTGCCCGGATACGGGTCGTGGATGAAGTGGACGGACGGCATCGACTCCCGGATCGTGGTCCCGCCGATTGGGGAAATCCTCGAGGAGGCCTTCGGGGCCAGAGGCATGGAGACTCCCACGGTCGATGACCTGTTCGACGGTGACCTCATCCTGATCCCCGGACATCCCGATCTCGGGACCTGCGAGAAGGCGCTCCATGTGAGGCCCGATCGACTGCCAGACCCGGCGCATGTCGGGATAAATCAGTCCGGGCCACCGATCGCTCTCAGCTATCTCAGCTTTCTCGCCCGACTGCTCGGTGAAGGGGTCGTGCGCGGGATCCGCGATGCCGGATGCCGGGCCATCCTTATCGACGGGACAAACTACGGCCTGCCCGGAGGGCTGGCCGATGATCCCGGGGTGGACAGATTGGGCCGGGTTCCGATCGATGATCTCTGGGAGCGAGCGTCGGTGATCGTCCACGGGGGAGGGTCCGGGATCGCCCAGGAGGCCCTCGCGGCCGGGGTGCCCCAGATCGCGATACCGAGGAACACCGAGCAGGAAACCACCGCCAGGAAAATCGAGGAGTTCGGGGCCGGCCGGTTCGTCCCCGTTTCCACCGGCCAGCTCGAGATCGTCGAACTGTCGGGAGGGGTGAGGACCCTGGGCCTGCCTTCGGTCGAGAACCTGGCTGAGCGTGTCACGACCGCAGCGGGCGAGCTGCTCGCCGATGATGAGGCGATCCCGGCCGCGCTCGAGAAGGGCAAGGAGCTGAGGTCCCTGCCAACGGCCGGAGAGGTAGTAGCCGTAATCGAGGCCGTGATGGCGGCCCGAAAGTGACCGAGACTCCTGCCGAACTCATGGCGAGGGCCGAATCGACCCGGGCCCGGGAGATCGAGACGACTCCTGCCGGGCCGATCGGACGGCTATACGGAGCCTCCCGTGTCCACAGGCTCTTGCCGGCACCAATCGCGGTAGGACTGGCTCGTGTGAGGGGTGCATTGGAGTGGCTCCTCGTCCGGTCCAGCCGTGCCGGGGCGGTCGAAGTCGCATCCGCCTTCCTCGGCCTGCCGGCCGACGACCCCGAGACGAGACGGCTCGGCCGCCGCTACCTGGAGGAGAAGGCAATGCAGAGCGAACTCTCCTGGCGCCCCTGGGCGGCCCGGGAGATGGAAGTCGAGGGATTGCGCCACCTGAAAGAGGCCGATGCGCGGGGAAAAGGGGTGCTGCTCGCCGGCATGCACTTCGGTCCGATGCTCTCGGCCCACCTCGCGCTGGCGGCCCGGGGTTTCAAGATCTACCTCTCGGGCGGACACCCTCCCGAGGAAAGCGTGGTCCACGGCTATTCCGGCCTCTGGGTCAAGACCCAGAACCTCTGGATGGAGCAGGCCGGCAACCGGTGGGTCCACAAGGGAAACTCTTTCGTCGTGCTTCGCGAGGTTCTGCTGCAGGGCGGGATCTGCTGGCTCGCCTGGGACACGATCGGACACGACCGGCAGGCGACCTACCTCGGCCGGAAGGTTCGGGTGCAGACCGGGATCGCCCGACTCCACATCGAGACGGGAGCCCCGGTCCTGCCCGTGATCGCGCTCAGGCAGGGATGGAGGATGCGCACGGTGATCGGAGCCCCGGTCGAGTTTCCGGAGGGGGCCGGCGAAGGGGAGATCAACGAAGTGCTCGGCCGGGTCCTGGGAGACCTGGTCTCTCCCGATCTCGCCCAGCTGCACTACCAGAGCGCCGTCCTGTTCGAGCTGGCCGCTGAGGAGGGATGAAGTCCGGATGAAGGCACTCTTCTTCCCCTTCTGCCCCGGTCCGGGCCTCGCCCATGCCGGTGCCTGTCTCTCGGTGGCCGGCGAACTCGCTGCCCGAGGGAGCGAGGCCGTTCTGGCCTACGGGGGCACCCGACCCGATCTGGTCCGGGGGGGCGGCGTGAGGGTGATCGAGGCAGAGGAGATTCCGGTCGAGTGGGCAGGAGGTCACGGTCAGATGGACGGCTTCTACCCGGACGTCGAGACCCTGATCCGGTTCATCGAGCAGGACAGGGCCCTGATCGAGGAGGAGGCACCCGACGTCGTCGTGATCGACATGCGCATGCCCTCCGCAGTTGCGGCCGAGCTCGCCGGTGTCCCTACCGTGACGATCAACCATTTCCTTCCCTTTACCGGCCACACGACGCTCACCTCCTGGCGCAGGCGACTCTCGATGCTCCGTCACCCGCTGAGGATCGCGACCAGGCTCGGTTCGATCCTCGACCGGGATCCGTTCCGGACCGCAGCCCTCCAGCAACGGTTCGACGGGGCACGTGAGGAACTCGGTCTGCCACCGAAGGACGGCCTGCCGATCACGGGACCATGCACCGCCTTCACCACTACGCCCTTCCTCGATCCGCCAACGGGTCCGCTGCCCGAAGGCTGGCACCTGGTCGGACCGGTCACCTGGTCTGCCTCCGGCGGTCCGGTGCCACCCGAGACCAGAGACCGTCCGCTCGTCTTCGTGAGTCAGGGAACGCTCGGCTCGAAGGCGGCGATCGAGGAGATAGCGCAGGGCCTGTCGGGCCTCGACGCAGAGATCGCGGTAGTGACGATGGGGGCGGCGGATCACGGGGAGATCGAGTCGCTCGGGGAGGGCATCACGGCCCTGGACTTCGTGGACAACGACATCTGGCTGGAAGCCGCCGACGTAGCCGTCCTGCACGGCGGCCACATCACCATGTCCGCCGCAGCCCGGGCCGGGACCCCGGCCGTGGTGATCCCGGACGGGCGCGACCACTGGGCCTGGGCTGCGAAGACGACTCGCCTCGGGACCGGGATATCGCTCTACCGCCCGCTCCTGCCCGGCTCCGTCGGTCGTGCCGTGCGGAAGATCCTCACCGACCCTGGATACACCGAGAGGGCCGATGGGCTGGCCAGGAAGCTCGAGGGCTGGAGCGGCGAGGAGAAGACCGCAGACCTGATCGAAGGGGTTGCGGCCGAGCCTGAACTCGGTATTTGAGAGAAGTCCGGCGCATGAACCAGCCGGAGGGCCATAGACTCGATCGACTGGTTCTACGGACGAGGAGCCAGCAACCTACGCAGATCTACGGTCCGACAGGGGGTCAGAGGTGAGATTCATTTCAGGCAAGAGCGCGGTCTCGATAGCCATCGCTATCGCAGCATCCCTCCTGTTGCCGGCCGTGTCCCTGTCCGCTACCCCCGACGACCGGCCCGGAGGATCGATCGTCCAGCTGGCCGGAAGGGACGGCTGCCTCGTCGACCGCTCGGTCGAGAAGACGGCCTGCACGAAGGTGAGGGCTTTGAAGACGCCCGGACCCTTCATGGGTTCGAGGGCGATCGCGATCAGCCCGAACGGCTCCAACCTCTACGTCGCCTCTTCGGGCAGCAACGCGATCACGGTATTCCAGCGTGACACCAAGACGGGCCGGCTCACACAGCCGGCCGGCCAGAACGGCTGCGTCGCTGCCAAGGGGAACTACGGCTGCGCCGAGGCCTGGGGCCTCAGCGCCACTAACTCGCTCGCACTGAGCCCCGATGGCCAATTCCTCTACGCGAGCTCGCGCAACAGCTCGACCGTCACCGCATTTCGCCGCGACCCCGACAACGGTTCGCTCAGGCAGATGGCCGGCTCGAGGGGATGCATCTCGGGCACCGGCGTCCCGGGCTGTGGCACCGCGAGGGGTCTGAACGGTCCCGACGTCGTCGCGGTCAGCTCGGATGGTCTGAATCTTTATGTCGGGTCGTTTACGGGCAGTGCGATCGCCGTGTTCCAGCGAGACCGGGCAAGCGGGAAGCTCTCACAGGCCACCGACGCGTCCGGCTGCGTCACCGCGGTCCCGACCACGAACTGCTCGACGGCCCTGGCCATGTCTGCGATCGAGGGCCTCGCCGTCAGCGGTGACGGGGCTTCCGTCTTCGCGGCAGCCGCCGGCTCGAACGCCGTGCTCGCCTTCACCCGGAACCCGGTCGACGGTTCTCTGACCCAGGTCGGGGGCGGGCTCGGCTGCGTGACCTACGTGTCGCTCTCGGGATGCACGACGGGAAGAGAGGTGGAGGGGGCGAACGCCGTAGCCGTGAGCCCGGATGATGCCGACGTCTACGCGACATCGCTGATCAGCTCCAGCACCACCTCGTTCAGTCGCTCGCTCACCACGGGCGGAATCCAACAGCTCGGCGGTGCGCTCGGGTGCACGGTCTGGCTCGGAGCCGACGGCTGCTACCCCGCGAGGGCCATGCGTTCGCCGGAGGGCATCGCGTTTTCGCCGGACGGCCTCAACGCATATATCTCGGCCTACGGCTCCGGCGGAGTAACCGTCCTGAACCGGAACCCGTCCACTGGCGGGCTGGTGCAGAAGCGGTCCCCCTGGGGCTGCGTCACCTCGTCCTCGACCGACGGCTGTGCCAACGGGAGGGCTCTGGCCGGAGCGGGAGCCGTGGCGGTGAGTGCCAACGGCCGGTCCGTCTATGCGACTGCGGCGAATGCCAATGCGATCACCATCTTTGAACGAAAGCAGAACGGAAGGTAAGGGCATCATGGGGAAACTGACCAGGCGAAACCTGCTGAAGAAGGCCGCGGTTGCGGCCCCCGGTGCGATGGCCGGTGGGGCGCTCCTCACCCAGGCCGCGAAGGCTGCCGAAAGGAGTCCGGCCGCCGGCAAGAACGTGGTGATCTTCATCACCGATCAGCAGCGGGCGACCCAGCACTTCCCGAAGGGATGGGAGGAGGAAAACCTCCCCGGCATGACCCGACTGAAGGAGAACGGGGTCACCTTCAACAGGGCCTTCGCCGCTGCCTGCATGTGTTCACCCTCGCGGGCCTCGATGCTCTCGGGTTACTTTCCGGCCCAGCACGGGGTCAAGTACACGCTCGAGGAGGACATGCCTTCCCCTCAGTATCCGCAGGTCGAATTCCCGACCAACCTCAAGAACGTCGGCACCACCATGGCCGCTGCCGGCTACGAGGTCGTCTACAAGGGCAAGTGGCACCTGAGCAAGCCCTCCAACGGATCGGACTTCGTTTCGTCGGACATCGAGCCCTACGGTTTCAACGCCTGGAACCCCCCGGATGCCGGTGCCAACCAGGACATCGATCAGGAAGGTGGAGGTTCGGTCAACAACGACGGCCGCTACATGGATCAGGAGGGAGATGTCGAGGACGGCACCGAGGGCGTCCTCCAGTTCCTGACCGAGCGTGCCTCGACCACCCAGCCCTTCTGCCTGATCGTCTCGCTGGTCAACCCCCACGACGTCCTGCTCTACCCGAAGAACTACATCAACGGCGGCTATGACGATTCATGGCTCGAGGGCGACATCGAGCCTCCCCGGACCGTCGACGAGGACATGTCCTCGAAGCCGACCGCCCAGCAGGACTTCCTCAAACAGTCGCAGTTGCTCGGGACCCTCAACACTCTTCAGGAGAAGCGGAACTACCTGAACTTCTACGGAAACCTGATGAAGCTGGTCGACTCCTATCTGGTCGACGTGATGGACACGCTCGACACGCTCGGCCTGACCGACGACACCGTCGTGATCCGGACGGGCGACCACGGTGAGTTGGGCCTGGCCCACGGCGGCATGCGCCAGAAGAACTTCAACGCCTACGAGGAATGCATACGGATACCGCTCATCTACTCGAACCCGGAGCTCTTCCCGGTGCCGAGGGAGACCGACTCGATGGTCTCCCATGTGGACCTGCTGCCGACCCTGGCCGGCCTCTTCGATGTCCCTCCGGCAGGTCGGTCGCAGTGGCAGGGCAAGGACTACTCGGACCTCGTCCTCGGCCGCTCCAACAAGCCGGTCCAGGACTATGTCGCCTTCACCTACGACGATTTCCAGTCGGGCCAGAACTCTCCGCCCTACGTCCCGCCCCCCCAGCACCTCGTCGCCGTGCGCGAGACCAGATGGAAGATCGTCAAGTACTACGACGCCAAGCAGCGACTCCCCAACCAGTGGGAGCTCTACGACCTCCAGACGGACCCGAACGAGTCCAGGAACCTGGCCGCCCCGGGATACCGAAGGAGCGCAGCCGTCGAACAGGAATACCAGCGGCTCAGGAAGAAGCTGGCCCGGGTCGAACAGGAGCGCCTCCAGCCACTGCCCTACCAGGCCTTCAAGGTCCGATCGATGCGGATCGAGGGCAACAGGGCGATCAGCTCCATTCGTTATCCCGGCAGGGGAATCGTCAAGCAGCAGGCGACGGCCGAGATCGACGGCAGGAAGACCAACCTCGGCTCGGTCCAGAGGAACGTCCTCGTTGCCGGGACGGAACCACTCACCCTCCAGCTGGATTCGACCAAGCTCAAGGCCGTAAAGGCTGCCGGCAAGGCCATCACGGTGACCACCGAGTTCCTGCCGAACGGCGGGACCGTCGTGACCGACTCCCGGCGCCTGAAGCCCTCCTGAGTAGCCGGCAGTCTGGGTGGTCCGACGCCCCGTCGGCTACCCTCCCGGCGATGATCGTGGATCGGGGCAGGGAACTTCGATGAATGACCCGGGAGGACTGCCGACGACCCTCGCCGGGTTCGAGGCCGCCTACCGCCAGGCCCTCGAGGCCGGGCCGCTGGCCTACTACTCGGGCGCTGCAGCCGACGAGCTCACACTCGGGGAGAACCGCGCCGCCTGGGACCGGATCAAGCTCTCGCCCCGGGTCATGATCGACGTTTCCGAGCGCGATCCCTCGGTCGAGATACTCGGTCGCAGGCACTCCCTGCCTCTGGCGATCGCGCCGACCGCCTACCACCGGATCGCTCACCCCGGAGGCGAAGAGGAAACGGCGACGGGTGCCGCTGCCGCCGACGTCACCTACACCCTCTCGACGCTTGCGACCTCGAGGCCGGCCCCGGTAGCCGAGGCCGCCCCGGACTCCGACCGCTGGTTCCAGGTCTATGTATTCCGGGACCGCGCCGTGACCATGGATCTCGTCGCCGAAGCCGAGGAGAACGGCTTCGAGGCCCTCATGCTCACGGTCGACCTGCCGGTCCTCGGCAAGCGTGACCGGGAGATCGAAGACGAGTTCGTGGTCGGCGATGCCGGAACCGTCCCGGGCATTCAGGCGGCCGGCGGCAAGGGGCTGCTCTCGATGCAGGACACCGCCGACCTGATCGATCCCTCTCTCACCTGGGACGACGTGGCCGAGCTCTCGTCCGGGACCGACCTCCCGGTCCTGGTCAAGGGCGTACTCAGGGCCGACGACGCGAAGCTTGCGATCGAGCACGGTGCCGCCGGGGTCGTCGTGTCCAATCACGGCGGCCGCCAGCTCGACACGGTCCCGGCCACGGCAGAGGTGCTCGAGCCGATCGCCGAGGCGGTCGGCGACGGACCGACCGTGCTCGTCGACGGAGGGGTTCGGCGGGGAACCGATCTCGCCAAGGCCCTGATCCTCGGGGCCGATGCGGCCCTGGTCGGCCGTCCGGTGCTGTGGGGTCTCGCGACCGCAGGGGCGGCCGGGGTCGAGGCCGTGATCGGGATCGTCGAGGACGAGTTCGACCGGGCCCTCGCCCTGCTCGGTGTTCCCCGGGCCGCCGCCCTCAAGGGTCAGACCGACCTGCTGTTCGATCGGAAATGACCACCGACGAGAAGAAGATCGAGGAGACGCCGGCCCCCGACTGGGGCTTCATCCTGATCGGCCTTGCCGCCCTGCTGACCGCCCAGGCCGTCGCCTCGGCACTCGGTCTGACCCCGGAGCGCACGATCGGGGCGCTCGAGGTCAAGAAGCTCGAGGCCGTTCTCGACGCGGTGCTGGCCCCGGACATCTCGGCCCAGCTGGTGACCTGGGCCGGTTACGGATCGGCCGGGATCTCCTGCCTGCTGGTCGTCTGGGCCGGGCTGATGGTGCCGAAGGAGAAGAGCCTCGTCACGTCCCTGATGGTCGGCCTGATCGTGATGGCCTCGCTGCTCTTGGCCTGGATCACCTCGGGGCAGGGATTCGCCGCCGGTCTCACGACCGGAGTCGTGATGTTCCTCAGCGCTCTGGCCGCCCGCCAGCAGGGAACCGTGAAGGCGGTCGGGGTTGCGATCGGGACCCTCTACTTCCTGTTCGCGATCCTCGGGATCGTCAGCGGCCTGTCGGGACCCGACGAGGCGTGGAGGATCGTCGAGTTGAGCGGTCTCGGGCTGCTGGTCGGGGTCGGGATCCTGATCTTCCTGCACCTGATCAACGTCCTGTCCGGCTACCGACTGATCCTGGCCCGCCAGCCGGCCCCGAAGGCTCCCGCCGAGAGCGCAGAGGCCACCCCCTCCTTCTTCGCCCGGGGTCCGGGTATGCGATACGCGATCGCCCGGGCGGCCCTGCTGGGAATAGGGATGGGCCTCTACCAGGCCGACCGCAACACCGACGTCTTCTGGGTGATGCTCGCGATCTGGGTCGTGCTGCAGCCGGTGGCGGCCGCGACATGGGAGAAGGCCCTGCGGCGGGGCCTCGGGATACTGGCCGGCTGTCTGGTAGTAGGGGTGCTAGCCCAGTTGATTTCCGGCGAAACCCTGATCTGGATCGCCTTCGGCCTGCTCTTCGTCGGCCTCGCCTACTACCGCAGGAGCTACCCGATCTACCAGGCCTGCATGAGCATGCTGGTGGTCGCCATCTACGGGGATCTGTCCGGAGAGGGGATCTTCCACTGGGCCCTGCTCAGGATCGGCGACAACGCGCTGGGGATAGTTCTGGCCCTGGCCACCGCCTACCTGGTCTTGCCGGACCGCCGTGGGCGGGACGAGAGCAAGTCCTCCCCGACCGCCACTCAGGGCTGAGTCGCTCACCCACCTGCAGGCGGGACTTTCCCCCTGATCTCGGCGATCAATCGGTCGGCCAACTCCTGGAGCGACTCGTCCGGACGGGGCTGACCTCCCCGCGGGAGGAAGAACTCGACTATCACCCGCGGCCTGCGGGGGAACTTCTTGACCATGTTCCCACCCTCGACCGCTGCCAGGATCACGGGCACTCCGGGGCAGGCCCGAACCAGTCTCGACACTCCCCTTCTGGCTCGGAGCTCCTCGCCCCGGGAGATGGTCCCCTCGGGGAAGATCGCGACGGCCTCGCCATGTTCCAGCGCCGTGACCGCCGCCGAGAGCGCTCCGTCATCACCGGCCCCGCGACGGATCGGGATCTGACCGGCCCGGTCGAGGATCGCGGCCAGGAATCGTGATTTCCAGAGCGTGTCTTTCGCGAGGAACCTGAGTGGCCGGTCCTTCCACATCATCGTCTCGATCAGGGCCAGGGGATCGAGCCAGGAGTCGTGGTTGGAGACGACGAGGACCGGGCCGCCCGCCGGTACGACCTCCAGCCCGCGGACCTCGAGCCGCGCCCACCACTTGAGCCAGCCCAGCATTCCGCGGACTGCCTGGTAGAGCTCCCGGCCACCTTGAGGCGCTACCGGGCCTCCGTCCTCGCCTTCAGTGAGCGAAGACTCAGAGGCCAATGGCTACCCGTCGAGTGATCACGGTGGAGTCGAATCTCATCGGCGGGAGACTACCGCTGCTACCTGCCGGTCCCCGGAGCCGACGAGAGCTACCGTGCGATCAGTCTTCCGAGTCCCGACCGAACAGGTTCGAAGGGTCGAGGTCCGAGATCGCATTCCGGCCGGTCAGCGCCAGGGCGACGTCGATGTCGGATCTCAGTCCCTCGAGCATCCTCGATACGGCCTCCTCGCCCCCGGCCGCGACCGCCCATGCCCAGGCACGGCCGATCAGGACCGCATCGGCACCGAGCGCGATCAGCTTGACCACGTCCAGCCCGGTCCGGACTCCGCCGTCGGCCAGGACTTCGACCCGGTCACCGACGGCTTCGGCGATCTCCGGGAGGACCCGGGCGGTCGAGGGAACGGAGTCGAGCTGTCGGCCGCCGTGGTTCGAGACGATCACCCCGTCGGCCCCGGCCTCGGCAGCGCGACGGGCATCCTCGGGGTCGAGGATTCCCTTGACCACGAGAGGGCCTTTCCAGTGCTCACGGACCCAGGCGATGTCCTCCCAGGTGACACTCGGATCGAACTGGGAGTCGACCCACTCCTTGAAGTCGTCCGGCCTTCTCGCACCCGGGACGGCGTCCTCCAGGTTGCCGAAGGTGAGCGGCTTGCCCTTGACCGCGACATCGGCGATCCAGCCCGGGTGGGCGAGGAGGTCCAGCCCCCTCCGGACCCCGGCCCAACGGCCGTGGCCTTCCCCGACCATCGCGTTGCGGGTGTCGCGATGGCGGGCACCGACCACCGCGAGGTCCACGGTCAGGACCAGGACCGGTGATCCGACGGCCGAGGCTCTGGCGATCAGGTCCTCGGCGTAACCACGATCCCTCATCACGTATAGCTGGAACCAGGGTGGCCTCGAGGTCGCACCGGCGACCTCCTCGATCCCGCAGATCGAGACCGTCGACTCGACGAACGGAATCCCGGCCCCCTCTGCGGCCCTGGCAGCCTGGACCTCGGCCCTCCTGGCGAACATCCCGGCCAGCCCGACCGGCCCGAGTATCACCGGCATCGAGAGGTCCTGTCCCAGGATCCGGCACGACTGGTCCCGGACCGAGACGTCCCTCATCACGACCTGGTTGAGCAGGGTGTCCTCGAGGTCGGCGACGTTTGCCCGCATCGTCGCCTCCTCATAGGCGCCACCGTCGATGTAGTCGAACATCTGACGGGGCAGCCTTCGTCTCGCCAGCTCCCGGTAATCCCGGACAGTGGCGGGAGTCAGGTCCAGCGGCCTGTCCGGAGACCTCTTCACCGGGCCAAGGTATTACAGGTGGACCGGGCCGGTGCCCGGTGGCCGACTATTCGGTCCGCTTGAAGGTTCCCGACTGGGCGACGTTCTCGATCCCGTCGGCCGACCCGGGATCGAGCGTGAAGGACTTGAGATAGACGAGTTCCATCTCATCGCCATCCACCTCGCCGAGGTAGTAGCCGTTGGCACCGGCCATCCAGAGGTCGTCCTCCTCCCCGCTGACTACCCCGGGAACCTTGGTCTTTACCGTGCCCTTCGCACCGGTCACGGGAAACTCGATCGTCGCGGTGAAGGCGTTTCCGTCGACCTTCTCGATCGTGACCTCGATCGGATCCTGGGTGTCGTTGCGACCGGAGTCACCAATCAGGGTGTAGCCCGAGAAGGAGCCCTTCCAGGTCCCCGTGATGTCCTGCTCGTCTTCTCCACAGGCAGTGATCAGGAGAGTCGCTGCGGCGATTGCCAGTGTTGCGGTCAGGATCTTTGCGTTCATCGGAGCTCTCCCCGTGCGGATGTTCGACCGTAGTAGGCAGGCCGAGATGGATCTGGACCGCCGGGAATATATGGACGACGGAAGACGGAGATCCGGCCGGACCCGTTCGACCGGGGCCACCCCGCAACTCTCCGAATGCGAGACTCCGGTTCGTGACCGGAGACACGACCGGAGACGGGGAGTTCTCGGAGTTCGAGGAGCGGGTCGGCCTGACCCTCGACCCGGCAAGGCCCGATGCGGTCGAAAAACGCCACTCCTCGGGCGGAAGGACGGCCCGCGAGAACCTCGACGACCTGATCGACCCCGGCTCCTTCGTCGAGTACGGCCGCTTTGCGATCGCCTCCCAGAGGTCCCGCCGGGAACTCGACGACCTGATCCGGAAGACCCCTGCCGACGGACTTGTCGCCGGGACGGCCCGGGTGAACGGTGACCTCTTCGGGGAAGAAGGCTCGGCCTGTGCCGTTCTCTCCTATGACTACACCGTCCTCGCCGGCACCCAGGGTCACCTCGGCCACCGGAAGAAGGACCGTCTGTTCGACCTGATCGAAAGGATGAACCTCCCGACCGTCTTCTTCGCCGAGGGTGGCGGCGGCCGACCGGGCGATACCGACATCCCGGTGGTCTCGGCCCTCGAGGTCCCGGCATTCGCCCTCTGGGCCGGACTCTCGGGAAAGGTCCCGAGGATCGCAGTGGTCCACGGCCGGTGCTTCGCCGGCAATGCCGTGATCGCCGGCTGCTCGGACCTGATCGTGGCCACGGAGTCGTCCTCGATCGGTATGGGAGGACCGGCGATGATCAGCGGCGGTGGGCTTGGCGAGGTCACGCCCGACGAGGTCGGCCCCTCATCCATGCAGAGCGGCAACGGGGTGATCGACGTCCTGGTCGCGGACGAGGCGGAGGCAGTGGAGGTGACGAAGCGTCTGCTCTCCTTCTTCCAGGGACCGATTGCCCCCGGCAAGGCACCCGACCAGTCGTCCCTTCGGGACGTCGTTCCCGAAGGAGCACGGCGGGCCTTCGATCCGATGCCGATCATCCGGACACTGGCCGACGAGGACACGGTGGTCCTCCTCAGGGAGTCGTTCGCCCCGGAAATGGTGACCGCATTCGGTCGGCTCGAGGGGAGGCCGGTCGGCTTCATCGCCAACGACTCCCGTCACATGGCCGGGGCGATCACGAGCGACGCCGCCGACAAGGCATCCCGCTTCCTCCAGCTCTGCGACTCCTTCGGCATAGCGGTCGTCTCACTCGTCGATACCCCGGGGATGATGGTCGGGCCCGAGCACGAGGCGACGGGTCTGGTCCGACACACCTCCCGCCTGCTGATCGCCGGGGCCGCGATCGATGTCCCGCTGCTCGCCGTCGTCACACGCAGGTCCTACGGACTCGGAGCCCAGGCGATGATGGGCGGCGGCACGCACGAACCCCTGCTCACGGTCGCCTGGCCCGGAGCAAACCTCGGCCCGATGGGCCTCGAGGGTGCGGTCCGGCTCGCCCTGCGCGACGAGCTGGCGAAGATCGAAGATGAGGCCGAGCGCGAGGAGAGGGTGCGGGAGCTGACCGCGGCGGCCGAGAAGAACGCCCGGGCGATCAATGCCGCCACCCTGTTCGAGATCGACGACGTGATCGATCCTGCCGACACCCGCCGCGTCCTCTGCTCGACCCTGGCGGCCGCCGGACCCCCACCCCGCTCCGGCCGGTTCGTGGACGCCTGGTAGGAGGACCCGGGAACTGATGGCGCCCTTCGGCAGAAACCCCAGACCCGAACCGGACCGGCCGTCCGGGCAGGCACCCAACGGCCTGGACTGGGAGTCGGTCTGGGACTACCCCCGGCCCCCCGAGACCCGGCCAGAGATCCGGGAGGTCACGATCGCGCTCGACGGAGTCGAGATCGCCCGGTGCGACCGGGCCGTGAAGGTCTGCGAGACGGCCGGAGGGCCGGTCGTCTACCTGCCGCCCGAAGCCATCGCCGAGGGAGCCCTGTCTGAACCTCGCGCCGGAGGTTCGTTCTGCGAGTGGAAGGGAAGCGCCTCCTACTTCGATGTCGTCGCCGGTGACCGGACGATCCCGAACGCAGCATGGGCCTACCCCGACCCGACTCCGGCATTCGAGCCGATCGCGGGCTGGATCTCCTTCTACCCGGCCCTGGTCGAGTGTCGACTGGACGGCGAGCTCGTGAAGCCCCAGCCCGGTGGCTTCTACGGCGGCTGGATGACCGCCGAGATAACCGGACCGGTCAAGGGCGAGCCGGGCACCCAGGGCTGGTAGTCCTCAGGGCCTCGGCCCGTTGGTGTCGAGGAACACGATCGGACCCTCGGCGCGGCCGCCCCCTTCGACGAGCTCCAGCAGTCCGGCCATCGCCTTCGCCGTGTAGACGGGGTCGAGGTCGAGGTCGGCCTTCTTCGATGCCCGGCCGGCAGCGCTGGTGCCGGCTCTGGTCTTGTGGCCATAGCCGTCTCCGATCTGGTCTTCGACCACGACCAGATTCCGGCCCGAGAGGTCCAGGTCCGGGAGGTCGGCCCCGCGGTCACTGAGCAGCCGGGCCGACTTCCGTGTCAGGCGGAGCAGTGCCTTCGACCCGAGATCCAGGGTGTCGTTCACGACCACGCCGAGGACCTTCGTGCCGAGTCCGGCCAGCTCCAGCCCGAGGACCAGACCGGCAGCGGTTCCGCCCGACCCGACCGCAGTCACTACATATGACGGCTCCGGGATCTCCCCGGCCTCGACCTGAGCAGCCAGCTCCAGGGCGATCTCGACCGCCCCGAGAGCCCCCACCGGCGATGACCCCCCGGCCGGAAGGAACCACGACTTCCGGTGGGAGGCCAGCAGCCAGGGCACCGACACCACCGTCCGGGTCTTGGTGCCGGTCAGGTGGATCTCGGCCCCGGAGGCCCGGAGCCTCTCCTGCTGGGCCTCGACATGCCCGTCGACCGGCTGGTCGATCAGGGCGAGCACGGTCTCGAGCCCATGCTCACTCCCGTAGAGCGCACAGGCGAGGCCCCAGTTCGTCCCGAGGCCCCCGACCGTCACGATCGTCTCCTTTTGGCGGCGATGCGCCTCCGGGATCAGCCACTCCAGCTTCCGGACCTTGTTGCCGCCCCATCCACCGTCGCCGTAGGCGCCCTCGTCCTTGAGCCAGACATCACCTCCCAGACCTTCGAGCCGCCTGACCGGGGTCGGCGGGGCTCCGAGGGAAACCCAGTACAGGGAGTCCACAAGTTCGGGGAAGAGTTCGTGAAGGCGTGGTGTCGCGATCGGGCGAGGATATTCGGAGCAGTGGCCAAAAGGGGATCGTCTATCCTCGAAAAGAGAAAGGAACTCGGGTCCCCGCCACCGGGATCCGGCTCGGGTTCAGAGCAGGAGAAGGGCGATGCGATCGTCAATGCGTAATCGGAGGTCTTTTCGCGGGGTTCCGGCCCTGCTGGCGGCGTTCGCACTCGCCTCGTTGCTGATCGCCTGCGGTAGCACGGGAGGCCCCGGGACCAGCGAAGATGTGCCGACCGCTCGGGGCGGCGAGGCAAAGGGCACCCTGAAGATCTCCAACTGGCCCCTTTATATAGATGAGGAGACGATCGCTGATTTCGAGGCGGAGAGCGGCATCGAAGTCGAATATGTCGAGGACGTAAACGACAACGACGAGTTCTTCGGCAAGGTCCAGCCCCTCTTGAGCCAGGGGAACTCCGGAGGCCGGAGCATCGTGGTGGTCTCCGACTGGATGTCGAAGAAGATGTACGACCTCGGCTACCTCCAGAACCTCGATCCGTCCGAGCTGACGACGGTCGATCGGAACATGCTGCCCAGCCTGAAAAACCCGAGCTTCGACCCCGAGCGCTCCTACACGGTCCCGTGGCAGTCCGGAATGACCGGCCTGGTGGTGAGGAAGGACCTCGCCTCCGACATCCGGTCGATCAACGACCTGTTCGATCCCGAATACGGGGGCAGAGTGACGATGCTCCGCGAGATGCGCGACACCGTACCCGTAGTGATGATGGCCGACGGGGTGAACCCCTCGGATGCCACCAAACAGGACTGGCTCGACGCGATCGACAAGGTCGGCAGTGCCGTAGAGGAAGGGCAGGTCAGGAGGTTCACCGGCAACGACTACGTCCAGGACCTCGGCAAGGGCGATGTCGTCGCGGCGATCGGGTGGTCAGGCGATGCGATCCAGGCCCAGGCCGACAACGAGAACATCGACTACGTACAGCCCGAGCAGGGCTGTCTGCTCTGGTCCGACAACATGTCGATCCCGGTCGGGGCCCCCAACGCCCCCGCCGCCTACGCATTCATGAACTACGTCTACGAGCCGACGAACATGGCCCAGATCGTCGAGTGGGTGAACTACATGAGCCCGGTATCAGGGGTGAAGCCGATCCTCGAGAAGCAGGACCCCGCTCTGGCAAAGAGCGAGCTGATCTTCCCCCCGGAACAGTTCACGGCCAACTGCTCGAGCGTCGACTCTCCCCCGGGCTCCCCCGAGGACGTCCGCGAGGTAGAGCAGGCCTGGCAATCCGTACTGACCGGCTGAGTTTCGGACCGCACTCACCGGACCGGGGTGGTTCGTCTCGAGCGATGCGGAACTCGGCCGGACGGACAGTGTTAGGTTCATCGGAATGCCCCGCGCCCCGATCGCCCTGACACTCCTTCTGGTCGTGCTTTTTTCGGTATCGACGGCACAGGCCTCAGCCTCGGTCGAAGTGACCGCCCGGGAGGAGGTCGCCGACAGAGTGGTCGAGCTGACGATCGAGACTCCGGCCTTCGCGGCACCGACGAAGGTCCACGTGATCCTTCCGGCCGCCTACGACTCCCAACCGTCCCGACGCTGGCCCGTGACCTATTTCACGGCTGGCACCCAGAACCGCTACAGCGCCTTCGCCGACGCCCTCGGCGGGACCGGACTGGCCGACGACTTCCCGTCGATCATCGTCTCCCCCGACGCCAACAGCGGCTACTGGAGCGACTGGTTCAACTCCGGTTCGTTCGGCCCTCCGAAATACGAGACCTTCGTGATCGACCAGTTGATCCCGTTGATCGACCAGAGGTTCAGGACGATCGCGAAGCGGTCCCACCGCGCGATCTTCGGAATCTCGATGGGCGGCTACGGAGCGATGATGCTGGCGGCCCGGCACCCGGACCTCTTCTCGGCGGCAGCCACCCTTTCGGGGGCCGTCGACAGCAACATCGAACTCAACGGTGCGGTCCTCTCCTTCAGCTCGACCTTCGACGGAGCGCCCTTCGACGCGATCTACGGCCCCAGGGAATCCGAGGAGGTCAGGTGGCGCGGTCACAACCCGTGGGATCTGGCCGGCAACCTCCGGGGCCTCGACCTCCAGATCCGGAGTGCGAACGGCGTGCTGAATCCCGATATCGGGGAGGGCAGTGAAGATCCCACCACCGACCGGCTCTCCTGCGCGGTCGAGGAAGGGACCTGGAACGCGAGCATCAGCCTCCACGAGAGGATGAAGGCGCTGAAGGTCCCCCATGCCTGGACCGACTACGGCCCTGGCTGCCACTCGCTCCAGAACTTCCAGAGGGAAGTGATCGACACCCTGGCCCGCTTCCGGAAGATCTTCGCGAAGCCCCCGTCGGCCCCGAAGATCCTCGACTATCGCTCGGTCGAGCCCGCGTTCGGGGTATGGGGCTGGCAGGTCAGCGCCGACCGAAGGAGGGCCCTCGAGTTCCTGAGAATCCGGACGGATGCGAAGGGGGTGACGCTTACCGGTTCGGGTGTCACCCGGGTGACCACCCCGCCCCGATTCCGCGGGGTGACGAAGGTCTTCGTGAACGGAAGAACCACCCGACCCGGGCGGGACGGGCGCCTCACCTTCACCGTAAACCTCGGGCCGGCCCACACCGTCCAGCAGTACCGGCCCGGAGGTGCGGCCCGCTTCGAGACGAAGCGAGTCTCGATCCTCCGTTCGCCCGGCCGATAACACCGGCCTGGCCCGAAGCTCCAAGGGGTCACACCTTCGACCGCCTTATCCCCGTCTGCCTACGGATGACCAACGCGGTAGGCGGAAGCCCGGGGCACCGACCGTGCCGACCTGGGCAACTTCTGGTTCCAGTGTTCTCGACCTCTTGGTCGGTTCGTGATCCATCGACAACTGCTGCGGCCGCATGATCCCGACACGCTCCGGCCGGTTGCCGGGTCCAAAAAAGGAAACGCATGGCTCGAGAAGCGAGATTCCCAAGGATGTGATGTGGTGATGTACGATCATCAAACAGTGCGAACCACCCTGGAAATCGACGACGACCTGATCGCCGCAGCCAGAGAGCTTGCCGGTATCGAGGGTCGCTCGATCGGCTCGGTCGTCTCGGATCTGATCAGGGAGGGCCTGACCCCGACCAAGGTCGATTCGGAAAATGGATTCCCCGTGATCCGGGTCCCCGCAGGGTCTCCCCCGATCACGCCGGAGATGGTTCGCCGGGCCATCGACGAGGACTGAACCGGTGGCACTCCTCGACGTAAATGCCCTGGTTGCACTCGGGTGGGATTCGCACGTCCACCACCGGGCGGTCCGGGAGTGGTTCAGGGACCAGTCAGACGAGGGGTGGCAGACCTGCCCGATAACCGAGAGCGGGTTCGTCCGGGTCTCCTCCAACCCGAAGGTCCTCCCCCACCGAATAGATGTTGCCTCGGCCACCCGATTCCTGGCCGAGCTGAGAAAGGTCGGGAAGCACCGATTCCTGACCGACGATGTCTCGATAACCGACGACGACTTCCCCGAAGTCCACGGTTACCGTCAGGTCACCGATGCCCACCTCCTGACCGTCGCCCGCCGGAACGGGGTCCCGCTCCTTACCTTCGACCGCTCCATTGCCGGCAACGCCGAGTCGGGCGAGGTCATCCTGCTGCCCGCCTGAGCGCCTCCGGAAAGAGGGACACGCTGCCGACATCTCGGCACCCTCGGTGACCGGCCAATCGGGTCCCAGGTCATCTCGTACCCGCCGCTGGCGCACAGCGGCCACGGGATGACCTGCTATCTTCCCGGCCCGGTAATCGAATCGTTTCGAAAGAGAGAAGATCCACATGTTCAAGCGTAGTTCCCGCCTCCTCCCCGTAGCTCTGGTTTCCCTTCTTGCGAGTTCGGCCCTCGTGCTGGCAGCCTGCAGCAGCGACGACGAATAGTCCGACCGCCAGGCATCCGGCGGCAAGACCCAGGCCTGGTCTGAATCGATCGGAAACTCGTTCGGTGACCTCAGGGGCATCGAGGTCGACTTCGTCAACGGCTACCGGTATGCCAAGCAGCCGATCGAGGTCGGGGTGGCCGGCAACGGCAAGTTCTGCCCGGAGAATCCGGATCGCGATGATCCCTGCAGGACTGAAAAGGGGGGGATGAATCCCCGGGCGATTCCGGCAAACGAGTTCGGGAAGTGGAAGTCC
>CAJAIJ010000058.1 GCA_903939845.1 uncultured Solirubrobacterales bacterium
AAAAGGGGGGGATGAATCCCCGGGCGATTCCGGCAAACGAGTTCGGGAAGTGGAAGTCCTACAACGGAGAGGTTCTGTTCTCCGTGGATGCCAACCGCCTCGGGAAATTCGAGAGCACCCTTGCCTGGCCCGATCCCGAAGCAAGTGCGCCAGCGGCCATCAGGGACAAGACAACTACAGGTGCTTTGAACGCTCAATGCCTTTCGTTTGGAAACGGAGAGACAATACCCGTGCTTAGCCGGGCTACCTCACCCTCCAGCGGAAAGTAACCGGCGGGCTGGTGAGTCCGGCTGAGGTTACGGTGACTTTGAAGACATGCCTTCCCGGCTTGAGGTTGCGATAGGTCTTCGGTGAGCCGCAGCGCTTCAGGGCGGCCGAGCCGAACCTGCACCTGAAGATCGGCCCCGGGGCCGAGGTGGAAAAGCGAAAGGTCGCCTTTCTGGCCCTGGTCGAGGCCGAGGGCGTAGTCAGAAGCGAGACGGGAGCCGGGTAGATGCGCTCGGTCGGCAGGCTCGTCGAGGCTTCAGAGCCGACCGGATTGGACGCCGTGACACTCACCTCAATCCTCTTTGAGATATCAGCGGCAGAGAGGGCGTAGGTGCTCTCGCCGGAGCCGACTTCAAAGCAGGCCGAACCATCGGCCTCGCACCGCCACCACTGGAAGGAGAAGGTCGGAGCTGGCACACCGGACCACGCACCCGGATCGGCGGTCAGCGTCCGGCCGGCTCTGGCCACCCCGCTCACCGACGGTCGGTTTTCCGGTGAATCGCCATTTAGCGGCGCCAGACCGACGATCTCAACGGTGCGCTGGCTGGCCACCGTGGCATCGGGTTCAAGCCCGTTGGAGGCGGTGACCGAGACTTCGATCACCTTCAAATAATCATCAGGCTTGAGGGTGTAGGTGCTTAGGTCGGATCCGATATCGGTGCAGGCCGAACCATCAGCCTCGCACCGCCACCACTGGAAGGTGAAGGTCGGGTCCGGCTCGCCCGTCCAGCGTCCGGGATCGGCAGTCAGTGTCTGGCCGACCTCGGCCGTCCCCGAGATGAAGGGCTGGGCGGTATTGACCGGAGCATTGGCGACCGCAAGCCAGGCCTGGAGCACGGCCGGTCGGCCTGTATAGAAATCCGGAACCGAGTTGATCCAGGAGGCGGAATCCTCGAAGGAGTACTCCCGGCGGTTGTCGGCCTCGATTTCGTCGGAAATGTTGTTCCAGAGAGTCACGGCCTTCGTGCCGAGATCGAGCTCCATGGCCTTCACGTTCACAGCGGCCAGAGCGTCGATGTATCTGCTCCGGCAGCGATCGTCGGTGACGCACCGGACCCAGATGGAGCCACCCGAGGGCACACCAAACTGAAAGTTGACGTCATTGCTCGTCTGATCGATCCCCCAGGGAAGCACCGTGAACTCGCCTGCCGCATTGCTGTGCAGGTAGTAGTTGTTGGTCAGACCATGGGCGTAGCCGTCCCAATGGCCGATGTAGTGCTCAACCGCCCACATCTTGATCATCTGATCGAGGTCAGCCACCGCGTCCACGGCGGCCAGCCAGCCGTCCCCTTCAGTCTGGGATGCGACGAGGAGCGCCGCGAGGTCGTCCCGCTGCTCCTCGTTTCCCTCATCAACCTCGTAATGGGCACTGAAGGGGTCAAAAACGCTCCCCAGCCAGTCGCCGTAGTTTCCTTCGTAGAGGTGGGTGGTGTTCGACGGCCCGAACCACTTCTTCAGGAACACATCGTCGAGGGTCTCGATATTCAGATGAAGGCCGTAGTCGACCCCGTTCACCGAGACCACGGCGTAACTCGTCCGGGGAGCCGGAACCCCCATCGCGCGGAAGAGCTCATACCCGATCGCCTCGTGGACGTTGGTTCCGTCCTGAACCATGTTGTTGAGGGTCATCTTCTTCAGGCCGCCCACCCGCTGGCCCGAGTTTCCGAACTTGAGCTTGAAGGCACTCTTGCCACTCAGGGGCCTGAACGAGCCGTACTTCCCCTTCAGCTTCACCTGCACAGGCCAGGGGCCGTAGACAGTTGCTCCGTCGACCATGGTGAAGGTCGCGCTCACGTACTCGTAGGGGGCGTCGTTTAGCGCTGTAATCGCATCCTCGGAAAGATCGATTTCGATTTCAACGACCTTGGTTGGATCAAACAGAAAGGCCGCAGGGTCAACCACCGGGGGCGAGAGTGCCGTCGCAGCCGTAGCAAACAGACCAAAGGAGCCGAAAACAAGCACCGCGGTGAGAAGTAGCCTCCCGGCAAAGAACTTCAGCTTTGAGGCAGAATACCTCTCCCTGGCCGAGGCCAAAATCGCGCTCACGGTTGGCTTCCGATCGAGGCTGATGACATGGCCACCAAGGGAATATACCCGCTCACTTTCCGGAGACCTGCGACAGAAGCTCAAAGAGGCTCTGTGGGTCTCCCCCACAGGCTTCCAGTTCGTCCCGGTAGATCACAACCTCTGCGGAGCCGTCGTCAAAAACGGCGACCACGCAGGGCGCCCTGCCGTGGCTCGCATCGGCAACGACCGGCTCACGCTCGTCCAGGTGGACGGCAGTGAACTCGACCGGCAGCTGACCCTGCAGACGAAGCCACTCCGGCCTCTCCCTGATCAGGCCGTGGGTGATGTCGCAAAGGGCGCAGTGCCGGCGCCCCAACCGGGCCCCTACCCAGTAGGCAAGCTCACCCGAAAGGGAGCCGTTGGCATCGTAGACGCCTGTCAGCCTCATGATCGACCTGCTCGAATCGGGCGGATCCATCGCTGAAACCTACCCGGCGGGCGACTTCTCCGGCCCCGGCTTCAAGGCCTGCCGACAACAAGCGGGAACAAAGAGCCGGACCAGCGACCCTTCATCTCCTGCCGTTTCAATGCTTAGTCCCCCGCTGACCCGCTCACGAGCAATCACACCCGGGAACCCTGATCAACCCTGCCTCTGTTTCGCTCCCGTCCGAAGTCCGTTTTGCGGGTTCGGGACCAGAGGGCCGGGTTTCCCACATGAAGATATGGTACCTTCCGGCCATACTGAAATCGAATCGTTTCGAAAAAAGGATAAATTTTATGTTCAAGCGAAGTTCACGCCTCATCCCGCTCGCCCTGGTTTCACTTCTCGCTGCCTCTTCCCTGACGCTTGCCGCCTGTGGCAGTAGCGACGAGGAACCGGATCGCGAGGCATCCGGGGGCAAGACACAGGCCTGGTCTGAATCGATCGGAAACTCGTTCGGTGACCTCAGGGGCATCGAGGTCGACTTCGTCAACAGCTACAGGTACAAGAAGCAGCCGATCGAGGTCGGGGTGGCCGGCAACGGCAAGTTCTGCCCGGAGAATCCGGATCGCGATGATCCCTGCAGGACTGAAAAGGGGGGGATGAATCCCCGGGCGATTCCGGCAAACGAGTTCGGGAAGTGGAAGTCC
>CAJAIJ010000059.1 GCA_903939845.1 uncultured Solirubrobacterales bacterium
ACCGATGATTGGTGAATGAAGAGACGGATTACTCCTTCGCTGGTCGTGTCGATAATCGCTCTGGTGGTCGCCCTCGGCGGTGCCTCATATGCCGCGATCCAGATCCCGAAGAACTCTGTCGGGACCAAGCAGCTGAAAAACAGGGCCGTCAACTCGAACAAGGTGAAGGACGGCTCGCTGCTTTTGAAGGACTTCAAGAGCGGTCAGGTGAAGCCGAACGCCTGGGAGGGGAGCAAGGACGCGACTCTCCAGCCCATCTCTTCGACCTTCGACACCGTGATCAACACGGCAGTTCTGCCCAAGGGCAACTACGTGCTGCTCGGCAGGGCCAACATAATCGGAGGCGGAGGGGCCGTGAACCGGATCATCTGCTCGCTCGGAACCGATGCGGCCCAGAACTTCACGGTTTCGCAGACCGCGGTGATGCCGCTCGCCCTGAACGGGACGTTCTCGCCCACGACGCCCCAGGCAGCCTCGCTCTCCTGCCTGAAGACGGCCGGAGACCCTCAGATCGCCCAGGCCCACGTGATCGCGATTCCGGTCGGGAAGCTGACCAGGGGCACGAGCGGACCCTGAGGTTTCCGGGCCGGTACCGGCCCGATGCGGTCGTCCTGCCCGCCCGCCCTGAAAGGCAGTCAGTTCTCGCGGTCGGCTTCGAGCCTCTCGCGGATGATCGCGAGCTCGGCCTTGAGCGCCTTCATCTCTGCCTCGAGACGGGCGACCTTCTCGGCCAGATCTGATTCAGTCACGGAAGCCGCCGGACCGGGGACCGGGTGGCGCTCCTCGAAGTCGGATGTGGTCGGTGGCTCTTCACCGACGGTTGATTCGCCATCTGCCGCGCCGCCGATCGTCTGACGGAAACGCTCCTCCTTCTGGCCCGGCCGGCGGGGAAGTCTCTGGACAAGGTCGCGCTCGATCAGGCCCTCGATCGTGAGCATCACCTCGTCGAGGTCTGCGAAGGGGTGCATCCGTTCGGTCCGCTGCTTGATCTGGCCAGGAGTCTGGTCGCCGCGGAGCATCAGCACCGTGAGGACCGAGATCTCATCATCGGCCAGGCCCAGCTCGGAATCGAGCAGTTGGCGGTACTTGGCGGTGCGGGAGGAGTGGCCGGAGGCCGACCGGATCCAGCCGCGGCGGCCGAGCTCGCCGAGGGCGGCCCGGACCGTGGCCTCGTCGTAATCGACGACGGGATCGCGGTTCGTCGCCTGGTTGCAGGCCAGCCTGAGCGAGTTGAGCGAGAGTGGATACTGGGACGGGGTGGTCCGCTGCTTTTCGATCAGGCAGCCGAGAACCCGGATCTGGACGTCGTCCGGCTCGATCACCGGCCCGCCGCCCCGAGGATGTCGAGCACGGCCTCGGGGACGGTCTTCTCTCCTGCCTCGACCGCGACCCTGGCCGATTCGACGGCCTCGGCCACTCCGGCCCGGTCGAAGAAGGACCTCAAAGCCGCCTCCTCGATCATCGAGTCGAGCCAGACCCGCTTCTGGTGGCTTCGGCGCTCATCGAGCAGGCCGGACTCGGCCAGGACTTCGCGATGGCCTTCGACCGCATCCCAGATCTCGGCCAGACCGGTGCCCTCCAAAGCCGAGGCGGTCAGGACCGGGGTCTCCCATCCCGGTGTCGAGGGAGGCAGCATGTGGATCGCCTGCCGGAAGTCCCCCCTTGCCCGCTTGGCCAGGTTGACCCTCTCGCCGTCTGCCTTGTTGACCACGACCACATCGGCCGTCTCCATGATTCCGCGCTTGATGCCCTGGAGCTCGTCACCGGTGCCGGGCACCAGCAGCAGGCAGAGGGTGTCGACCAGATCGGCGAGCTCGGACTCGGACTGTCCGACCCCGACCGATTCGACCAGGACGACGTCATAGCCGGCTGCCTCGCAGAGCAGGATCGCCTCGCGGGTCCGGCGAGCGACTCCGCCGAGCACCCCGCCGGTCGGCGAGGGCCTTATGTAGGCGTCCTCAGAGACCGAGAGGTTCTGCATCCGGGTCTTGTCACCGAGGATCGAGCCGCCGGTCCGGGCGCTGGAGGGATCGATGGTCAGGACCGCGACCTTCTTGCCGCGCTCGACCAGCCAGAGGCCGAGCGCCTCGATCGTGGTCGACTTGCCGGCACCCGGGACTCCGGTCAGACCCACACGGGCCGAGCCGCCGGTCTTCGGAAGAAGCTCTGCGATCAGCTCCTGGGCCTTGGTCTGGTCCTCGGGCCGCGAGCTCTCGGCAAGGGTTATGGCGCGGGAGAGAGCACCCCGGTCGCCCGAGAGGATCCCGTCCTTCAGCTCGGCGACGGAGGAACCGGCCGCCATCAGACCGTCTTCAGGTCGAGGCCGCGCCTTTCGGCCAGGAGATCGAGCAGCTCGTCGGCCGCCTCGCCGATCACCGTGCCGGGCGGGAATATGAGGTCGGCCCCTGCCTCCTTGAGCGGCTCGAAGTCGACCGGCGGGATCACGCCACCGGCGACGATCCCGATGTCCTGTCGGTCGAGGTCATCGAGTGCCTTGCGAAGGGCCGGGACGAGAGTGAGGTGGCCTGCTGCCAGGGTGCTGACCCCGACCGCGTGGACGTCTGCCTCGATCGCCTGGCGGGCGACCTCGTCAGGAGTCTGGAAGAGCGGTCCGATGTCGACGTCGAAGCCGAGGTCGGCGAAGGCAGTCGCGATCACCTTCTGGCCGCGGTCGTGTCCGTCCTGGCCCATCTTGGCGACCAGGATCCGGGGCCTTCTGCCCTCGGCCCGCTCGAAGTCGAGCACCTTCTGCTTGACCCGTGAGAAAGATTCCGAATCCACTCCGATCTCCTCCTGGTAGACGCCGCCGATCGACTTGATCTCGGCTGCGTGACGACCATAGACCTTCTCGAGAGCCTCGCTCATCTCGCCGACGGTCGCCCACGCCCTTGCAGCCTCGACTCCGAGCTCGAGCAGGTTGCCCTCGCCGGTCTCGGCCGCCCTGGTGAGCGCCTCGAGCGCCCGGTCGACGGCTCCCTGGTCCCGCTCCTCGCGCAGCCTCTCGAGCTTGGCCAGCTG